>CP070813.1:1237549-1279926 GCA_020344055.1 Candidatus Zixiibacteriota bacterium | reverse complement strand
CGAGCCCCATAAAATGAGGAATAATGGAAAATACACTCAACGAAGTTGCAATTATAGATTCTAGAGAAGCTAAATGTGCTTTCAAATACAGCTTTGGCGAATGTCGAATGATAAAATTGGCAATAGGAAAAGTTAATACCTTCAAAATTCTCATCTGCGGGAAATTCGATTTCCTCCTTAAAAATATTAAATCCCCTTAAATCCCATTGATTTTCCATTATTTTCAACTTGCCATCCCAAAAATCATTTTGAAGGAAATCCTCACCGCCTCCTTTCCTGATTTTTTCAAGGATGTATTCATATATTTCACGTCCTGTTTTTGAATTCCATCGCTCTTGATATTTGCTTCTATCTTCTATGCTAAATAAAGGCAATATATGAATAGGTCTAAACATGATAAATCGCAATTTTGGGATTTTTATTCTGGCCAGACAACTGCATATGAAGGATTATCTCAACTCCGGGTACAGCGGGAAGCGTTCGCACAGCGCGGAGACTTCGTCGCGGACGGCGGCGATGACTGTTTCGTCGTCGCGGTTTTCGATGACCCGCGCGATCATCTTCCCTATCTGCCGCATCTCCTCAGGCCCCATGCCGCGGGTGGTGACGGCGGGGGTGCCGATCCTGATGCCGGAGGCGATAAAGGGTTTTCTGTCGTCGAACGGCACGGTGTTCTTGTTCACCGTGATCTTGGCCTCCTCCAGCCGGTTCTCGATCTTCTTGCCGGAGAACTTCATCCCCAGGAACGATACCAGCATAACATGGGTATCAGTGCCGCCGGAGACGAGCTTCTGCCCCTCATCGGCCAGCGTCTTCGCCAGCGTGACGGCGTTTTCCACGATCCGTTTCTGGTACTCGTTGAACTCCGGTTTCGTGGCCTCCTTGAAGGCCACCGCCTTAGCCGCTATGATATGCATGAGCGGCCCGCCCTGCACTCCGGGCATGACCTCGCGATCGAGGTCGGTGGCGTACTGTTCCTTGCACATTATCATCCCGCCCCGGGGGCCGCGCAGGGTCTTGTGGGTGGTGGTGGTTACGAAATCGGCGTAGGGTATCGGCGAGGGATGCAGCCCGGCCACGATCAGCCCGGCGATATGGGCGATATCGACCATCATCAACGCGCCGCACTCGTCGCAGATCTCCCGGAACCTCTTGAAATCGAGGGTGCGGGGATAAGCCGACGCGCCGACTATGATAAGTTTCGGCCCCACCTCGCAGGCCTGTTTCATGACCGCGTCGTAGTCGATGACCTCGGTCTCTTTATCAACGAAGTACGGGACGACATTGAAGAATTTACCGGAGAAGTTCAGGGGCAATCCGTGAGTGAGGTGCCCGCCGCAGGAGAGATCGAGCCCCATCACGGTGTCGCCCGGTTTCAGCACGCAGAAATAGACCGCCATGTTTGCCTGCGAGCCGGAGTGCGGCTGCACGTTGACATGCTCGCATCCGAAAAGCTGTTTGGCGCGGTCTCGGGCCAGGTTCTCGGCCTCGTCGACATGGGTACATCCGCCGTAATAACGTTTACCCGGGTAACCTTCGGCGTACTTGTTGGTCATAACCGCCGAAGCCGCTTCGAGAACCGCATAGGAGACGAAATTCTCCGAGGCGATCAATTCCAGCCCGTCATGCTGACGAATAGCCTCTTTATAAATAGCGTCGTATATTTCGGGATCGGTCTCTTTCAATCTATCAAACATCGGATTTATCCTCGTAATCGGTGATTATATCGACCCGTTTTTTGTGGCGGCCGCCCTCGAACTCCGTTTCCAGAAACTTATCGACTATTTCGTTCAACTGATCGCAAGGCGTATACAGATCCGAAAGCACCAGCACGTTGGCGTTGTTGTGGGCGCGGGTCAGGGCCGCCATCTCCGGGTTGACCGCCAGCCCGGCCCGGATCGATTTGACCTTGTTGGCCGCCATCATCATGCCGTTACCTGTCCCGCATACAAGTATTCCGTAATCGGCGTTGCCTGCGGACACTTCCCCGGCAGCCTTTAGACCAAATTCGGAATAATCGGCGCTTTTCTCCGAGTCGGTACCGCAGTCGATCACCTCTATACCTTTTTGTGAAAGGTAGGCCTTGATCCTGTGCTTATAGCAGAACCCCCGGTGGTCTGCTCCCAGCGCGATCTTCATTTTACGTACGTCAACCAGTTATATTTATCCTCGTACCCGGCCTCGAACATTTCGAAGAAGGCCTTTTGCAATTTTTCGGTAATGGGCCCCCGTTTGCCCTCGCCGATCTGGATACCGTCGATCGATCTGATGGGCGAAATCTCAGCCGCCGAACCGGTGAAAAACACCTCATCGGCGATATAAAGAGCCTCGCGGGGTATCTCCTCCTCGATAACCTCTATCCCCATATCCTTCGCCAGTCTTATGACGGAGCTCCTGACTATGCCGGGCAGAATTGATGATCCAAACGGAGGGGTAACGAGCGCTCCGCTTCGCGCTATAAAGATATTTTCGCCCGAACCCTCGGAGACATGCCCGAAAACGTCGAGAGCTATTCCCTCGACATAACCGTGCGCCCGCGCCTCCAGGCGGATAAGCTGGCCGTTCATGTAATTGGCGGTCGCCTTGGCCATATCGGGCATGGTGCCGGGAGCGTTGCGCCGCCATGATGACACGCCGACATCTACCCCCTGCTCCAGGGCTTCGGGTCCGAGATACTTGCCCCAGGGCCATACAGCGATACTTACCTCGATAGGAATACCGGTGGGATCCACCCCGAGGTTTTCATAGCCGCGATAAACCAGCGGACGTATATAGCATTCGTTAAGCTTGTTAACTTTTATAAGGTCGATAATCGCCCGATTGATCTCGTCCTTTGTAAAGGGTATCTCCATTCTGTAAATCTTGCAGGAGTTGAACATCCGGTCGGTATGTTCTTTCAGGCGGAAAATGGCCGGTCCCTTGGGGGTGCTGTAGCATCGTGCTCCCTCGAAAATCCCCGAACCGTAATGAATGACATGGGAAAGGATATGGATCCTGGCGTCGTCCCAGTTGACCAATTGTCCGTTCATCCAGATTTTATCTACTTTTTGAAAAGGCATAATTCCTCCACTCTATTCATCAAGCGAAACTCTTGGCTTCAAACATGCACAAATCGCCAAAAGTATACAAATTCGGGTAAAGGTTGGCAAGGGGAATCAAAGATATTGTACACCGCAATTCGGGATCATAATCGGTGTTGTACGGTACTGCCGTCAGGAATCCACATGAATTGCCTATAAGCGGTTGTCGTCGATGATTATTGAAAGGCAATTACACACGCGACGTTCGCTATTACGGGGCTATCGTAGACCTCCGAGGGATCCTGTACATTGCAGGTAAACAAAAGAGAAGTAAAAAATAGCAGGCGGCCGAGATAAATAAATTGGCCGAAATACCGGCGTGAATCCCCACAAAAACCGCCAACGCTGAACACAAAACGCTGAAGATACCGTTAAGAGCCCAGTACCAAGGCGTCTCGGCAGACTTCGCTATCCTTACCAATCGCATGCCCGTGGGGAAACATACCCCCAGCATTAAACCCAAAGGAGCTATCAATAGTATAGAAATCACTATTCTGTGAGTTATGGGTGACGCCTCCATGGCTGACGCCAGAGCAGGAAGAGCGAATTTGATGGCGACGATCGCCGCAGCTATAACGGGCGGAAATATGAATATCCAGGGAATTTTCGTTAAAGGTAATTTCTCGCTCAGGAGACTGCCGAATCCGGTGCTGGCGATAATTGTAAAGAGTAATATTCCCAAGGCATATATGGGATGCCCCAGAAAGACAGACAGCCTCTGAATCAAGCCGATTTCGACGAACATGAATCCGGCACCGATCAGCGAGAAATAGGCGGCTCCGGACCAGAGAATTGCCGATTTGCCGTTTTTGGGCTGAACCGATCCTTTTTGTAGCCATAACGGTAGCGCGATTGCCGCAATGCTGATAATCAATAAAGAAATTATAAGTCCCAGTAGAGCAATATGGGCAGCCAGGTTTCCCCGCATTACTCCCGGCCCGGGCCAGTCGAAAGATCCAAGATGATTTAAACGCAGCATATTGAAGAAATACGGATTCTCGTCCGTGGGGGGACTATAATTGAGGATTTCATCGGCAATCGCGGTCTCCAACTCACCAAATGACCGGGCGGATACTATCTTCATTATGGCATTGTGGGAAGGTTGTTTTCCCGGGATTATGGCGGTATGGAATCCCATTTCGTCGGCATAACTAATCATATTGGCGATATCAAGGCTGTCAAACGGCCGTTTAGCTAACAGCAGGGTCGAAAGACTGTCTGTGGCGATCATGGCGATGTGATCCGACGGCATGGATACGCCCGAAGACAGCAGGGTGGCCACGGCAAGACTGGTTACTCGGCCGGTTTCCCCGAGGTTTTCGGGATTGTGCCATCGTGAGACCGTGAATATTCCGTCATCAGCAAGGCGATCAAAAAATATTTTCCATCCTTCAATTGTATACAGCCCGTTTTCCGAAAGCGAAAAGGCACCGGCCCCGGTGGCGGCGAAAGTGTCCGTCATCGACATTTGTATAACACTGTACTTTTCCTTTGATCTGGAAAGAAAGCTCCGGGCCTCGTCAATTACCAGGGTAACTTCCTCGCGGTCGGATAACCCTGCAAACTCTTTGAACTGATTGCGTAGCAGATCGATAAAAATCGGATTGAGGTCGATGCCGACGATGTTTTCGTGTCCGAACAACAAAGCGCTCTGAACGTCTCTACCGCCCCCCACCCCTATGATACAGGCACCCCCGCGAGGACGAAGAAAATAAACCGCGTTGGTGATATCATATTTCAAATGAGCGATATCATCCGGGGTCTTGAATCGTCGAAGGGTCGTATAGGCTCCTCCATCAATACTCATGCCGTATTGAACCGCGTTCAGGTCTTCTGTTGCCCGAGGGCTTTTTCCCCAGAATTGAGCCTTCCCCACATTCTTTTCGGATACGACTATACGGGAAAAAGAATTCCATCTTTCCAGGAAATAGCTTGATGGGTCCTGGAAATTACCCTTCACGACGAAGGGCCGTATACCATAGGAGGTTAGAGAGTTAGGAACGGCCAGAAGCAGTAGAATAACCAGAAATGCCCATGACATCCGACGGTGTTTGAAGGTACGACCCGCCCGTCCGAAGGTTATGGCCGCAAGCATACCGATCGCCGCGCAAAATATTATCAGGCTGGGAGCATCGAATATTTCAAGTCCCCAGAGCACCAGCAGGCATCCCAGCGAAGCTCCGATTAAATCACTGGCATACAACATTCCTATAGGATGCCGGTGCTTGGTCAGGACTGCGGTTATGGCCATCCCCGAAAAGTAAAACGGAACCGCGCAGGCCACAGTGGCCTGGAATAATGCCAGAAGGTACATCAAAGATTTGGTCAGATGCAACGGAGTTGTGCATAACGTTACCAGGGCCAGCGGTACGACAAGCGAATATGCGAAACAGGAGTTGGCAATACTTTCATTCAGTCTATCTTCGGAAAACCAGTGTGGTTTCAAAAATACCGTTATGGCTGCCGCGGTCATACCCAGCATGGCAACGCCGATGGCAAAAAACGCAATGTGATACCATGTAATAACACTCAACAGCCGTGTTAATGTCACCTCCAGCGCCAGCATAGAAAGGGCAATAAGGAATGTCCCCAGATAAATGATCATCATCGCCTCCGCTTCATGCCGTCCCATATTCGGGTTATATTTCTTATATTTATATCTCAGCGTATTACATTTTATGATAGAAAGCAACACTATTTTTAATTCCGGTGACCGGCAAGAACTATATGCCGCGTCCGGAGGTGTAACTTTGCTTTTCGGGATAATGATGAAAAAACTCCTTCTCAACATTATTGCGTTATCGTTGATAAAATCACGATTCCGGGGCGAGCCGGGTACAATTTTATTCAAATAACGGACCGCAAAACCTATTTGATTATCGGGAGTATAAACATTATATTCCGCAATGTGGTCGCAAACCCGCTTTTGTTGAGGGAGAAAATGAAAAAAAATACAATCCTCATCGCCGCCGTATCCTTTTTATTGGTTGCAGGCTCCTGCGGCCTGTTCGCACCCGGCGAGGACGCTTATCTG
Organism: Candidatus Zixiibacteriota bacterium; assembly: GCA_020344055.1. Lineage (GTDB taxonomy): Bacteria > Zixibacteria > MSB-5A5 > UBA10806 > UBA10806. Next base: position 1,273,812 of record CP070813.1, on the reverse strand, counting down.
AAAAACTATACGAAAGGACACGAACATTTGCTCCAGAACCGGCCTGCCGAAGCCATACCCTATTACAGAAAAGCGTTGAAACAAAAGGAGCATTTCGCACCCGTCTACCAGGAGCTGGCGATCTGCTACCAGCAGATAGGCGAGGACGACAGCGCCATGGTTTATTATATGGGGGCTATAGCGCACAACCCCCGCAACGTCGACGCCTATCAATCTATCGGGAATATCCATTTCATGAAGGGCGAATATGATGAGGCCTTGATCTGGTATGAGCGGGGTTCCGAGGTCGATGATCTTTACCCCCGCACATACAACAACATGGCCACCATCTGGTTTTTCCGGAATAATCTTAGGATGGCGAAAGAAAATTACGAAAAGGCGATCACCGTCGACGCCACCTACCCCCGGGCTTACTATGGATTGGGGCTGGTAGCATTGGAAGAAAAGGATATCAAGGAGGCGGAATCCCGTTTTATGGACGCTTTCAAAGTCGGCGAGATGCCGGAGGCGATCTACATGCTGGGACAGCTATATTACGATACCGGGCGGAAAGAACATGCGCTCGTCTGGTTCAGAAAGTATCTCGAAAAAGAATCGACCGGTCAGTGGGCCGAGAAGGCAAAAGATATGATTTTCATGCTCGAACAGGAGCTACCGGTTGATAAATAATAAACGAATTTTTCCTTTAATCATGTTTTCCATAATTGTATCCAGCAATATTGTACTGGCGGATGACAATATGAAAATAAAACATCCTTCTGATACCGATAAAAAGCACATTGTGATTTTTCGAGCAGGAATCATCAACAGAAGATATTTTACCGGACCCACAGTTGCTATTCTCACGGGCGTAAATTTTAATAATTTAACGGCCGGCGCCGGTATCGGAATAAATGGCAGCGGCAACAATAAATTCCATGAGTTGGTTATTGCATTGAAAGCATATCCTTTACCCGGAAAAATCAGTCCTATAATTTACACCGAAATGGGATATGCCTCGGGAAGATCATACTATAGAGAAGGTAGCGGCCCGATTATAAATTTCGGAACCGGTCTTAAAATTAGATATAAAAGGATACTCTATTGTTATTTTGAGATAGGATTTAAGATATTTATGATAAAATATTCTAATGATTATTATAAAGAATATTCTAATGATAACTATTTTGGAGGTACTATATCAATCGGGGTTTAAGGCCGGGTATAATTCTGGAGATTGTCGAGGGTTGAGGTTTGACAAATAGACATATTTGTAATTGGAGGGCGAATTCTGAGCGAGGCCGGAAATCCGACGGTTTTTCGGTGGTTTCGGAATTCATATTTCCCGAAACACGGAATATCAATCGTCGGGCGACCTTAATACTAACGATTTTTATTGCATTCCTTATCTATTCAGCAGCTCAAGCTTATGATGCCGATTGGGATGATTGGACAGAAGCTGTTCCCCAATCCGACAAAGTGATATTAACATCTTTAAAGCTAACCACCGTAACAGAGCTTTCCGGGCTGGGGAACGCAATTTCAATCGGGTTTAGCGGCTGTATAAATTTGAAGGACTATACTTTTTTGGGGATTGGCCTGAATATTGAAAAATACTCCAATGCTTCATTTATGCCTTTTTACATTGATTTCCGAAGTGTCTCATCCGAAGAATCTATGCTCAGGCCTTACCTGTTTTTAAATGCGGGTTACGCAATCGGTTTCGTGAAAGGAGCTTCGGGAGGGAATCAGGGCGGTCCCCTCGGTGCCGTAGGGTTCGGTATAGGTTTCAGGCTGGGAGAGAGAACATTTTTGTCCCCGGAGGTAGGATTCAAATTGCAAGAGCATATGTTGGGCAGCCGAAAAGAGTTGCTTGTTGGCCTGACCTTCGGCAGTTTTAGAAATGAGTCGGAATGATTCGGGGACCTATCACGATGAGGGGACGCTGTAGGCCGGGAGCCCTGCGCTCCCGAAAATCCATCTGGCCGCCGACGCTGGTTTGCAGGTCGGGTTCCGATCCCGCTTCAGCGGGAGATAAACCCGACAGAGTGACCGGAGAATCGCAATTATTTACTGCCTCGATCATGAGTAATTTTATCATACTATTATCCCTTTTCTCCGCCTGCCTTTTTTATTCTTCGGCTCTGGCCTCAAATAATGAGATTGACGAATGGGGGCAACCGGTTTCCGAAAATGAAAAATACCAAATATTAATCGTTAAACTGGGCACAGTTATGGAGCCTTCCAAAGAAGAAGCCGCGGTTACGGCCGGTTTGTCATCCGGCATCAGCTTTTCCGGAAATTCTCTTTTTGCCGTAGGATTGACGGTGGAGAAATATTCCAATGCCGCGTTTATGCCAGTTTACGTAGGTCTCAGAAGCTGCGCGCCCGATATCTCACGGGTAAGAGCGTATCTGTTTCTGGAGGCGGGTTATGCTATAGGATTCGTAAGGGGTGTTTCGGGGGGAGACCACGGCGGCCCCTTTGGCGCGGGAGGCGGCGGCCTGGGCTTTAAAATAAGTGATGCTACGTTGTTATCGCTGGAACTTGGCTTTAAATATCAACATCATCTGCATCACGATTTTGAGGACCGACAGGAAATAATCGCTGGTTTTGCATTTAGCAATTTTAAACGAAGATCCCAGTGATTCAAGCTATTTGTAGGTCGGGTTCCGATCCCGCTTCAGCGGGAGAGAAACCCGATAATAGGGCCTATGGATTACCTGAACGATAAAAAAAGCAAGCTTAAGACGCCGCTGAAATTCAATTGCCCCTACTGCGGAAACAAGGTGGTATCCAATTACATTCAGATCGGCGAGATGCTTAATTGCCCGTATTGCAGGGAAACGATTACCGTGCCGGAATACGCGGAAGTGACCAGCGAAGCCCCGAACGTTTCGAATGTATGGAGTTTCGAAAAACCTGCTCCAATCTCAATACGAAAACCTACTCTGGCGGATAAAATCAAGAAGAGGCTTTTAAAAATCAATATAATAACCGGCGTTATTGTGGCGGTTGGGGCTTATATGCTCTTTGATGAGGTGGTGGCAAGCGTAATCCATAAATTATTAATATCCGTTGGAATTGGCGCCTGGGTTTCTTACACTATATCGGCTTTTAGAAAACAGGAATAGGAAAGTACACCGAAAAGTGGGCTTGAAAAAGACTGGAATAGAATTGCAGGCCGTAGGTCGGGTTCCGATCCCGACTTTTAGTCGGGAGAGAAACCCGACAATAAGGCACATGTATTACTTGAACGATAAAAAAAAGGAACTTAAAACTCCTTTAAAATTCGATTGCCCGAGATGCAGGAAACCAGTGGTATCGAATTTTCTCCGAATCGGGGAACAGTTTAATTGCCCGCATTGCAAAGAGGTGATTACCGTGCCGGTAACCGCGTTGAAAACCAGCGAGGACTCGAATGTTCTGGATATATGGAAAACAGGAAAAATCGCCCCGATTCCGGAACCAAAACCTACTCTGGCGGCCAAAATCAAAAAGAAATATGAAAAAATCGATCTTATAATTGGTCTTATTGTGGCAACTGTTGTAGGTTTTGTTTTAAAAGATTTTATAAGAAACGATTATTTTCGGATGTTTTTGGTTTCAGCAATTACGTTTTTATTGGTCTCAAGTACTATTTCATCATTCAGAAAGCAGGAAAAGGAAAGTACACCAAAAAGCGAACTCGATAAAGAACTGGAATAAGTCTGCAGGTTAAAAAGGATTTGTCATTCCCGCGAAAGCGGGAATCCAGAACAAGGCCAAGTTTCTGGATTCCCAATCAAGTTGGGAATGACACCGTAGTAAGATAAGATAGCGAGAAAATTCCAAAAATAAATCAAAACCAAGGAGAAATAAATGGCAGGTGAAGCAGTAATTCTTTCGGCATGCAGATCGGCAATAGGAACGTTTCTGGGCGGATTATCAAGTCTTACCGCGCCGCAGCTGGGCGCGCTGGCCATAAAGGAGGCTGTGAAAAGGGCGGGAATCAATGTTGAGGATATCGACGAGGTAATCATGGGGCAGGTAGTACAGGGCGGCTCCAACCAGGCCCCGGGGAGGCAGGCGGCCATCCACGGCGGGATACCATCGAAAGTGCCGGCCATTACCATTAACAAAGTCTGTGGAAGCGGTCTTAAGGCGGCGATGCTTTCGGCGCAAGCCATCAAAGCAGGTGACGGCCATCTGTTCGTTGCCGGCGGTATGGAATCGATGTCCTGCACACCGTATGCCCTTCACGGCGCCAAGGAAGGTTTGAAGTTTGGGCACAAGAAACTGGTCGACCTTATGATTACCGACGGTTTGTGGGATTCGTTCAACGATTACCATATGGGTAACGCCGCCGAATACACCGCCAAGAAAGCCAACCTCACCCGCGAGATGCTGGACGAATACGCCGCCAACTCCCAGCAAAAAGCGTCGAAAGCGATTGAAGCCGGCAAATTCAAGGAGGAGATCTTCCCTATCGAGATACCCCAGAGAAAGGGCGATCCAATCATTTTCGATACCGACGAGGGACCCCGGCCCGGCACTACCGCGGAAAAATTGGCGAAGCTCAAACCGGCGTTCGTAAAGGACGGGATAGTAACCGCGGGAAATGCGCCCGGCCTGAACGATGGCTCCTCGGCGGTGGTGGTATCGTCCCTGGAATATGCCCAAAAGCATAACCACAGGCCACTGGCGAAAATTATCGCCTATTCCACCTCCGGCACCGATCCGCAGGATCTCTTCTTCGCCCCCATCTACGCGGTGGAAAACCTGATGAAGAAGATGAAGGTCGATATAAACCACTGGGATTTGATCGAGGCTAACGAGGCCTTCGCGGCGCAGTGCCTGGCAGACGGCAACGCCCTGAAGTGGGATTGGAATAGGGTAAACGTTAACGGCGGAGCCATTGCTCTTGGCCATCCAATCGGGGCCTCCGGAGCGCGGATTCTGACCACTTTGATTTACGCCATGAAAGACCGCAAACTGAAGAAGGGAATGGCGACATTATGCCTGGGCGGCGGTAACGCGGTGGCCATGGCCATTGAAATGACGTAGTTTTTTCATGGGGAAATACCATGTGTAATTTAAAAAGACTAAGATTGGCGGTCAATTTAGCCGGGATTCTCCTTATCCTATTTTCCTGTGCTAAAGACCCGACAGAGGTCGAACGAACGCCGACATCGACCTTCCCGTTGACAACCGATTCCAGGTGGGAATATGATGCAATGTGGCATACCATTCCCTTCAATGACTCTTCATTGACGGACACCGTCACAAGAGAAATCTTTCGACATATTATCGGGCCCGGCAGTCTGCCGGGAATCCCGGATTTGATAGTCTGCGACGATACCGTAATTACCTATCTTGAAGGTGATGTCGATACTTTTATAAACAGGCAATGGCTGAAAATCGAGGACGATAAACTGAAGATGTTCGCTTATGATGATTTCTCTATCGGCAGCGAACCGAATCCCTACATTTATGATTTCCCCCATAATCTGCTGGATTTCCCGCTCAGAGGCGGGAAAGCCTGGATAGCGTGGATATATGACCAATATTTGGAAAATAAAAACGTTGTGGGGATCGACTATATTGAATTGCCGTCCGGGTGGCGGTATTGCGATGTTATTCGAAGTACAATATGGAACAGCACAACTAACGATACCATACGTTCAGCTTTTGAGTGGTATAGCAACGATGGTTTAATGGGCATTGAATACGCATACCCTACTAGCATTTTATACGATGAATTCGGGGCAATACTGGATTCAATTCGTTCTTTTGAAAACTGGGAATTGATTGATATGGAGGTTATGGAACCATAGAAAGATAAATCCCTATTATTTACTAATAGAAAGGCTAAAAATGGCAATAAAAAACGTAGCCGTAATCGGCGGCGGTACTATGGGCAACGGCATCGCCCATGTTTTCGCGCAGAACGGGTATGAGACAGTACTGATTGAAACCGAACAGGAGTTTCTCGACCGGGCGACAGCGACCATAAAGAAAAACCTGGAACGTCAGGCGAAAAAAGGCACAATAACGGCCGACGATATCTCCGCCACCATGGGAAGATTGAAACCGTCGCTGGATTTAAACGATGCTAAGGCCGCGGACATCGTGATCGAAGCGGTATTCGAGGATCCGCATGTGAAGGGCGAGATATTCGAAAAACTCGATTCAACCTGCAAGCCGGAAACGATTTTCGCCTCCAACACCTCTTCCCTGCCCATCACCGCGATGGCTGCGGATACTTCGCGGCCGGATAAATTTATCGGTATGCATTTTATGAACCCGGTACCCATGATGAAACTGGTGGAAATAATCAGAGGAATCGCCACCTCCGATGAGACCTTCAAGACCGTCAAAGAGCTTTCGGAAGCGGTGGGTAAAACACCGGTGGAGGTCAACGATTATCCCGGCTTCGTCTCCAATCGAGTACTGATGCCCATGATCAACGAAGCCATTTATTGCGTCATGGAAGGGGTAGCCAAGCCGGAGGATATCGATACGGTGATGATGCTGGGCATGGCTCATCCCATGGGCCCGTTGACATTGGCCGATTTTATCGGCCTGGATGTTTGCCTTGACATTATGGACGTTTTATACGAAGGTTATTCCGATTCGAAATATCGTCCCTGCCCCCTTTTGAAGAAGATGGTGCACGCCGGTTTCCTGGGACGAAAAAGCGGAAGAGGTTTCTTTGTATATGATAAATAATCGGGTAGTTGGCCTTAATAAAGATGAGGTTGTGTAATGGATTTTGAATTGGGTGAAGACCAGATATTGATGCGTGACGCCGCCCGGGAGTTCGCCGAGAAAAAGCTGATGCCCATAGCCGAGAAGATGGATGAGGACGAGGCTATACCGCCTGAAATATTCAAGGAACTCGGCGAGCTGGGATACTGCGGTATGCTGGTGCCGGAGAAATATGGCGGCCTCGACCTGGACCTGCTTTCGGTTACCTGCGTTCTGGAGGAGATAGCTCGCGGGTCGGCCGGACTGGAGCTCGGACTCTCGGTGCATAATAATCTTTGCTGCGCGGCGGTCCTGGATTACGGTTCGAAGTATCTCAAAGACAAATATCTTGAAAGAATGGCATCCGGCGAACTCTACGGAGCTTATTGTCTTTCGGAACCGGAATCGGGTACAGATGCCGGTTCGCTTTCATGTTTCGCGGAGGAAAAAGGCGATAAGTTTGTTCTGAACGGCACCAAATCATGGGTAACCTCGGCCGGTGTGGCCGGAATTTTTATCGTTTTCGCGCGAACCGACAAGGATGCCGGTCCAAAAGGTATCTCCTGCTTTATCGTCGAGAAGGATACTCCCGGATTAAAATTAGGCCCCAAGGAAAGGCTTCTGGGAATAAAACCGTCAGATACCAGAGACGTGATATTCGAAAACTGCGAGATCCCCAAGGAAAACCTGATTGGCGAAAAAAATATGGGCTTCAAGATAGCGCTTTCGCTTCTAAACGCCGGACGGATCGGCGCCGCGGCCCAGGCGTTGGGAATAGCGCAGGCGGCCTATGAGGAAGCGTATAAATATGCGCAGGAAAGAGAGCAGTTCGACCAGCCCATAGCGAATTTTCAGATCATACAGTTCAAACTGGCCGACATGGCCATGAAAATCGAAGCCGCAAGATTGATGACCTATTCAGCCGCCTGGAATCGTCAGAAGTATGGCGAAAAGGCGGCCAAGCAGTGTTCCATGGCCAAGCTGTTTGCCTCGGAGACCGCTAACTGGGTAGCCAACCAGGCGCTGCAGATTCATGGCGGTTACGGGTACGTGAAGGAATACCCGGTGGAACGGTATTTCCGTGACGCCCGCGTAACTGAGATCGGAGAGGGAACATCGGACGCGCAGAGAATGGTCATCTATAGAAACCTGGGGAAAAAGTAATATGTGGACGACGAAGGAACATGAAAAATACAGGGGCAGTGTCAGGGAGTTTGCTGAAGGCGAAATTGGACCGATTGCCGCGAAGATCGACCGCGAGCAGATATTCCCCGATGATCTCGTGGCCAAACTCAACGATTTCGGCCTGCTGGGAATGGTCGTCGACAAAAAATATGGCGGCACCGAAATCGATATGATGACATACACCATCGCGGTAGAGGAGGTATCCCGGGTTTGCGGTTCCACTGGCATAACACTCGCGGCCCATAATTCTCTCGGCTGCTGGCCTATCTACGCTTTCGGCACCGAGGAACAGAAAAAGAAATACCTCCCCCCTATATCCACCGGTGGAAAGCTGGCCGGATTCGGCTTGACCGAACCTGGAGCCGGTTCCGATGCGGGCGGTACCAAGACCTTCGCGGAAAAAGTTGATGGCGGCTACAAAGTCAACGGCACCAAATGCTGGATAACCAACGCCGGGGTGGCGTCAACGTTTGTATTCACCGCCAGGACCTCTCATGAAAAAAGCTCCCGCGCCATATCCTCTTTTATTGTTAAGAGAGGTACTGAAGGTTTCTCCTCCGGTAAAAAAGAAAATAAGCTGGGATTACGCGGCTCGGATACGCGATTCCTTCATTTTGACGATTGTTTCGTCCCCGATGCCGACCAACTTGGTGAGACTGGCGCTGGATTCAAACAATTTATGATGACTCTCGATGGCGGCCGCATTTCTATCGGCGCCATGGCGCTGGGGCTGGCACAGGGTGCATACGACGTAGCGCTGAAATACGCCACTAAAAGAAAACAGTTCGGGAAGCCTATCGGAGAATACCAATCTGTCGCCTTTAAGCTTGCCGACATGGCCACGCAGATCCAGGCCGCGCGGCATCTGGTCTATCACTCCGCCCACCTTAAAGACCAGGGGGATGTGCGGTTTTCCAAAGAATCGGCCATGGCAAAACTATTCGCCTCCGAAGTCGGTAACTACGCAACCTATTCAGCCATACAGATTTTGGGGGCCACGGGGTTCTGCGACCGCTATCCTGTTGAAAGAATGTACAGAGACGTCAAACTCTGTGAAATCGGCGAGGGAACATCCGAGATACAAAGGCTGGTTATTTCAAGAATTATACTGAAGGAGGCCGAAGAGGAGACTCGATGAAGTTTTTACTTGAAATAATTCTAATTCTCGCCGTCTGGTGGCTTTTAACCAGGTATGTTTTCCCGAAACTGGGCATTCCTACGTGAGGGGTTCCCCGTACCCCTCCCGGCGGGAAGGAATCTCAACGGAAACCTGATAATAATTGCTGATATTAATTTAAAGCTTTTACCAGGGCGGAACCGTTCCGCCCTCTTTTTTTCGGGAATAAAACGGGGATCAATCGGTATAGTATTATCGTAGTATATATATGATTATGGGGGCCGATGGAGGGTTGAAATGAAAAAAATAAATCATCTAATATTTTTGACGATTTATTTTTCTATGATTTTACTGTATAACTGCTCCAGAGAAAAAACTACTTCAAACAATGCCGGAATCGATGATATTGCCCATCAGGACATTCAAAGCGAATGCCTTGACCACCCCGACACCCCGGATCCGGCATTCGGCTATATGGTCCTTGAGGCACACGGAAACGATCTTCATATCCACCATATTAACGCTCATTATCAATGTTGCCTCTTATACACCGTCGAATATTTCATTGATAATTTCGATATTACCGCGTCAGAATCCGATACCGGAGCCCCCTGCGATTGTTACTGCTATTTCAATCTGAAATCTATCGTATACGATCTCAAAAGCGGGCTCTATAGTGTTGCGTTGATCGGAATTCGAGGAGATACGGTGGGTATTGACACGATAACCGTGGGAGGTTAATAATCTTCTTCTAAGTCATAAACTTAAAATATCGAAACCCGGAAAAAATCTTATTCTGGGCCATTTTCTTGACCTATTTCGGGAATAAAAAAGGGATATGTCAGTATAATATTTTTGGGAATCTATATTTTCACTGGTTGGCCGAAGGAGGGCTGCGATGAAAACCGTAAACTTTAAGTACAATTTGCCAATATCTTTGTTGGCGATATTGTTGATTCTGGCGTTTAATTGCACCAAGGAAAAGACCACGTCAAACGACGCCGAAATCGAGGGATTGATCCACCAGGATATACGAGGCGATTGCCTTAGTCGTCCCGCTTCTCCCGATCCGGTTTTCGGGTATATGGTCCTGGAGGTACAGGGAAACGATCTTCAGATCCAGCATCTGGACGCTTATTACAATTGCTGTATCGAATACGCGGTTAATTATCAAATCGATAATTTCAATATAACCGCGACTGAAACCGATATCGCCGCCTCGCCCTGCTTCTGCGAATGCTTTTTCAACCTGAAGTCGACTGTATTCGATCTGCAGAGCGGGTTATACACGGTTACATTGATCGGCATTGGAGGAGATACCGTCGGTACCGATACCGTCACGGTAGGCGGATAACAGAATAAAATTCATTTCTTAACTCTAATCGCGCGGTCAGGAATCCCTTCCTGACCGCCTATTTTACCGATCAGACGGTCGGTCTCAGAGTAAACGTTTTTTATTTGATAAATCTACTTGCTTGTAGTAAAAGTATATTTTGATGGAAGGATTAATCACCAGTTCCGTCGGCGTTCTTTTTGTTCTCGCGGCCAACTGCGCGTTCTGGTTTTTCCTCGAGAAAAAAAGCGGCTGGAGAATTTTCAATTTTATCCCTCCCCTGATTTTTATTTATATGATCCCCGCTGTCTTTTCCAATGGCGGACTGATTCCCGGTAAATCGCCGGTATACGACTGGATGGGAGATAACCTCCTGCCGGTTTTCCTCACCCTGCTTCTTCTGGATGTCGATGTAAGAGCGACCGTGAAGGTTATGGGGCGCGGCGTCTTTGTGATGCTGATAGGATCGCTGGGAGTGATTATCGGCGCGCCTGTCGGGTATTTAGCGGTAAAAGGATGGCTGGTCCCGGAAGCCTGGAAGGGGTTCGGGGCGCTGGCCGGTTCATGGATCGGCGGCACCGGCAACATGGCCGCCGTCTCCGAGGGCCTGGGAACGTCAGGAACCGATTTCGGGCTGGCGGTAATCGCCGACAATGTGGTTTACTTGATCTGGCTCCCGATTCTTTTGCAGTCGAAGAACCTGGCGAAGTACTTTCACAAATTCACCGGCGTAACCGACGAACATTTGAATAAACTGAAAACCGCCGCCGACGATCTTATCATTGAAAAAGATAAACCTCAAATGAGGCACCTGCTTTATCTTTTCGCTATAGCTTTAGGGGTGGCGGCCCTGGCTACCGAGATCGCCAGCATAATACCTGCGCTTCCTCCCGTTCTCACGACCAGCACCTACAAGATCCTTCTGGTCACGACTATCGGATTGATCTTATCGTTCACGCCCGCAAAGAAGATCCCCGGAAGCCACGAGCTGGCTATGGCACTCGTTTATCTATTTGTCGCCAGGATGGGAGCCAAGGCGGTAGTAACCGGGTTAGTGGGTCAGGCAGTCCCGTTCGTGGCGGGAGCCTATATATGGATATTCATTCACGGGATCTTTATTCTCATAGCCGCCCGGATATTCAGGATCGACGTTCACACCGCTGCCATCTCCAGCGCCGCCAATATCGGAGGCGCCGCTTCGTCACCTATCGTGGCGGCGTTCCATGACGAGAGACTGGTGCCGGTCAGCATCCTTATGGCCCTGATCGGTTATGCTGTCGGAAACTACGGGGCGTTCCTGGCGGCCTGGTTGTGTAGCCTGTTGGCGTAGAAGAAACAAGTTAGAGATATGTCCGGTTAATTCTTATTAATGGAATACCGAACCGAAAAAGATTCCCTGGGCGAGGTTAAGGTCCCCGTCGACGCTTACTGGGGCGCGCAGACCCAGCGGGCGGTGGAGAATTTCCCCATTTCGGGGCAAAAGGCCCACCGGGCTTTCATCAGGGCCTCTGCGGAGGTCAAGAAGGCGGCCTGCGTTACCAACACCGCCCTGGGACTCGTTAATCCGGAACATGCCAGGGTTATTATCCGGGCCTGCGATGAGATAATCGAAGGCAAATTCGATGACCAATTCGCGGTCGATATTTTCCAGGCCGGCGCCGGGACATCTCACAATATGAACACCAACGAGGTAATCGCCAACCGCGCCAACGAAATTCTGGGCCATAAAAAAGGTGAATACAAGCCTGTTCATCCCAACGATACGGTCAACATGTCGCAATCGACTAACGATTTTATACCGACAGCTATCCGCATTGCATCATTACAGTTACGGGCTGATCTTAAAACATCGCTTGAAACAATGAAATCCTCTTTATCGGATAAATCTATCGAATTCAACGATATCGTCAAATCGGCGCGGACGCACCTGCAGGACGCTGTCCCTATCCGGCTGGGGCAGGAATTCTCGGGATACGCCAGATCAGTGGAACGTCATATCGAGTGGATCGAGAAGGCGTTTTACGAAATGGAGGAGATCGGACTGGGCGGCTCGGCGGCCGGGACAGGCCTTAATTGTCACCCCGATTACCGGATGAAGGTCGCCGAAAATCTCGCCCGCCAGACAGGATTCGATATCCGGCCCGCACGCAATTACTTCGAGGCAATGCAATCAATGGCTCCTTTTGTGGGCTTATCGGGCGCCCTGCGGAACTTCGCGCAGGATCTTTCTCGAATCGCCAATGATATCCGGCTTTTATCCTCCGGGCCGAAAACCGGCCTGGGGGAACTGCTTCTCCCCCCTCGTCAGCCGGGATCATCGATGATGCCCGGAAAAGTCAACCCGGTAATAGCGGAGATGACAAACATGGTCTGTTTCGCGGTTATCGGCAACGACGAGTCCATCCTGTGGGCCTCTCAGGCCGGGCAGATGGATCTCAACGTGATGATGCCGCTGATAGCCTATAAACTACCGGAATCCATAACCATCCTCACCAACGCGGTTGACGCCTTTACCCGCTTCTGTATCGATGAAATCAAGGCCGATCCGGAAAAATGCAAAGCCTACGCGGAATCATCGGCGGCGATTGTAACCGCCCTCAATCCTGTAATCGGCTATATGAAGGCGGCAGAAGTCGCCAAACGGTCGTTTATGGAAAATAAGACGGTTAGAGAGATACTCCTTGAGGAAAAACTCGTGGACCCCGTTAAAATTGATAAAATCCTCGATTTGAGAAAACTGACGGACCCGGGCATAAATAAGTAAAGGGAATAAAACATCTTCATAACTGTATAATATTGGCGCCTGGGAGGGGCGATTGTTGATTTTGACATTATTAAATATGTTTTATTGATAAAAGTGGGATTTATTGTGAAAATCAGCATTTGAGTGAAGGATATTTCAATCGCCGGTGAAATCGCTTATGTGGCTAATTCTTATCTGGGTCTGAAAATCCTGGATATTTCCGAACGCCTTAATCCGGTTGAATTGGCTGAATTCACAACATCGGATGAGGCCTTGAATGTTCTTATTGCAGACGGTAAAATTTTCTTGATTGACGAATCACCGCGATTATTTGTTCTTGAATACGAGCCCTGAACAGAATTTTAAGAGTAGAATAATTGGGATTATTGCTTATTATTCTCACAACCACGCTGCCAATAATAATTATCATTAATTTTATTCTAGATTGAAACAAATAAATTTCTCTCCGTATAGCCGAAAATTCAATCCCGCCGATATAATCCATAAAGATTATTTTAAAATGGGAGATTATCATGGTTCGAGTCAGACGATGGATATGCTGGGCGTTTGTCGGTTTTCTGGTATTTTACGGGCCGATTTTCATCTTCAATAATTTTTACAAAAACGATAAGCCCCTCACCCCGGAGGAGTTGGAAGCCCGGGGTGACTGGCGAGCGGAACAGCGCGCCAGCATGACGGTAGACGGTATCGAACAGCAAAGGCAGTATATCAATACCGAGACGTCCTCTCCCTCCTTCAAGGCGGGAAGCCCGCTGGACAGGCTGCAGGACCATCGCAATACCCAGAAGATGCTCACCGGACGCTGGAATTTCGGCGGAGGATACAACAACTTGAATATTACCGCGCTTCAGGTAAATAATTCCGATTATTACCTGGTGGGGAGAAACTACAACGGCGCCGAGATAATAGTGGAGCGGGGCCGCTGCCAGATTGCCTCCGGGATGATCATGCTTATGCCGGATGACGGCGCCGGGATGAAGGAGGTTCAGTTTCAGGGCGGTAATACGCTAACGCTATTCGATATGGATTATGGAACCGAGATGACGTTTGTGAAGAGATGAGCGCCCCGTTGGGGGATAAATCTCCAACCTACGGCCTGCCAGGAAATGTAGGCGGTCGGTTCATCCGGCCGCGCCCCCGGCAAACAAAGCTACGAAAAACTATAGTCCTCACCCTACCGTTATAAGTTGACTTTATAGCCCCAAAATTTTAGATTACGTGACTATTTAAAGGTTGGAGTTTGTTTGTTTTTAGAATGATAGACAGGAAAGGAAATTTATGGTCGGAATAGTAGGTTACGGGGCCTATATCCCCCGCAATCGCATCAAGGTCGAGGAGATAGCCAAGGTCTGGGGCGCCGACGCCCCCAGCTACAAGCGGGGATTGCAGCTTCGCGAAAAATCTGTGCCCTCACCGGACCAGGACACCATCACCATGTCGGTGGAAGCCACCAAGAACGCCCTGAAACGGGCCGAAATCGACCCGCAGGATATCGGCGCGGTCTATATCGGTTCGGAGTCCCATCCCTACGCGGTGAAACCGTCCGGGACGGTGCTGGCCGAGGCTATCGGGGCGACGCCCGATTGCCATTGCGCTGACTACGAGTTCGCCTGCAAGGCCGGTTCGGAGGGCATGTTCGTGGCCATGAGCCTGGTCAAGGCCGGAGAAATGAAATACGCTCTCGGCATCGGAGCAGATACCTCACAGGGAGCTCCTGGCGACGCATTGGAGTATTCGGCCTCGGCGGGCGCGGCGGCGTTTATTTTTGGCAAAGAAAACGTCCTGGCCGAATGCCTGTACACCCATTCCTGGATGACCGATACACCCGATTTCTGGCGCAGAGAACATCAGTTTTATCCCAGCCACGGCGGCCGTTTTACCGGCGAACCGGCATATTTTCGAACCATAATGGGATGTGCGAAAGCGCTTCTGGAAAAATCGAAAATGAAGCCGGAGGATTTCGCTTATGCCGTATTCCATCAGCCCAATGGCAAGTTCCCCATGACAGTTGGGAAACGCATCGGATTTAAGACCGAGCAGATGGAGCAGGGCTGGCTCTGCCCTACCCTGGGTAATACTTATTCGGGCGCTTCGCCTATCGGATTGACATCCATACTCGATGTCGCCAAACCCGGCGATCTGATTTTCATGGTATCGTACGGTTCGGGGGCTGGCAGCGACGGATTCATTTTCAAGGCCACGGATAAACTCCCCGGGGTTCAGAATAAGGCGGTACATACCAGAGCGATGCTCGATTCGGAAAGAAGGAAGTATCTCGATTACGGTACTTATTCGAAATTCAGAGGAAAAATAAAGTTAAGAGGAGAATAATCCCGCTTGTTGCGGAATTCGTCCCGCCTTCGGCGGGATAAAATATTCGGAGGAAAATTTATGAGAGATGTGGCAGTAATCGGGGTCGGGATGAACAAATGGGGCGAGCTCTGGGAAATCGCCATCCGCGATCTTCTGGCCGAAAGCGCTCTGTTGGCCCTCGATGACGCCGGGATAGATTCGGTTGAAGCGATGTATATCGGATGTATGACATCGGGCTTATTCACCGACCAGGAACACCTGGGCTCCATGGGGCCGGACTATTCCGGTATCTGCCCTGTTCCCGGGACCAGGGTGGAATCTGCATGCGCGTCCGGCGGAGCGGCTTTCAGGGCGGCATTCATGCATGTAGCCTCGGGAATGGGCGACATTGTCATGGCGGCGGGTGTTGAAAAGATGACCGACGTCGATGGCGGCGGTGCAACATTCGCCCTTGCTACAGCGGCCGATCAGGAATACGAAGTCTATAACGGCATTACATTTCCCGGCCTTTACGCCATGATGGCCAATCATCATATGAATAAATACGGCACCACCAGAGACCAATTAGCTCAGGTTTCGGTCAAAAATCACGCCAACGGCTTCAACAACGAACTGGCGCAGTTCAGGATGAAATTAACTTTGGATCAGGTTAAAAATTCGGTAATGGTGGCCGATCCCATGACCCTTCTGGATTGCTCACCTATCACCGACGGATCGGCGGCTGTGATCCTTTGCTCTCTGGATAAGGCTAAAGAGTTAACCAAGAAACGGCTGGTGAAGGTAATCGGTTCGGGGCACGCGTCGGATACGATCCAGCTTGC
Source organism: Candidatus Zixiibacteriota bacterium (assembly GCA_020344055.1). GTDB lineage: Bacteria > Zixibacteria > MSB-5A5 > UBA10806 > UBA10806. The sequence goes on along the minus strand of CP070813.1, from coordinate 1,257,571 downwards.
CCAGCGAGAAAATCTATCTTACCTTAAGTCAACCGAGTTAGCGGCAAAACAGGCGCTGGATATGGCCGGCAAAAAAATAACCGATATTGATTTTGCCGAGGTCCACGACTGTTTTTCTATAGCCGAGATTATGGTAATCGAAGCCCTCGGAATTGCCGAAGTCGGTAAAGGGGGCCCGGCAACTATGGATGGAGTTACTGCGTTTGACGGCAAGTTTCCGGTCAACCCCTCCGGCGGTCTAAAATCCAAGGGTCATCCTGTCGGAGCAACCGGCGTGGCGCAAATTGTGGAGTTAACCAAGCAGATCCGTGGCGATCTGGATAAAAACAGGCAACTGAAAAAAGCTGATATCGGCCTGGCCCAGAATATGGGCGGCAGCGGGGCCAGCAGCGTGGTTCATATACTGGAGGGGGTGTAAGATGTCAGCGCCTAAATACTGGAGAGAGATGGCCCAGCGTTACCGCTTCGAGGCTGTGAAATGTAAAAAGTGCGGGAGGGTGTTATTCCCTCCGCGGCTGGTCTGCCCGGCATGCAAATCGAGGGAATTCGAGAATACCAGAATCAACGATAAAGGGACCATCGAAACATATACCATAGTCAGGATTCCCCCTTCGCAATTCACTGATGAGGCTCCATATCCGGTCGCCATAGTGAATATGGGAGACAATGTCAGGGTGCTCTGCCAGGTTGCGGATTGCGAGCCGGAGGAGCTAAAAATCGGCATGCCCGTGCGTCTTGAATTCAGGAAGATACAGCAAGAAGGAAGTTCGGGGATTCTGGCCTATGGATACAAGTGCGTTCCGGAATAAAATTAACACGTTGGGATAGGGATGGTAAGTGTTTCAGATAGAATCTAAGGTCGATACCAAAAGCGCGGAATTCAAGAAGAACAGAGAACTGAATCTGAGACTTGTCGCCGAGTTGAAGGAAAAACTGGCTAAGGTCGAGCAGGGTGGCCCCCCGCACGCTCGGGAAAAGCATCTAAAAAGAGGCAAGCTCATAACCCGCGACCGGGTGAAAAACCTGTTCGACAGAAATACCCCTTTTCTGGAATTCTCAAGCCTCGCCGCTTACGATCAGTATGACAATGAAGCCCCCTGCGCCGGAATCATTACCGGAATAGGGGTCGTACACGGTCGTGAGATCCTGGTAGTCGCCAATGACGCTACTGTCAAAGGCGGCACTTATTATCCTATGACCATTAAAAAGCATGTTCGTGCCCAGGAGATCGCCCTGAAAAACAGGTTGCCGTGCGTATATCTTGTCGACTCCGGTGGCGTGTTTCTTCCGCATCAAAAAGAGGTTTTCCCGGATAAAGGACATTTCGGTAGTATTTTTTATAATCAGGCGCGGCTTTCCGCGCTGGCCATTCCTCAAATCGCCGTTGTTATGGGATCATGCACCGCGGGCGGTGCGTATGTCCCGGCCATGAGCGATGAGGCGGTTATCGTCCGCAAGCAGGGAACGATTTTTATTGGAGGACCCCCGCTCGTAAAGGCCGCTACCGGTGTGGACGTCACCGATGAGGAACTTGGAGGCGCCGATGTCCACTGCCGGATATCCGGGGTTGCTGATCATTACGCCATGAATGACGATCACGCCCTTCACATCACTCGCAATATTATTCAGGCGCTTGAAGCGCCAAAAAAATTCGATATCGGGAGATCGGAGCCCAAGGAGCCCAAATACGATCCCGAAGAACTATACGGCATTATCCCCACGGAAACCAAGATCCCTTACGATGTCAAAGAGGTAATAGCCCGGGTCGTTGATAATAGCGAATTTCATGAATTCAAAGAGCTCTATGGATTGACTATTGTCTGCGGTTTCGCCCGCATCATGGGATACCCGGTGGGCATTGTTGCCAATAGCGGCGTTCTATTTTCCGAGAGCGCGGTAAAAGCGGCACATTTCGTGGAACTCTGCACCATACGAAAAATCCCCTTGATATTCTTGCAGAACATAACCGGATTTATTGTGGGTAAGGAGTACGAACACGGCGGCATCGCCAAGGATGGCGCTAAAATGGTTCACGCGGTCGCCAACGCCGACGTGCCCAAGATAACTCTCATCTTTGGCGGTTCGCACGGCGCGGGAAATTACGCCATGTGCGGACGCGGTTACGATCCCAGGTTCTTATGGATGTGGCCCAATTCCCGGATAAGCGTCATGGGCGGCGAGCAGGCGGCCAACGTGCTGCTCATGGTTAAAAAAAGGGGACTGGAAGCCCAGGGCAAGACCATGACTAAAAAAGAGGAGGAAGAATTCCTCGCGCCCATTCTACAAAGATACGAGCACGAGGCTTCCCCTTATTTCAGCACCTCCAGAATCTGGGATGACGGTATCTTCGATCCGGTGGACACCAGGAAAGTCCTGGGGCTCTGCATTTCAGCGTCCCTGAACGCTCCCATTCCTGATCAGCGATACGGCGTTTTCAGGATGTAGAATATATAGAAGGTTTTATGGCTGATAAGTTCGAGACGATAAAATTCGAGATAAAAAAGCGGGTGGGTTGGATAACGCTTAATCGCCCGGAAGTCAGGAACGCTTTTAACAGCGTCATGATTTCGGAGATATCTTCCCTCTTTAAAGAGATAAATGAAAGAGACGATTTAAGGGTGGTGGTGCTCACCGGCGGAGGGACAGTGTTCTGCGCCGGCGCGGATCTGAAATGGATGGGCGATGTTCTCAATTATACCTATGAAGAAAACTATGAGGACTCCAGAAACCTGGCCACCATGTTTCACCGGATGTTCACCTGTCCCTTGCCAACCATCGCCCGGGTTAACGGGCCCGCCATCGGGGGCGGCTGCGGGCTGGTGGCGGTTTGCGATATCGTTATCGCTTCCGAAAATGCGCTTTTCAGCTTAAGCGAAGTTAAGATCGGGCTGGTTCCAGCCTGTATATCGCCGTATGTGATCAGGCGCATGGGGGATAAAAACGCCCGCGAATACTTTCTGACCGGCGAACGTGTCGACGCAAGAAAAGCGAAAGAAGCTAACCTGGTTAACGAGGTAGTTGCACCGGAAAAGCTCGATCAGGCGGTGGAAAGGCGTGTAAAACAACTCATATCCAGCGGCCCCAACGCTCTCGCATGGTGCAAGCAGCTTCTCCAGAATGCCCCTGCCCTGCCTGAGCAAAAGGTGGGCGATTATACAGCCGAAGTAATCGCCAAGCTAAGGATGGGCGACGAGGGCCAGGAGGGCATGAAAGCCTTTTTCGAGAAACGCAAACCGAACTGGTACGAGGAGTAGTCACGACGGGCAAAATGTAGGTCGGCCCCGCGGAACGCGGGGCCTGCCGACAGCAAGGCGCGTGGGGAGACAAGCTCCCCACCTGCATTAACGGAATATTATGTTCAAGAAAATCTTAATCGCCAACCGCGGCGAGATCGCCATCAGGGTAATGAAGGCCTGCCGCGAGATGGGAATCGATTCGGTGGCGGTTTACTCCGCCATAGATAGAGACGCCCTGCATGTCCGCACCGCCGACGAGGCGGTATGGATCGGTGAGGCTCCGCCAAATGAGAGCTATCTCAATATGGATGCCATTATAAACGCCGTTAAGGAAACCGGCGCAGAGGCGATCCATCCCGGTTACGGCTTCCTGGCTGAAAATTACCTCTTCGCCGAACGCTGCGAAAAAGAGGGAATCGTCTTTATCGGTCCCGATTCAAAGGCCTTGAAGCTGGTGGGCGATAAAGTGGCTTCGCGGGAGGTTACCGAGAAGGAAGGCATCCCCCTTATCCCCGGCATGAAAGAGAAAAGTACTGATGTTGACCACTGTATGGCGGAGGCGGAAAAAATCGGTTTTCCGGTTCTGTTGAAAGCGTCCGCCGGCGGCGGCGGCAAGGGTATGCGGGTGGTCAATTCATCAAATGAACTCAAAGACGCCGCCGAGGCCGGTATGCGCGAAGCGGAGGCGGCGTTTGGAGATCCCTCAGTTTACCTGGAAAAATGTATCGAAAAACCGAGACATGTCGAATTTCAGATACTGGCGGACAAACATAGCAACGCTATTCATCTTTTCGAGCGGGAATGCTCCATACAGAGACGGCACCAGAAGATCATCGAGGAAAGTCCCTCCACCGCTCTTAATGACGATCTCAGGAAAAGGATGGGCGAAACGGCGTTGAAGGTAGTGGAGGTTTCGGGTTATACCAACGCCGGAACCGTTGAATTTCTTCTGGACGAGAACAACAACTACTATTTCCTGGAGGTCAACGCGCGCCTTCAAGTCGAGCATCCGGTTACCGAAATGGTATGCGGTATTGATCTTGTCCACGCGCAGATTAGAATAGCCGCCGGAGAAAGGCTGTGGCTTTCTCAAGATGATCTCAGCCAGAGGGGCCACGCCATCGAATGCCGAATCTACGCCGAAGATCCGGAGAACAATTTTCTTCCCTCCGCCGGTAAGATCCTTTATATGAAGGAGCCGACGGGACCGGGGGTCCGGCATGATTGCGGGGTCTATTCCGGTTGTGAAGTGTCCGTGTATTACGATCCCATTCTTTCAAAGCTCATAACCTGGGCCCCGACCCGCGAAATATGCTGTCGCCGCATGGCCGCCGCTTTGAATGATTTTCCCGTCCTCGGTATAAAAACCGATATTGAGTTTCTACGGGACGTTATTATTCATCCGGAGTTTTTAAAAGGCAACACGTTCACTGACTTCATCCCAATTAATCTGCCCGATTGGAGGCCAGCCTTAGGCGATGATCTTCTGGATAAGGCTTTACTATCGGCGAGCTTATTTTCAAACACCGCCAGCCAGAAACCGGTGGTTTCAGGCGGTTCGGAGGAAATCCCCTCGCCCTGGAAGACCTTGGGCGATTGGGAGATCGGCAAAAAGTGAGGGCTTAGGGTCACGTTATGGAATTTGAATTTTTGCTCGACGGTGAAATTTACCTTATCAAAATCGACGGAAACCCATCCGGCGAATACAAAGCGGTAATTGCCGATAAAGAATATCAATTCAGCGCCTCGAATATCTCTCCAAACGAATTTTCCATATTGCTGGATAAAAAAAACATGAAGGCCTACGTCGCGGAATCCGATGAGCGGATTTATGTTCATGTTGGCGGGAAAATAATCAAGCTCGGGAAACCGGGAGCGGCCGCGGGCGGTTTCGGCGGTACCGGCGGAGAGTTCGGGGTTAAGGATGAAATCAGCACTCCCATGCCGGGTAAGGTCGTGACGGTTCTCGTTAACGAAGGAGATCAGGTGAAATCGGGGCAGCCTCTTGTAATCGTCGAATCAATGAAGATGGAAAACGAAATAAAATCCCCTACCGCCGGTCAGGTGGTGGCGGTGAATTTTTCCAACGGCGATCTGGTGGAACCGGGCCAGCCGATCATCAAACTCAATCCCTCGGAATAACGGAAATTTCAGGTTAATCTATAACGTTTTTGATCAGCTTTTTTTTGCGCAATCATCTGGGCGATGCCGTGCTGATGAAATTCAGCCTGTCTACCATGAGGCTTATCCCATATCAGGCCCTCATGATAATAAATCATTTCCCAGCCGTCGAAATATGACGACAGCTCCCCTTTTTCAAAGAATCGCAACCTGTATTTCCGTTCGGGATGTACAATTGTCAGGGATCTTTTTGATTGACCGCTCGAATGGGCGAATTCCGCATATTGAGGATCCTCAACTGTGAAAAGTTGAGCCGAAAATATCCCTCCCGGAGCGACCAGCGATTTGAAGTGCTCGATCCTTTCCGAAATGGAACCGGTTTTCAGGTGCTGAATGACGTTCATCATAAGAACCGCGTCGAATCTGCCCAGATAATCGTGCGGCTCATGAGCGTCCAGCAGGAACAGCTCTAACCTGTGATCTTCTCCGGATATAATCTCCATCGCCCGCTTAAGACCGTTTGCGGAAACATCGGTTGCCACGACCTCAAAATCCAGCCGGGCAAGGAAAATGGCGTCACGGCCTTCGCCGCACCCTACAACCAGTACCCGCGAATTCGGGGCCAGATGGCTGCTGACAAGGGGCACCAGCAGGTTGGGTTGGTCCCCCCAGTAACTATGAGGCTTCGAATACTGAATGTCATAATACCTGCGGCATTTCTCCGCTTCAGAGCTCAGGTCCAGTATTTCCGGATCATACATACCCTTATAATACGATCAATTGCCTTGATTGTTGTATAAAAATATTTCCCGTCGGAAAATTACTTCATCAATAGCATTTTCCTGGTCACGGTATTGTTTCCCGCGCTGATCCTATAGAAATAGATACCGGAGGAGACCCTCCGACCGTAACTGTCTTGGCCATCCCAGGTAACGCCATGCAAACCGGCCTCGAATTCAGCATCGGCAAGCGTCACGATTTTTTCCCCGGTGATGTTATAAACCAAGAGTTCGACCGCGGACTGCTCACCTAGCACAAATTCTATTCTGGTCCGGGCGTTAAAAGGATTCGGGTAGTTCTGGCGAAGCTCGAAGGTCACGGGCAGATTTTCATCTTCAATCCCATCCACCGTAAGATAGATCGAATCGAGTTCCGTTTCCACCGTGCTAGCACCGTCGGAAAATCTAAAATAGTAAGTATGCCATTCAGGGCCAGGCCAGGCTATAGAAGTCTCAAAATTGGATCCGTCGCCGTAATAATGATCAGAACTTTCCATTTCATATTGTATATCATCGAATATAAATAGCCTTTCCACCGGTAAATTATTGTCATTGTCATGATATTCGATCCATGCATCAACTGACAAAGGAGGATAAGCATCAACAAAAGGCATTGCGAAAGTGGGATCCGTATTCTGATCTGTATCCAGGTACTGCGTCTCCGGAACAAACGCCGATGGATATGTGAAATCATTCAGGCTCGGCTGCAGCGCAACCACGGATATGGTTATACCGCCAGTGAGGATATATTCCGATTCCGGGGGCCACTGGTTCCAGTTGGGATCGAGGAGAAGATCTGAAATGGCGCAGGACATATGCAGGCTGTCACCGGATGTCTGATATTGAATGTCGGCCAACCTTGTAAAAGATGTATCCTGGAGATCGACATGATACAGGCCGGGCGTGAAAACGAGAGGAACGCTGACATACACCAGCGCCGTACCTGATAAATCGGAGCTGCCGGGATTATAAAGGGCGAAAGCGTAGGCGAAGAAATTGAACCCCTGGCTGGTGGGCCAGCCTCCACCCGCGTTGTTTAGCCTGACATAGATCGCGGTATCGGAATAGGTGATGGCCGAGCCGGTCAAATCCAGCCATTCCCCCAAGCTGCCTGGAAGCGTGTCTCCAACAGGATCATCCGCCAGGTTCGCATACAAAATCGGCGACGGGGGGAATTGGTTAGATTGATTCTTGTAAGACTGAGTGATAAGAAGCGTATCGGCCTCCACCCTGCCGTAGAATTCAATTTCGCCTGAAGGATTTGAATATGTCTGTAAACCCTCATAGGTATTTATATAATGAGGCGGCGTGCCTATATGATCCAACGCAGTCGTATATTCCGTATTGCCTAATTTGGAATTTACCATGACATCGAAAATCGGAAGCCCGAAAGGATCGATAAAATCGAGATTGTACATTACCGAATCGCCGAACATGAACGCCGACGATACCACGTTATCGACCGGGGCCGGGTTTGCGGTAACGGCAATGGCCATAATTATGGTCAAAACTGTAGCTGTCTTCATCTCGCTACCCCCTTATTCTTCTTTCTCCTGTTTCAGTTCAATCAATATGCCTCCCGCAGATCGCGGATGAATAAACGCTATGAGCGAACCGCCCGCACCCTGCCGGGGAGTTTGATCGATTAATTCTATATTCTTCTTTTTCAATTCATCCAGAGCTTCGTGAATATCCTCGACCTGGATACAGAAATGATGTATTCCCGGCCCCCGCTTCGCGAGGAACTTCGCTATGGCCGATTCATTATCCAGCGGTTTCAAGAACTCGACCTCACAGTTATTCAGATCTACAAACGACAGGCCGACGTTATTGGCCTTATTAATCTCTATATCGCCAGCGTCTAAATCAAACAGATTTTTAAATATCTTTGAATATTTCTCGATGTCATCAACGGCGACGGCTATATGATGAACACCCTTTATCCTCATAATATCAGGTTCTCCTTATACTCGCCCCAGATCTCCCTCAATACCCCGCAAATCTCGCCGACCGTTACCATCGACTCCGCGCAATCGATCACGACCGGCATTATATTCTTATCGGAATCGGCGGTTTTTTTCAGTTCGTCGAGGCGCTTCGCGACCAGGGATCGATCTCTTTTTTCCTTTATGGATTTAACAAATTCGATCTGGCCTCTCTCGAGATGCGGATCGACCTTTAGGATATCCCGGTATTCCTGATCATCGGAAACATATTCATTTACGCCGACCACAATCCTCTCTTTCGATTCAACCTGCTTTTGATATTTATAGGCCGATTTCTGAATCTCGGTCTGGAAATACCCTTTCTCAACCGCCTTTAACGCTCCCCCGAGCTTATCGATTTCCGAAATATACGACTCGATTTCCTCGGCCAGCTTCAAAGTTAAATCTTCGATATAGTACGATCCCCCCATCGGATCGACCGTGGCCCCGGCCCCGGACTCGTGGGCGATTATCTGCTGGGTCCTCAAGGCGACGGTGGCGCTTTTCTCCGAGGGCAACGCCAGCGCCTCATCCATGGAATTGGTATGCAGCGATTGAGTCCCTCCCAGGACTGCGGCTAAGGCCTGAATGGTCACCCTGGCTATATTGTTTTCCGGCTGCTGGGCGGTAAGTGTGGAACCGGCCGTCTGGGTATGAAAACGAAGCATGCAGGAACGATCGTCTTTAGCCTTAAACCTCTCGCGCATTATTTTCGCCCATACAAGACGGGCCGCCCTGAATTTGGCTATCTCCTCAAAAAGATCGTTATGAGCGTTAAAGAAAAATGAGAGCCTGGGCGCGAAATCGTCTATATCGAGACCCGCCTTCAAGGCATGTTCAACATAACAGATACCATCGGCCAGCGTAAACGCCGCCTCCTGCGCCGCCGTCGCCCCGGCCTCCCTGATATGATAGCCGGAAATCGAAATCGTATTCCAGTTAGGGATATGCTCTTTACAATATTTGAAAATATCGGTAACCAGGCGTAACGATGGTTTCGGAGGAAAAATATAGGTTCCCCTGGCGAAATATTCCTTGAGGATATCGTTCTGAACCGTTCCTTTCAGCTTATCCAGGGAAACATTCTGCTTTTTTGCGACCGCGATATATAGAGCCAGAAGAATAAACGCTGTCGAATTTATGGTCATAGAGGTCGAAACCTTATCCAGGGGGATTTTGTCAAAAAGAATTTCCATATCCGCCAGGGAGTCTATCGCCACCCCGGTCTTGCCGACCTCGCCCGCCGCCATGGGATGATCGGAATCGTAGCCGATCTGGGTAGGCAGATCGAAGGCCACCGATAGCCCGGTCTGGCCCTTTTGAAGAAGATACCGGTATCTTTCGTTGGATTTCTTCGCGGTTCCGAAACCGGCGTACTGCCGCATGGTCCAGAAGCGCTTGCGGTACATATCCCTGTAAATGCCTCGGGTGAACGGATATTCGCCGGAATCCGATTTCAGATAATCGGCGTTTGCTATATCGGAATAAATCCGCTTTATCGGGATGCCCGATGATGTCTTTCTCTCGTTCATTATAATTTTCCTTAGATTATTAATATAATAGAAATTCTGAAAATAGGTATAAAAAATAGGCCGTAATAGACCGTTTTGATTGAATTCAGTCTATATAATGGGTTATAATAAATACAAAAGGAGGATTTAATGGGTTACGCAGGAGGAGCGGCGGGCGGCGTCGCGGCAGCGGCAGCCATTGCCAACGCTATCAAGGCATCGGGGGCTATTATTCGAGTCGAACCCGGGGATTTTGTCTCCATAATAGGGAGAGGAAAAAATCCACTTGTTGTAATGACGGACAAATCATTCTGGTCGGGATATAAATATCTTTCCTCTTATAAAGGATTGGCATTTTACACCAAATCGACTGAAAAATTAAACCTTCCGAGCGATGCGGAAATTATCGCGGCTCAAAAGATCTGGATTCCATCATAAATTATGATTTCAGACGAACGTCGAGAAAAGATCCGTTTGGATCTCGAAAAATTCATGGGCGTCCGGATCGCGAAGAAACGGATAAAATCTATCGAGGTAAATCCGCGCCAGAGGTCTGTTCCGAGGATGTTTGTCCGGGTGGGTGAAAAATATGGCGGCCTGGAGCCCGGGGCGCCGGAAGAGGAAGTGCTGGCGATTTTCGAATCCACATTATTCTGCGTCTGCACTCCGACGCGCGGGGTAGATGGAACTCCCCCCTATTATTTTCTCCGGGAGGATATTGTCTCCGTAGAGGAAAAAAAATAGCCCATAAATCGAGCTTTATATCCCTGGGCCCGGCTTTCTCCATCAGGCCCGGGGTTCCCGCAATTTATTTATTAATAACGGCTTACAAATATTTAAAAAAATAGGGTCTTGTCAAATTTCATAAATTTATTAAATTAATATTGAGACCAGTTAAATTTAACACCGGGAGAAGCAGATGAGAACTGCGCAATTTATCATATATTTCGTCCTATCTTTTTCAGTGACCTTTATCCTCAATACCGTCGCCATTTTTATTTATAACGTATTGGCTTTCGGCCGCGGCGGGTTCAACTGGGAGATCACATTTCTCTTCGCTTTCACGCTGGGCTTATTCTTCCCCATCATGGATCTGATTCTTACCAGCAAGAGAGACGTCAGATAACTCTCATGCATCGAGAACTGTATAATCCGGTTTTATTTCTCTTTTAACACTTTTAAAATAGAGGGAAAGAAAGTCCATGATTTCTGAAAACTATCTAAAAGATTCCATTTCGCAATTTCGAAAAATGAAGACGCTTGCCGAAAAAGCGCTGAACCAGATTTCCGACCGGGATTTTTTCAAAGAGCTCGCCCCCGAATCAAACAGCGTCGCCGTAATCGTGAAACATATGGCAGGAAATATACACTCTCGCTGGAGAGATTTCCTGACCTCAGACGGCGAGAAGCCTGATCGCCACAGAGATACGGAGTTTGAGATCAAGCCCGAGGATTCCCGGGAATCGATAATGAAAAAATGGGAAAACGGGTGGAGAATTCTATTTGAAAACGCCGAATCATTAAGACCGGAGGATCTGGGCAAAACCATTACAATTAGAGGCGAACCGCATACGGTCGTGGAGGCGATCAACAGGCAGATAAATCACAACGCTTATCATGTGGGGCAGATTGTATACCTCGCGCGGTATTATGCGGGTGAGAAATGGAAAACATTAAGCGTCCCAAGAGGAAAATCCGAAGAGTTCACCAGACGGCTGCGGGAGAAGTATAGATGATTCCGGAATCGCTGAATTTGGCGATATGCGCCGCCGAGTCGATTAACCAGGTGGTTACCGGATAAGCAAAAAGCGTCAGACATGAAGGTCCAACGCTTTTTTTCTATCAATATAGCGTTTCTGAATTGCTATTTTCTGGTATAGGTCAATTCCATAGACCCGTACTCTTTACCGTCGGGAGTGGTGTCGAACATCTCCGTGGTATGCTTGTTTTTGTCGATAATTTTTAAGACGGTTTTTGATTTTTTATCCTTCTGGCCGGTATAGAAATCGTCGTAGGTACCGCGCAATGTAATAATCGTACCGTCCTCATTGGCGGTTCCTGTCTGCATAAAAAATCCGGTGGAATAGCTGTCGATCCAGAGAGAGTTATATTCTTCGGCGTAGATATCGTAGCCGACAATGCCCATACCTTCAAACGGGATTTCACCCATCCTGCCGTTATACTTCTCCATCAAATATCGGCCATCGAGAATCCAGTAAACTCTGGATGTTCCCTCGGATTCATCCACCGGGGCATCGGGCGACGACCGCCATCTGGCGGTAACATTCCACTCGCCGATAAACGCTTCCAGAAGCTTGTGCCCCTCGCCGGGGGTGCCGTACTTCATCATCAATTCCATCATCTCTTTTTGCTCGGGAGTCATCTCCTCCCCCTCCTGAGCGATTACCCAGACCGCCGATATCGCCAACGCTGCCGCAATTACATACGGCAACAGTCTCTTAAGTCTCATTTTCTCCTCCGGGATTTAATTTGCCGAATGATTATGGAAATCAGCTTATTCTATATTATCCTATGCGCCATTTAATAGGCCATATCCCGCTTTTTGTCATCACCCGGAGCAAGCCGCAGGTTTTTAACTCGTCGCTAATCCTCATCCTCCTCGTAATCAACATCGGAGTCGTCAAGATCGTCATCGTCTTCATCCTCATCCAGGATCTGCCTGTCGCCTTTAACCTTGCCGTCGGCCCCGATTATGACCTCATAGGCAATATCTTCGTCCTCTTCCTCCATTATGATGATCACTTCGTATTCGGTCTCCGATCCACGGGTTATCTTCTCCGCCTCGGCGATTTCCCCGTCCGGGTAGGAAGCGGCTATGGCGTCCGCTATGGCCTGCGCGAGAGAGTCCACGTCAATCTCCTGCTCCACGGCGTAAAGTGATCCGTCGGCGAGATAAATGACGTCCATCTCCCCCTCGCCGCATTCGATCTCGTAATAAGTGACGCCGTCGATCTCCTCCATCTCTATTCCGATTATCTCCATCTCGGGGTAATCTTTGGCGAAGGCTTCCATGACAGCCTCGGGAACGTCAACCTTCTCCACCGCCGGGGATTCCTCCTCAGCGGCCAGGGAACACAGCGACACTGAAATCATTAAAGACAGGGAAATAACGAAAATTCTTACAAACGTACGCATATCGACCTCCTGATTTTATTTTAATTTTCAAAATTGAACCGAAATAATCGCCCTCGCCGGCGGCCCACCACGCAACCCATCAGTACAGGACGATCGAAAATATCTATTAGAACCTACTTTGTAAAGATCTTTTTCATCCGAACCGCCTATATTGATTTTTATTTCGCAAGCGCGAAATTATGTCGCTCCCGTTATAGAGTACGACAAATCCGGCTCAATTTAGAATATTTTTCGGCGTTCATCAATCGGTCTGTGATCCGAAAGGATGGGCCGGCATGGCATGCCCGAAGTCCCGGCTCGAGGAATATCGCCCAACGCAGGACCGAAGGGGGCTATAAGTAATTTTTTTCTTAATCCGTCGGGTTACTTCTCTTCTTCCTCCTCCTCGTATTCGTCATCGTCCTCGTCGAGGTCCTCGTCCTCGTCATAGTCTTCATCGTCGTCGTAGTCTTCGTCGTCATCGTCACGCCGACGCAAGTCAGCGTTCCTAATCTCGCCGCTCGACATCTGCAATGCGGCTAATTCCATTTCTTCTTTCATTTTCTTTACCTCGATTATAATTTTGTGTTCGGTCTCCGATTCGCGAATTATTTTATCCTCTTTGCCAATCAGCTCTCCTGAACGAGGATTTCCAATACGTCCCGGACGGCCACCGGCGGGCCGCCTCAAAATCCCGATCTCAGGGCGACTAATAATATTCGCCGGGTTGGTCTTTGTAAACAGAATTTTTACACGGCCATAACTTTTTACGCATGGAAAAGAAAAATGACATTCGGGCAACGCTCGCTCCCGAAAAAATACTAACGTAATTCCATATATTTTATTGACAGAAATGAAAAATAGGTTATTTTTGCGATTTTTGGTTCGGGCTCAGTACCGGAAAGGATGGATGAAATAGGCGGCTTGCTTCAAATACTCCTGGGAAGTCTCGCTCTCAGCGCGGTTCACGCGCTGATCCCCAATCACTGGATTCCCCTGGTGGCCATCAGTAAGACCGAAAGCTGGACGCGCCGCGAGACCCTCTGGATAACCGCCGTTACCGCCGCCGCGCACACTATCAGCACCATCCTGATCGGGATCGCGGTCGGGTTCGCCGGATATAAGCTCTCCGCATCTTACGAATTCATCACCCGAACCGTGGCCCCCTCGATATTGGTCATACTCGGGATCGTATATCTTATCATGGAGTTCCGGGGTTCGGGGCATCATCACCGTCACATCGAAAGCGTCCCGGCCGGACGCAGGTCGAAAACGGCCATCGTGACCTCTCTAAGCCTGGCCATGTTCTTCTCCCCCTGCCTTGAGCTGGAGGCATATTATTTCACCGCCGGAACCCTGGGATGGCGCGGGATTACAGCCGTGTCGCTGGTATACTTCTTTATCACCGTGACCGGGATAGTCCTGCTGGTGTTTATCGGAAGGCGGGGGATCGATAGGCTGAAATGGCATTCCCTCGAACATCACGAAAAAGGCCTGACCGCCACGGTGCTGATTGCTGTTGGAATACTGGCGTTTTTTATCGATATTTAAATTGATAGTAATCGTAGATCAGGAGCCCACAGGGCTCCTGACAGATGTGTCCGGGACGTCCTGCGGGGCTCCTGACTTACCGGCTGAATCATGTCATTCCCGAAATCTCTTATCGGGAATCCATAAAGGCCGGCAATATGGATCCCGGAGCAAGTCCGGCAAGACAGTTCTTTGTGGCGTTTTTCCCTATGGCGTGTTATAAATTCTCGGTTTAAAAGTCGGGACGTGATCCGGTACTAATAGGTGGTCAGGTCACATCCTTCGGACTACGATCCGCCCATAAATTTAATATGATCGACGAACGTTCTCATCTTCCGACATACGCGTCTGTGGGCGCACCGCGACGCAGGGCAACCACGGCAAATCTCTTTGCCATGAATCGACCTACTCAATTATAATCTGATATACAGCAACATATGTTTGTGGGGATCCGGTTTCTTTACAAACCGATGATCAATTATATTTAGAAAGAGAATCATCAATGCCTTTAATTATTGTTTCAATTTCCTTTCTGGAGGGTTTCGCATATCTCTGGTCTTTCGCCCTGTATAATTTTATTAATTCCCCGCTGCTTGCCGAGACTATATTTTTCGACAATATTTCCCCCGGCAACTTCCCTTCCTGGCTGTCAAAAGCCGGATTTATTACCAGAAGCATTATGTTTCCCTTTTTATATTGTCTAGCGGCATTGACTGAATTTCTATAAGCAGGATCATCGAATATATCTGTACAGCCGGGCATAACCGGTTCCGGGTAACAATCACTTAAGAGAATGACAATGCTTCTGGAACCAGGATTTTTGCTTTTTTCCAGTCTGGCCATATTCAGGGATTTGTACAATCCGTCTGCTATCGGGGTTTCTCCATGGAACTTCAGTTTGCCCAATCCGCGGGCAACCACCCTGAGATTATGTGTTGGATGGTTGTAGATCTTCGCCTGCAATCCTTGCAAGGAAATCAAGCCAACTCTATCATTATGCTTATTGAAATAACCTGTTAGCGATTTTAATATCTCCTTGAACACTTTAACAAACGGCCAGGTCGATCTGCTGACATCAATTAATAAAATAAGAGTCAGGCTTTCATTTTCCAGGCGAGTCCAGCCCAGCATATCTTCATCGGTGATGTTCAGTTTTCTCAGTTTCAAGTTATAATTCCCGTTTGAAACCGAATTTAATACAGTCCTTAATGGAGCCAGCTTGCTTTTGCCTTTAGTGTATTTGACAATTCTGGTATTCCGCCCGGTGGTCAGGGAAGCTACGGAACCACGACGTCTGCGGCCTCTGGCGGCCCTGACTTTTGTCTTGCGAATGTTTCGCAAAAACTTAAAGAATGACGTCATGGCGACTCTATAAAGACCGTCAAAAGATGGGAATAACTTTTCCACGGAATGATCAGGAAGCGGCAACCTTAATTTGACCCCGGGCCTATCGTAATTAGCGTTTTTAGATACGGAACCTAATTTATCATGGAGAAGACTATCGGATGTTTTTAGAGATTTCCTTGGTGGTTCATCCTTTTTTTTTTAAAAGGAACATCGTCAGAGGTCATACCCGAACGATCAACATCCATTTCACCGTCATCTAAGAACTTATCGGTCTTTATATCGATATCGCTCCGTGAACCGGAGAATTTCTTAGCCCTGTTTGAAGGAGATTCAAGGGACGTTTCTTTCTTCAAGTTGCCTGTAAAGGTTGCCCTGATTTCATCGACCGATGGCGGTTCCAGAAGCCCTCCATCGCGGGTTCTATGAGATAATGAGAATTCCGCCGCAAGTAAAATGTCTTCTTCAATAACATCGGTTCTCTGATCAAGAGAGGCAATTGTTTGAGCGGTTTTTACGATAATGATATCCGGACGTTGCCCGTCAACTTTAAGCGCTCCACAGGCTTCTGCAATGCCATATAGAAACGTTTCATCCATTTGCACTTCGTGAAGCAATGTCCGTGCCTTCAAGATTATTTTAGCGTAATCCTTCTCGTCTTTCCGGAAAATTTGATCAAACCTGCCGGGATTGTTTTCATACAGCAGGTTCCTTTTTACTATTTCCACCCTTTTTTGTGAATCATGAATAGTCTCTACTTTAACACAGAGGGGAAATCTATCCAGTATTTGAGGTCGCAGTTCACCCTCCTCAGGATTCATAGTGCCCACCAGGATAAACTCGTCGGGATGAGATATCGAAATGCCCTCGCGCTCAATCGTATTCCATGGAGATGCGGCGGCATCCAGAATGTCATCCACAAGATGATCGGGCAGCAAATTCACTTCGTCGACATATAAAATATTACGATTCGCTTCACCCAATATGCCTGCCTGAACCTTTTTCCGGCCGCTTTTAAGCAGACTTTCTATATCAACGCTGCCTATCAGCCTGTCCTCCGTACAGCTTAGGGGCAGGTTAATGATCTTCATCTTTTTACGAACCGATCCGATCGAATCCCTTTCCCGGCATAATGTGCAGAATCTCTCCGGCCTTGCAGGATCACAATTAAAAAGACAACCGTCGACAGAATCATATTCAGGCAGTATTGTTTCTATGGAATGTACTATAGTGCTTTTTCCGGTACCCTTAGGTCCGCTGACAAGCAAACCGCCGATTTTGGGATTAACTATATTGGACAGATAAGCGGTTTTAAATTCTTCCTGCCCGACTATTGCGGAAAAAAGATATGGTTTTTTTTGAAATTCCATAATCTCGCCTCCGCATTCATCCAATGCATTTTAATATAGAATCAGGCCTGGCGGAACGTGTATGCGTTATTATTGATCTTATCGGTTGGCCGCTATAATTGGATAATACAGGCATTTTTTGGCGAAGTTTAAAAATTACATTTAAAATTATGCTTTTTTACCCTACTCAAATACCACCAGGACTTCGTTCTTCTCCACCGCCTGGCCCCTTTTGACCTTGATCTCCTTGACCTTTCCCGCCCCTGTGGCTTTGAGCTCGTTCTCCATCTTCATGGCTTCCACGATCACCAGGCCGTCCCCCTTCTTGACCTCCTGCCCCGGTTTCACCTGCACCGCCACCACCAGGCCGGGCATGGGAGCCTTGAGCTGGGCCAGCTTCGAGGCGGCGCCGGTCTCCCCCATCAGCTTGCGCAGGCGGTTGGTCTTCTCGTCAACCACCTCGGCGAACATGGAGCCGGAGCTGTGCCAGATATCGTAGCCGCCGTTGGAACGCTCCAGATCGAACTCGAACCTGACATTGTCGGCCAGAAGCGAATGCAGTTTGCCGCCTTTATAACGACGGTGATCCACCACCACCTTGCGGCCGTTTACCGTGATGGTGGGATCGTCGCCGTTTATATCGACTTCGAATTTTTTATCGCCTATCGTGACCTGGTATTTCATCGATTTATCAAACCCTGATCTCGGGCGTCGGGTTTCGGGGAAACCCGACCTACAATTGGCTTTAAGTATTTCGGGAATCATAGTTCCCGAAATAGAGATTCCTAAATTAGCGCAAAGCCCTCCAAAACGCAACCGGTTATTTCTTGTTAAACTCGCTTCCCGGCCGCCATGACATTTTCCACGATGATGTAACGTTTTTCTTTAAGGAAGATAATGTAACTTTATTTCTAACTTCGTGTTCCGCGAGCGCGACCGTAACAGCAGCGGCCTCCTCGATCTCCGATACCGGCTCTTCTGCGGGCCTGTAATGCTCGTCGATAAAATGGGTAGATAGGTTGCCAGCGATAAACTCCGGATGCTTCAGAATATCCTTGTGAAACTCGATATTGTTCGCCACCCCGGTAATTCTATATTCCTCCAGCGCCCGCAGCATCCTGGTAATGGCCTGCTTTCTGTCTTTGCCGTAGCTCAGAAGTTTGGAGATCATGGGGTCGTAGAAAACGCTGATCTCCGCTCCCTCGTATACCCCCGAATCGACCCTGATCCCGGGCCCGGAGGGCTCCTGGTAACCGCGAAGGAGGCCCGTTGACGGCAGAAAACCGGATAATGGGTCCTCGGCGTAGATCCGGCATTCGATGGCATGCCCCCTGATTCTGACATCATCCTGCTCGAACGAGAGCCTTTCTCCCGATGCCACCCTTATCTGCTCCGTCGCCAGGTCGATGCCGGTGATCAGCTCCGTAACCGGATGCTCCACCTGCAGGCGGGTGTTCATCTCCAGGAAATAGAAATTTTTATCCTGGTCGGCCAGAAATTCCACCGTACCGGCGTTGAAATATCCCGCGGCCCTTGCCGCGGCCACGGCAGCCTCTCCCATCTTTTTCCGCATCACTTCATCCACCAGCGGGCTGGGGGCTTCTTCTATCACCTTCTGGTGACGTCGCTGAATGGAGCACTCCCGTTCTCCGAGATAAACGCAGTTGCCGTGGGTGTCGGCGATGACCTGTATCTCGATATGACGGGGCCGGGCGAGATATTTCTCGATATAAATCCTGTCATCACCGAACGCAGACTTCGCCTCCGAGCGGGCGCCCCTGACTCCCGACTTGATCTCCGATTCTTCGGCGACTATTCTCATACCCTTACCCCCACCACCTGCTGCCGCCTTGATCAGTATCGGGAAACCGATCTCCTTTGCTATATTGATGGCCTGCTCTTCGCGTTCGACCGGTTCCTCTGTGCCTGGTACTATCGGGACGTCGGCGGCTATCATCGCCTTACGCGCAGCCATCTTATCCCCCATCATCTCGATCGCGTCGGGAGGCGGGCCAACGAAGACAATTCCGGCGTCGGAGCAGGCTCGGGCGAATTTCGCGTTCTCGGCGAGAAAACCGTAACCAGGATGAATCCCCTCAGCGCCCGATTTTTTAGCCACATCAATAATCTTATCAATAACCAGGTATGATTCCGTTGATGGCGGCGGGCCGATATAATAAGCTTCGTCCGCCAGGCGGACATGCAACGCCCCGCGATCGGCATCGGAAAATACCGCCGCCGACCTGATCCCCAGGTCGCGGCAGGCCCGGATAACCCGGATCGCTATCTCCCCCCTGTTGGCAATTAAAACCTTCTTGAACAAATCATCTCCGCGAAGTTATTTATTCAGCGACTCTTTATACTTTTTAATTTTTTTAATGTGCTCTTCGTTATGCCTGATAGTGATGTCTCTCAGCCATTCCGGCTCGCCGCGGTTTTTCCAGATCTCATCGCTGATTAGGGAAACGTCGTTGACCAGCGCCGAATGAACAAGGTTGAACATCTGCAGCACCATCCCGATGGAGAGATCCTTTCCCGCCTCCATATAAAACTCGTTGAACATATCTATATCGCGGGCGTAACCCCAGTCATAATCGTGACCGGTTCGCCATACCGACATCGCTTTTATAACCTCGCCCTCCCACATGGCGATATGCAGGATGACATCCCGCACCGACCAGTAGCCCATGGTGTTTTCTTTTGTCAGTTCCTCAGAACTCAAGCCCCCTATGGCCTCAAGCATGTCTATATGCGCTTTCTTGAGATCATCAGCTATCGACATTCGCAAACCTCTTTCATTCCAAACCAAAATTATAGTCAAATATTAAATATAACCTTACCGATATCCGCGGTCAAAGAGAAATGAGGTTTCCCACGAAATAACTTAACGCCAAAACATCCCCCCGTTCGTCGTTATCGGGAATCAAAAAATTCGGGAATTGTCTATAATTCTATTTTAATACCAGCGTGATCCAGTTATCGATCTTTTTCCGTTCTGTACCTTCTGGGAACACTGTTGGCGAATCGTAGTC
>CP070813.1:1194734-1237449 GCA_020344055.1 Candidatus Zixiibacteriota bacterium | reverse complement strand
ATAAGAGTTATTTTTCTGATTTTCAACCGTTTAGCTATTTATCTCAACCCGGCATAGAATTTGAATTGCCATTATAATGATGGCAACGGACCCAAAGAAAGAAAAGGTGAAACAATGAGACGATATCTATCGGGATTGCTGATGGTGACCATTATGGCAGGCTGCTGGGGCGACGACCTGACCTCACCTAACAACTACGGCCCCAAGGCGGAATTGACGTGGACCCAAACGCGTCTCGGTCCTTATGCTGATAATCCCGGTTATACCGAGGTGAGGGGAACGGTAAGGAACGACTCTGAGTATACCGCCACCGGATTACGAGTACATTTCCGCCTGAAGGAAGGCGGTTTTATCGGCAGCCAATATATTTCACAAACGACAATCCCTCCCAATAGCGGCGACGTGACAATCGTGGCCCGAACGCAAGTGTCTTATCTTTATGTTCTGAATACATATATCGAATGGGATTAACGGTATTTACTTTCCGGTTCCGGGATTCGCAGCTCCCGAAACACAACTGCACATTAATAGGCGAATCTTTCCAGAGTCACATTCAAGGTTTCGACCTGCTGCTATTTAAGCAGAATCATTTTCCTAACCATGACCTTACTACCGGCGATCAAACGATAATAATAGACACCCGAAGCGGCGTCGCCCCCGTTCCAGGTGACGTTGTGATATCCCGCGGGAAACGGACCTTTTGCCACAATCGCGGTTGGCTTTCCCAGGATGTCGAATATTTCGACTGCAATGTCGGCCGGCTCCGGCAATGCAAAACTAATTTCCGTGGACACGTTAAATGGATTGGGGAAATTCTGATATAATTGAAAGTTTTCAGGTATAGTAACGGAGCGGCCGGGGATATCTGTTGCATGCCCTCTCCCCAGTTTAACCAGATAAATATCCTCCGATCCATGGCCATAAGACCAGCTGACGCCCATGAAATAAATAGTACGGTCGGACGCATAGATTGCCGAAAGGCCATATTCCACCGATGATCCGCCGATAGTCTTATACCAGATTTCATGTCCGTTGATGTTGGTCCTGATAAGATAATAATCGAAATTCGCGGCATCGAACGAAAGCGTGTAGCCGCCAAGCAAGAATCCATTACTATGAGCTTCTCTTACTGAAAAACCGCTATCCCATTCCTCACCCCCATAGGTTTTCAACCATTCCATGTTTCCCACTGAATCCGTCTTGACGAGGAAGACGTCCCACGATCCGTGACCAACGGAGTTGGTTCTTCCGGTAAGCGCGAATCCGCCATCTGACGTTTCAATTACACATCTTCCTCCCTCCCAACCGGAGTAACCGTACGTTCTATACCAGGATATATTACCATTGGAATCAGTCTTCAACAAAAGTATGTCTCCCGAACCCGCTCCATACGAGGTCGTCCAGCCGGTTACGACATATCCGCCGTCTCTTGTTTCACATACCGACTGGACTTCTTCTTCCCCGATATCCCCGAATTCCAGGTTCCATATCGGATCTCCAAGAGCACTTGTTTTCATTATAATAATATTTTTATCATAAGGGTTATAGTGAGTCACATTTGCCGCTACGACGATATTCTGATCTGCGGCTTCCAGAACAGATCGCCCGTATCCCTGCGATCCCGGATTAACATACCTTTCCGTCCAGATGCGATTCCCATTTATATCGGTTTTTTCCATGAAAATATCATATGAGCCTCCTATTTGGATTCGGGAATACCCCAGAAGTATGTATCCTCCGTCTGATGATTCGGCGATAGATCTGGCAGATTCTGAATAGTTTTCTCCATAAGTCCGCTCAAAAACTGTCTGCCCATAACTATTGACCTTGATAAAATAGATTCTACCGTTCTCGCCGAATGAGATTGTTGATCCGGCAATAAGAAAATACCCGTCACTGGTTTCGGTAAACGCGAATCCTGCATCAGCCTCTGTTCCTCCGAAGGTACGAGTCCAGATGGTATCGGGAGCTTGTGCCGCAACGCATCCTATTGTTAAATGTATTGCAATAATTACGCGTACAATCAACATCTTGCGCCTCCTGAATTCTGCGGGATGGTCCGAAGCATCAATTCGGTTGATGCTTTCGTTACCGGCCGGAATAATCGGGCACAAATCCCCATTGCACGATTGGGCCGTCAGCCCGGATCGGATTCCCGCGAAGTACGATTGCTAATACCAGCGTTTTCAATACGCCTCCTGATTATGCATATAATATAAACCAGGGTTACATGGAAATCAAGATAAATAGACGGCGATAAACCCGACATCATGGTAATTGCTTGATTAAAAATCCAGGCGGCCATTTTGACGGCCGCCGCCGGGCGTCGAGATTAAAATCCCGACTAACAGTTTCGGGAATCATAGTTCCCGGAACACAACCTCCCCGTGGTCGGCAGACGTCCCCGTCTGCCAGCAAAAACATTGGCGCACCAGGAGGTACGCCAACCACTAATCGCAATACCCGGCAGCGTCAGCCGTTCGCTTTCGCGTCGGTAACGGCGTCGAACTCTATCTCGACCCGCCACTCGGGATCCACGAACCTGCTGACCTGGACAATGGTGCTTACCGGACGAATCTCCGAAAAGAACTCGCCATGCACCTCCCCTACCTTTTTCCAGTCATCGATATCGGTCAGGAAAATGCGGGTTCTTATTACGTCGGACAGATCGGCGCCGAGTTCTTTTAGAGCTGTTTGTGCGATCTGGAAACATCTGCGGGCCTGGGCCGCGGGATCTCCCGCTCCCACCGTTTTCCCCTCGGAATCCAGCGGAGCGGTACCGGAAATTGCTATAAACTGCCCGGCTCTTATCGCCCTGGAAATGCCTATTATCGGTTCGTAAGGGCTTCCCGTTGATACCCTCTGGCGTGTCATCATCTTTATATGCTCCTTTACCAACTTAATGTAGGTTTAAGACCTGTGATAAATTTCATGCAGGAAACGTTGTGCGCTTATGAGGCTTAACATACGTTTAATGTATACGAAGGCTACAAGGCGATGTTGCGAATTGCGGCGATGTGCCGGAACCATAATACTGACCTGCAGTTTCGGGAATCATTTTTTCCGAAACACAAACGGTTCTACCGCCAGTGCCCACTGCGCCGGTTTGCGCCGTAGCCCTATATTAATTATTATTTTGCTTATAGTTCGTTATGGATTCAACGGCCAAAACACAGGCTTTCAAAAGGTCGAAAGGCAAACACTCACCAATTCGGTCGCCGGTCTTTTTCAGTATAGCCAATATCAGGGCTGATTGTATCAATAAGTTTTCCGGGATAATCTCTTTTAATGAACGCAGGCCATTTATCAGGTCGCGTTCAATACCGCAATTGCTGAAAGCCCCTATATAGTTTAAAAATAAATTTCCTATATCATAAATTTTTATCCGTTTTTGTTGCCGATATTTCTCCGGGAGCTCGGGATTTTCCAGATCCCTAAAAGCGCTTTTTACTATCGTATTATAATGCGATACTCTTATCTTCCAGACCAGGCGTTTTAGAATCGCGGCATTAAATTTGTTACGTGAAGGAAATACCAGTCTGGTATTATTGTTTTTTTCGATAATAATCTCTCCGGTATCAAACTCGTAATCGGGAATTGCCCAGAACCCTGATTTTTTTTCCACGTCCCAAAGAACTACGATAATTGTCTCCGGGGACCTTATCCATTTTAAAATATGATCAGCCGGAAGTATGATAGAAACCCCGTATTTTTTACTTCTATAACGTCTCAGACGCCTTGTTCCTATCACCCGTATCAAAATTCTGAATGCGTCCGTTTTTGCGTCACAAAAAGTATTAATTATCAAATCTTCACCATCGTCTTTTTTGGCAGGTTCTGTTTTAAATCCCGCCTTTGAGACAATTTTCCGAATTTGTGCAAGCGCGGTACTGGAAATTACATGCGTATCAGTTCGTTTCGTCATTTATACATAATCAAAACAATAATTGATAACGAGTCAGTTGCACTTTTTTTATCTAATTATATATTATTAATTAGATGGCAGCGCGCCGGGAAATACGCCAGGCATAGAAGTGGTAGTCGCACCCGGGTGTTGGATTTCACATGATCAATTGGGAAGAAAAATCCAACACTTGTCCGATAACGGACAAACCGCCCCACCCTCGACGGGATTTTTAAAAGTCCCTATAAGTTGAAAAGGCATTTCCCGCTACTCACTGCCCCCGGTGTTACGCAGGACATCCAACAGGGTACCGCACTTTGGCAATTAAAGATTTTTGTTGGGGGATAAATCCCCAACCTACGGCAAGGAGTCGGGTTTCGGGGAAACTCGATCTACGACTGCGATTCCATGATCAACTTCAACACCTTCAATGCCCCCTCCTTCCCGCCGTCGCCGGTATCGATGGTGGGACCTATACATGACGGACACCCATCCTCGCAGGGGCATTTCTCCAGAATCGACACCGCCCCCTCGACGATATGATCGAACATGTCGTAAATCCGCCGTGAGAAACCGACACCCCCTGGAATGGAATCGTAAATGTAAATCGTGGGTCTATCTGTAAAGGGCGAGCGAACCATCGAAACCGACCTGATATCCGCAGGATCAGAAATGATCCAGACCGGCACTATCTGTCTCAATACATGTGCCACACCCCGCAACGCTCCGCCCAGCGACTCCGCGCTCATGCCCAGCGATTCGGTTACCGTATCCGGGAACGATACCCAGAAGCTGGTGGTATGCATCTCCTGCTCGGGCAGGTGCACATGCCCGAAACCAAGGTTCTCATGCGTATGAAACCTGATCTTCTTGTACCCCACCACCACCCGGCTCACCGAAACATCGCCCAGAGATAACTTGATATCACCGAGCAGGTTCTGCTCTTCGTCCGAATGTAATACTTTAATGGTGACCTTGGTTTCGGCGTCGGTATAATACTCCACCTCCACCGGTATCACGTAGGCCCGCTTACCCTCCCAGTCGAGATTGCGAACCTGGTACTGCCGGCTGCCGTGCAGGTAAATAGCGTCGGGATGCACCAGCTCCGGCGCGGAGAAATAATCGATCTCCCCGATCGCCCGGCCGCTGTCGGACTCATCCATGATGACGAAATTCTCCGGCGACGCCGAACGTAACGAAACCTCGGTGGCGGGATAAATATCGGAGGTGTAATGGAACTTGTCGCCGGATCTTTTCACAAGCCTCTCGTCGGCCAGGAAATCCAGCACCCGACCGGTGGGCGCCGCGCCGAAAACCTCGTTTTCCACCACGGGCAGTTCAAAAACTGCGCACTTGAGGTGGCTTACCAGTATCGAGAGGTTATCGGGATCGACAATCCCCTCCTCCGGCGATTTGCCGAAGAAGTATTCGGGATGGTTGGCCATGAATTGATCCAGCGGCGCCGATGAAGCTACCAGGATAGCCACGGAGACGTCGGTCTTACGTCCCGCTCGCCCCGCCTGCTGCCAGGCCGAGGCGATACCGCCGGGATAGCCGCACATGATGGAAACATCCAGACCGCCGATATCGATACCCAATTCCAGTGCATTTGTGGAAACGACCCCGAGAATATCACCGGTACGCAGGCCCCGTTCGATGGCGCGCCTTTCGTTGGGAAGGTAGCCTCCCCGGTATCCCTGAACCTTTTCCCGAGGAATTTTCAATATCGACATCTGATCTTTCAAGTAGGTCGTAAGAATCTCCACCCTGACCCGGCTTCTGGCGAAGGTAATGGTCTGTATGCCGTTGGCTATGATCATCCCTGCAATTCGGGCCGCCTCATTGACCGACGATTTCCGGATTCCCAGTTGATGATTCACCACCGGGGGGTTGTAGAAGATGAAGTGCTTCTCTCCCGACGGCGCGCCGTTGTTATCGATAAGTTTTATTTTTCTCTCGGTGATTTTTTCGGCTAACTCCTTGGGATTTCCTATGGTAGCAGAACAGAGGATAAACCGGGGATCGGAACCGTAAAACCGGCACAACCTGCCCAGCCTTCTTAGAACATTGGAAAGGTGAGAACCGAAGACACCTCGGTAGTGATGCAGCTCGTCGATTACCACGAATTTCAGGTTTTCGAAGAGCTTAATCCAGATGGTATGATGCGGCAGAATTCCGGAATGAAGCATGTCGGGATTGGTCACCACGATGTTCCCCGCCCGCCGGATAGCCTGCCGGGCAGATTGGGGAGTGTCGCCGTCGAAAGTGTAGGTCTTGATGTCGGCTTTTGCGGCCTCAACCAGTCCGTAAAGTTCGTCCAGCTGGTCGGCCGAAAGGGCCTTAGTCGGAAACAGGTAGAGGGCGCGGGCTGCCGGGTCTTTTTTCAGCAGATAGTTCAGAACCGGGAGATTATAACACAGCGATTTTCCCGATGCCGTGGGGGTAACAACGACAACATCCTGTCCGTCAAAAACGGTATTGAATGCTTCCATTTGGTGGGTAAACAGCCGCCTGATTCCCCTTTTGGATAGGGCATCAACCAGGCGCAGGTCGACAGTACCCGGGAAATCAACATATTCCCCTTCCCGGTGCGGTACGGTATGCCAGTGGGTTATATTCGGCGCAAAATCGGGAGCGGTTTTCAATCTTTCGAGAACCTGTATCAGCTTCATTTGATCCCTCCTCCTTCAGGGCGAGTGATTATAAAATATAATGCACTTTTGTGCAAGTATTTTATTGGAGAAAATTGATAAGATCGAGGCTTAAAATCACCTGATATATTCTCAATATGTTATTTTTTGTCCGAATTGGCTTGCGTCCTAGATTTTATTTTAGGTATAATGAAAAAAACAAGGAGGAGATATGAATTTTAAAACTGTAATCGCTTTCTCCACAGGGATTGCCATTCTTCTAATAGCGTTTTCCGGATGCGGCGAATCGGTACCGAAGGATGAGGAGATCGCCGCGGTTACGAGGCAGATAGCCGGCGATTTCATGGAAGAAATGAAGAACGAATTGACGACAGCGCTCAGCGACACCGTGGCAGGCACGGTGGGGGCCATCAATGTATGCTCCGAGAAGGCACCGGAGATCTCCGCCCGTTATTCGAGCCTTCCGGGGGTAACGGTCAAGCGGACCAGCAAGAGGCTGCGTAATCCCAACAACGCGCCGGATGAATACGAAGCCAGGATACTTGATACCCTTGAAAGCAGGCCCGCTTTCGCCAGCCAGGATCATTATGAATGGGAAATCATGGGGGATCAGAAGAGCTTCCGATATGTATCGGCGATCAAGGTCGGCTCGCCGTGTCTGAAATGTCACGGTAACCCGGAGAAGATGGAAGAGGAAGTAAAAGAGGCCATCGCCGCAAAATATGAGAACGATCAGGCGACCGGTTTTGGTCTTGACGAGTTCAGAGGCTTATTGAGCGTAACGCTGGAATGGCCGGAGGGGAAAGCGGTTTACGATTCCATAAAAGCGGGATTATAAGCTAACGCAAGAAAGATCTGCGTCTCGGAGATTTCTTTTGCCGGGTTTTATAGATAAGATTGAACGGCGTGGGCATTGAAAAGCCCCTTCTGTCGTCCTCGTTCGTCGCCTTTTCGTCATGGCGCGTAATCTCGTAAGAGTTTCCGCCCGAGATTCTTCTTTCGAGAGCGGATAAAAATAGTTCGAGGGATTCCTCGATATTCCTCTTTATTTTTTTCGAAAAAATCTTCGTTATCCACCCGCCTGCCAGAGCCTCGATGCTTACCGAGGAACCGTTTTCCAGAGGGGAAATATTCAGGCGTAATTTCATGTTCAGGCCGACGGCCCCGCCTTCGACATCCAGCCTTTCAGGCGGGGAGGCATGGACAATAGAGAATCTAAAATCCCATTTGCCCGACATGATTTTTATCGCGGTTCCCGTGACAACCGATCCGTAGATGGCGGCGTGGCTGACAACGGGATTCCAGCTTCGATAGTTGGAAAATTCCACCAGCGTATTCCATATCTCAGGCGGTTTTTTCTCAATAGTTATTGAGGAATCGATTTTATTTTTTTCGTCGGTTTTCATATGATGATGACCATCGGTTAATCCCGCGCCGTAAAATCATATTCACCCTTTAATAATACAATATAATCTGTTGAAAGGGAAGATTTATCAGGTTCTGACTTTGGTCGGCAGAGTTAAATTTAAAAGGCAATTGGGGCAGAATCCGTTGGGTCTTCTGTCAACGTCATTGACACTTGCCGCAATTTTCATAATGCATTCGTTCTGGCAATTTTTGAGCCCGAGAACGTGGCCGATCTGGTGCAGGGCGACTGAAAACAGACGATCTTTGGTGAGATCGATATCCTCCGGCAGGCCATAATATTCCGGCCGCAAACGGAGGATAGAGACAATGGCGGTTCGCCCCACCGAATTTGCCTGGCCGAATACGAAATTCTGACTGGGCAGGTAAAGGTCCTCCTCGGTTAAGGCCAGTATAATTTCATCCTCGGAGCCTTTCAGCAATTCCAGTTTCGAGAGAATGGGGACGGGGTAATACTGGTTGGTTTTAGGGTTGTGAGCCGCTTCGGGAAGTCTTGAGACGATACCGGTTTGAAGGCGGAAACCCATTTTCCTGGAGAGCGTCTGTCCCAGCCACTCGGAATAGTTTCTGCTGTTTTCGTCCAACGGCACAACGTAGATTTTTTCATACATATCGTTCGACCTTCCGCCTGTTCTCTATTTCGGCCATCCTGACTGAAAATAAATCATTCGTTTAAAAAAGCAAACAAAATTAATCGGTTTGAAAAAACTTAGAGTTGGAACCGTTCGGCGATATGCGGATCTCCATTTTCGCCCCGCATTTAGGGCACCAGCCCAGGAACGATGACTTTTCGTCGTCAAGGTAAATCCTGGAGTATTTCTTGCAGCATTTGAAAATGACGCCGATGAATTCCTTTTTTTCTTTTGTCTTCAAACCTATTTCTCGAATATTGAATATTAAAAAAACCGGGGCCGGCAATAGAGACTTACACTTAACATCCTTCGCGGCGGTATTAGGCTCGCCGATCCCTATGAATTATATCGGCCGATTCGTCGGGCGCTGAATATCGGGTGGCATCGATCGATTTCGGATGAAATGCGGATTCAACGGTTATTTTTATCGAAATTCAGGCAGGCGGCCCCTATCCAGCCGGCGCTGTTTCCCAGTCGCGCCGACCTTATTTTCAGGCTATTCGCCGCCGAACCGAAAGCGAATGCAATTATATTTTTCCTCAATTCATCGATGTATTTCTTGCCGGCCTCGGCCAGTCCTCCTCCTACAACCACAATCTCAGGATTGAATAGATTAACCACCGAGCCGACGGCGCTGCCGAGCATGGCGGCGTTAAGACGTACCGCTTCGGAGGCGGCCCTGTCTCCCTTTTTGAAAGCATCGAAGATCATATGGGAGGTGAGACCGTCCAATTTTTTCCGCAGGGATGAATAGGGGTGTTTTTTTGCAAGTTTCTTGGCGGATTGAATCAGGGCCGGTACGGCGGTATAGGCCTCCACGCATCCGCGGCGTCCGCACTTGCATTTCTTGCCGTTATATTTCAGGGCAGTATGACCAAATTCTCCGGCGGCGTAGCTTGCGCCCCGTATCAGTCTTCCATTATAAATAAAGGCGCCTCCGATACCGGTGCCGATGGTGATATAGAAGCCCGACCTGGTTCCCCTTCCCGCGCCGAACATATACTCGCCCAGGGCCATACAGTTGGCGTCGTTATCGGCCCTGACCTCGATTTTCAGATCGGCTGACAGGCCGCCAAAACTCGTCCCCACCCAGCCGGGAATATTGGGGGATGAATCGGTCACGATGCCTTCGGGGTAGCGTACCGTCCCGGGTGAACCGATGCCGATTCCGCATAATTTCATTCTTTTCCTTCCGGAGATAGAGATCAGCCTCTTCCCCGCCTTGATAAGATTATCCCGGACCGTATTCAACCCGGATTCGACTTCGGTGGGGATTTTAAAGTAGGAGATCCTGGCGCCACCAGGCGATATGAGACCGGCCTTGATAAAGGTACCGCCCAGGTCGATACCGGCATATACCTTTTTCATCTCTTGTTGAAAGCCTCCACGCCCAATTTAAGAATTCTCATGGCGTCTTTCAAATCGTCGGTGTTAAGGACATAGGCGATCCTGCATTCATCTATACCCCTTCCGGGAGTGGCATAGAAATCGGGGCCCGGCGCGACCATAACGGTTTTTTTATCAACGGAAAAGTCGGTAAGCATAAATTTCGCGAACTCCTCTGCGCTGGAAATGGGGAGCTTGGCCATGGCGTAAAAGGCGCCGGAGGCTTTCATGCAGATCGTGCCCTCAATAGCCATCAATCCTTCATACACGACGTCACGGCGTCTTTTATATTCTCCGATAATCTTATCGAAATATCCTTTGCCCAGAGAATAGACGGCTTCAGCCCCGGCCTGATCGAGAGAGGGAGCACACAGGCGGGCCTGACCGAATTTTACGGCGGCCGCCAGAAGATCCTTGTTCTTGGTGACCAGGTTTCCGATGCGCGCGCCACAGGCGGAATAACGTTTGCTTATGGAATCCATCATGATAACGAATTCATCGACGCCGGGGAAATTAAAGGGTGAGACATGCTGTCCCTCAAACACGAACTCCCGATAGACCTCGTCGGAGAGAACGAACAGTCCGTTGTCCCTGGCGATATCGACGATCATGCCAACTTCATCTTTTGTAAAGAGTGTACCGGTGGGATTGTTGGGATTGCAGATCATAATACCGCGGGTTCTATCGTCGATGGCATTTTCGATGACCTCTCTCGGCGGGAGATGAAATCCGGTCTCGGCTTTGGTCTCCACCGGAGTAAAATGAATACCGGCCTGGGTGGCGAAGCCGTTGTAGTTGGTGTAAAACGGTTCGAAAACGATTACGTTGTCGCCCGGCTCGGCGATAAGCAGAAAAGCGAATACGATGGCTTCCGATCCGCCTGTAGTTATGATAATATTTTCCGGCTCGATATTGAGGTCGTTGCGTTTGTAATAATCGGAAAGAACCTTTAAATACGAGGCCTGGCCCTGCGAATGACCATATGCCAGCACTTTGTCGGAATAGTTTTTGACGGCGTTCCAGAACTCCGGCGGGGTTTCGATATCGGGCTGTCCGATATTCAGATGATAGACGTGAATTCCCCTTTTCTTGGCCGCGTCGGAATACGGAATCAGTTTTCTTATGGGGGATTCCTGAACCTCAACCGCCCTTCGCGACATTTGCCGCAATTTCCTATTTTTAGCGATTGCCATGAGATTTCCTTTTTTAAATTAGACGATTATATCACTGACAGCGCCGCAGGAGGCGCATTTATTACCGTCAAGACCAACAACGCTAACGTCATAAAAATTCCGCCTGATCAAAATAGAATCGCATTTCCGGCACCTGGTGTCGGAATCGCCTACGCCGGCGATATTACCGGTATAAACATAACGCAACTTCTTTCTGGCGGCATCATAGGCATAGAGCAACCTTTCGGGAGGAGTGGGATTCTTATTGAATTTATAGTTGGGAAAATACCTGGAGATATGCAATACGATAGAAGGATCGAGGCTGTAGATCCAGTCCACGAGTTTATCGATATCCTCGTCGGAATCGTTGTACCCCGGAATCAGAAGATTCGTGATTTCGACGTGCAGGCCCATTTCTTTCGCGATTATGATAGCACGTTGAACGTTTTCCAGTTTACCCTTGCAGATTTTTCTGTAAAACTCAGGTTTTAAAGATTTAAGATCGAAATTGGCAGCGTCGATGTATTTGAATATCTCACGGGCCGGTTCTTCATTTATATACCCGTTGGAAACTATGACGGTAGCGAAACCGGCTTCTTTCAGCAATCCGGCGGAATCATAAATATATTCATACCATATCAGGGGTTCGGTATAGGTATAGGAGACGCCCACAGAACTGCCGGAACGGGTAAATTTCAGCAACTCCTCGGGGGAGATATATCTTGTGGGGGCTTTTTCCTGGGAAATGCTCCAGTTCTGGCAGAAGCCGCAAGAAAGATTGCATCCGTTGGGACCGATGGAGACGATATCGGAGCCGGGCTTGAAATGATATAGCGGTTTTTTTTCAATGGGATCGATACTCAAGGCGATGGTCCTGGCGTAGCCGGCGGCATACAGGATACCGTCGATATTGATTCGTATATCGCATATGCCGCTTTTTGAAGGACGAATTACGCATTCGAGGGGACACAGCAGGCATTTTACGGAGCGATTATCGCGTTTTTCGTAGAATCTGGCTTCGACGTAATCCATATAAGAATAATACGCGCGGTCTATATAAAACGCAAATCAATAATTATTCGGCGATATAGAGGGGTAATTCACCTGAACTTATAGCATTTTCAGGACAATATCGGCGACCTGCCGGATTTCGATATTTTCAAAACAATACTTTCGCTGCTGTTGGCACGGTCTCTCGCCATGGAGACTGCAGGGTGAGCAGAAGACATTATTGCTTATTATTACCGATCCGGGAAGGGAGGGCGAAAAGCCGAGCCGGGGGCTGGTGGGGCCGAAAATGGCGGCCACCCTGGTTCCGACGGCGTTGGCGAGGTGCATGAGGCCGGAATCGTTGGTTAAAGCGACCCGGCAATGAGAAAGCAGAGCCGCTACATGGAGGATTTCGATATCCCGGGCCACCGCGATTCGGGAATGGGAGAGGCCGAGGTTTTCGGGAAGCGTATCAGCGGCCGAGGAGATTATTACCAAGGCGTTCGTTTCATCTTCGAGCAATATCCCAGCGACCTCGCGGAATTTTTCATGCGGCCATTTTTTCTCGTAATGTTTCGCGCCGGGGCATAGAGCTATAATGGTCGAGGGCGAATGGGGAAATGAATCCGAGATGTACTTTTCGGCGAATTCCTTCGCGTCGGCGGATAAGGCGATCTCGGGAGGAGAGGGTTCGGATTTTATGCCCAGTCGTCGCAGGGTATGGAAATAGGCGTTAACCGTATGATCCACGCTGAGATTAATGGATGGTTTTCGGACAATCATCTCGCGGGCCAGCCGGCGTTTTTTATAACCGATTTTTCTGGAGCGCGGTGAAACAAGCGATAACGCCAGGGAGCGGAAGTTTTTCTGCAGGTCGATTATCAGATCATATTTTACCCTGCGGATACGTTTTAATATCTCTCCGAATTCAGCGTTATCGCCGAAGGTGATGGCGTTCCTTATAGCAGGATTGAACTCGACTATGGAGGAGTATTTTTTTTTGGTCAGGAAATCGATATCCGCTTCCGGAAAGTTAAGAGACAGCTCTTTTATAACCGGAAGGGTCAGGATAACGTCGCCAAGCGAGCTCTGCCTGAAGACGAGGATTTTGGCGGGAGTTTTCACAGCAGAAAGATACCGAGGAAACCGATAACGAGGCAATACAAACCGAAATAGAAAAATTTACCCTTTTTTATCACCGATAGCAGAAAGGCGATGGACAGGTATCCGACGACGGCGGACACCAGCGTTCCCCCGAGATAGACGGGCAGAAGACCTGAGTGGCCCGCAGCAGCGAACATATCAGGTATTTTAAATATGGTGGCGCCGGCGATGGCGGGGACGGACAGCAGGAAGGAGAATTCGGCGGCTTCGGATTTATTCATACCCAGCCACATGCCCGTTGAGATGGTGCTGCCCGACCGTGAAATGCCGGGCAATATGGCCAGGGCCTGGGCCAGACCGATAGCCAGGGCATTCCCGCCGCCGAGTTTTTTCGATCTGTCGACCGCCCATCTGGTGGAGAACAAAATCAGGGCGGTGAGCAGCAGCATTCCGGACGCCCAGCGAGGCGCTTTAAAGGCCTCGACTATCAGATCTTCGAATAGAAGCCCGATTATTACGGCCGGCACCGTCCCGATGACCAGAAAAAGAGCCAGTTTCAGATCGGGACTCGAGAATCGGGCGGATTTATCGAGAGGGGCGGTGAAGATCGCCTTTATTATATGGCAGATTTTTTTACGGAAGTAAATCAAGACGGCGATGAGAGTGCCGAAATGCACCAGTACCTCAAAAACGATATCATCGGAGCTAATACCGAACAGCCCTTCGGAAATAACCAGATGCCCCGAGGAGGAGACCGGCAGGAATTCGGTCAATCCCTGGACCAGTCCCAGTATTAAGCTTTCGAATAGGCTCAAAAATTATAAACCGAAACTTATACCCATAATAAACGCGGTCTGTATATTATCAAGCTGCAGTTCCGCGTAGGCGCTGGTGGATGATGATAATTCGAGCGCGCACCCGGCATTAAGACCTATGTTGAAATCGGAATCGGGGTCAAGATTATCGGGGTCTTCCCGATCGATTCTCAGGATCAACCGTCCGTAGGGCGTAATTTTTCTTCCGCTGCTCATTTCGTAAGGATGGGAGCCGACCAGATAACCTCCGAACGAGAGCAGGGCAAAATGCTCGAAGTGAGCGAAATCGAACAGGGCGCCAAGAGACATGTCGATGGGGTCCTGAATCCTGACTTCCATTATCTGGTACTTATAATCCATTCCCACGAAAAAACCGGTCTGATCGCCCACATCGTAATCGATAATGCCCGCTTTACCGCCGATATCGCTGTATCCGCCGAATCCCACTCGATACTGCCCTATGACCCCGAAACCGTCCTCATAGACGGCGACGAAGCCGGAGCCGACGGACGTACCTTTCAAAGCTGTCTCGGCAGTTGATAACTGGCCGGAGTATTGGGCCAGGGCAAATGAAAAAGTCAGCGGAAATATGAGTAAAATTTTTAAAATGACTTTCAAAAAACCCACCTCCTATCAGGGTAAATCCAACGATATTCCAATGTTAATGGCGTTATATTTTGTAGATTTATCAGTCGTCTGAATGATGTTATACTTGTATTCCAAGAAAGGCGTTAACGGGAAAAGCGGAATACTCAAAGCGACACCGGCCTTGATATGATAGCCAATTTTAGTTTCGTTATCGGGCAAGACGGCAACCGTCTGCCCCTCGGCTTCGATGGAATAAGCCATGGCGTGCAGACCGACTCCGGCTCCCAGGTAAGGATTTAAAACCGCGAAAGAAAGAGATTTTTTCACGGAGCCGGAGATGCAAAAATCGGAGAAAGTGAGGTCCACGCCCTGAGTGATCTCATGTTTTTTCCAGGCGTAATCCAAAGAGCCGTCGAACTCAATAATGCGCAAAGTCCCGACGTTCACGTGCATGCCTAAATTTGTCATGTTATCAGCGAAATCGATATTTGTGTATTCTTCAACCAGGCTGTCTTCAAGTACCGGATTATCGTAGCCGCTGATGATTCCGCCGTGGATACCTATTCCGATCCCGGTAAGTCCGGCATAGGCGCCGGGGACGACAACAAAAAAGGCGATGATAAATACAAATTTTTTCAAGTTCCCACCTCCATCCTGTTATTTCCTGCAAATGAAGCTGACCATCTGTATACGGGCATGGCCATCTCTTCTATAAGAATAGTATTTGTCCGCATTGCAGCCTGTGCACTCGTCGACATCCAGAATATTATTGCTCAAAACGCCAAGCGATAACAGCCTTTTTTTGACAAGCCCCTTAATATTCAGGAAATACCGATCATTTCTTGCCGTTACGGTATCGTCGTTAAATAAAACGGCTACTTCGCCGCCAACCTCAAAACAACAATCCCCTATAGAGGGACCCAGGGAAATATATAATCGATCAAAATCGATGTCGAGATTTTTAATTGATAAAAAAAGGTTTTCGATTATTCCTCCGGCGAGCCCTCGCCAGCCGATATGAACGGTCCCGAAGAATCGGGTTTCGGGATCAGCCAGCAAGAGGGGAAGGCAGTCGGCCGTTTTTACAGTAAGACAACAGTCGCCGCTTCCGCATAAGACGCCATCGGCTTTGATCTTATCATTATAAGAATTATCAAGAATTGCGACATTTGAGCCGTGTGACTGCGGGGGGGCGACAATCTTTTTGCCGGAAGAGGAAATTTCCGATTCCAGCTTATCATAAATATGGTCCTGTGTATTCCAGAGCCCCTTAAGAATAATACCGGCGTTAAAACCTATGTCACCGAATCGTGCATATTTTTCCACCGGAACGTAATCCATGCAAGCGACCCTACGGATTTTCACCTCCGCCTTCGCGGATTACGTCAATCACACCTTCGAGCTTTTTTACTTTATCCATGACTTTCGACAGCTGTCCGTAATTCTGTACCTCGACCACTATCCAGCCGATCACCGGCGAGGGTCCCCTGCTTATTTCAGCTCCCCTTACGTCGACATCGGTATCCGAAATCGCTTCGGTAATCTCCTTAATTATATTTTTCCTGTATTCAACCACGATCTGCAGTTTTACGAGAAAGGCCTCACCCTTTTTAACATCCCATTCCACATCCATTTTTCTCTCGGGCTCATCATAGATTTCGACGACATTTTTACAGTCGGCCCTGTGAATGGTCAGGCCCCTTCCCCGGGTTACATAACCGACTATTTTTTCACCGGGGACCGGCTGGCAGCAAGACGCGAAACGGAACATAAGGCTGCCCACCCCGCTGACCTTGATTCCCCGGGATACTCCCCGGGCGTGATCGATAAATCGCCTGACGAGAGTCGGTTCCTCTTCTTTTTCTTCGGCAGGGCTTATTTTATTCAGCAACGTTTGAATTGATAACGATCCCGATCCGAGAGCCTCCAGCATCTGTTCGGTATTTGTATGTCCCACCATGGCCGCCAGATCCAAAAGTTCCGATTCGGCGGGTAAATCTATCCTTTTTCTTTTCAATTCGCGTTCAAGCATCTGCTTCCCCAGAGAAACCGCCTGTTCGTGTCCCTTGATTTTCAGCCATCTTTTAATTTTCGACCTGGCCCTGGCGGTTTTAACGATTTTCAGCCAATCGTGGCTGGGAGCCTGGTTCGGCGAGGTTTTAATCTCGACTTCATCGCCGCTATGCAGCTCGGTAGAGAGATTGGCGTATTTGCCGTTAATCATGGCGCCGGCGCAGTGAAAACCGATATCCGAATGCACCGCAAAAGCGAAATCCAGGGGGGTTGACCCCGCCGGCAACTGTTTGAGATCACCGGCAGGGGTGTATACGAAGATGTCCTTGCTAAACAGATCTATTTTAAGAAATTCGAGGAACTCCTCGGGATTGGCCATATCCTTTTGCCATTCGAGAATTTCTCTTATCCATGACATATGTTTATCGATTTCGCCGTGTGTCTTTTTCCCTTCTTTATATAGCCAGTGGGCCGCGATTCCGTGCTCGGCGGCATAATGCATAGCGTGTGTACGAATCTGTATTTCGACCATTCTTCCGCGGGGTCCCATGACGGTTGTATGAAGGGATCGATACATGTTCGATTTGGGCGTAGCAATATAGTCGAGGAATCTTTCCGAAACCGGCGGCCACATGGTATGGATGATTCCGAGGGCGTGGTAGCAGTCGGCCACGGTATCCACGATTATGCGCATGGCGATAAGGTCAAAGATCTGTTCGAAGGGCACTTTTCTTACCTTGATCTTTCGATATACGGAATAATGGTGTTTGGCGCGGCCGGTAATCTCGCATTTAATGCCTGCGGACGAGAGCGAGTTACTGAGAGGTTTTGCCAGTTCGGCGATATATTTTTCCCTTTCTTCCCGGCTGTCCGCTATGGATTTTTCGATCCTGTAATAATCCTCCGGGAACAGATGCTTGAAAGAGAGGTCCTCCAATTCCCATTTTATTTTGGCCATACCGAACCGGTGAGCGAGGGGGGCGTAGATTTCCATGGTCTCCAGGGCGATTCTTTTCCGTTTTTTCTGGTGAAGAGAGTCCAGGGTTCGCATATTATGGAGCCTGTCGGCGAACTTAATGACAATAACCCTGATATCTTTAACCACGGAGAGCAACATTTTCCTGAAGTAGACGACCTGCTGTTCGGCGACGCTGCTGAATTTTAACCCGGACATTTTGGTGAGACCTTCCACCATATCGGCGATATCGTCGCCGAAACCCTCTCTTAACTCAGCGGGGGAAGAGCTGGCGTCTTCGATAACATCATGCAGTAGGCCTGCCGCTATAGTATCGGAATCCATGTGCAGTTCAGCCAGGATGAAAGCGACATTGAGGCAATGCTCGACGAAAGGTTCGCCGGAATCGCGAAACTGGCCGGCATGAGCCCTATCGGTGAACTCATAGGCCTTGCGAATAAGCGGGATATTTACGTTGGCGTTAAAGGACTCGACCTGTATGATAAATTCCGCGAGGTTCAATTTTCTTTCACTCCGGTTGATTTTGCGAATTTAACAATATTAACCAACTTTTCCAGCGCTTCGGCGGGCGAGATTTTTTCCAGGCATCGGCATTCTGGAAGGTCGGCGCAGCCGCATGGGACAGGAGGCACAAGGACGTTATCCAGGTTCCTGCGAGGCCCCCATCTTTCGGGCCCGATATCGGGGCGGGATAGGAAAAACGAAACGCATGGTACCCCCAGGGCATCGGCCAGATGAAGCGGGCCGGTGCTGCCGGAAATGAAGATCTCGGCCCGGCTCAGCACCGCCGCCAGAGTCTCGAGATCGGTCTTTCCACCCAGGTCGATACAGCCGTCGAATCCCTGTAAGCCGGGATCACGATCGGTAATCACCACTTCATACTTCATATTCTCTTTAATCAATACCGCCAGCTTTCGATAATGTTCCATGGGCCAGTTGGGGGCCGATCCGCCGGACCCGGGATGGATAACGGCGAATGGTTTTCGGCCGGCATCAAACAGGCTTGCGGCCCGGGTGAGACCGTTACCGGTCACTCTAACGCGGGGTTTTGAAATACGGTCTTTGAAATCAAATAATTCAAGGTGCTTTAGTTCGAGATCGGTTTGATGATATCCGGATGATTTTCGATGAACCGATATTCTATCCGAGTAAAAAAAGGAATAGAATCTCCTGGACGTTCCTATACGCATTTTCACGCCGGAAAAGAATCCCGCGGCCGCAGTCCGCCAGGAGGGTTTCAATTCGATTATGCAATCATAACCGGCTTTCCTGATTTTTGACACCAGATTTGGCAGGGATAGCCTTTTGCCGTCAATATCGCCGTCGATCAGCCAGCCGTCGACATAATCAATCATAGGCGCGATGGAAGCCGTACGGGGAGAGACGAGATAATGGGCGACTGTTGCGGGCAGGTTTTCTTTCAAGGTTTCGGCCACGGGAAGAGACAGGATCAGATCGCCCAGGCGGTCGGGCCTGATTATCAATATTTTGCGGGGAGGGCTCACCGTTTTTTTCTCAACTGATACAATTTTACATATTTTATAAAGACGTGATATGATGACAGGACGGCCAGAGTAAACGCGTTTAAGCCATCCAGAAAACCAGCCTTGAAGACGAACATTTTCAAGAAGGTAAGAATCGGCCGGAACAGGAGATCGAGGATATTGAATTTCTTTCCCTTTTCAAACATATCCCTGGCGCTCAGGGAAGAATATTCATTCAGCTTATCGAGGTATTGATCGAGGCTATTATAGCTATAATGGAGCAAAAGGCCCTCGAGTTTATCAACGGGACCATCGACATTCACCCATTCGTGAACCAGACTGGAGGAGAATCTTCCTTTTTCCCTCTTAAAAAACCTCAGGATATAATCGGGATACCATCCCGAATGCCGAACCGGCTTTCCCAGGAAATAGGTGAGGCGGTTTATTAAGAATCCGGACGACGAGGATTCATTATCGGCCGCAGTTAATATTTTTTCGGCCAGTTCGGGTGTCACGCGTTCGTCGGCATCGATAAACAGGACCCAGTCTCCCCTGCAATAATCGAGGGCTTTGTTCTTGGTTTTACCGAAACCCTCGAACGTTACGCTATGAACCTCGGCGCCGAGATTTCGGGCGATATCGACGGTATCGTCGGAGCTGCCGGTATCGGCGACGACGATCTGGTCGGCAAAAGCCAGGCTTTTTATAGCGTCGGGAATATTGGCTGACTCGTTTCGCACTATCAGGGCGGCGGATATTTTAATTTTACTCATATTTCAGACATTCCCAGAATCATCCAGAAAATTAAGATGGCGGAGCCTGATTCGAAAACAGATCCGAACAAGCTCAGCAAGACGAAGGAAGCGATCGCGAGGACGATACCGAGATGGAACGCTTTCATTTCGCGAAAGGCGATTTTTCTGAACTTGACAAAATCACTTCTAAGCTGTTTTACCAGAATCCACAGGAACAGCAGAATAGCGGGAGGACCGGAGCTGGCCAGCAGTCTTATAAAAAACGAGTCCGGCCGGGATTCGAGACCGGCGGCATCCCAGCCGCCGGACATTCCGAAGAAAGCGATATTTTCAATCATCCGGCTGTTTTCAATAATCTCGCTGACCCGCGATTTCAGGATATTTATAATTTCGGGCAATGAAAATCCGGGGGCGGTATCGAAAATCCCCGAGTAGAAAATAACGATAAGAATTCCTAACGGCAAAAGCGCGGTTCGGTCTTTGGCCACTCCTATGATAATCAGGAAAAATAACAGTATCAAAATTACGTGGATATTCAGAGTTAAAATCGCGACGGCGATCAGGGGCAAAGAGAGAAGCCCGAAGAACAGTTTCTCTTTCAGATTTTTGCCCTCGGAATAGAAGGCCAGGATCAGGGCGAAGACGATCAGAATGAAAAACGATATTTTTTGAGAGGCGGGATTCATCATCGATCTTTCCAAATCCGCGCGCGAAAATCTCAATATGGCGTCCACGGCAGAGGATAAGATCACACCCGCTATAAAGGTCCATATAATCATTTTACGTTTTTCAGAAAACGATACGAACCTCTGGACTACGAAATAAAAAATCGCCAGGTATCCGGTATAAGGAAGAACGGATTGGGACGAATTCAGGCGTGCGACAAAAAACGCCAATAAAGTGAAAATAATAAAACCGGCTACGGGGAAAAACATCCGGTCTCGAATCCAGTCGGTATTGCGGAAAATCAGCTGTTCGACTATCCATAACGTGAACGCCGATACGGCGACGATATGCGCGACGGCGGGAGAAACCGGTGCAAAAAAGGAAAACAGGAGGATCAGATAAAATCCCGCCCGGGAGAAGGTTTTGGAGGGTTTATCCATTCAGAACCCTTTCCAGGAATATTTCGGTAGTTCTTCCCAGGTATTCAAGGGACCCTCTCGTCTCCATCCATTTTTGGGCTTTTTCGCCATGGGTTTTTCTAAGTTCTTCATCCAGGGCAAGTTTTTTTATGGCGTCGGCCATTGCCGCCGGATTTCCGGGAGGCACCAGCAGGCCGGCGCCGGATAAGCTCACGATTTCCTCAATCTGATTTATGGAGGTCGCGACAGCGGCGATCCCGGCAGCATAATATTCCAGAAGCACCCTGCAAATCATCTCGGAGCCGATGGAGGATACGACGCCGATATCGAATATGGCTACCAGTTCCTCGACATCCGGGACTGTTCCGGGCATGGTGATTTTTTCGATACCGAGATTTTCAGCCGATCGCAGGATATCTTCTTTTCTAATCTGGGCGTCTTCTCCCGCGATAACGATTCTAATACCGGGAACCTCGGCTATTACCTTGCTCACCGCTTCGAGGAAAAATCTGTGCCCTTTCACGGGCGACAATCTTCCGACTATACCGATGACGAATTCATGGGGCTCGATTCCGAATTTCCTTTTCAGTTCCGGTTTCGGTTTTGTCGATGAAAAACGAGCCAGGTCTATTCCCGGATAGATTACGTCGACCGGAACGCCATTTAGATTATAACTGGCTTCATAGATGTTTTTCAATTTTCCGGTGGAGACGGCTATGCCCGCGGTTAATTTTTCATTGAGCCAACGGCTGAAAACATCGGGCCGGGGTTTTCTCACGTCTCCGCGAAACCGAACCAGCGGCACCCCATTTATTCTTCCCGCCAGAGCCCCCAACAGGTGGGACTCTCCCCGGTGCGCCATGATAATGTCGGGCTTAAACTCCTTTATGATTTTATTAAACCTCAGCAGGGAGCCTATTATATTGATAGAGGAGAAATAGACTTTTTCGTTGAGATTAAGCCCCATCTCCCGGGCTTTATTGGCCGGCGGCGATCCGGGATCGGCCATCAATAAGACGTCATGGCCGGCTCTTTGCAGAGCTAGGGCCTGTGCGACGGCGAAATCCGCGCAGGCGTTATACCAGCGAACGTCAATGGCCTGAATGACTCTCATTTCGTTTCCAACGTTTTATTTATTGCCGGCAACCCGGATATCAGATCTCTCATTTTTGCGTAAGCGGCGTTTACGGTAATCTTATTTATGCATTCGGGGCCGCATTTATGATTACTCTGACGACATTCGGGATCGATATCCGCTGATATTATATATCGGTGTCTTTTAGAATCCGGATAGGTCCAGCTTACGGGGTTATCG
Source organism: Candidatus Zixiibacteriota bacterium (assembly GCA_020344055.1). Lineage (GTDB taxonomy): Bacteria > Zixibacteria > MSB-5A5 > UBA10806 > UBA10806. Next base: position 1,215,154 of record CP070813.1, on the reverse strand, counting down.
GTGCCGAATATGGAAAAGGTGGGCGTACCGCAGGCCACCGCTATATGTTTGGGACCGTTGTCGTTGCCTATATGCACCAGAGAGTTTTCAAATATCGCTCCCAGGAGTCCCAGGCGGTCGACTTCGGGCAAAACCGGATTTTCGGCGGTAAGCATTTCAGAGAGTCTCTTGCCGAATTCTTCCTCTCCCGGGCCGACAAGAATCACTATTTCAAAATCGTACTCCGACTTCAATCTGCTGCAGATTTCGGCGAACCGTTCCAACGGCCAGCGCCTGTATTCTCTGCGAGAGACGGGAGACACCGTCATTATGCGATTTCCCGGAACCTGCTTTAAGATTTCCCCGGCTTCGGTTCTATCCCTGTCTGATGGGAAAAATTCGAGGGCGGGATCATCGGAAAACACCTCAATCGCTCTCAGTAGATTCAAACGATTGAAGGCGGCATATACGGCGGTTGCCGGCCGGGGAGGCGTAAGGTTGTAGGCCCAACGCCGGTGGCCGTAGCCGTAGCTGAGCCTGGTTTCGGCGCCGGTCAAGAATGAATAATAGGCGCTCCGGGGATTGGCGAGAAAATCAACCACCAGGTCATATCGTTTCTTCCTGATTTTCCGTATTAAATTGAATTGATAAACAGGATTCAGTTGTTTTGAAGGATTGACCTCGATTATGGAATTGAGATGAGGATTTCCTCTCAGAACATCCGGATGTTCGGTCAGAAAATCGAGCGAGCAACCCGGGAATTTCTTTTTAAAAGCCCGTACGGCGGGGGTGCACATCAATATATCGCCAATACGGCGCAACTGTATAAACAACGCTTTTTCAGGAGATTTCATATCCCCAAATCCTGATACTGCAGATCGTGCAATTTTTTGTAAAGCCCGCCTTTTTTGAGCAGATCCGCATGACCGCCGGTCTGCACGATACGTCCATCCTCGACGACGTGAATAATATCGGCCTTTCTTATGGTGGAGAGCCTGTGGGCTATTATTATGACGGTACGTCCGCTGAACAGGTTCGATATGGCCTGAGTGATCAGCAGTTCGGACTCGGTATCCAGCGACGAGGTGGCTTCATCGAAGATCAAAATCGGCGGATCTTTCAGCAGGGCCCGGGCGATAGCTATTCTCTGCCTCTGCCCTCCCGAGAGCTTGACGCCCCGGTCGCCGATCATGGTATGAATATTTTCCGGCATTTCCTCGACGAAATCGCGGGCGCAGGCCGCTTCCAGCACCCGATTCACGGCCTCCTCCCCTAAATCGGATCTGCCGTAGGCCACGTTGTTATAAATGGTATCGTTAAAGAGGATAATCTCCTGGGTTACTATTCCCATCAGGTTTCGCAGCGACTCCAGGCTGACTTTTTTTAAATCATGCCCGTCTAAGGTTACCAACCCGGCGGCGGGATCGTAGAAACGGGGTATCAGATCGACAATGGTAGATTTGCCGCCACCGGAAGGTCCCGCGAGCGCCATAACCTGACCCTTTTTCAGCTCGAGGTTTATATCGTGCAAAGCGAATCCCTCGGGCCCGTAGCTGAAATTCACGTTTTCAAACCGGATGGAATCATCGAAGCCTCGCAATACTATTGGATCGGGCGATTCCACGATTTTCGGTTTGGTATCCAGCACCCTGAATATTCTTTCGGCGGCCGCCAGGCCCTGCTGGATATCGATATTCACCCGGCTCAAGACCTTTATGGGCTGCATCAGGGAAAATATGGCCACCAGGAAAAGGAAAAATTTATCCGCCGTTAACCCGGTTCCCATAAGAATTTGCCTTCCGCTGTACCATAAAATAAACACCCCCACCGCGACGCCGAGCATTTCAGTCAGGGGTATGCCGAGCGAACCGATCCGCGTCAACCGAACCATGGTGCGGAAAAAATCCCTGGTATATTTTCTGAACCGACCAATTTCGAATTTTTCCATGGCAAAAGCTTTCACCACCCTGATTCCGGAAACGGTTTCCTGAAGCACGGTGGTAATGGAAGCCAGTTTTTCCTGGGTTATGGCGGAGTTAACCTTCACCCTGCGGCCGAGGAGGCTGATTATATATATGGACGGCGGCATAACGATCATACCCAGAAGCGCGAGTTTCCAGGCGGCGGCGAAAACCAGGTACAGGAAGATGATCGCGAGAAACAAGTTTTTGATAAGATCGGAAAGCCCGTTGGCGATGGCCCCCCGCACCAGGGTAATGTCGTTGGTTATACGCGAGATGAGCTCCCCGGCCCGGCGGCTGTGGAAATACTCCAGCGGGAGGCCGTGATAATGGGTAAAGAGGGTATCGCGAATATCCCGAATCACCCCCTGTTCCACTCGCACGATCAGGAAACTCCAGCAGTAAAGAAAAATATTCTTAATAAGAAATATTATTAGAAGCCCGATGCAGAACCGCCCCAGTCTTTCTATTCTGGTTTCCCCTCCGATTACCTGGACAAAGGTTTCTTTATCCAGATCCAGGAGCTTTGAATAATCGATCGATTCGGTTTGAGCGCCGGGGTCGATATCCTGCTCGAAAATTATTTTGGTGAAAGGGACAATCATTGTCAGGGAAACCCCGCTCATGGCGGCAAAGAGCATTCCGAAGATTATGGCCGTAAGGAAAAACTTGAGATGGGGCTTCATGAATTTGAGAAGGCGCAGGTAAAGCTTCATGCCATAATCCTTCTGGAATTAAGAGCGGTCAGCACCATATCGAACACTTTCTGCGGCTCCAAACCGCCGCCGCCATCGGCAGAAACCGATCCTGCGGAAAGAGGGCGGAACTTTTCCATCTCGGAAGATAAGAATATGGCGATAACGGGGATATCCAGACTCCAGGCGACGTGCATGGGGCCGGAATCGGAAGAAACAAATACCGAATATTTCCGAAACGTATCTTTCAATCGGGCAACAGGTATTAACGGCAGCAGGGTACAGCGGGGGGGCATATTCTGCTGCAGGATTTTTCTTTGCTCTTCTTCATCCGGTCCGAGGATATACTCAGCCGGTATGTTTTTTTGCGATAGAATTTCCCCCAGCCGGATAAAGTTCCCCAGGGGCCATCTTTTATCGTCCCGGCCGCCGCAATTGATACCGACCAGAGGTTTTTCGTCGAACGACCCTGGCGAAACCGGCTCAAAATAGGGATCTCCCTCGAACTCTTCACCGAATATGCCGGTTAAAAGCCTGATATACATTTCGGAAGCATGAACGATATCGTGGTAACGGCTGACTTTGAGATCAAAGAGGTTTCCGATTTGCCAGCCCGCCGTAGCGACGGCGCCGCTGAGCAAGGCATAGGCCGCGCCGGTAGAGGAACGCGAATTGACATCGGAACAGTCGATGGCTATATCGTAACGTCGTTTTCGAAGCTTTTTGAGTAGCCTTAGCAACTCCCAGGGCCTTGATATATAGCGCTTTTTGTATACCGGTATGACGGAATTTATCCTTCCATCGTCCAGCATTATATCAGAGAATTTCGCCGGCAGCAGGAGATCGATTTCGATTTCCGAGAATCGATTTTTGAGAGCCGAAATAGCCGAGTTCAAAAGAACGATATTGCCCAGTCTTTCGGCCTGCTTGACCAGCAAGATTTTCCGGGGACTATGGCGGGCCCGTTCAACGGCACCTTTCCGGGCTTTTGCGGTAAAGCGGCCAATAATGGAAGGAACGATCATTCTGTTATTTTTGAAAGACATTCTTAAATTTATAGATATTAAAAGGTTAAAGTCAACGAAAAAGCCCCCGCCGGGCGGGGGCCTTTGTCTCCGCTGGAAACTAATATTTAATTATCGCTTTTCTCTTTCGCCGGATCAGAGGAATTCTCGCTTTTTGATATTTCGTTATCCTGTTCGGGATCGGTTTTCCCGGTCTCGGAAGCATCCTCCGGTTTTTCGGATTTAATTTCGGGTTCTCCGGAGGGCGATTCGGCAGATACAGTCCCTGTTTTTTCACCTGAATCGGCTGTTTTTGACGATTCCCGGGTTCCGGATTCCGATGGTTTTTCGCTTGAAGAGGGGGCCGCAATCCGATCGGCATTTTCGACCAGATCGGAGACCGTAATCTCTTTGGTGGGATGAGCCTTCAGATACGCTTCCACTTCTTCCTGCTCTTTTCCTGAGAAATAAGCGTTAACGGAAAGGACAATTCGGCGATTATTGGAATCGAATTCGATAACTCTCAGGGGGATTTCATCGCCCTCAGAAAACGCCTCCACCGGTTTTTTAATGTCGGTCTTTCCGAGTTGATTGGCGGGAACGAACCCTTCGACGTCGCCCGGGAGGTTCGCGATCACACCCCTGTCGAGGATTCTGGCTATGGATCCGATGGTTTCGGTATTGACGGCGTATTGAAGTTCGAGGCCCGGCCAGGGGTCGGGCTTTACCTGTTTGTGTCCGAGGGAGATTCTCCTGTTTTCTTTGTCTATGCTCAGAATGGTAACATCAAGGGTGTCGCCTTTTTTCATTATCTCGGAGGGATGCTGAATTCGTCTGGTCCATGACATATCGGAGATATGCACGAGGCCGTCTATTCCATCCTCTATTTCCACAAAAGCCCCAAAGGTGGTCAGGTTTCGCACCTTGCCGCTGACCCTGGTACCGATAGGATAACGCAAATCCAGGGTTTCCCAGGGATCGGGTTCGAGCTGCTTCAATCCCAGCGAGATTTTTTCATTTTCCTTATCGATGGAGAGCACCACCGCTTCTACCGCATCGTTGGCGTTTATCAGCTTGGACGGGTGTTTGATATGTTGTGTCCAGGACATCTCAGAGATATGGATAAGGCCCTCTATCCCTTTCTCCAGCTCGACAAAGGCACCGTAATCGGTAATAGATACGACCCTGCCCTTAACCCTGCTTCCAACGGGAAATTTCTCTTCCACTCCTTCCCAGGGATAGGGAGTAAGCTGTTTCAATCCCAGGGAGATTCTATTGTTGGATTTGTCAAAATCGAGGATTTTTACATCGATTTCCTGCCCCAGCTGTACCAATTCCGAGGGATGGCTGATTCTCCCCCAGGACATATCGGTTATATGTAAAAGCCCGTCAACTCCGCCGAGATCGATAAAGACTCCGAAATCGGTTATGTTTTTTATAATACCCTGGCGGACCTGTCCGGGCTCGATTTCCTTAAGTAACTGGTCCCTGAGCTCTTCGCGCTGTTCCTCCAGAACGACTCGTCTGGAGACGACGATATTTCTTCGACTTTTGTTGATCTTGATGATCTTCAATTCCATTCCTTTTCCGATCAGCGCGTCGAAATCGGGAATCTGCCTCAGGGCAATTTGCGAACCGGGTAAAAAGGCCTCGACCCCGAAAAGGTCCACCACCATACCACCTTTGATCCTCCGAACGATCTTGCCCTCAACCGACTTACCGGAATCATGGGATTCCTTGATGGTATCCCAGACCCGCAGAAAATCGGCTTTTTGCTTGGACAGGACAAGCTGACCGTCGTTATTCTCGATGGCATCGAGAAACACCTCGATTTTTTCGCCAACCTGAACATTGACGGGGGGCGTGAACTCGGTAATGGGAATGATACCCTCCGATTTGAATCCCACATCTACGATCACGTCGTCACGGGTAACCCCCATGACGGTTCCGCTGACGATTTCACCTTCCCTGATATCCTTCAGCGTTTGATCGTACATATCCATCATCTGCTGATATTCGTCGGATGAATATTCCTGGGTTTCGATATCCTCGGCCGTAAGGACCAATTCCACATCGAGTTTCTTGGCCTTAACCCGCGCGGTTTTGATACGGGTTTTCTTCTTGGTGGTTTTAGCTTTGGTTTCCTTCTTCGCCTGAGCAGCCTTCTTTTTAGCGGTTGCCCGCACTCGCGAGGTCGCTTTCGCCCTGGCAGTTTTGCTTTTGGCACCACCTCCTGTCCCGGTCTTTTTCTTGGTTGTTTTTTTTGCCGCCTTCCTTTTTGCTGGCATTAAGCAAAGTCCTCCTTAAAATTATCGTTTCCCCTAAGGGATCTCCCGTAATAGTTATCGGGAGATTACAAACTTTCAATATAAAAAATTTATTCTGTTAAGCAATCGATTTTTAGATAAAAATCGGGCGAAAATTAAGGCTTTTCCGATATTTGCGCCCGTAATTTTCTGACCCTCTCCATAACCTCGGCGGAAATTTCGCGATATCCCTCTTTTCCGTCAATCACGCTTCTTATCCGCCCCGCTCCTATGGGTTCTCCGAAAGCGATAATCAGTCGCCTTCCGGTCAGCAGAATTTTATAAAAATCCTTTGAATTATGAATATACGCCGGGACAATGGGCACGACCGCGGTTCTTGCCAGCATACCGATTCCGGGTTTTCCTTTTCCCAGTTCGCCGGTCCTGCTGCGAGTCCCTTCGGGGAACATTATCAAACCGCCGCCGCTTTTCAAGATCTCCGTAGCCATTTGAAGAGCGTTTCTATCGAAAATTCCGCGGTTTACCGGCAGGGTATTCAGTCTTTTTATCACAGGCGCGAGGATAAAATTTTTGAACAGCTCTTTTTTAGCCATAAAGAACAGCTGGCGATTTATGGAGGAACCGATAAACGGGGGATCGACGGCCGAAACGTGGTTGGAGGCCAATATAAAGGGACCGGTTTCAGGGACATTTTCGATTCCGATTATTTTCAGCCGGCAGAAGGCAATCATAAAAACGCGGACCAGAAGCCAGCAGAATCTGTAGAACGGTTTCATTCCAAATTCAATCTTCGGACAACGACGTCATAGATTTTCTGCACCTGTTCATTCAAGGAGATATTGGAGGTGTCGATCTCGACAGCGTCGGGAGCCTTTTCCAGAGGCGAGAATTTCCTGTTGGAGTCGAACATGTCCCTGGATGAAAGGGAGGCGGTCTGTTCTTCTATGGATGATTCGATGCCGGCGTCATTTAACTGCAGGCATCTCCTCCGGGCCCGGGTTTCGAGATCGGCGACCAGGAATATTTTCAGGTCTGCGTCGGGAAAAACGACGGTCCCCATATCCCTGCCTTCGGCGATAATATCGCCTTTGGCGCCGAATTTCCTTTGAAGATCGACCATTTTTTCACGCACAATCCTGTAGGAAGATACCAGCGAGGAAGCCGAATCGACCCGGGGCTCCCTTATTCGCGACGAAACGTCCTCGCCATCAAGCAACACTTTGTTTTCGTCGTCAGCATGTAAGAAATCTATATTGACTGACCCGGCCACACCACCCACGGCATTTTCATTTTTTAGATCTACACCGGCGTCCAGGGCGGCCAAGGCCACGCACCTGTACATGGCACCGGTATCGAGGTACAGAAAATCAAGTTTCGAGGCGAGCAGTCTGGCGGTGCTGCTTTTGCCGGAACCGGCGGGGCCGTCAATAGTGATGATGAAACCTTTTTTCATAGACTCAATGCTTTCTTTAAAGAATCGATTTCTCTTTTATCCAGCAGCCGATATTTCCCCGATTTCAGATCGCCGAGTTCGATATTTCCGATAGAGATCCTTTCCAACTTCACCACGTTTTTCCCGACGGCCTGGCACATCCTCCGGATCTGACGTTTCCGACCCTCGTGGATAGTTATGTGGAAACGGCTGAAGGTTTTGCTTCGGGAAATCAGTTCCAGTTTCGCCGGTGAGGTTTTACCGTCCTCGAGTTCGATCCCTTCACCGAGTTTCTTTATATCGTCATCTGAAATGAAGCCCTCACATTTGACGAGGTATTTTTTATCGATCTCGAATCTGGGGTGGCTCAGCCTGAAAGCGAATTCGCCGTCATTGGTAAGGATCAAAAGCCCCGAAGAATCGAAATCGAGGCGGCCGACCGGCTTTACCGCCTCTTTATATTTTCCCATTAAACTCATAACAACGGGGCGCCCGAAATTGTCTCTCAGCGTAACAAGGTACCCCGGGGGTTTGTTCAGGACAAGATATATATATTCGCAAGGCAGCGTTACCGGCTTTCCCTCAAACTCGACTTTATCGGCAGTTTCATCGATGATGGTTCCGAGCTCCATAATGATTTTGCCATTAACGGTTATTCTGCCCTGCTGGATCAGCTGATCAGCGCCCCTTCTTGAGACTATACCGGCTTTTGAGAGAAATTTATTCAACCTCATCAGAGGATTCGTTTGATTCCCTATTTTCAGGCGACCGGACAAGGGTAAGGCTTCCCATTACATCAGATTCGCTCTCGGTTATTTCAGGTTGGGGCAGTTCCGAGAGATCGGAGATACCGAAAAACTCCAGAAACTCCTGTGTGGTCCTGTAAAGCACCGGCCTGCCAGGGCCATCGAATCTCCCGGCCATCTCCACCAGGTTTCTATCCATCAGGGTTCGGAGGACACCATCCGAATTAATACCCCTTATTCTCTCCACTTCCGCCTTAACGACCGGCTGTTTATAGGCGACAATAGAGAGCACTTCCAGGGCCGCCCTGGAGAGTTTTGCCGGGCGGGGAATCTCGACCAGCCGGTGAATATACTTATCAAAATCGGGAAGAGTATAGTATCTGTATTTCGAACCGAATTTCTCTATTCTGAAGGATCTGCCCCATTGAGCGTATTTCTCATTTAACCGCTCGACTATGCCCGGAATCTCTTTTTTATTCTGACCGAGGATCCTACCGATTTCACTATCGTTTAAAGGTTCGGGAGAAGCGAAAAGCAAGGCTTCCAGAGCCAGCTCCGATTCGTCATCGAGCATGGAGTATATTCGATTCGCGGCCGAATCCACAGCCAGCGTTTCAGCGTCTTTTTCCTCGTTACCCATATGTTCCATTATTTCAGGTAGACGAACTTGCCGTTTAAGCGTTGATTTGAAAGTACTATTTCAAAGAAGTGCAGGCCGCTGGCGACATCTTCCGACGGCGACCATTGAATACGGTTATAACCGACACTGACGGGCTCCTTTTTTTCAAAAATCCTGTTGCCGGTAATTCCATAAACGACAAATCGGCAATATCCTTCAAAAGGAGAGGAAAAGGATATGTTTGCCGCTCCGTTAAAGGGATTGGGATAGACGTCTTTGATGGCAAAATTGAGGGGCACCCGCGGAACGCTCTCGACCGTTCCCACGACTGAGCTGTCGATATAGGCGGAATAGGAATATGAAGTAATGCCCGCGACGGGAACTCCTTCATAAAGCCATATGGGCATCATAACGACTTTTTCGCAGCCATCGAAATCTTCAACAATATATGTGTTTACTATAAAGTTTTGCACGAGATATATATCATACAGAACTCCCACATCAGGTTTTATCTGCGCTATGGCGACGCTGTGCTTATCATCAGTGGAATTTAAATACTCGATAACCAATGACCCGTTCGTAAGGGATGTATTTTGAAATATGATGTATACGCCGGAGACATTTTCCTGGGGTATGGGATCCGACACCCAGTTCACCGGATAGCCGGAATGAATCCTGGCTTCGTAGATGGTTTCGTTAAAATCGGCCGCCTCCTCGTAAAAACCGGGCTGGTAATTATCCCCGGTAAAATAATTCCATAGAATATGCTTTGAGTATTCATCGTTAAAATCGGCTCCGTAAGTATCGAGTGTAAGGTCTATGGCGTCCGGGGCGAAATCGAAGGAAGCGAACTTCTCCCAGCATTTCCGAATTACCTGATTTCCGAATCTATCGCTCAGAAATTGGGCGTAAAGCCAGGTGCCGTAGATAAAGAAGCCCTGCGATTGATACAGCGATTTATGCAGGTTGGGCAGATAATAATCGAGTTTATAATAGACATCGTTGATGTCATCGAACACTATTTCCTCGGCCCAACCGGCGCAGGCTTCAAACCACCAGGTGGTTGGACCGGAGGAATAAGCCCGGTAGGCGAACTCCACGGCGTGAAAATACTCGTGCGCGGCACATACCTTTAAAAACGGCAGGGGATCATCCGGATAATGGGGAGTACGCAGATCGTAACGCAATTGAATGTAGGAGGTATAGGCCTCTCTCCCGGGATAATGGTTGGAAAGGTTTTCGCGGGTTGTAAGCGCCACGACTTCCGTAAGATATATATCGTACAGGCCGTCATTATCGATATCATCATCGGGGGGCGGGGGATCGAAACCCAGCTGGCTTATATAGACGGAATGAGCGTAATTAAGATAGTCGGAGGTACGGTTAACATAATCAGGTATTCCATCGGGAGGATTGATATCTTCATCAACATTGTAGACGGTATTCGGCCCTTCGGTATCATAATGAATCTTGAATATGCCGCCCGGAGCATCCCAGCTGTGCTGCATGACGGGCCTGGTCAGAATGACCGGGGGAACATTCGGATCGGCAGACATTCGCGAGATAAGCTCGGACGTCTCGCAGGCATAAGTTTTCCCGGATATAATCGCGAATAAAGCGGATGTTAAAATTATTCTTATCATAATGCTTCCTCGACCAGCGCCGGTTCGCCGCTGTTTAAGAATATCCTGATGGTTGTAAAGCGATCGGCCTGCTCAATTCTAATAAGGCCGTCTTTAACCATGTCCAATAAAGCAATAAAGGTAACAATCATCACGATCCTGCGCGGGTCATCAACGAAAAAATCTTCTAATTCAAATGATGATCCCGAGTTGAGAATTGATAGAATATGGTCTTTGCGCGAATCCACGGTAATCTGGACTGGCTCTATCTGAAGAGACGTATCCGGCACTGCGCGCCGCAGGATATCTCCGAAGGCTATCATCAGGGCTGTCAGGTCGACCCTGACCAGTTCCGGTTCCGGCGGAGCGATATCCCATGACGAAAAATCTCTCCGGCAGTATCGTCTGCGCATAGTCTGCGCCATATCGTCGAGGGCAGAGGAGATTTGTTTCACTTTCTTATATTCCAGGAGGGCTTTCACCAGTTCGGATCGAGGGTCTTCCCAGATTGTATCGTCGCCGGGTCTGGGTATCAACATCTGGGCCTTGATCCTAATCAACATGGCGGCCATATACAGAAACTCCCCGGCGATCTCCAGGTTAAGTTCTTTGCAGACTTCAAGATATCCCAGATACTGGCGGGTGATCTCGGCTATGGGGATATCGTAGATGTCGATTTCGTCCTTTTTTATGAGGTACAGGAGGAGATCCAGCGGACCATCAAACTCATCCAGCTGAAAAACCAGATCGAACTCTTTATTTAATTCTAAATCAAGCATACGATCTTACCAGGTTCATAGATTTTCTAACTTCCGACATCGTAGCGACCGCCCTTTCTCGCGCCTCAGCAGCTCCCTTATCTAAAACAGTTAAGACATAATCTTTGTTCTTTTCAAGCTCTTTTCTTTTACTACGTATATTTTCAAGCGCGGTATTCAGATTTTCGCCAAGTAATTTTTTATCCTCAACACACCCGAGTTCACCGGATTTGCAGGTTCTGGCTATTTTTTCAACGTCTTTCGCATTTGTATATACCTGATGTAAAGCGAAAACGGGGCAAATTTCGGGCCTGCCGGGATCGCCTTTATAGATTTTATTGGGATCGGTAATCATTTTTTTCAGCTTTTGCGCGGTTTCATCGGGCGAGTCCCCGAGTTTTATATCGTTATTATAGGATTTGCTCATTTTTCTACCGTCGATTCCAGGGATCAGGGGAAACTTCGACAGGAGGCCACCCGGTTCGGGAAAGACGTTGCCATAGAGATTATTGAATCGCCGGGCGACCTCCCTGGTCAGTTCGATATGGGGCAGTTGATCTTTGCCGACGGGGACGAAATCGGCTTTGTACAGGAGGATATCAGCGGCCTGCAGGAGCGGGTAACCCAGGAAACCGTAGCTATCCAATCCCATAGCTTCCGATTTTTCCTTGTAGGACGGTACCCTTTCCAACCAGGGTGTGGGGATAATCATCGAAAACAACAGGTGCAATTCAGCGTGCTCTTTGATATCGGATTGAATAAAAATAGAAACCTTTTCGGGATCCAGGCCGGAGCAGAGGAAATCGAGCATAGTCTGGAAGATTCTGTCCTGCAACTCCTTAACTTCGTTAAAATCGGAGGTCAGGGCATGCCAATCGACCACGCAGAGATACATTCTGTAATCATCCTGCATGCTCACCCAGTTCCGTAACGCGCCCTCGTAGTTGCCCAGGTGCAGTTGACCCGTAGGCTGGACTCCGGATAGGATTATGGGCTTTTCTCTGTCCAAATTTCCTCCATCAGTTACCTGGCAACGTTATTCCATAAAAAGATACCTTTTCCAGCGGTGGTCCTTTATGCCGATAAACTGCCGAATGAAGGTGATATTATTCGGCTTGCGGGGTTTTCTGATCAGCCGAAGGCCGGCCTGTTCCGGCAACTTATGGCCTTTCTTATTGTTACAGTCGGCACAGGCGCATACCAGGTTTTCCCAGGTGTCTTCGCCACCGTAGATCTTGGGGACGATATGGTCGACGGTCATACTTCCCTCTTTTCTTCCGCAATACTGGCAACGGCTGCCGTCACGCTTGAGAATGTTTTTCCTGGTAAGCATAATCCGTTTACCGGGCACTTTGACATAATAATCGAGCCGGACGATGGACGGGACCGGTATCTCCTGGCGTTCGGAGCGCAGGACATACCCATCGACGGTTTCGATGATTTCCGCTTTCCCCAGATACATCAGTATGACGGCGCGTCTTACGCCACATACGGAAAGCGGCTCGAAATTCTGATTCAAAACCAGAACCGGCCGGTTAATCATAAGACCTCTACCATATGAATTTACAATAGATAGCGGAAATGTCAATTGGAAATTGGGGTGCAAGACTCATTTCCACTAACCTCTTGACATTTCAATAAGATGGACTATTTTATGATTAATGTAAGTACATCTTCTTAATTTTGCACCATTACGGAACCTCAAGATTTGGCGTATCGCTTGAGGCAACTTGGACTTATTGCAGGAGGCGAATATGAGTAGGATCATAATCTGCTGGATTTTAACGGCGACAGCGTTATTCCAATCATCCCCGGCCACAATAATTAACATTCCGGGAGATTATCCATCTATTCAGGATGGGATTAACGCAGCATCGGATAATGATACGGTCCTTGTCTGGGATGGAATCTACTTTGAAAACATCAATTTCTATGGAAAATCGATTCTGGTTAGAAGCGCGAATGGCCCCGAAGCAACAATCATTCAAACCGCCACCACCAATAACCCCATAGTAATATTCGAAGGGGGCGAGGATAGGAATTCAGTAATTGAGGGATTTGCCGTTATCGGCGATCTATCTTATTGGGGGATTTATTGCTTCAATTCGTCTCCCACGATATATAATAATGTAATTGAATCTCATGAGGCCGGAATCAGAGTGAGGTTCGGGGGGCCTTTAATTAGAAGGAACACAATTAAAAATTGTGAGCACCTCGATATATCTCCTGAGATCGGCGCCGGAATCTACATAGATTCATCGTCCAATGCCTGCATAGATTCCAATGTATTTCACGATAACATTGCGAATCTGGATCCGGCCCTGGCCATTAGTTTTTGCGACAGCATTGTCTTAAACCATAATATCGCGCATTCGAATATTTCATATGATTACCTGAGTTGCGTGGGAATAAGCAATTCCAGCAATATCGAATTTTATAATAATACTCTGGTCGATAATTCGAGTGTGGGAATCAATTATGGATCGTTTTTTCTAAGCTCAAATTCGAATGTAAGCGTTATTAACAATATATGCGCATTTAACGATGATTTCGGATTTTACGATTATGGCGGAAACAGCAACGTAATATTAAGATATAACGACTGTTACGGAAATACCCAGGGGGACTATTACGGTTTTTCTCCCGGGACCGGAAGTATTTCGCAGGACCCACTCTTTGTTGATTTTGCCGGAAACGATTATCGATTATTATTGGGGTCACCCTGTATTGATTCGGGCGATCCTGATTTTCCGTTAGATCCTGATGGTACGGTCGCCGACATGGGGGCAATATTTGGCGGCAATCCGGGTCTTCCCGGTGAGATAATTCATGTTCCGGGGGACTACCCCACAATACAGGAAGCCGTTAATGTCGCGGTCGATGGAGACACCGTCCTGGTTCAACCCGGGACATATATGGAAAACGTTAATTTTATAGAACAAAATATAGTCCTGGGTTCTATGTTTATAATGACGGGTGACATATCGTACATTTCTTCCACAATTATCGATGGAGACGCGAATGGAAGCGTCATTACGCTTGATACCGATATCGACAACACTTCGACTATAGAAGGATTCACTATTACGAACGGTAATTCGCAATTCGGCGGCGGGATCGACGCCTGGTATACCTCGCCGATTATTCTAAACAATATTATTATCAATAACACCTCCACACATCAGGGAGGCGGCATAAGCCTGGAATATAGCGCAGCGGTAGTCAGGAGTAATATCATCGCGGATAATACCGTATACGGATACGGGGCAGGAATCAGGGCTTCGCATGGGAATCCGGTAATAGAATATAATCTTATCACCGGCAATCATTCCACAATCTGGGGGGGAGGCTTTTATGTCAACAATAATACTCCGCTTTTGAAAAATAATACCGTCTCCGGAAATGAAGCTGATGAATGCGGCGGAGGATTGACCACGGGCAACGCGGCCCCCGTTGTAGTTAATTGCATATTCTGGGGGAATTCAGCTCTCTCCGGACCTGAAATATACAACTGGTTAAGCGCCGCGGTGGTCACCTATTCTGATGTGCTTGGAGGTTATGCCGGCCAGGGCAACATAGATGAAGACCCGCTTTTCGTCGGCGGTGACCCATTTGATTATCACCTGCAGGAGGATTCGCCATGTATTGATGCGGGAGATCCCAACTCGCCATTAGATCCAGACGGCACCATCGCTGATATGGGAGCGTTTTATTATGAAGAAATTACAACTGATTATGGCTTTAAAATTGCCGATACCTTCGGAGAAAACGGTCAGCCCGTCACGGTGCCCGTTAGCGCGTTCGGATTGGCTGGCCAGGATATCGCGGGAGTGGAATTCCATATAAACTTCGGCAACCTCTGCCTGCAATATGATACCGTAACATCGGCGTTTTTTACCGACATGTTGATCAACGTCGTCAATGACGAGATCCATATCCTCTGGGATGATTACGCCAATCCGGTGTTTCTTCCCGATAGCTCTGAGGCGTTTGAGCTGCAGTTTACGATACTGGGGCAATTGGGCGATACCTGCGGCATCGACTGGTTGAGCGGCAATGAAATCGTAGATTCCCTCGGTAATGTCATCACCGATGTTGAATATACCGGGGGCTCGGTGCGGGTCATAGAGTTTCATAGCATCAGCGGAAGGGTTATATACTACGATATGCTGACGCCGCTTGAGGATATTGATATACAGCTATCCGGTGACTGGACCGCTACGGAGGTTACCGATCAGAACGGTTTATACCAATTCGCCAACCTATTTCCCGGAGATTTCATGATTTGTCCGGAACGGGATGACGATGATCCCGGCGTTACTGTGAGCGACGTGGTCAAGATCCGCAGGCATCTCGTACTTTTGGAGCCGTTCGACACGCCCTTTAAATACGTCGCATCAGATGTCAACGAGAGCGAATATGTCAGTGTGGCCGATATAGTCAAGATCCGACGTTATCTCGCCGGACTGGAGCCCTTGCCCAGCGGCAACTGGGCGTTTATCGATTCCAGCTACGCCATCACCAATGAGAACTGGATGGACGCTCCCGAATGCATCGATTTTTCCATCTGGAATGCCGATCTCACCGATTCGAGTTTCGTGGGCGTACGTATGGGCGATGTCGATGTTACGCTGGGAATCAACGGTAGCATACCGGTGATCACCGATAATGTGCTTCTGGACTTAATAGACGTACAGGGCTCGCCGGGAGATACCGTCGTTATGCCGCTTCTGGTACAGGGTTTTGTCGACGTTGCCGGTATCGAGCTGCATCTGGAATTTCCCGAAGCCGATATCGAATTCGTGGGGGTAAGTTCAGGCGTTATATCTGACTATACTCTCAACCAGTTCGGCGGCGAGATCCACCTGATCTGGGATGACATCGAAAACCCTCTAACTTTGCCCTCAAATGCAGAGCTTCTTACCGTTTCGTTTGAAATCCTGCCCGGAGCCACAGAGAATATACCGGTATCTTTCATGTCGGCTTACGTTGCCAACGTATTCGGGATAGATTTCAATGTCTACTCCAGCGATGGTATAGTAATCCTGATTCCGGTTTCGATAGACGAGGATCCATTATTGCCCCGGAATTATCGCGTTCACCAAAATTATCCCAATCCTTTCAATGCCGCTACAACGATAAAATTCGAATTACCGGCATCGTCTCAGGTGAAAATCGAGGTGTTCGATCTATTGGGGAGGAAGATTGAAACACTGGTTAACAGCCGATTTTACGCGGGCTACCACGTTATCACCTGGAACGCCAATGACTACGCGTCGGGCATGTATTTCTATATGGTGCAGGCCGGCGGTCAAAACTTTGTGAGGAAAATGTCATTAATAAAATAGCTATGGGAGATCTTTATTGAGTTCGGAGTAATCGAAAATCCCGCAGCATTAGAAAATTTAATTTCAACATTATTTCAACAGGGTAACCTTTTCCCCCGCTCTGAGATTTTTTCCGGCAACCCGGATAAAGAAAATCCCGCTGGACACAGGATTGCTGAAATGATCCGAGCCATCCCAGATATATTCCAATTTCCCGGATGGATCGGAAACAGCATTATCGAACTTTATCAATCTGCCGAGGATATCATAAATGGCTAGAGTGTAATAAGACGACGGCTTATCGTTTATCGATATCCTCACGGAGCTGTTAAAAGGATTGGGATAGGCGTTAATAATATTATGGCTTGAAGGTATTTCTGAATCAACATAATCAATGGAAGTAGTGTGTTCATAGATCACTATCGTCCGGCCCGGCGCGATACCCGCGACATCCACGGTGTAGAGCGAATTGAATACCGCCACGACCCTGAGCTCCGTATAATCGCCGGTGCCGAAATGTACTACAGGATCGTTGACCGAGTAAACGGCCGTCAGGCTGGCGACCTGACGTTTGCCTATAAAGACTGTGTCGGGCGGGTCTTCCGTGATTCCGTATAGTTCTACAATAGCACCGAACGCCATGTAATTCGGGTAATCACCCATCATCCTTATTTTAAGGAAGGAGCTGTCCTGGTTCTGATTAATGTACGCCAGATTTCTCTGATTATCGCAATTGACGGCGAAAATATCCAGATTCCCGTCGTTATTGAAGTCGCCGGAAGCGCAACCTCCCCCGTTATAGTAGTGAATCGTCCCGGCCTCATAGCTGTAGTCGGTGAATACACCGTTTCCGTTATTAAGGAATAACATGTTGTAATCGGTGGATCTATTTATATACAGGTCAATATCGGTATCATTATCGAAATCGGCGAAACAGGTGCCCCTGCTGTAACCCCCAACCCCGGTATTTGATTGCGCGGTTACATTCGTGAAGAAACCGGTACCGTCGTTTTCCCACATGGTGTTAGTCTGAAAACCGGAGACTATATATATATCGAAGTCACCATCGTTGTCTATATCGCCGAAAATAACTCCCTGTCCCACGGGAAATCCGCCCTGGTTGGTGTTTGTCGATATGTCGGTCCAGGTGGTGTCGCCATTGTTACGGTACATTCTCGCGGGGTAATCCTCCCAATTACCTACAATAACCAAATCGTCATCATAGTCTCCGTCAATATCAAAAAACAACGGTTCGTGAACATACACGATAGATTCGAGCCCGGATCCCTGAGTAATATCGATAAACGTGTCGCCCTGTCTCACCATAAATCTCCCGCCGCACAGAACGGCCAATTCCGAAGTGGGCGTGAACTGGAAAAACGACGACCCCATCTCCTGGACCTGATCCAGGTTGTAATCTTCGGCCATATCGGGAAACGGGGGATGGCCGTTGTTGATGTATAGATGTCCGTGATTGACGAAAACCGGATCACCCGTAATAAAGAAATCGGGCCGTCGATCCTTGTCTATATCGGTAAGGCAGATACTGTGATGTTCATCGGCATCTTGAGTCAGGCCGTACAGTGCTCCGCGTTCTATATAAATCGTATCCGCCCATTTATATAACCTGTCGGGGCCATCAAAACTGGTTGTAATTATCTCGCTGATACCGTCCTCATCCAGATCCACGATAGCTACACCTGCACTCGGATCCAGATCCCTGAAATGCAGCTCCCAGCCCATTTCCTGAAAAGTAACCTGACCGAGCACTATATTGGAAGCCGCAAATGCGATGGATAAAAATAAACAAAAGAATCGCATAAGACCTCCATTAAAGAGGGATCGTCTAATCTGTATACAAGCATAATAAAATTAAGCGGTTCTGTCAAGGTAAAAAGACGGGATTATCGCTTTAATGCCGTAACTTATTGGCGATTAAATGATTAAGAAATGGATTTCAATTTTCTTTTGTAATTGATCCAAACGCTCTCCCTATATCCGGGACGATTATGATAAGAATTCGATTGTATTATTTTACAATAGACGGCGGAAATGTCAAATGGAAATTGGGGAAATGGGCTAAGTGCATTAGAAACTTGACAGTTAAAATAAAGTGGATTATATTGTGCACATAATCCCGCTACTGGTTATGCCCGATTGATCTTCTTCCGGGATTTGGTTATGAAAATTATTCAAACTAATTTATGAAGGAGGAGTTATGTTCGTCCCCAACCGTTTCATTGCTGCTACCCTATGCTTCTTCGTTTTGACACCGATCATCGCACATGTGGCATTATCATCTGATGTCAAAGTGAAATCCGTAACTGATGTAATAACCTCAGTCCCCCGTACCATGTCCTATCAGGGAACGTTGAAGGGATCAGGAGGCGATCCCGTCGCTGACAGCGTCTACAGCATAACGTTCAGGATTTTTAATGTGGAATCGGGCGGTACATCCCTATGGGATGAGATATTGCCGTGCACCACCTCGGCAGGAGCTTTCAGTACCATACTCAACAACGTCAATCTGCCGTTTGATGAGGACTACTGGCTGGAACTGGAGATCGGCGGTGAAATTCTCGATCCGCGCCAGAAGATGAACATGGTGAGTTATGCCGCCAGAGCCGATACGGCGGATTATGCACTGGTATCCCCGGGGAGTAGCAATGGATGGATTGATGACGGGGCGATAGTAAGGTTGGAATCTGATACGGATTCCGTCGGGATCGGTACTGCCGCGCCTTCCGAAAAGCTCGAGGTGAACGGTAATATCAAGGCGAGCGGAACGATATCGAGCGGAAATTCGATAACTATCGACGGTGTCAATGACAGGATCACAGCATCCAGCGGCACAATAGATTTCGATAATGAGAACTTAACAACAACGGGCAAAGCTACCATAGGTCCCGGGCACAGTAATGCAGGTATTTATGCTTTTATTGCAGGTAAGAATAATTCGACAAGCGGGAACTATTCTACGGTAGGCGGCGGATATGACAACGCGGCTGTAAATGATGCGGGTACGGTTGGAGGGGGATTATCCAACGCCGCCAATGGGACCTTCAGTACAGTCGGTGGCGGGGCATTAAACGTTGCCAGCGGACAGCATAGTACCGTCGCGGGCGGAAATGTAAATCTTGCCAGCGGAAACTTCAGCGCTGTGGGTGGCGGCGGATCCGACACAGCCAGCGGTATCTGCAGTTACATTGGCGGAGGAACTTTCAACATTGCCAGTGGCGATTATTCTAACATAGGGGGAGGTTTCCAAAATTATGTTGCAGGTTCCTATTCCGCTATTCTTGGCGGTCGGCGAGATTCAATCTTTTCCGGCGCAGACTACTCATACCTGTTCGGGATAAATAGCAATTTAACGCAGGATTCAACCTTTATGGTCGATATGCCGCATATCCGTTTCGGGGATGAATCAACAGGTTACGAATTTCCGACCTCGGATGGTTCTTCCGGGCAAGTAATTGCTACAGATGGTAGCGGGCAGTTAAGCTGGACCAATCAACCCAGCAGCGGCGGCTGGGCTGATGATGGGACAATTGTCAGGCTGGGAACAAGCACCGACAGTGTTGGAATCGGGACTTCTTCTCCGACTGAAAAGCTTGAGGTGAACGGTAATATCAAAGCCAGCGGTACGATAACCAGCGGGAATTCAATTTATATCGACGGCGTTAACAGCAAGATCACCTCTTCTATCGGGACGATTGACTTTGAAGATGATAATCTGGCTACCACGGGATTGGCGACACTCGGACCCGGGGGAGTTTTATTCAATACAATTGGTTCTCCGGCTTTACCGTTGGCCGCGTTTAATCCGACTGAAGGAATCACATTCACAGATTCTACAGCCGGCGATACGTTAGCGCAATACGGACCGGGCGGAGCGGTCTTCGTACAGTTGCAGCCGGAACCGCCCTCACCGGGGATAGCGAACTACGGTCCCGGGGGGATTTTATTTAATACGATAGGTCCTCCTGAATTACCCCTGGCATCTTTTAACC
>CP070813.1:1151647-1194634 GCA_020344055.1 Candidatus Zixiibacteriota bacterium | reverse complement strand
GCGGGCCGCCCTTGAAGTATGAGACCATGTAGGTGACGTCCAGGCCGTTCGTGGCGCAGCTACCGTTAGCATCTGCCGCAGCATAGATTATGCCATGCGGTGGGCAATCGCATTGATCCGGCGGGGGAGAACCGCCTTTAAAATAGGCAACCAAATAGGTAACATCGAGGCCATTGGTATTATCATCGCCGTTGGCGTCGCCGGGCAGATAGTCGCATCCCCCGCCCAGCTGGAAATCGACGATGGTCGTGTCTCCAGCCAAAACTTCAACGTCGTTTACAAAGGCCGATCCGTAATCCGGATGATAAAATTCCATGGAATAGGTGCCGGGCGTAATCCACGGGAGATAATATTCGCCCGAAATATCGGTGGTATCCTCCCTGAAAGCGTCGATGAGGCTGACGATCGCCTCGTCCGTGGGCAAGCCGCTGGTATCTGTGACAATTCCCATGACATAGCCAAGTTCGTCCGCCGTCATGAAGCGGATGGGGCCATATGATGAATTGGGGTATATCGGCGTCACGCCATCAATTAAGCCCCAATGTAAAAATCCATATACGGGATCAAGACCATTTTGAAAAGCATAATGTATATTACCCATGAGTGTAGAATCAAATATTGTTTTTATAACACAAGTTGCGAATAAAACCGTATCGCCCATTGTAAAAATTGGCGGATTTGGTCCGCCGGCAAGATCGCGGTACGCGATTATACTTTGGACTGTCCAGTAAGGTGATGTATCCGGTCTGGAATAATCGAAGTAATGTTCATCCCAGGGCCCTAAAGTCAAATCTGCAAAATATGAATGCGCCAATAATGTATCCAGCGGATCCATCTCTATACTCGGATATCTGAAGTCAATCAGCGAATCACTGGAAGACATGGGAATATGCATAAAATCTACTGTATCTCTATCATTGCCCGGCGGCGTTCCACCCCAAATCGGAATCTCAATTATAGATCCTATATTAACGTCAAAAGGAAAGCCATCGTGGCCTCCCACAATAAAAAATGATTCCGTTAGGAAAACAATTTCTCCATAGGCGGTGTCATTCTGGGAATTTTCATCGCTGGATAGAGTAGAGTAAGCGATAACGTCGTATTCATAAAAGTTAAACAACGCCGGGTATAGGGTAATAATTGAAAACTTTTTTGAACCGCTCAGAGTATCTGCGGCGCCAGCCCCCAGGTTAATAACTTCCACCGTATCCGCAAAGGATATACCCGTAGAATCAGCTATATAGATTTCGAAGATCACGTCAAATGATTCGACGGACGTACCGTAATTATTTACCTCGAACGTGATCGGGTGATGTTTGAAGATATTGGTTGTATCCGGCGGGCTGATAATGGCCGATACGCCGACGTCGTGATCGGTAATAACATAGTCAATTACTGTCGTATCCCCCGCGGTTATCTCAACATCGTTTACGAAGGCTGAGCCGTAATCGGGATGGTAAAATTCCATCGTATATATACCGGGAGTGATCCATGAAAGATAATATTCTCCTGAAAGATCGGTGGTGTCCACTCTGAAAGCGTCCACAAGGCTGACGACCGCCTCGTCCACAGGCGAGCCGCTGGTATCGGTGACGGTTCCCATTACATAGCCGAGTTCGTCGTACGAAAGAAATCTTAATGGGTTATAGGAGGCATTCGGAATAACGCAGGTGATACCGTCCCAAAAACCCCAGAGCAACCCACCATCCAATATTGAAAAACCGTTTTGCAATGGAAATATAGTTTGCCCCATCAAGGTTGAATCAAAAATGGTTTTCATAACATAAGTGCCAATCAAAACAGTATCACCATTGGTCAGTAACGGTTCGTTGGGATCGCCGCCCAGATACGCGAATCCGAGGATACCCTGAACTGTCCAATCGACGAAATGAGTATCAGGAGCGGGATCATAGAAAAACCTGGCATCCCAGAGTCCGATCAACGTATCGGGGAAATAAGAATGTACTGGCAATGTATCCAGCGGATCCATTTCTATGCTTGGGTATCTTAAGGCAATTATAGAATCATCTGAAGCCACGGGAATGTGAACGAAACAAATGGAATCAATGTTATTTTCCGAGGGGGTTCCTCCCCAAACCGGGATTTCGATTATGGATCCGATGTTTACTTGGACGGGCAGGCCATCCTTATCTCCAAATATTAAAAATGATTCATTGACAAATACCATTCTTTGGTATGTGGTATCGTTTTGTGGATTTTGGTCACCTGCCAGGTCAGAATAAGAAAAAATATCATATTCGTAAAAATTCTTGATCCATTCAGGTCCATAAATACTCCTGATTGAAAATTCAGCCCAACTTGTAACGGTGTCGACCTCGCCGGGGGCAAGATTATTTACTGCAAGAATATCATAGAATGTAATGGCCGTGGAATCGGCAAAATATATCTCGCAATATACATTAAATGATTCGGAATTTTGGCCAAAGTTCGTTATTTCGATACTAACGGGATGATTCAAAAAGATATTCGTCGTTTCGGGCGGGCTGATGATGGCCGATACGCCGACGTCATGGTCGAGTTGGGCCGATACCACCGGGCTTAACGCGAATATCAGAACTAAAATATAAACGCTTTTCATGATTCCTCCAGGTTAATAACAACCCTATTATATTTTCAATACGAAGATGCCATTCAGTTGTGCATCAAGAATAAAATAATTATGATGTCTCTTGTCAATAGTAACCTCGTTAGATGTTAATTGTCATTTACAAAAACAACATAACCCTTGATCTATCGATCCCTGATTATAATCTGACACCATTATTCATACGGCGGGCAATCGGCGCAATATAGTATCCGCGGGCCGCCCTTGAAGTATGAGACCATGTAGGTGACGTCCAGGCCGTTCGTGGCGCAGCTCCCGTCGGCGTCTGCCGCAGTATAGATTATGCCATGTGGCGGGCAGTCGCATTGATCCGGCGGGCGAGGACCGCCTTTAAAATAAGCGACCAAATAGGTAACATCTACGCCATTTTTATTATCATCGCCGTTGGCGTCGCCGGGCAGATATTCGCATCCCCCGATAAGCTGGAAATCGACAACCGTTGTGTCTCCGGCCCAGACTTCAACATCGTTTACGAAAGCAGATCCGTAATCCGGATGATAAAATTCTAATGAGTAGATTCCGGGAGTAATCCACGGGAGATAATAATCTCCCGAAAGATCAGTGGTGTCCTCCCGGAAAGCGTCCAAAAGGCTGACGACCGCATCGTCCGCAGGCGAGCCGCCGGTATCGGTGACGGTGCCCATAACATAGCCGAGCTCGGATTCCGAATAAAACCTCAAACCGCTGTAATACCCTGCCGGATAAATAGTCGTGATCCCGTCCTGTATACCCCAAAAGGTCTCGCCGATCCCCGGGTAATAACCCTCCTGAAAAGGATCGAGTTGTTGGCCCAGCAGAGTTGTATCCATCGCAGTCTGCATCGCAAATATGAATAGCGGCATAGTATCGGCCATTGAATTAAAAAAAGGAGTATCGCCATATGGCCCATGAACTTCCGCCCAGCCAATCATAGGCTGAGTAGTCCAGCCCGGTTCCGGTGAACCTATCACTTCCGGCTCCACGGTAACAGCGTCCCATTCATTTAGGGGATAAAAAGGGAAATATGAATGAGCGGGCAGCGTGTCCTGCGGATCCCATGATGGGTACCGATAGGATATAATTGAATCCGGGGAGGCCAGAGGGATAAACATAAAAAGGACCGAATCGACGATGCCGTCCCCGTTTTGATCTAAATTCAATGGGGTCGCTCCCCATACCGTCATTTCAAGAATTGAGCCGATATTCGCTTCTAATGGAGCGCCATGGGGATCCCCGAAAAATATATAATAATCGTATATACTCTCCACCTGCATTACCGTGGTATCGTTTGTGGGATCCTCATCCCCTGCCAGAACAGAGTATGAAATTAGGATGCACGTGGTTTCCGGCAGCGGTATAAAGGTGGTGGGGAACAATAGTGTGTCCCTGCTTCCTCCGGGCATGTTTGAAATATAAATGGTGTCGGCTATCTCCGGGTATATTGATCCTGAGTAGTAGACTTCATAGACAAAATATATCGATTGAGCAGTATAACCGTAATTATTCACCTCCGACTTCAAAGCGTATTCTCTTCCCTGCACAAAGGGATAGGGGATATCCAAGATGCCTGAAACTCCCGCGTCAACGACAGGTCGATGAATCATTCCGACAGAGACCTCTATAGTATCATCTTCCAATATATGAACGTCGCTTACGGTGGTATCGAAATAATTGGGATGGGAGAATATTAAATCATAAGTAAAATTGTGAAGATTTTCGATTATATATTCCCCGGCCGACCCCGACACGCCTGAAACCGCGCTTGGAAAAGCCAATATCGTTGCACCGCCGATCGGCATATTGTTATCGGCATCCAGAACCGTACCTGAAACACTTCCCAGAGCAGGCGCAAATTCGAAAATATAAAAGCTGTCTGCGGCAACAAAAATCAGACTATCACGGGCACAGAGCCCGGTTATGCCGAGATAGGCATCGTATATTCCCGCCCAATGAGGATTTACCGGAGAACTGATATCGAATATCGCCAGACCGTCATCATATTGACTGGAGATGTAGGCATAGTCGCCGGATACGTAAACATCGTGGGTGTTACGACGGTAATAATGCGTTTCTACATGGAAGGCATTATATGGATCGGAAATATCGATAATTCGCAATCCCCCGATCCTTGTAGCCAGGTAGGCGTAATTGTCCTTTATAAAGACCTCGTAAGTATTGTTTCTTCCGTACGGTATAGGCGACGGGATAGTGATTTCGCAGGCAATAAAAGGATTGGATCGATCTAACACGTCAATAACCTTAAAACCCTCCTCATCCAAACCCCTCTCATCAGCAGCAATGTAGGCGTAGTCACCCCTGACATATATTCCGCCGATAAAATTGGTGCCACATGAACCTGATATTACCGGATTGGTTTTATCCGAAATATCGATTATAATTAAACCGCTCGTGAAGGGATTTCCTCTATCACATACATAAGCATAATCGCGCTCTACAAAAACATCAATGGCGTCTTCGGGTGTGGTTAACGAGCCGACCGGAATTGGGTTAGAATAATCGGATATATCAAAGATCTGCAGGTTGTGGGTGGCAGCTATGTAGGCGTATCCGCTTTCGACGGCAACGCTCAAGTGTTGTCCCCATGTGGGGCAATTGCCGGCAAGCGTGGGATTCAGGGGATCGGATACATCGACTATTGATAACCCGTTGCCGCTATCGGCGATAAACGCGTAGTTGCCAAGCAGCCTGACATCGTGCGCCTCTCCCGGGGTATCGAATATGCTAATCAACGATATATTTTGACCATAAGAATATCCTGCAAAATTGAATATTAATAATAGAATAATAAGCAAAAGCAGTTTCTTCATAGTATGCAGCAATCCTTTTATTCGATCATTCCCCGCGTTTCAATCCGGGCCTGATTTTATTTTGTTAATATCCGAATGCTGCAAAGCAATGTTGTGATATAAAAAAACCTTCAACATGGCAATTTGTCAAGGTGATTTTGATCAAGACAATATGTAAATAATCATTAACAAAATCAACATAACCCTTGATCTGAAAACCTCCGATTATTATCTACTGTCAATATCTTTATTAACCGAATTGAGCGAAAGGGTAGGAATGTCTGAGCAGGAAACTATGAAAGCCCCGGCCTGGGATCTGGAATCGATCTTTCCCGGCGGCTCGAAATCGGAGGAATACGCCGATTTCAGAAAAAAGATCGCGAAGGACCTGGAAAAGGCGAAAAAGGTTCTGGAGAAACTTCCGGGCAATTTAAAAGGGGACGGTGCAAAAAAATGGGCGGCCTGGATACTGGAGATGCAAAGGATATACGAGAGCATTCACCTTTCGGGCGCCCTCGCGGGATGCCTGGTATGTCAGGATGTCAACGACAGCCTGGCGCAGAAGATCGACGTTGAGGTGGATGAGATGGCGTCGAAATGGGGCATGATGTGGACCTCGCTGGAGTCGTTCGCAAAAAAAAGATCTACCGGAGACTGGAAAAAATTCCTCGCGCGAAAAGATATGAAACCGATCGGTTTCCCGTTAAACGAGACCCGCGAGCACGCCCGCCTGAAAATGCCGGAGGATCTGGAGAAACTCGCTTTAGAATTGGGAGTCAATGGTTACCACGGCTGGAATAAGCTCTACGACAAGATGGCCGGCGACTATCGCGTGGAAATCGAGGAGGACGGCGAGAAAAAAACCATATCGCTGGGTCAGAATTCCGCCAGATTGTCGAGTCCGGACAGGGCGGTTCGCAAGGACGCCTTTGCAAAGATGGAGAAAGGGTGGGATCAGATGGCCAACCTGGCCTCCATGGCGCTCGATTTCCAGGCCGGTTTCAGGCTCGCGTTATACAAAAACCGCAACTGGGATTCGCCTCTTTTCGAGGCTTTACTAAACGCTCGTATGAAGCAGGAGACCCTCGATTCCATGTGGTCTGCCGTCGTAAAGGGCAGAGATAAACTGAAGGATTATATAAATGCCAAAAAGAAACTCATGGGAATAGAGAAGTTCTGCTGGTACGATCAAGCCGCGCCGGTCGGGAAATCCGACAGAAAAATACCTTACGATGAAGCGGCCGATTTTATCGTCAAACATCTTTCAGGATTTTCCAAGGAGATGAGCGATTTCAGCAGAAAAGCCATCGATAAAAAATGGATCGAGGCCGAGGATAGAAGCGGCAAGGCGGCCGGCGGCTGGTGTTCCCGGATACCGATCCGAAAGGAATCGCGGATATTCATGACATACACCGGCACCTTCAACGATCTCGGTACCCTGGCACACGAGCTGGGGCACGCCTATCACGGTTTCGTGCTCAAGGACGAACCTGCGTTCGCTCAAAGCTATCCCATGACCCTGGCGGAAACGGCGTCGATATTTAACGAACTCCGGGTTACCGACGCCGCACTCGAGGAATCCAATGACCGGGATGAAAAACTGATGCTTGTCGATCAAAATCTTCAGAACGTTTTCACCTTTTACTGCAATATCTACGCCCGCTATCTTTTCGATAGAAAATTCTACGAGGAAAGAAAAAGCGGAATGGTCGGTAAAGAAAAATTAAATGAAATAATGCTGGATGCTCAAAAGGAAGCGTTTTTCGGCATTCTGGATGAGAAAGAAGGATATCATCCCCTGTTCTGGGCGTCGAAACTGCATTTCTTCCTTACCGGTCAGCCGTTTTATAATTTCCCCTACACTTTTGGATATCTTTTCGCCAGCGGCGTCTATGATCGGGCGGTGAGGGAAGGCCCGGCATTCGCCAGAGACTACCGCGCCCTGCTGGCCGATACGGGAAAGATGAAAACCGAGGATGTGGCCCAAAAACATCTCGGTGTCGATCTGACCAAAGAGGATTTCTGGGCGGATGCGGTAAAAAGATCGCTACTGGATGTTGATAAATTCGTAGAACTGGCAGCGAAATGATTTACAAACGATTATAGTCTGCCGCTTCGCTCGAACAATTCGCCCAGGATAGATTTTTTCATGTGGCCGTAAACGGCGTCACCGAACCGCCTGACTAATTCCATCTCGTCGGGATTGAGCGGGCCTTCGGATAAAACCTTTATATTCGATTCGAGTTGTTCGGTACTTCCCGCTGACATCAAAACCGCGCTTACCCTCGGATGGCTCAGGGAAAAGCGGTATAAATCTCCCGGCCGAGGGATATCACCCTCCCAGCCGTCGGGTTTCTGGAGAAGCTTGCCCCATCTTGTAGTCGTGTAAGTTATGACAACGGGAAGACTATCGGGGTCGAGCCTGTCTAAAAAATCCCCTTCCAGACCCCTGTGGGCGGCGTTATACCGAAGCATGAACAGGTCAAACGCATTTTTCTCGTAAATCTTATAAGCCAGTCTCCGGCGATGAGCCGAAAGACCGATATTATCGCAATAGCCCTTCTCTTTCCAGGCTGTCATTTCATCAATAATAGACTGCCTGACGCGGAACTCGCTCCGGACCCAGCCGAGAGTGAACCCGGATATTTTTTCAAGCTTCAGGATTTTCAGTCTTTTAAACAGCGCCTTGCGAATTTGCCTGGGTCCTCCAAAGCCGCAGGTGCCGTAAATGAAGAGCCGGGAGCGCTCCTCGTCCGGTAATTCCAGAAGCGCCTTTGTCATATTCTTGAACATGGGGTCCCAGAAAATCAGGTTCATACCGAGCTCGATCCCCCTTCGGTAAGCCTCGATAGGGGGTTCGTTTCTGCCGAAAGTGGAACCGGCAAGTCCCACGGGATAGACCATCGTCTTCGCCCGTCCGAGAGGCCGCATGTCGAAGCCGGCAGGAGCTGATCTTAAATTATTTACCATTGTCAGTTTCTTTTAGATTTCCGGTTCCTTCATTCCGTACTGCGACCATTCCTCCTTGGACGGCCCGTAGAGGCCCGGCACTTTCAGTCCCGCCAGCCGCATCAGAACCGT
The DNA here is from genome assembly GCA_020344055.1 of Candidatus Zixiibacteriota bacterium. GTDB lineage: Bacteria > Zixibacteria > MSB-5A5 > UBA10806 > UBA10806. The sequence goes on along the minus strand of CP070813.1, from coordinate 1,186,141 downwards.
CATCTGCCCGCGATGATGAATCTCGTGATCGATTAATATCCTGAGAGTCATTCCTCGTTTCCATTTCTCGCCGTACAGGTCGTCTTCCACCTGCAACGTTTCGTCGCTCCAATGTTCCCCGACCTGATTAAGTAATGACCCGGCCGCGACATCGTAGGCGTTTCTTATTTTCTCCGCCGTATCGGGAACAGGTTCGTCTTCTTTCGGGCCTTCGGGCTTCAACCCGGTCTTACCGAGCATCTCAGGGATGGTCTGAGCGATATGCCAGGCTATGCGCCCCAGAGTGCGGTGATCGCTCACCAGTTCTTTTTTTATCGATTCGTCGGTTAATTCCGCCAGCATCTTCCTGGTGCTGTCCGATTCTTTCCGCCAGCTTTCTTTAAATTGATCGATCGTCGTTATCATTTGACCCTCCTGTTATATTAGGTTTAATGCCGCGAAAGATGTTGCTTCAGGATTATATAATCAAGATAATATTTTTGAATTTATTTTTAAAATTGGATATTGAAATCGAATATAGAAGGAGGATCACGCTCCGATACCGGCGTAAAGCTGATAAAAGCCGGTCAATTCCAGCTTACCCTTTATATCGAGGGTAAGTTCGAGGATATCGCCGGGTTGGAGTTTATCAGACGACGAGGCGCATTTAGATACGAAAAGATTCGCCCAGTGGGCGAAGCCTTTGAGAAGATCGTCTCCTTTGTGGGGAAGGTATCCCTTAATCAGACCTGCTACCCCGTTGTTATCGACGGAAATGGTCGACATAAATTGATAATCTTCCACCAGCTCGTCTTTTGCGTTTCTCAGATGTTTAGTCACTAGATAGGCGCCTATCTTTCTCTGGGCGTTATATGCGATAATATTTATGGCCTTCAAAAGGAGTTCGAAACCGGCTTCTCTGGGATCGCTTCTTAAATTAGTATTATCGGCGAGCTCGCCTCTGGAAAATCGTCGGCACAGCGCGGGAACGGCCTCCTTGCATATGGCCCCCAGGGCATCAAAACTCATATCCAGGCGGCCCAGTATCAGCACCACCGCCTCGGCCCTGTTGTACAGCCTGGCTTTTCCGTTCTCGAAAAACATGTCGATGATCATTACCCGATCGCAAGTCTGCGCCAGATTGAGTGTAGGGATCGCGATAAACTTTACGGCCTCGGCCTCAAAGTTGGCCGGCAGCATCTGGTAGGTTAACGCTCTTTTTTTATCTATGACTATAGTACCCCAGACGCCGGTAACCGACCTGATATTTGCCAGGATTTTGTTCATGAGCCTTCTATTTCCGAAATGATCGAACCGATTTCGGCTTCGCTTTTTAGAGTTACGAGATGACCGGCCTCCTCCATCCTGTCCAGCACGAATTTTCCCTGGTCGCTTATTATGGCGGCCAGCTTTAACGCTCCCACGCGTGATGTGGCGGCAATGGCGTCGCCGATCTGCGTTATTAATTTCGCTTGATTATAGATCATGGGAGGATTATCGCCGCTTAATTTATCCTCGATGTTGGCTACATAGGCGATACCGGGAATAATTCCCAGTCTGTCGGCCCTCGATATTCTAATCGATTTAGTCTGCCTTATAAAGTCGGCAGTATCGGAGATAATTTTCCTGGCAATGGATTCATGCTGCGATACGATTGACGCCTCCGCCTCCCTGAGATCATCGTCATTCTCGATCTCCAGAAGATACGAACGCTCGACCTTATGAATAACCTGGCCCTCTAGCGAAACGGACGTAACTATAGCCCGTTTGGGTTTGGTTTTAAATTCGGTCTGTAAAATAAACGTCCTATCCTGCGCTTTTACAGACGACGTCCTTCCGGGCGGTAAACCAGTCATCGTATTCCTCCCACCGTTTATATCGGTATAAACTCCCCGGAGAATTAGCGTCGAGTAGGGTAAAAGTTAAATATAGATTACAATTAAGGACAGCTTTTTTTGGAGGTTCAGCGAATTAGAAACCTGTATATTAACCAGAGAATAACCAAGCTTTTGATGGTGATCAGTATCCCCATTAGCAGGTGCCGCCTGAATTTCGGTTTGAGAATAAGCATGTTATATATCGGCGATATCGTTTCCCGGCTGACATCCTTTCCGGAGAGGCATTTTTCAATTACAGAACCCACTTCATCGATCAAAACCTCCACGGAAGCTTCGGCAAACTCGGCGCTGGCCATCGCGGGCGAACCGAAATAACCCGGAAAGGTACCCGACGACCCCCTCTCCTTCTCGTTATCTTGCAATGACTTATAACCGTCGCCCACGAGATCGGGCTTCAGCTTGAGCATCATTGAGGTTTCCCACCAGCCGCCGTGGATATCTTTACGCAACAACTCTTTTTCGCGCTCTTTTAGAGGTTCGCTAAGCCTGTTTGATATCTTTTCTATAAATTCGCCCTTCAAAAACCTGATAGCTAACGATCCCGATATATTATGCATCTGAATTTTCCGTTTTTTGGATACCTTTACGCATGCCGATTCCAGCGCCACGATATCTTTCGGAGATCCATGCCCGGACAATATAAAGATATATTTGAATCCCCAGAGAGCGAGGGAAGTCCCTAATCCGACAATCATGTCGTATAATACTCCCCCCTCAACCCTGAGAGATCCCGGCTGTTTGTAGAGTTGGATTCCCACGGGAATTCCGGGGTATAATAGCGCGTCAAAGTCGGGCCTTTTTTGAACGGTTAATTCAGCGGCCTTATCCGCGAAGAAGAGAGCGTCGAAATAATCGACCCCCAGCGGCAGATGAGGCCCGTGGCCCTCGATGGGCGAAACCGGCAGAAATACCGCGGTCTTATCTTTATCCAATTCCGCTATTGCCGGAGAGTTTAGCTCCTCAAATCTTAAGATCCTCCCGGACATGCGCCAAGACTAAAAAATCGGGCTCCTTCAGTCAAGAACTTAAATCATTGGCCACACCCCAAATCATAATTGACATAATACCCCTGGAGGATTAAAATTCCGCGGATGCTGTTTAGAACCAGGATATTCGTGGTCATATTCACTGTCGGCTCGCTCCCGGCGGTGATACTGCTTCTGGTCTCGGCCTATCTTCTTAATTCCACGCTGGATAGAGTGGGAGCCTCGGGTCTGGAATCCAGCGTTGAGGCGGCCCGATCGATGGTCGATGACTCCGAATCAGTAATCGGGGAGATGTTCACACAATGCCTATCCGGTGAAATTCCCTGGAGCAAGGGAAAAGAGTTTGATGGCTGGCGCGATTCAAAAAAACTGGATTTGGTTTATAGAAAATCAAACGGCTCTTTAACTTGGTCTATGTCAGATTCCCTGAGAATAAACGCGCAATTTATCGGGGACCTGCCTTCCGTCTCCGGCCTCCAGCATCTGGAAGTTGATGGGAATCCTCTTCTGATAATGTCGCGGGCTGATTCCGGCATTGTTGAAGGTTGTGGCATATTGATGCCGGAGGGATACGCCCGCAGGGGAAGGCAGTTATCAAATGCCGTCTCGGCAACTGCCAGCCTTTCAATATATAAGGATTTTTCCATTCAGCTGTTATCTGCGGTCACCGGCGTAAGTTTGATTTTCATACTGACTGCCGGTTTTTTCATCTCAAGAATGATAAGCGGCCGGTTGATTAAGCCGTTGCTAATGTTAACCGAAGGATCGAGAAGACTGGGAGCCGGCGATCTCGATTATCGGATAGATGTATCGGGAAATGACGAATTCGCCAATCTGGCCCGTTCGTTCAACGAGATGGCCTTTGAAATCTCCGAAAATCAGAAAAAGCTGATTCAGACCGAGAGGCTCGCCGCCTGGCGGGAGGTGGCCCGGCGTATCGCTCATGAGATAAAAAACCCCCTGACTCCCATAACGGTGGAGTTGTATCGTTTGAAAGGGATGCTGGCGGAGAGCGGCGGAGGCCCGAGCGATATAACAAAAGCGCTGGACTCCATAAATACCCAGATAAAAGAGCTACAGGAACTGGCGGGCCATTTCTCCACGTTCGCCAAAGAGCCGGAACTCCGGAAACGAAAATGCTCGGTTAAGGATATTCTTGACGAGACTATCAGGCTGCACGACAATCTTGATAATGTATCAATTACAGGTTCAATTCCCGAAGATCTGCCGATGATAGAAATGGATCCGCAGATGATGGGCCGGGTTTTCGGAAATATCATAAAGAACTCCATGGAGGCCTCGCCGGAATCGGTAAGGGTCGATATCAGGGTCGAGAAGGAAGATGATATTATCAAAATTGTTATAAAGGACAGCGGCCCCGGCTTCCCGCCTGAGAAACTGGAGAATATCGATACCCCTTATATCACTACTAAGAAAAGCGGTACCGGTCTGGGGCTCGCCATCATCAAAAAAATTATCGACGAACACAACGGGGAATTGAAGCTTTATAACGATAACGGCGCGGTAGTGGAGATGCTGTTGCCCTTGATATGAAATTACCGGCGGCCGGAATAAAAATGATACCCTCGCTAATATGTAACGTTATTATTTTGCATTGATAATAATGTTATCCAGAAGCCTGACGTTTTTTATAATAACAACCAGCGAAATCATCACCCGGCCGGAGAGCTTCCTGACCGGCTGGAGATCATCCCAGCGATTGAATGATATATAATCAATCTTAGCGCCGGGGACGGATTTAATCAGGTTTCTCATATGAGCTTCTATGTTCCGGGAATTTCGTATGCCGTTTCTGATCAGTTTCTCGGCGAGTTTCAGAGATCCGTAGATCACCTTCGCCTTCTCAAGTCCCTCCGCCGACAGGTACGAATGCCGCGATGATACCGCAACCCCCGTGGAAGTGCGGACGATAGGGCCTTTGATTATCTTCAGGTCGAAATTCAGGTCGCGGACCATCCGCTTTAGCACCGCCAGTTGCTGCCCGTCCTTCTGACCGAATACGGCGATATGCGGCTTGGTGATATTGAAAAGCTTGGCGCAGACGGTGGCCACGCCGCGAAAATGCCCCGGCCGTCTGGTTCCCTCCAGGATGGTTGTCATCTCGCCGACGTCGACAAAGGTCGAGTAATTTTCAGGATATATATCGCCTACCGAGGGATGGAATATCACATTAACCCCCGCTTTTTCCAGTTTTTGGCAATCGGATTTGAAGGCGCGGGGATATTTTGAAAAGTCTTCGCGCGGCCCGAACTGGGTGGGGTTGACGAAAATCGAGGCGATCACGAAATCCGATTTTCTTACGGCGATATCGACCAGCCTGAGATGACCCTCGTGTATCGCCCCCATGGTGGGAACCAGACCGATGATTTTGCCTTTGCGCCTTAACGACTCGGCCAGCGCCTGCATTTTCGATGGGGATTTTATGATCTGGAGGGGCATTGCAAGATCTTGGAATTAATAAATATTAGAACCTAATAGCTTTCCTCGTCCCCCGGAAAGTCCCCGCTTTCGACGTCCCTGATATATTCGGTGACGGCCTTTCGGATGATCCCGGCGACGTCGGCGTAGGTGCGCACGAATTTCGGTTTGAAATCCTCGAAAAACCCGATCATATCGGAGATCACCAGCACCTGGCCGTCGCAACGCGGCCCCGCCCCGATGCCGATGGTGGGGATGCTAACCGATTCGGTGATCTCCCCGGCGACGTCGGGCAACACCGATTCCAGCACCATGGCGAAACACCCGGCGTCCTGAAGCGCCCGGGCGGACTGAAGCAGGTAGTTTTTCTGTTTTTCGGTCTTGCCGAAAATCAGGTGCGCGCCGAATTTATTTATGGATTGAGGAGTCAGCCCGATATGCCCCATTACGGGAATGCCGAAATCGACCATCCTTAATATCAATGGTGCGATCTCCGATCCGCCCTCGAGCTTGACGGCGGCGGCCCCGCCCTCTTTCAGGAAGCGCCCGGCGTTGCGGATGGCCTCCGATTTCGATACCTGGAAACTCAAAAACGGCATGTCCCCGACCACCAGCGCCCTTCTGGCTCCACGGGTTACCGCTTTCGTCAGGAATATCATCTCCTCCATGGTGACGGGCAGGGTGTTTTCATGCCCGGCCACGACAACGCCTGCCGTATCGCCCACCAGTATGCAGTCGATACCGGCCGAATCGAGTATTTTGGCCGTGGGGTAATCGTAGGCCGTCAGCATGGTGATTTTCTTGCCGTCTTTCTTGAATCTCTTCAGGCGCCGGGTGGTAATTTTATCGTTGGCGTTTTCGGGTTTACTGCGGCTCATTCCAGACCTCGGAAGAATCCATTCTCTTGATCATCTTTTGGGATTTTACCTTTTCAAGGAAATCGCTCAACGGCTCGTCGGTTACCGGGTGTCTCACATTGTTATCGATCTCCAGCAGCGGTTCGAGGACGAACCGTCTGCTGCACAGGCGGGAATGCGGGATCCGGAGTTCCAGGGAATCGTAGTCCAGGTTATCGTAAAGAAGCAGATCTATATCGATGGGCCGCGGCAGTATATGGGTGTGCGGCCGGCGGCCCAGCGTCTCTTCGATAGATTTTGCGATTTCAAGCAACTCCGGCGGGGCATATTCGGTTTCGATCCTGACCACGCCGTTGATAAAATCAGGTTGCGGCGAATCCCCCAGCGCTCTGGACTCATATAGTGACGACACCGCCTTTATCGTGATCCCTTTATCGTAATCCAGAAGAACCAGCGCCTGCTTTATATTTTCTTCACGATCCCCCTCGTTGGAACCCAGTCCCAGAAAAACATCGGCCATCTAAAATCCTCCGTATATCACCCGGACGTTTCCACCTCAAAATAATCCATAGATCCCTCGCTGGGAGGATTCATTTTACGAACCCTCAATGTAATCTTTTGTCTCCTGCTCCTTTTCTTAATTTCGTCTTTAATCTTTTCAGCCAGGGTCTCCATTAGGTTATACCGGTGATTTTCCATATGCTTGCGTATTATCAGGTAGACGACGTCGTAATCAACGGCATCCTCGATATTATCGGTAAACGCGCATCCGGCTATGTCGGTTTCTATCTCGCAATCGACCTCGTAATTCGCGCCCTTTTCCTTTTCATCATCGGTAACCCCATGATGACCGTAGAATTTCATTTTTGACATTCTGAGGACCGCCATGGCCCGATACCCCTTTCAATTGTCCGTTAACACGCTGTCGAAGGAAATATACTCCGTTCCCTCTTTTTTACCCGCTATCTTTTCAATAATATAAGACAACTTTTCCCCGTCGGCGGAAAAATCGACATTATCCGTTTTCACCACGAGAAGGGGCCTGTCGTTGTAGCTAAAGAAGAAATCGCTGTAAATCTCACATAGATCTTCCAGGTATGATTTATCGATACCCTTTTCAAAAGAACGCTGTCTTTTTTTAATCCGCTGTAACAAAGTGTCAACCGACGCGGTAAGGTATATAACCATGTCCGGAATCGCCACGTTTTTTTCGAGAACAGAGGCCACTTTCTCATATAAGATTAATTCGTCGTCGGAGAGATTTATCCTGGCGAACAGGGCGTCTTTTGCGAAGATATAATCGCTCACCGTGCATTGCGAAAAAAGATCGTCATGGGCGAAATGCTGCTGCTGCGCGTATCGCGACATTAAAAAGAAGATCTGGGTCTGGAAAGCGAATCTCTCCCGGTTTTTATAAAAATCCGGAAGGAAGGGATTGCTCTCGGGATTTTCAAGGATCAGGCGGGCATCCAGCTTCCTGGCCAGCAGTTCGGCCAGGGTGGTTTTGCCGACACCGATGGGCCCCTCGACGGCGATATGGCCTTTGATGTTCATAGGTTGTTTTCCCCGGCGATAATAACTCCCTTTAGATTTGACCGCCCGCCGATATCCAGGAGACGATCGGCTTCCTCGCGGGGAATCAACTTCGGCGATTCCACCTGTCCTGTATAAAAGAGCAATTTCGAATATCGCTCCAGGATCTCGGTTCTGTTAAAGGCCTCCATCATGGTACGACCCAGCGTCAGCGACCCGTGTTTTTCAAGCAAAAAAGCGTCATATTTTTCTAGAACCTCAAGCAGGTTTAACGCCAGCTCTTGCGATCCCGGCGTGGCGTATCTTACCACGGGCACGACGCCCAATGCGGTAACGAACTCCGGCAGGATCGCCTCGTTCAAGGGTTTTCCCGCGAGCGAAATGGCGGTGGCGAAAACAGGATGGGCGTGACATAACGCGTTGACATCTTTACGATTTTTATAAACCGTTACGTGAATCTTGACCTCTGATGACGGCTGGTGGATACCCTCGAGCTTTTCACCATCTGAATTGCAGGTAACCATATCTTCCGGATTGATAAAGCCTTTGTTAAATCCTCCAGGAGTAATCAGGATCTTGTCATCGGGAAGCCTTAAGGAAAGGTTTCCTTCGGTCCCGGCGATATATTTCCTGTTGTAGAGCCGTCTGCAAAATTCCGCGAGCTCTTGGGTCTGTCCGTTAATATTGTTCATTCATTCGCTGGTCAAATACAGGGCAACCGAGCATTTGATATACATTCTTATGCCCGGTCGCCGATCAATATCGCCGTCCCAATGGCATAATCTTTTGTGTGAGAAAGAGATATCAGTATTCTCTTGTCGCCGATATGGTCTTTAATCGCTTTGCCAAGCCTGACCTGGGGTTGTCCCCTGGAATCGTTAACAACTTCGACCGATTTCCACTTGACCCCCTTCGAGAATCCTGTGCCCACCGCCTTAAATACCGCCTCCTTTACGGCAAACCTTCCCGCAAAAGAAAGCATGGGATTGATTTTGGAGCGGCAGTACTGAATTTCCCAGGGGGTGAATACGCGATCCGTGAATCGCTCTCCGTAACGATTTACCGCCTCCTCAATCCTTTGTATTTCAACAAGATCAATGCCGACAGCTTCAATCATAAGCTCACCTGACCGAATATAAAAGCGACTCTGTTAAAAGTCAAAAAGATAGTTTTCAGGATTAGACTCCGAATTCGTTCTTTGCTGAATCGCTCGACGTTTCGAATATTTTATGTCAATTATTCAGGGCTTCTGGAGAAAGTGCTAAACTGGACTTCAATGTATTCATTAAGGAGCGAATTTTTGGCTATCATTTCATTTTATTTCTCTTGAATTTGACAGGCAATTTAGATAGATTATCCATCGTTTTGCATCTCAGGGATTGCGCCATCGAAAAATCGAAGTATCGGGAGTGAAAGGAATGTTGAACAATAAAAAATCTAAAAAAATGCTTATTGAAGAGATCGAATCGTTGCGCCGGAGGATTGCCAGGCTCGAATCCGAAAGGGACAGGCTTTCTCAATTGCTTGAAAGAAGCGATATCAAGTCGGACAGAATGACTCGACAGTACCTTGATGTAGTGCATACAATAATAGTCGAACTCGATTCCTCCGGTAAGGTAGTTCAGATAAACAAAAGAGGATGCGAGATTTTAGGATATGATGAACATGAGATTGTAGGCGAAGTCTGGTTCGATAAATTTCTACCTCAATACTTCGGGCCTGAAGTAAAAAATGTATTTGAGGGACTGATGGCGGGGAATTTTGAAGGGCAGGAGTTTTTCGAGAATCCGGTTCTCACCAGAGATCGCGAAGAGAGACTTATCGCCTGGCACAACGTAATATTGAGAGATCCATCGGGAAATATAACCGGCACCTTGAGCTCGGGCCTGGATATCACTGAAGAATTCTATACCTCGGAGGCTTTGAAAAAGAGCAGAAAAGAATATCAGATGCTTTTCGATAAGATGATCGACGGTTTTGCACTGCACGAGATTATCTGCGACGACAAAGGCGAGCCGATTGATTATCGCTTCCTGGAGGTCAATCCTTCTTTTGAAAAAATGACCGGTTTACCGCGCAAGAGCGTTATCGGGAAAACCGTGAAACAGGTTTTGCCAAATATCGAATCATACTGGATTAAGAATTACGGAAAAGTCGCCCTGACAGGCAGATCGATCAGGTTTGAAAACTATTCGCAGGATCTTAACAGGTACTATGATGTTGTCGCGTTCTGCCCGGAAAAAGGTAAGTTCGGGGCGATATTTATCGATATTACCGATCGAAAAAAATTGGAAAAAGACAGGGAAAAAGGCTAAGACGCCACAATCCTTATAACCGTACCGATTTTATTTGCGGGCTTACCCCATAGCCGAATTTAAATCCGATTTTATAATCTCGATATTTCGCCTTATTTTTTCCCTTTCAGATATCTATCGAACCATTTCCGAATCCAGTCCAGCCGGGCCATGCGCCTGTCCGGCCGGCCGCACCTCGATAAACCGTGAGGCTCTTCGGGAAAACGAACCATCTCCACTTTTCGCCGGAGTTTCTTTAGGGAAATAAATAGCTGCTCGCCCTGTTCTATGGGGCATCTCAGATCCTGTTCGGAGTGGATTATCAGAAGCGGCGTCTTGATATTGGCCACATGCTTTATGGGCGACATCTCCCACCAACTATCCAGGTTCTTCCAGGGTGATCCCTTGATCTCCCTATCGAGATCGAATCCGATATCGGATGAGCCATAGAAGGAAACCAGATTGGTGACCGACCTTTGAGTGACCGCGGCCTTGAAAAAATCGGTGTGAGAAACGATCCAGTTGGTCATATATCCGCCATAACTGCCGCCCGTTACCCCCATCCTGCTTTTATTGATATATTTCCTGGAAGCCATATACCTCGTCACCGACATGCAGTCTTGATAATCGTAGCTTCCCCAGTTGTTAATGATGATCGCGGAATGTTCTTTGCCGTAGCCCTGCCCTCCCCGTGGGTTGCAGTAGTAAACCACATAGCCGCAGGCCGCCAGGAACTGCATTTCATGGAAAAACGTATGCCCGTACTGCACCCGCGGACCCCCGTGAATTTGCATAATTGCCGGGTATCTCTTTTTGGCTGAGAAGTTCGGCGGCTTTATGATCCAGGTATGTATCGGATAACCGTCATGACCCCGGATTATCATCTCTTCCGGCTTGCGGATATTTACGCTTTTCGATAGATCTTCATTAAGTTTCGTGATCTGCCTCGGTTTTGAACCGGGCTTTAGAGAAGATACGAAAATCTCCGCCGGCATTGTCGGATTTGATATTATCGAGGCGATAACGATGTTTTTGCCGGCCAGGGAAGCCGAGATCGCGTGAATTTTACCATCGATGACCTTCCTTAATTCCCGGCCCGAGGATCGGATTTTGTAAATTCGAGTGGAGCCGTTTTCGGATACCTGAAAATAAATCTCCCTGCCGTTTTTGGACCAGATCGGTTTCATGCCTCCGTGGACCTCGGCGGCGTCGGATATGGTAATATCGGTAGTCATCCTGTCGAGTTTCGGCGTGAGGTCGACGGCGTTTCCTCCGCGAACCGGTACCTTCCAGATGTGAAGCGGTTCCACTCCCCATTCGTCGAAAGGATTGTCATTACCGGCGAAAGCTATCGTCTTTCCATCGGGAGAAGAGGCGATATTCTCCACCGGACCCGCGGGCTTTTTCAGTTTTCGAGATTTTCCACCGGCGGATGACACTACGAAAATATCGTCTTTCAGGGTGTGAAAATCGGGCTCGCGTTGAACGTTGGCGACATAGGCTACGGATCTCCCGTTGCCCAGCCAAACGGGACATCGTTCGCCGTTTTTGCCCCTGGTGATCTGTTTGCCCTCACCGGTTTCGATATCGTAAATATATATATGCCCGGGGTCTATCGGATTGAATCCGGTATTGTCCAGTTTGTAAAACATCCTGGTGATATGTCTGAAGACCGGCGCTTCTTTCTTTCCGTCTTTGTCTTTGGGAACGTCGTCGGCTTTTCTGAAAATGCACAGGACCTTTTGGCCGTCCGGGGAGACGGAAACATCAGAATAGGAGCCATCCTTTTCCACGATTAATTTGGCCTCTCCTCCGGAGGTGGGCATCCTGTAGAGGCCCTTTTTATCATTGCGTTTGGATGTGAATACTATCCAGCCGCCGTCGGGAGAGAATACCGGATTGGAATCCGATACCTTGCCGAAGGTGAATTGACGCAGATCAGTGCCGTCTACATTAACCATATAAATATGCGAGTGGTATTTTTTCTTATCCTCCGAGACAACCTCCGCCGTGAACATGATTCTGGTTTCATCCGGCGACAGACAAACCGATCTTATGAACTTCAGTTTCAAAAGATCTTCGGCGGTCATATTTCTCTTTTTCATCTTGACTCCTTTTAAGCGGACAAAAACAGGACCATATCGCGATAAATATGCACCTATCCTACGAATTGGGAGCCCAATATGCAAGAAAGTAATTTAAAAAACCGGCAATTGAAAATTCGCCGTTGAATAAACTCGGGCGATTTCATAAATTCGGCGAAACTTTTCGCCCGAGGAATCGAATAGTAACAGATGCAGATACCTTACATTGGAGAAATATTCGCTTTCGTCACGGCGATCGTCTGGGCTTCCGCCGTGATCCTCTTTAAAAAAAGCGGCGAGACGGTCCATCCCGTCGCCCTTAATTTTTTCAAGAACCTGCTGGCCATGGTGCTTCTGGTGCCGACGGTCTATTTTTTCGAGGGCTGGATATTTGAGGGATTTACCTCCGATGAAATAATACTGCTTCTGGCAAGCGGGGCGCTGGGAATCGGGGTCGCGGACACCTTGTTCTTCAGAAGCCTTAATTTACTCGGTGCCGGACTATCGGCCATCGTCGATTGCCTCTACAGCCCCTCGATTATATTCCTGGCGTTTTTATGGGTGGGGGAAAGGCTGGGGATTCTGCAGATCATAGGTGTAGCCATGATAATTTCGGCCGTGCTTACCATCACCCGTGCCGATAAAAGCGGATTCATCGGCAGACGAAACCTGCTTCTGGGAATCCTATGGGGCGCCCTGGCCATGTTTGCCATGGCGGTAGGGATAGTAATGATAAAGCCTCTTCTAAATCGTTCTCCCCTTCTGCCGCTGTCGGAGATCCGTCTGTTCGGAGGCGGGATAATTCTCGCTATCGTTTTGATCTTTCATCCCCGGCGACGGAAAATCGCCACGCCGCATCTCACTCGACGGGGCTGGACCTACCTTTTGACCAGTTCTTTTCTCGGGGCGTACTGCGCCTTATTGTTGTGGCTGGCCGGGATGAAATACACGCAGGCATCCATAGCGGCGGCCTTAAACCAGACCTCAAACATCTTTATTTTTATATTCGCGGCGCTGTTCTTAAAAGAACCCATAACCAGACGCCGGGTAATCGGGATAATCCTGGGAGTGGCGGGGGCTTTTATAGTAACTTTCGGGTAACCGTGAATTTTGTTGTCCAATCGATGAACAGTCGCTATCTTGTCGGCCGGATGAATTCTCTTAAATTACTTTTCGCAATCTTTTTATTTTTATCTGTAACACCTGTCTCGGTGACGGCTGATTCGGATATCACCGCCGGCGATTCGACATCGGCTGCCGTTTTTGATACTCTTGAAAGCAGCCTGACGGTGTTGCCGGCGGTATTCTATATGCCGGAAACGAAGCTGGGATTCGGCGTTTATCCCAACTACATTTTCCGCTTTTCGCCGCACTGCAGGCCGTCAAATTTATCTTTTCTTGCCTTTTACACTGTTAAAAAACAGATTTCCATAAGCTTCGATCCCAACCTTTATTTTCGCGATAATAGATACATTCTGTCGGGAACGGTATTTTATGAAAAGTGGCCGAACGGTTTTTTCGGTTTCGGGACCGGCGTTTCAAAAGAAGACGAAGAGGAGTTCACAACCCGGAATACAGGTTTTGCTATAGGTATTAAACGCAGAGTGGCCAAAGAATTGTATGCAGGTCTTCTTTACGGGCTTACAAACGTTAAATTCCTGGAGATCGAAGAAAACGGGGCGCTTGCGCAAGGGGACATAACCGGCTCCGAAAACGGAACCAACAGCGGAGCCGGGTTTTCGATCAGCTGGGAAGGGCGGGATAACACCTTTTTCCCCGGAGAGGGTGAATACCTGGAGTTGGAATCCTCCTTTTACGGCAGGACGATCGGGGGCGACTATACTTATAGACGCCTGACCATAGATCTGCGGAAATACCATTCGTTTTATTCCGACAATGTGCTGGCGTTCCAGCTGTATGGAGATTTCATCAGCGGGGACGCGCCGTTCGGGAATTATTCCAGGGTCGGTCAGATCGTCAGGGGTTATCTTCCGATGCTATATATCGAAAAGAAGCTTGTGGCCGCCCAGCTTGAATATCGGCGGGTACCCCTTCTGGGCAGATTCGGATTTACTCTTTTCGCCGGAGCCGGGTCGGTGGTGAGGACCATCTCCGATTTCAGGTCGAGCAAGTTCAAATTCGCCGCCGGCTTCGGTTTCAGGTATATCTTGGTTGAGTCTGAAAAATTCAATATCAGACTCGACTACGGGATCGGGCACGATTCCGCCGAGCTGTATCTGGCCGTGGGCGAAGCGTTCTAATTTTAGAATCCAGGCCTATCCGGTTATCCGCCATCACTTTTATAAAACTTTCGGGCCGTTATTACGTATTTAAAAAGGATGAAAAACCGTGCAGGACAAATTTAAAGATCGGCATTGTTGATAGGAGCAAATCATGAAGAGAACTTTTTTAGTCTGTCTGCTACTTGCGTTTTTGGCTTCCTTTGTTTTCGCCGATGCTGTAATAAAGCGCGAATTCGAGATCTCCAGAGGAAAGGACCTCGTACTGGAGACGGAGATCGGGGGGAATATCTATATAAAAGGCTCAGATGGGGATAAGATTGAGATCAAAGCCGAGGTATTTGACATCGATGATGACGATTATGATATCGACTTTGATCTCGCTTCGTCCGGATTAACAATCGATGTCGAGAAAAAGGGCAGATGGCGAAAGCGCAAAAGCGGGGAAATAGACTTTACCATTATAGTGCCGGATGAATTTAATATCGAAGTTGGAACGGCCGGCGGTTCTGTAAATATAGAGGATATAAAGGGAAATATTAGCGGCGAGACGGCCGGGGGAAGCCTTGATTTTTGCTGTATCGAAGGCGACATTGATTTCCGGACCATGGGCGGTTCCATAGACGCCAGGAAAATTACCGGTTATCTCGATCTCAATACTATGGGCGGGAGCATTACCGTGCTGGATTCGAAAGTCAACGGCGAAGTGAAAACCATGGGAGGAAGTATTCGCGTTGAGGATGTGGACGGAGATCTTGACGGCTCGACCATGGGGGGAAGCGTAACCTATCGCAATGTGACCGGAAGATCTCCAAGCTCCGAACCGGCGGCCCTTCACGTTACTACCATGGGAGGCAGCATCGAGGTGGACGAAGCGCCCTATGGCGCGGAGCTCGACACCAAGGGCGGAAGCATCGAGGTCAACAGGGCTGGCAAATATGTCAAGGCCGAAACCATGGGCGGCAGTATTAAAATCCGTGAAATCGACGGCTGGGTTGACGCCAGCACCATGGGTGGAAGCGTCGAGGTTCAGATGGTGGGCGATCCCGAAAAAGGCAACCGCGACGTCTATATTTCTTCCAAAGCCGGTGATATAGAGTTAACAGTGCCCCGGGGCCTGTCAATGGATTTCGATATCGAACTCGCCATTACCAGGGATGCTCGTGAGGATTACGATATCTACAGCGACTTTGATCTAAAGAAGAGGAAAACTGATAAGTGGGAAGGGGGCTGGGGATCCAAAAGGAAATATATCTACGGTACAGGACAGTATAAAGACGGGAAAAATAAAATCAGGATTGACACCGTTAACGGGGATATAACAATAAGAGAAGGAGAAAACTAAACCGCGAATTGATTTATGACGCCTCTTTTGAGGTTTTTATATAAAAGGGCCGCAATCTCTCCTCCGGCGGCCTTTCTTTTATCAAACTTATTACCACCAGGCAAAGCAGAGATGAAAATAACGCGGGGTAAATCGTGGGTATATTAAACGGGCTTCCCAGAATCTCCCAGACTATGGTTACAGACATTCCCGCGGCAATGGAAGATACTCCGCCGTATGCATTGGCCCTTTTCCATAAAAACGCCGCCAGTACCGCCGGTGTAATTCCCACCCCGTACATGGTATAGGCATATAGCGCCATCTCCAGCACCCTGGTGAAAAAGCGAACCTGGACGAAAGCGAAAATACCCAGCAAAACCACCGTTATCCTGGAATATAGGACGATCCTTTTCTGAGACGCATCGGGATTGATAAATCTCTGGTATATATCCCTGATAATATTGGTGGCCGGAACCAGAAGGAATGAGTCCGCGGTGGACACTATTACCGCCACTATGGCCGCCAGGCAGATACATCCGACGGCGACCGGCAGACCGTGTTTCACCGAGTGAAGTATCACCATCTCCGAATCGATATCCATGAAGATGGAGCTTCCCACAATCGCCAGCACCACGATCAGGGTTTCGATCACTATGGTCCCGGCGATCCATCCCAGGACCGACCGTCTGGCCGTGCGCTCGTCCCTGGCGGAGAAGAACCGCTGATACATTCCCGATTCCCCCAGAAGCAGGAGCATCGGAGGAAGTGAATAACGGATGGCCTCAAGCAGAGTCATGTTACCCAGGGGCTTAAAATGAGTTTCCGGCAACCGGGAAACGATCTCACTCCATCCCCCTCCGGTTTTCAAAAGAAACGGTAATGTTATAAATAATCCTATAATCATAATAACGCCGTTTACGACGTCGGTATAGGCGACCGAAATCAAGCCGGCAAGAACGGTATAACCGATCACGAAAACCGCGGTTATGATTATACCCTGATCGACGGATATCCCCGTGATAAGGTTCAGCACCATTCCGCCTGCCCGGAACTGGTAACTGACTATGGCGGTATAGGCGATTACGGTTACTATGGTTCCCAGGATGCGGGCATACTTATTGTACCTTGTTTCCAGGATATCCGGGACTGTATACTGGGCGAATGCTCTTACCCTGCCTGCTATCAGGTACAGGATTATTATGGCGATCCAGACGCCGGCATCGAACCATAATGCCGGGAACCCTTTATCATATGCCAGCCCCGCGCCGGCTATTATCGAACCCGAGCCGATCCAGGTGGCCAGCAGCGTCCCCACCAGCACCTTGGCCGAAAGACGCCGTCCCGCCACCATGAAATCGTCCTGGTTTTTGACCTGCCTGCTGCGCCAGGCGCCGACTATGATCAGGATGAAAAGGTAAAGGAGGATGGTCCAGAAATAAATCACGACGCTATTATTGCCTGAATCAGCATAATTGTCAATTATATATCCAGCTGGCTCATTGCATAAGTCTTGCGGAGCGCAACAATAACAACCAATGAACGTATCTTTTCTTAAGCGGGGACGAACGATGAAAAAACGATGTGAGTGGCCAAGCGATGACGAATTGATGCTGAGGTATCATGACACCGAATGGGGCGCTCCGGTTCACGACGACCGCAAGCATTTCGAGTTCCTTGTACTGGACGCGTTCCAGGCGGGGCTGAGCTGGTCCATAATTCTGAAGAAGCGCGGAAATTTCGCGAAAGCCTTCGATGATTTCGATCCGGTAAAAATATCCCGTTACCGCGAAGCCAGAATTCGGAAACTCCTGAGCGATCCCGGCATAATTCGAAACAGTCTGAAAATCAGGTCAACTGTTACCAACGCCAGGGCTTTCCTGGAGATTCAAAAGGAGTTCGGCAGTTTCGATAAATTTATCTGGCGGTTCACCGGAGGAAAACAGAAGGTTAACAGGTGGAAAAAGCTGAAAGATATCCCCGCTAAATCGCCGGAATCCGACGCCATGAGCGAGGAGTTGAAAAAGCGCGGATTCAAATTCGTCGGCTCAACTATATGCTACTCCTACATGCAGGCCGCTGGTATGGTAAACGATCACACAATATCCTGTTTCAGGTACCGGGAGGTGATGGAATGAGCGATGAAAAAGAGATGGCCGTAAAGCCGGAATCGAGTGTAACTCTAAAAGAAATCAACAAGGATACGGTGAGAACGATTTGTAACCTTAAGGTTTCCGAATCACAGAGGGGTTTTGTGGCGCCCAACGCGGTATCCATAGCGGAAGCTTTCTTCAACGAAACCGCCTGGTTCAGGGCCGTCTATGCCGACGATACCCCTGTCGGATTCTTGATGCTCTATAAGGACACTGAAAAACCGGAGTATTTCCTGTGGCGATTGATGATCGACGAGCGATATCAGCGCATGGGCTTCGGTTATAAGGCCATGAAACTTATAATTGAATACGTAAAAGGTTTACCCCATGCTACCGAATTCTTAACCAGCTGCGTGCCGGGGGATGGTAGCCCCGAGGGTTTTTATAACAAGCTGGGATTCACTCGAACCGGCGAGATGGACGGTGCCGAAGTAGTAATGCGACTTCCGCTGAAGTGAAATTATTATTTCATAAAAGATAAAAGCCTCAATACGTCGAAGTAATCGTTACTTTCAAATTTTATGGTATGTGTTCCTTCCAGCCGGGCGCCGGGATAGAAGGACGTTTTATAAGCCAACCTGTTGTCTTTATATAAAATCTCCACCTCAGATTTGCCCGGTAATTCTATTTTGCATTTACTCAGATCGCCGCTTACCGCTTTTTTCGCGGTCTCTTTTATCTTTTTAACCGCGAGATTGGGGTGAATGCTGATATTCGAAGTCCCTTCACCTTCGCTGACCGGCACCGTAAGTATGCCGGGATTGACCCCTTTTGCCTCCTCGCATATTCCTTTATCGCCGGTAACCATCACGACCGGCACTCCCACGTACGCGGCCGAATAGGAATTGATCAAAAACTCCGACGCAAAGCGGCCATTAACCTTGATATACATCACCGAATCGGTAAAGGTATGGGCCAGCGGATTGGTATCGGAACCCGCGCGGGAATGGTAGCCGGTAAAAATGGCCGCGTCAAACGATTCATCCAACCCCTGCACCATCTGGAAGGGGTGCCCGCTCCACTCTCGTATCAATTTGACATTTTCGGGCAGTTTCGAGACGATAATATTCCTGGCGGTGTCGTGCGCATCCTTAATTATGATCTCTCTTGCCCCGCCCTCCATAGCCCCCTCGCAGGCAGCCACCACCTCGGCGGTCATCTGCTTTTGAAATTCCTCGTAATCGGGTTTTCCCTTCTCGCATTCGGTCCAGACCGTTATGCCGGTGGTCCCCTCTATATCGGCGCTGATGAAGATCTTCAATTTATTTCCCTTCCTTCATTGCTGCTATTTTCATTTCCTGGTAAAATACGACTCCTCGTACTCGCAATATATCTTAAAACCGAGCTTTTCGTAACATTTGATCGCCGCAAAATTGTCTTTTTTAACGTTCAGGGCCACCGTATTGCCGTTGGCGTGAAGTTCCTTCACAAGTCTCGCCGTAACTGCCGTAGCCAGCCCCTTTCCCCGATAATCCGGATGAGTGGTTATGTTCCCCAGAACCGAGATCTTATATTCGTCGGAATGCACATGCACGCCGCTCACGCAGACTATTTCTCCATTGATGAAACCTCCGAAATATTTCCCGGTTTCCAGCATACGGTCATCGAAGTAATTGGCCGGGTAAGATCTCCTGTACAGCTCCAGCAGGCTCTTTTTATGCGTCATATCCAAACGCTTGATCTCCGGGCCGTCGTCGAGATGGTCATTGAAATCGTCTGAAACAAGTTTCATTTTCAGATGAGTGCCCAGGGATTTGTCATTATAAGCCTGTCGGAAAACATCCAGACAGTCTTTCTGGTAATGGCTGTAAAATCTATTCGGCAGTTCGGGAAGCAGATCTTCGAGAAAACTGTTGAAATTTTCATTAATCCCGAAAGCCAAGACAGTGGGCGTTTCCAGCCCGGTGTATATAAGAATCGCCTCTTCTATTTCATTTTCCCCGAGCTTGGCCCATTTGCAGTTTCCAAAATAGAAGTCGTCCAGATCGCCGATATGATATCCGAAAAGTATCGGGTCTTTCCGGAAATGACGGTAAAGCTCTTCTTTATCCGCAGTATAATTCATAATATAATATGGTAATTTGAAAAGAGCGTGTCAATATCGGGAAATTGATATGTAATTGACATCACGGGATCAAACGTCTAATATTCACATAAAAATAAATCGATTAAAATCGAGGGGAAAAATGAAAATTTACGTGAAAATCGAGAAAATAGCGGTTCCTTTAGTCCTGCTTTTGATCTTAACCTGCGCCACCGCCCCGATAACCGGGCGGAAACAGCTTCTGCTCATCCCCAATTCCGAGCTTAACTCCATGAGTTTTCAGCAATACTCGGACTTTATCTCCAGCAATAAGTTGAGCACCGACAAGCTACAAACCGCTATGGTAAAAAGAGTCGGTGTAAGAATCCAGAGGGCGGTCGAGCAGTATTTTGCTCAACAGGGCAAGTCCAGTCGTCTGAGAGGTTATGAGTGGGAATTCAACCTGGTGGAGGACTCCGCCGTCAACGCCTGGTGCATGCCGGGGGGAAAAGTGGTGGTATACACCGGGATACTGCCCGTTACTAAAGATGAAACCGGCCTGGCGGTGGTGATGGGGCACGAGATTGCCCACGCGGTAGCTAATCATGGCAACGAGCGCATGAGCCAGGGGCTGGTGACGCAGTTAGGCGGGATGGCGCTGGCCAAAGCCCTCGAAACCAAAAAAGAGGAGACCCAGAACCTGTTCCTGGCGGCATATGGTGTCGGCGCGACCGTCGGCGTATTGCTTCCCTACAGCCGCACCCACGAGTCCGAGGCCGACCACCTGGGATTGATCTTCATGGCCATGGCCGGATACAACCCCAACGAGGCGGTGGCGTTCTGGGAGCGGATGGCGGCCGGAAAATCGGGCGCGCCGCCGGAGTTTCTCAGCACCCACCCCTCCGACGAGACCCGCATCAGGAAAATCAAAGAAGCTCTGCCGGAGGCCATGCAATATTATAAACCGTAGAGTATATTCCGAATAAAGACTTTCATAGGGGTCGATTTCAGATCGACCCTTCCTTTATTTTGGGTCATGCGCCCAGTCGATAAAATGATATCTATCTCTTAAACGTCACCTGCCGCCGGCCGCGGCTTTTGAGCTGCTTGAGCTTCCGTTTCAGCTTCGGCCAGTGTTCCTCGTCCAGGATATATCCGACGCAGTTGGCGGCGCCGCAGTTACAGGGGTGATCCTGCCAGGATTCAAAATCGTAACCGTAATTATACGACAGCTCCTCGCCCTTCCGAATATTGCGTAGGGATATGATATAAATATGGCCGTCTATGATGTCGGTCTCGCAATTGGGATCGCAGGAATGATTTATAAACCCGGCGGTATTCCAGGGCATGTCGCCGTCGATATCGTACTTATCGTCAAGCGTGAAGATATACACGGTCCCTTTTTCGCCGTTGCCTTTTTGTGCCTTATCCCAGGCGACCTGGTATCTGCGGTCGGATTCCTTCTTGGTTATCTTCTCGCCCACGTACTCGATTATTACGGTGTCGGGGGCGATATCTTTTCTGGCGAAAACCCCGGTACCGTGTATTTTCGATCTCCTTACGTCGATATAGGGCGAGGTTGTGGGCCTGCCGGGCCTGCCCGCCAGTCTTCCGGCGGTTTCTATCTGTAGCAGCTTACGTTTAAGCACCGGCCAGCGATCCTCCGACATGATATAGCCCACGCATCGCCTGGAACCGCAGCGGCAGGGATGCTCGTACCAGGAATCGACATCATAGCCATAGTTATATGATATCTCCTCGCCCTTTTTAATGTTCCGGTTAGCCGTTATCCAGATATGGCCATGGATGTTCTCGGTGTCACAGTTGGGATCGCAGGAATGATTTATATACCTGGCGGTGTTCCAGCGGACATCGCCGTCAAGATCGTAACGTTTGTTTAACGTAAAAATATAGACGGTCCCCTTTTTGCCGTTGCCGTTACGCCGCCTCTCCAGAGCCCTCTGGTATCTCCGGTCCGACTCCGCCTTGGTTATTTTTTCGCCGACATATTCGATTATCCTGGTGCCTTTAGGGATAAGGGTACTGGCGAACAATCCCATACCATGGATTTTCGATTTCCTTTTTTCGACAAAGGGAGAAGTGGTCTTTCTCATTTTTTCTTGATCGCGTCTCCGAGTTTACAAATCTTGAAATTATATTTTTTGAATCTTCTTTTCAAGGTATTTTAAATAAAAAGCCGGGTTAATGCCCGGCTTTTCCCCACCTCTTTTGGAGGCCATTATTTAATCAAAGTCATTTTCTTGACAGAGCTGCTGCTTCCAACGTCCAATCTGTAGAAATATACGCCCGATGCCACGGAACCGGCCTTCCAGATAACCTCGTGCGCGCCCGCGCCCAAAACACCGTCAACCAGGCTTTCGACTTTCTGGCCCTGGAGATTGTAGATATCGAGTCTTACCGGCAATTCCTCGGCCAGCCTGAACTTTAATATTGTCGAATTATTGAAGGGATTGGGATAGTTCCCTATCAGGGCGAACTGCCATGGTTGCGGGGGCTCATCCTCCTCGGTATCGACTATAACGCCGATAATTACAGTATATTCCTGGTCATCGGTATAGGGGGTCGTATCGGTGCAGCGGATGGTGAAATCATAAACTCCCTCAGCCACGGGAGTGCCGCTTATGACGCCGGTGTTCTCATCGAGGGTCAAACCGTCGGGAAGGCTGCCGTTATACAGCGTGAATGTATACTGCCCGTTTCCACCGCGGGCCTCGATTACCTCGGAATAGGGTTCTCCGGGATCGCCGTCAGGCAATTCCGTAGTCACAATATTCATGGTATAAGATGTCTGACTCGCGAATTTAAGCACCCAATCGTCAATATCGAATCGAACCATAGTAGGATTGCCGTCTAAAACGATTCGGAAATCGTCCTCGCGGCTGTCGTTCCAAACAGTAACCAAGGTGTCGACACCGCCTATCCTCGGGTAAATTTTGATCGGCATCGTGAAAACCGTAGGAGTCGGCGGTACCTGCACCTGGTCTATATGCAGGAAAAGCTCGTACTGACCGCCGCCGATATTCTCCGCCATCCAGGAATATTGATAGGTCGGGCGGTTTACTCCCCACAGCCATTGCTGGAAATACCAGGTGAGAGAGGCGCCGTAATACTGCTCCATAATGGCCTGGAACTGCTGGGTGGTGATTGTTCCGTACATGTGATCGGGATGGTTGGCGTAGCCGTACATGGCGTCAAAAAACGTCTCGTCACCCATAACGCCCCGGAGCATATGTAAAATCCAGGAACCCTTGTTGTAAACGGTATTGCCATCGAAGAGGGGCCAGGGATCGTAAATCGGGCCGCTGGGGTATAGTACTCCATTGCTGATCCTCATATAATTCAGGTAGGCCGCGTGTCCAAGGAGTTCCTCCGTCCAGAGGGCTTCGAGGTATGACGCGAAACCCTCGTTCGTCCATATATTCGGCCAGGTATCGCAGGTTATCAGATCCCCGAACCACATATGGGCGAGCTCATGAACCGCTATCCAATCGTAGTCATGGCCTCCCGTTATTAGCATGGAGCCGTAACTGGTGTTGCACTGGTGTTCCATGGCGCCGCCCCAGGCGAATATGGAATGCCCGTATTTTTCATTGATAAAGGGATACTCTCCGAACATGTCCGCAAATATGCCTATGGCCTGGGGGATGATGTTCAAATCCTCGACCGCCTGGTTGTAATGCTCGGGATAGACATAATTCACTATCGGCATGGAATCGCCGCCGGTATTGACATACCAATCTGTGAAACTCTGGTAGTTGGAAATGGCCAGCGATATCAGATAAGTCGTGATGGGATAGGAATTTTGCCAGTGAAACGTGCGGGTGCCGTTACCGTTATTATTATTGCTTACCAGGCGGCCGTTGGATGTTGCCACCAGGTTATCCGGTACTGTTATATAAACGTCGGAGGAATCGGATTTATCATGAGGCATATCTTTACAGGGCCACCATTCGCGGGCTCCTTCCGGCTCCGACAGGGTCGAGATAATCGGTTGCCCGTTATGCTGACCCCACGTAAACGAACCCCAATTCCCGCCCGGGGGATGACCGTGATAATAAATAACCGTGGTGAATTGCTCGCCCTCATCATACGCCCTATCGAGAGTTACCCTGATAAGATGGTTCGGTCTTGTATATGATACCGTATTGCCGCCCATAAATGCCGAATCGACCGTCATATTGCTATGAAAATCGTAGTCGACTGTAGTAAGGCCGTTTACCATGCTTTCGGAGGTCATGGTTACTTTGCCGTAAATAATCTGACCGATGATATTGGTGACATCGACATCGAGTTCCCAGTATTTTACGTCGTAATCGGATTGATCCAGAGCTACGCTACCCCCGTTTCTTTCCAGCAATTTCTTATAATATTCGCTTTTCATCCGCCATTCGGAGTTGCGAAAGTCCTCCCTGCTTACAATCTTCTGGGCAAAGGTATTTGCCGCCAGAGCGAGAATTATAAACATCACCACAATCAACTTTATCCTCATCCTTCGATCCTTGTTTTTTTGTTTTATTAGATGAACCGAAAAACTCCCTGATTCAGTTCCATTATAAGATGATATAGATTATTTGTCAAAAAGAGTAAACATAAGCTATACTTATTATATTAAGGCGGGATTCGCTTTAATTATGTATTCATGGATTTAATAATGGAAAACCAGCGGTCCTCGTTCGATGACCTCTCCATGAAATTCTCGATCATTCCGATCTTTTCCGGCGACAGGTTCTTTAATCTAATGCCGGTATCATATAATTCCCGATTTTTAGATCTCTTGCACCATATGACATCGGCGTCGAAAATGATTTCGCTGTCTCCTACGGAAACTGCTGGAAGTGACAAACTGAAGGTCAAAGTCC
Source organism: Candidatus Zixiibacteriota bacterium (assembly GCA_020344055.1). Taxonomy (GTDB): domain Bacteria; phylum Zixibacteria; class MSB-5A5; order UBA10806; family UBA10806. The sequence goes on along the minus strand of CP070813.1, from coordinate 1,161,454 downwards.
GATCGGTCTGAATCGGTTCCTCACAGGATAATCTCATACCTTCGGGGGTAATGTCAACGACTCTCCCCAGCCCTATGCCTGTATCGCTATAACATATTTTTAGATAAGACATTACCTGAAAACGTCTTAATTTTCGTTCTTCCACCATCTGGCGCTCTCCAAGCCGCAATACCCGCAAATGTATTTTATCTAACGAAAACATGGCAAATACACGTAGTTATAACGGCGTCTGTATTAAGATAATCGGCAGGATTAACGTGGTTATTTAAGGCTGGATCATAATTGATGCAATTTCTCTTTTTATGGCCGATTTCGGCAGAACCCGATTCCTCTGGACCGCCGGCGGTTGAAACTGGTCTATGATAAAGTAAGGATTGTAGTCTCGATCGGATTTTAAACAGAGGATATATAGGCTGCGAAAGATGGAAACGAATGGTAGGGAAAGGCACCTTGCGGGGATGGGAAAGGATTTCCTGGAGGAATGAAGCCGGGGGGCGGACGCGGTATACGCGGCTCTGGCGGAGGAAATCGCCCGGACTTGCCCGAAGAATTTAAGATCTGGATAAAGGTCAAACCGGCGAAAAACCCGGTATCCGCAAATAAATAGATGGCCTTGACGATACATCCGCATGATCTATGTCTGATATTCTATCACAGTCCTAATGCGTTCGCCGCCTTATCGTAGTCCTCCGATCTTACCCAGAGCACATACCCGAACCCGCCCCGTCCGTCATTGGTGCCGTTGGCGGCGTAAACATTGACACCGGCGCCGGAAAGCCTTAAGTGGTATTCAATCAGGACGCCTATCCGGTCGTCTCCCTGGATCAGGAACGCCTTCTTGGGCCCCACCAGGGGAATGCCGGCCTCCTCCGCGGCAATTTTTAGCATATCGACATCCTCGGGAAAGAAATCGATCTGGGCCTTGCCCTCGCCCGCGGGGAAGGCCGTGATGTTCGTGAGACTTACCCCGTGGGCGCTGCAAAATTCCAGAAGTTTGCGAGCCTCTCCCGGCTTGTCCTCCACTATAGCGTAGTAATACTCCGCCTTCTTGATAGTTTCTGCCATTCAGAACCTCCCATTTATCTTATACAGTCTCTAATCTGCACAACTGAGAGATGTCTTCCCCGGCTGATTATCCGACGTAAGATATTCGATCGGATCACCCGTATCAAGCAGAATCGTATAAAATGGCCGGGAATTGCATTAACGATTTTATTGATAATCCAGGTTTATTTAGCGATCAATCTTCCGAATATCTATTTTAGACGACCTGAATATAATTGAACTATGCCTGGAGGTATATTTTGACCGATTACCGACCCCGGAGAATGAAAATAATGATGGTGGTAGGCGCCCGGCCCAATTACATGAAAGCGGCGCCTATAATAAAACAGATGCACAGGTTCGCTGATTTTCTGGAACCGATAATAGTCCATACCGGTCAGCATTATGATCATATTTTATCGGAACAGATCATGTCGGAACTGGGCATGCCTCAGCCCGATATCTACCTGGGCGTGGGATCGGGCACCCATGCGGAACAGACCGCCAATACCATGCTGGAGTTCGAAAGGATCCTCATCGCCGATCCGCCGCACCTGGTGGCGGTGTTTGAAGATGTCAATTCAACTCTTGCCTGCGCGCTGGTGGCCGCAAAATGTAAAATCCTTATCGCTCACGTAGAGGCAGGGCTGCGTTCGTTCGACATGTCCGCTCCGGAGGAGATTAATCGCGTACTGACCGACCGGGTCTCCGATTTTCTTTTTCCTTCCGAAAGCGCCGCCTTTCAGAACCTGATGAACGAGGGCTTTGACGCCGGCTCCGTATTCTATGTTGGCAATACCATGATAGATTCGCTCACCGATCGTTTTACCGAGGCGCAAACCAGGCCCTACCCTGAAAACCTCGATCTGAAACCCAAGAGTTACGCCCTTTTGACCTTGCACAAACCTGAAAACGTGGATGACTTTAAAATATTCAGGTCTATTATAAACGCGGTAGGTTCGTTCTCCGATAAAATGCCGGTTGTCTTTCCCGCGCATCCCAGAACCAAGTTAAATATTGATAAATTCGAACTCTCGCCTTATCTTGAGCGGGCCGGGATAAAGCTGATCGGCCCGACAGGCTACCTGGATTTCCTCAAGTTGGAATCCGAAGCCGCATTTGTCATGACCGATTCCGGCGGGGTGCAGGATGAGACAACCTTTTTAAATGTCCCCTGCCTGACCCTGAGAGAGATAACGGAGCGACCCGTTACAACAATCGAAGGAACCAACATTCTGGTCGGACGGATTCCGGAGAGGATAGCCGCGGAAGCGGAACGGATTTTGGGCGGCAATATCAAGGAAGGTTCAAAACCGAAATACTGGGATGGTGAGGCGGGTAAAAGAATTGCCGAAACTTTTATCAAAATCAGGCAGAACCTTTTCGAACCGGAATCGATCAAAGACGGAACGAAAAAGATGAAAACCGTCAGGGAGATAGTTACCGCTGGAGGATAATCTCAAACCTGTCGCCCTGGTGACAGGCGGCGCCGGATTTATCGGTTCGCATCTCTGCGACTCGCTGGTAGAAAAAGGTTATACGGTTCGCTGTTACGATGATCTTTCATTCGGGTCAATACGCAATATCGAACACCTGATCCAGAACGCCGGATTCCGGTTTCTGCAGGAAGATGTATGCGATTTTTCAACGTTGAACGATGCTTCACGGGATGTGTCGATAATCTTTCATCTGGCGGCGAGGAAGATTCCCCGTTATGGAGACGCGCTTACCACGCTGAAGGTAAATAACGAAGGCACCAGGAACGTTTTCGAGGCGGCCGCCGTCAACAGATGTAAAGTCCTTCTGGCTTCCACATCGGACGTTTACGGAAAGGGCAACCCTCCTTTTAAGGAAAGCGATGACCTTCTGCTCGGACGATCCGATATCCGCCGCTGGAGCTATGCGGCCAGCAAAGTTTTCGACGAACATCTGGCGCTGGCATATCATGACGAAAAAAAAGTGCCGACCGCGATACTGAGATTTTTCGGCACCTACGGCCCCCGGCATCATCGTTCCTGGTGGGGAGGCCCGCAATCGGTATTTATCGATCAAATACTTAACAATGAAGAGGTGACCGTTCACGGCGACGGCAGCCAGACAAGATCATTCACGTATGTAGACGATCTTATCTCCGGCATAATTGCGGCGTCAGAAAATAAAGAAGCCGAAGGGGAGATCATAAACCTCGGTTCCGATGAAGAAATAACAATACTCGATCTCGCGAAACTGATAGGTAGAATTATCGATAAATCCAAAGAGCCGAAATTTAAGTTTATTCGTTACGAAAGTTTCGGGGGCGGCTACGAGGATGTCAAAAGACGTATTCCGGATCTGTCGAAAGCCAAACGGATACTGGGGTATGAATGGAGAATGAGACTAACCGACGGTCTTTCCAAAACAATTGAATGGCATAGAAATAACCCCACCTGATTTTCAGTACCTGCTATTTCGTCATATTCATAAAAATGGAGGCCGTGAGAGCCTGATAGCAAGAACAATATGCACCACCGCCAAACGTGTAATTTATACACAGAAATAAAAATGAATATTTTTTATAGATATCTCCATTTTTTTCTTGACCGACCGGAACAAATCCGCTAAATGCGTGTTTTTCTTAGAAAAATAACTTTAAGTCTGAGGAAATTGAGATGATAGGCGTAGGCGGCACCGAAGAGGCTTTAAAGCTTTTGGATGAAAAAGGGGTCAGGTATATAAGGTTATGGTTTACCGATGTTCTCGGGGTCTTGAGGGGGATGACGATCACCCGGGGCGAAATCGAGGATGTTTTTTCTAACGGGCAGGGATTTGACGGTTCGTCAATCGAGGGATTTGTCCGAATCGAGGAATCGGATCTCATGGCTCACCCCGATCTTTCAACGTTTACCATCTTCCCCTGGGCTATCAACGGCGAGCGCATAGCCTCGGTGTTCTGCGATATCAAAACCCCTCATGGCGAGCCGTATGAGGGCGATCCGCGGTATGTTTTAAGAAGGGCTATTGAAAGGGCCAGGGCCGAGGGATATACGCCCTACCTTGGACCGGAAATGGAATACTTCTATTTCAAAAACTCCAAGCAACCTGAGATTATGGATCGCGGCGGATATTTCGAGTTTTCCACCGTCGAGGAGACTACCAACCTGAGAAAAGGCGCCGTGGCGGCGCTGGAGATGATCGGAATCCCGGTCGAATGTTCGCACCACGAAGTCGCCCCCAGCCAGCACGAGATAGACCTGAAGTACCAGGAGGCGCTTCGCATGGCCGATTTCGCCATGCTATATCGTTTCGTGGTGAAGGAGAAAGCGTTATCGACGGGTTATTATGCCACGTTCATGCCCAAACCGATTTTCGGCGTTAACGGCTCCGGCATGCATACCCACCAATCGCTTTTTAGGGGCGACCAGAACGCCTTTCACGATCCCAAGGAAAAGTACCACATTTCCGAGCTGGGTCGGAATTACATCGCCGGTATCCTGACTCATGTCGTGGAGTTATGTCTTGTCACCAATCAGTGGGTGAATTCTTACAAGCGCTTGGTTCCGGGGTACGAGGCTCCCTGTTATATTTCCTGGGGACGACGCAACCGCTCCTCGCTGGTCAGGGTGCCGATGTATCAACTGGGGAAAGAGAAAGCCACCAGGGTGGAGCTGAGGAGCCCCGACCCGGCGTGTAATCCCTACCTCGCCTTCGCCTCCATGCTGTCGGCGGGACTGGAGGGCATAAAAAACAAGTATCCTCTGCCCGAACCTGTCGAGGAAAACATATTCGAGATGGACGAACGTCAGAGGAGAAGAAAAAGAATCAAGACTCTACCGTCATCGTTGTTTGAGGCGCTCCAGGAGTTTAAAAAATCGACTCTTATGAAAGAGATACTCGGCGAGCATATTTTCACGACCCTGATAAAAAACAAAACCGTCGAATGGCAACGGTTCAGCACCGCGGTCACCGATTACGAGATCAATAACTACCTGCCGACGCTATGATTTCATAAATCGACAATCCGCAAATCTCGGCCCCCCTCCAACGATTGCCTCGAGTCTATTAATATTTCAATCCCAGCACTTCGGCGCAGGTGGTGAATTCGAACGCATCCAGAATCATTGATAGTTTTTGTTCGGCGATGTTCAGGTTGCCGTACCGACGATACTGTATGTAGTCAGCGTTGACCCCGCGAACTTGATGTTTGTCCAGTTCCCAGAGTTTCATATTTATCATGGCCGGGTATCCCATACGGTTCAGGCGACCGATAGCCCTGACGGTAAACCAGGATGGATATAGCCGCAGCTTTTCGCCGAACCGCAGCCACACGCCAAATTTCCGGATAGCGGAGTGGGGTATAATTTTTAGAGATCCTCCGTCTTTGAATTCGATATCGAAGGGACCGAAAGACTTTCCTGCTATGGCTCCCGCCCTGGTGCTGCAATCGTAGGCATATCCCGCGCCCGCGATGTCGCTCAGAATACCGAGATGTCTCTTATCCAGGGGATGACAGGCGCCCCGGAAGCCGAGGACGCGTTTATTGAGTATATTCTCGATTGTCTCTTTCGAAAGGCTGATTTCCGAAGTCGCCCTCGCGGATTCGATTTTTAATAAGTCCTTATGCGAAAAACCGTGGCAGGCGACCTCGTGACCTCGCGAATCGAGCAGGGAAACGATCTCCGGGAATCTCGAGGCCACCCAGCCCAGTACGAAAAAGGTGGCTTTCGCTTTCTGGTTATCGAGAATGTTCAATAGATAAATGAGATTCGGTATAATGCGCGACCTGACATTATCGAACTCATAATCGGGATTGTCCGCGTGGAAAGTATCCTCGACCTCGAATGACAATATATTCTTTATGTGAGTTTCCGTTTTCCGCGCCATCATCAATTCTATTCGGCAGAAGTTGTTGTCCCTAAAACATATAATCTACCGAAAAAGAAAAGAAAAAATCAACTCTCAGATTGATCAACGCCACATTTTTTAACGATATCCGAAAATCTCGGCCCAGATTATAAGCAAAATCAGGATTATTCCGATAGTCAGGGCGGCCGCGCCGAAAATCCTCAATCCTTTAACAACAACCGGCGGCAGGGGCTCCACCAATTTGTCCTGGAGGCTTCCGGATTTGATTATCTCGTCGTATTCGCGAGGACGATCTATTTTCAATTCCTCAACCGGTATCCGTCCGGTGAATATAACCGTGTCCATGGGGAATCTGTCGGGCCTGAAATGGGTGTTGAAGAAATGGACCGTGAATATAAAACCGACCGCCAGGAGAGCCTCGTCGCTGTGAATAATGGTGGCGACGTTGATGAACCAGCCGGGCAAAAAGTACGTGAAGAATTCGGGGAACCAGAGGATCAAACCGGTGGAACCGATAATGGCGACTCCCCAGAATACCGCGAAATAGTCGAACTTTTCCCAGTAGGTATATCTGCCGTAATGCGGTCTCGAGCCCAGTCCTATGAACCATTTAAGGGTTTGCCAGGCTTCCTTGAGATCGTTTCCGTTGGGCAACATGGAGTTTTTATTGAATAGATATTGACGCCAACTGACCTTTTTTTGCCTCTTATCCCTGAAAAGAAAGATAATATGTGTACCGAAATAGAAAAATGTAATGACCGCGCAAATTCTGTGGATATATCCCGCCGATTCGAATCCCCCCAGGAAGTTGGAGATCAGCTGGGCCCACCAGATATAGGAGAATTTCAGGGTCATCCCGGTAATGGCCAGACCGAGGAAACTGACGATTACCAGTATATGAAGCCGGCGGTGTATTCGTCCGAATCTCAGGTATACCTTTTCGCGGGGTTTGTGCGGCAATCTTTTGTATTTTTTCCGTTCTTTCAAGGATCTGGGGAGCCAGAGCAGGGTATGCGCGCCGAAAATGCTGAAAGTGACAAGCAGCAAGATGGTCATGAACCAGAATGTATAAAAAAGGAACGGGTACTTATCCCGATCATGATGCGTGGCATGTGTCAGATAACCCGCGAACTGCCGGTGCGAGCCCTTGTGACACTGCCCGCAGGTCTCCACTATATTCTGGCGGGAAAGCCTGGACCTGGGATTCCACGTCGGGAGAACGTCGTGGGCCCCATGGCAATCGTAGCATTTGGCGGCGGCGGTATAGCCCAGCTTGGAGACCTTGCCGTGAAAGGTCTCGAAGTACGATCCCGTTACCTCCTCGTGGCAGCGCCCGCACTGGTTAATTATGTTTAATTTGAAATTCTCCTGGTCGGTTCTCGCGATGGTGTGGGAAGAGTGACAATCATCGCACATGGGAAGGGATCTTTTCGGATCATATTCTTCGTCGCTGAAATGAATGCTGGTAATGTAAGTTTCGTAAATTCCGTTGTGGCATGTGGCGCATGTACGGGGGATATTTTCACGATGAACGCTCGATTCCGGGTCATCTTCGGGAAGAACGTGGTGTGCCGTATGGCAGTCGGTGCACATGGCCGTCACCACCAGACCGCTCTCGAGCAGACCCTTTCCGTGAATGCTCATGACGTAATTTTTGAGAATATCGTGTTGCTTGCCGTCGTATCTGATGGCGGCCTTGCTTCCTTCCTTATGACACCGCCCGCACAAATCCGGAACGTTGGTGGGATAGGTGGGAGATTTGGAATCGATATGTTTCCTGACGCCGTGTTTGCCATGACAATCGAGACAGACGGGAGCGTTGGGATCTCCCCTGGCAGCAAGACGGCCGTGAATTCCGCTGTCATACATCGACACGACTTCGGCGTGACATATGGAACAATCAACCTCCCCCGTGATAGGCGCGCAGGGTCTCTTCATCAAGGGATTGACCCCGGTGTGACATCTCACGCAGGCCTCGGCTCTATGAGCGGAACTGTTGAGCTCGATGCTGTCTATAAAAAGAGATATCTCCCTGCCGTCGCGGACGGTTTTCAGCTCTTTTTTGGCGTGGCAATCCAGGCAATCTCGATCGGACATCCCCAGCTCGTAAAATATTTTTCGTATGGTGTGAGGGGCATGACAGTCTATGCATATGGGGATTTTGTTCGGTTCCTTTTCCCATAACTCGCCCCTGATCACCTTCTTGTGCACGGCCTCGATCTGGCCATGGCATTTCTGGCAGGTTTTGGCAACGTTATCCTTGTGAATCGAGGAATTCTTATCGGTATGAGGGAGAACATTATGGGCGGTATGACAATCGGTGCAGACCGCGGTCACGGTCAATCCCTTATGAAACAGTCCCTCGCCGTGAATACTTAGCGAATAATGCGTTAAGATGCTATCTTGAGGTATGTTATACCGTCGGGTAACCTCGCTGCCCTCTTTATGGCATTCGCCGCACATATAGGGGATATTAAACTTGGTCACTCGGGAATCGGGCGAATCGTGAGGTATTATATCATGTTTACCGTGGCAATCCCAGCATCCGGGGGCCAACTCGACTCCCCGGGCCGCCTCTTTTCCGTGAAGGCTGCCTTTATAGGTTTCGGCGATGTCTTCATGGCATATTCCGCAGTCGACGATTTCCAGGTTTTCATCATGGGGATAATCCTCGAAGCTCGCCAGATCCGCGTGGCAATCGACGCATTCGAGGTCGCCGTGCGCGGATTTCGTATATTTGTCCAGGTTCACATATAAGGATATTGTCTTCCCGTTTCTCTTTTTGGTGAGCTCACCGTCCTCATGGCACATCATGCAATCGTCGACCGATTGCGCGTGTGAGAATCCGGAACAAAGCGTCAATAGCAGGAATATCCCGATAAGTCGCGGCAAGCTCATTCTGGTTTCGTCCTTCGTAGACATTGCCCGCGAACCAGGACCTATTCTTTATATTGCCTGGATTTTTCAGGCTCTTTTTTCACAATTGATTCAGGATCGTTGAATGCCGACACGTCACCGGGATGTTCGTGCCTGTACATCTCCACGGGCATTTTCCCTGTCAGCCAGGATGGATTCATGGGATAGGACGAAGGATTGAATATCACGGCATATAAATGCCAGATCAGGATTGCGAGGGTGGCCAGCCAGGCCTCATAATAATGGATAACCAGCATGACGTCGAGAACTCCTTTAGGGAACAGCCTTACAGCGTAGTTATCGAACCACAGAAAAAATCCGGTAATAACCATTATTATTGTACCCCAGACCAGCGCCCAGTATTCGGCCTTCTCAATATAACTGAAACGCCCGAACATGGGTTTTGTTTTCCCGATGCCGAGGTTATAGGTAACAAGCAATTTAAGGTGATCGATGTCGGTTTTGGCGGGAAGCATATCTTTTACGAACTGACGTCCCCTTCTGGAATTCAGGTAAAACAGGTGCCAGAGCGCGGTGATTATAAACAAGACCGCCGCCACCCTGTGGATAATGCCCCGCAATGGGAACCCCCCCTCGTGAGCGAATAGCAGTTTTACCCACCAGGCATCCGAAAATCGAAGCGAAAATCCGGTGATAACAAGAACAATAAAAGTAACCGTAAGGAACGCGTGCTGCCATACCTCGTTGAGGTTCATTCTTCGAACCTGGTTTTTCTCCATTACGTTCTTTAATTCCTTGCGTAAATCGATAAGCCAGTGCAGGACCATGCCCCCGATGACAACGAATATAATGATTATATATATATGCCTCACTATCCCGGCCACGGGCGTTCCGCCGAGCCCGGGATCGCCATGTATCGGCGTTTTTGCCACGGCCTCGGAAATACCGGGGTGACAGTGGCCGCAGGTGGTTTGAAGATTATTCTTGTGAACGGAAGATGTGGGATCGGAACTCGGCAGTATCCTGTGCGCGCCGTGGCATGAC
>CP070813.1:1108547-1151547 GCA_020344055.1 Candidatus Zixiibacteriota bacterium | reverse complement strand
GTATGGTTCGGGGGTTATAATTCAACACTTTACGCCAGTTACAACAATATCTGGCGAGCGCCGGTTGATTTTGTGGTGGACTCGCCTTCAAGCCAGGTGGACACCTCTTTCGGCCTGCTCCACGAGTATCCCATGTATATGGGAGGTGATGATTATCATCTTCAGGCTTTTTCACCCCTAATCGATGCTGGAGATCCGGCCATTCTGGATGTCGACGGCACCAGATCGGACATCGGCTGTTACGGCGGCCCCGGAGGGGAGTCGTATATCTATATCGATCTTCCTCCCAACATACCCGATTCGCTTTCCGCCTCTGTGGTTGCCGATTCCATAATACTGGTCTGGCGATTCAATCCCGAGGCCGATTTCAGCCGCTACCAGCTTCACAGGGATACTTTATCGGGCTTTACGCCCAACGTCTTCAACATGATCGCCGAGCCGGATACGTCATTCTATATAGATCTGGACTGGGAGCCGGGACACAACTACTACTATCGCATCGCCGCTGTGGATAACCAGGATAACATCTCTGATTACTCCGAGGAGTTGGCGGTAATCTTAACGTCTATTTGGGGCCAGCCGGGGGTCGAGAGACCGGACATAACGGCCATAACCGGCAATTATCCCAATCCCTTCAATTCGCAGACGACTATCGTTTATTATGTGGCTAATATCGGGCCGATACCGGCCCGGATAAATATAGATATCTACGACATCATGGGGCGCAAAGTGAGGAAACTGGTGGATGAAAAAAAGGAGGTGGGACAGCATACGATAACCTGGGATGGCAGGGATGATGCGGGGAACGATCTTCCCACGGGGGTTTACTTCGCGAGGATCAGCCAGTGGGGGGAGCCCCGTCTATCCTCGAAGAGGAAACTGGTGTTATTAAGGTAAGGGGGATATGCGAAACTTAATAAGTCTCTTGTTGGTTACGCTCTGGTCGGTACCGGTTCTTGCCGGGGATTTTGAATCGCGGGTATCGAAATGCTTGAAGCTGGCCAACGCTCATTATTTTATAGTCGAGGCCGAGGACACCGAATCGGAACACCGGTTTTATTATCGGGACGGTTGCGACAATGGGGACGGCACCTGGGCATTTGAGGAAACCTGGCCCGAAGGCGGGGAGAGGCTGGTGCTGGGCGGTTTGATCGTGAGCCAGGAGAGCAGAAATGAGGCGTTGGCGATGTTTCCCATAGATTACCATAGCGTTCTGGGATTGGATGCCGATTGCGGGGATCTATCGCCCGATGATACGATAGCCTTTCTTCGGGTTTTCAGTCTCGGGAGCGATTCGGTTATGAAAGAGCAGATTTTCAATTTTATAATTACCGCCGGGTATATCGAATCATCCGATAACGGCGAGGTAAGGGTAAGACCGTATATCATACCCGAGAACCGCAAGACCCTGTTCGAGTTGTATTCCACGGGCCGGGCGCCACTCTATGTGGATTATATCAAGGTTTTTTGCGATATGGGCAGATCGCTGCTTGAGCTTGGCTTGTATAGCCATCAATTCGCCCAGTATGCCATCTGGGAATATTCGCGGGGCGGGGTGTCAAATCTGAGGTTTGACATTGAGCCGAGATTCGATCACCTGCTTCCGGTCGATTATCTTGTCGGATTGATAGAATTGGCCCTGAAAAGCTACCGCGAGGGTTTCGATGTCGCCCGTATGCCCGTTTACCGCTATAATATTAGAAACAGGATGTTGATATTGAACCGGGGGTATTCGGCCGGGGAGTACAGTTCGGTTCGGAATAAATAGTAGGGCAGGACTCCCCGGGTCCTGCCGGCTTGAGTAATTGGCAGGAGTCGGAGACTCCTGCCCTACGTTTTTACATATCCACGTTGGCGTACTGGGCGTGCTCCTCGATGAACTTGCGGCGGGGCTCGACCACGTCGCCCATAAGGGTGGTGAATATGCGGTCGGCCTCGGCGGCGTTCTCGGCATCGACCTTCAAAAGAGTGCGGGTTTCCGGGTTCATGGTGGTTTTCCAGAGCTGCTCGGGATTCATCTCGCCGAGACCTTTGTATCGCTGCAAGGTTACACCTTTCCTCCCGACTCGCTCCAGCAGCCGTTCCCGTTCCTCGTCGTCGTAGGCGTAATGCTCCTGCTTGCCTTTCTTGATAAGGTATAGAGGGGGCTGGGCAATGTAAACCAGGTCGGCCTCCACCAGCGGTTTCATGTAGCGGTAGAGGAATGTCAAAAGAAGGGTTCGGATATGGGAACCGTCGACGTCGGCGTCGGTCATGATGATGATTTTGCCGTAACGGCAGCCGCTGATATCGAAATCCTCGCCCATGCCGGTTCCGAGGGCCATGATGAGGGTGCGGATCTCCTCGTTTGCCAGGGCCCTGTCGACGCGCGCTTTTTCGACATTGAGGATTTTGCCCCGTAAGGGAAGGATGGCCTGGAATTTCCTGTCGCGGCCCTGCTTGGCGGAACCGCCCGCGGAATCGCCCTCCACTATGAAAAGCTCGCAGAGATCGGGTTCCTTGAGGGAGCAATCGGCCAGCTTGCCGGGAAGCGATCCCGACTCCAGCGCCGATTTGCGTCGCACCAGGTCGCGCGCTTTCCGGGCCGCGATGCGTGACCGGGCGGCGGACAGACATTTTTCCACGATTTTCCTGGCCACCGGCGGATTCTCCTCGAGATAATCGCCCAGGAGGTCGCCCACCACCGATTCGACTATACCCTTGGTCTCGGAGTTCCCCAGCTTGGTCTTGGTCTGTCCCTCGAACTGAGGATCGGCCACCCGGACGGATACGATAGCGGTCAGCCCCTCGCGCACGTCCTCACCCATCAGTGTGGCATCGCCGTTTTTGAAAAGCTTGTTCTTAGTGGCATAGTTGTTAATCGTGCGCGTCAAGGCGGTTTTAAATCCCACCAGGTGCGATCCGCCTTCTATGGTGTTTATATTGTTGACGTAGCTGAAGATATTTTCGGAATAGCCGTCGGTATACTGTATCGCTATCTCGACTTCGGTATTTTCGCGTTCCTTGCGGAAATAAACCGGTCTGGGGTGTAACGTGTTTTTATTTTCGTTAAGGTATTTTATGAAATCCCCCAGGCCGCCTTTGAAACGAAAAGTCTCGGTGCGCTCTTTGCCCTCGCGTTTATCGGCGACGGTGATTTTCAATCCCTGGTTCAGGAAAGCCAGCTCTCTCATCCTGGAGGTTATGGTATCGTACGAGAAATCGATTTTGCTGAAGATCTGGTTATCCGGATAGAAGGTAGTGATGGTGCCGGTCTTCTGTCGTTTGCCGGCCTTTTTCAGGGTCGTGACCGCTGTGCCGAACTCGTATCTCTGTTTAAAGACCTCGCCGTCGCGGCAGACCTCGACCTCGCACCATTCCGATAAGGCGTTAACCACCGATACTCCCACCCCATGAAGGCCACCGGATACCTTGTAGGTCTGGTGATCGAATTTGCCTCCGGCGTGGAGCATGGTCATAACCACCTCCAGAGCCGGTTTTTTCTGGGTGGGATGCTCGTCCACCGGTATTCCCCGGCCGTTGTCCTCCACCCTTACCGAACCGTCGCTGTTTATGGCGACCTTGATATCGTCGCAGAAACCGGCCATGGCCTCATCGATGGAATTATCGACGACCTCGTAGACGAGATGGTGCAGGCCGCGGGCGCTGACATCGCCGATATACATGGCAGGACGACGTCGGACGGCCTCGAGTCCCTTTAATACCTGTATGGTTTTGGCGTCATAATGATGTTCAGCAGCCGATGTTGCGTTCATGTTCATTGTATCTCCATTCATGTAGACCTCATATAAAACGGATATCCTCAACCACGCCCTGACCCAGATCGGTTTCGATTTTTTTCAAAATCTCATCCTTCAAAAATACGAGCTGCTGGCGCCAGGCCGCCTTGTGAACCTTCACCACCAGGGTCTTATTGTCGATCTTCAGCGCCACTGTCTCCTTCGAGATGGTTTCGCCGACAATCTCGCTCCAGCTTATCACGGCCGATTGCCTGTGAATCCTCTCGGCATAACCCATTTTATTCAGGGCATCGAGTATCAGGCCTCCGATTTTTCGGGGATCGTTGGTTGAGAATTTATCCAATTATCGTTCCTTAACTCTCTTTTCGAAAACCGGTTACGGTTTTTATCTTAACCTTATAATTTACCATAAATTTCGATCTATTTCAAGCGTAAAAGTGTATTTTTTGAAAAATATTCTTTTTGTATCCCATTTATATGCAATAAGTTGTAGCGCCATATTATCCACCCCGCCCGACCGTCGTGTTTTTTCATACAGCTTGGTATAATTATGTCGAATAAAGTATAGATTTAGTATTCGTTTGACTTCTGGATGGCACAGGCTATATTTTTCGGGTTTTGACAAGGGGAAACGATGAAAGCTTTGATCACCGGAATAACGGGACAGGACGGTTCCTACCTTGCCGATCTTCTGCTTGAGAAGGGGTATGATGTCTACGGCATGGTCCGACGCTCGTCCACGGAGAATTTCGAGCGGATAAACCATATCCGGGATAAGTTGACGTTGGTTCACGGAGACCTCCTGGATCAATTCTCGATACTACGGATTATAGATGAGATCCATCCGGATGAAGTCTACAATCTGGGGGCGCAGTCGTTTGTGCCGACCTCGTGGAGACAGCCGATTTTGACCGGTGAGTTCGACGCCCTCGGCGTCACCAAGGTGCTCGAGGCCATAAGGCAGGTCGATACCAAGATAAAATTCTACCAGGCGTCATCGTCGGAGATGTTCGGCAAGGTGGTGGAGGTCCCGCAGAATGAGAAAACGCCGTTCTACCCCAGGAGCCCCTACGGCGTGGCGAAAGTTTACGGGCATTTTATCACGGTAAATTACAAGGAATCATATAACATATTCGCGGTATCCGGAATCCTGTTCAATCATGAATCCCCGAGGAGGGGTCTGGAATTTGTCACCAGGAAGGTCACCGACGGCGCGGCCCGGATCAAGCTGGGACTGGCCGAAAAGCTGGCTCTCGGGAATCTCGATGCCGAAAGGGACTGGGGCTACGCCGGCGATTACGTGCGCGCCATGTGGATGATGCTTCAGCATGAAAGACCGGATAACTTCGTGATAGCCACCGGAATTAGCCATTCGGTGCGGGACCTGTGCGAGATTGCCTTTGCGCATCTCGATCTCGATTATAAAGATTACGTGGTATCCGATCCCCGGTTCGTGCGGCCCGCCGAGGTGGAGAGGCTTCTGGGCGACCCCTCCCACGCCAGGAAGACCCTGGGCTGGGAGCCGGAGGTCTCCTTCAAGCAGATGATCGAGATGATGGTGGACGCCGATATGGGGCGGTTGAAACCAAAATGAAAGCCCTGATCACAGGCATAGGCGGTTTCGTGGGGTGTCATCTCACCCGTTACCTGATTTACGGCGGCCACGAGATTTCCGGGATAGATTATCCCGATATTGAGCTGCCCGATGATATCAAGTCGCAGGAGAAGCTCAAGATCTACGAGGGGGATCTTCGCGATGATAAGATCGTCAGCGAGGTGATGAATGAATGCAAGCCTGACGCCGTTTTTCACCTGGCGGCGCAATCGTCGGTGAAGATATCGTTCGAGAATCCCCAGGAGACCTTTTCCGACAATCTTTTCGGCACCCTGAACCTGCTGGAGGTTGTCAGCAAACTCGACTACGAGGTAAAGACGCTGGTGATATCATCGTCGGAGGTTTACGGGCAGCTCGATCCGGAAGAGTGTCCCGTGGACGAGGATCATCCTTTAAGGCCGGTCAATCCCTACGCCGTGAGCAAGGCCGCCGTGGATTTAATGGCCTACCAGTATTTCAAGGCTTACAAACTTCCCGTTTATGTGGCCAGGGCCTTTTCCCATTCCGGCCCCGGGCAGAAGACTGTGGGCGTGCTTTCCGACTGGGCTTTTCAGATCGCCAAGATAGAGCTGGGATTGAGCCCGCCGGTTTTGAAAGTAGGAAACCTCAACGTGCAGCGCGATTATACCGACGTACGCGACGTGGTCAGGGCTTACATGGATATAATCGAGAAGGGAAAACCGGGAAAACCGTATAACGTCTGTACGGGGAAGGGGTATAAGCTTTCCTATCTATTGGAGCGGTACAGGTCCATGGCCAAGAAGGATATCGAGGTAATGAGAGATCAATCGAGAATGAGGCCGGTGGATATTCCTATACTGACGGGTTCCAATAAGAGAATAAAAGAGGATACCGGATGGGAGCCGGAAATAGAGATGGAGATCACCCTGGCCGATTCATTGAAATTCTGGTACGATCATCTGGCTGAAGAAATGTAATTACTATCGATAAGACATAATACACCCGGAGAAAATAAATGGCTGCCAAAGCATCGAAGCAGAAAGCGAAGCGAAACAGTTCAAAATCATTGCCCCCGAGAGGAGGGATAGTATCAAGTCTGGAGAGCAGGATTAAAGAGCGCTCCGCCATCGTGGCCGTGATAGGTATGGGATATGTGGGGCTTCCCCTCGCCATAGAGATAGGGCGGGTCGGTTTTAACGTTACCGGGATCGATATCCTGGAGAAAAAGGTAAGAACCGTTAATTCGGGGAAATCGGACATCAATGATATAAAGAATTCTGACGTTAAGGAGCTCGTCGATCTAAAAAGGCTTTACTGCACAAGCGATTTTTCTGTCTTGAAAAATTCCGACGTCGTCATAATCTGTGTTCCCACTCCCCTTAATAAGACCAAAGACCCGGATGTTTCATATATCCTTTCGGCCGTGGACGAGATAGCGAAGTACGTGCACAGGGGTCAGCTGGTTATCCTGGAGTCGACCACCTATCCCGGAACCACCGAAGAGTTGATCAGGCCCAAACTGGAGGAAAGCGGATTAAAGGTAGGCAAGGATTTCCTGCTGGCGTTTTCGCCGGAAAGAGTTGACCCGGGCAATCAAAAGTATGCCACCCGGAACACCCCGAAGGTCGTCGGCGGCACCACGCCGGTCTGTTTGAAGGCGGCGAAACTATTCTACGAGCAGGTGATCACGCAGGTGATACCCACCTCATCCACGAAATCGGCCGAGATGGTAAAGCTCCTGGAGAATACGTTCAGATCAGTAAACATAGCGCTGGTTAACGAAGTTGCCCTCATGTGCGATCGGCTGGGAATAGACGTATGGGAGGTCATCGACGCGGCGGCCACCAAGCCGTTCGGTTTCATGCCCTTTTATCCCGGACCCGGCCTGGGAGGGCATTGCATACCCATAGATCCCCACTACCTTTCATGGAAATTGAAATCGCTGAACTATTACGCGCGGTTCATCGAGCTCGCGGGGGATATCAATTCTCATATGCCGGAATATGTGGTGCAGAAGATTTCCACCGCCCTGAATTCGAGAAAGCTATCCATCAACGGCGCCAGGGTTTTAATTCTGGGCGTGGCTTATAAAAAAGACGTTTCCGATCTGCGGGAATCGCCGGCCCTCGACGTTGTCAGAATCCTTCAAGAAAAAGGGGCGAAGGTCAGTTACTGCGATCAATTCGTCCCGGTTATCAAGATGGATCACGGTCCCGATCTTAAAGCGTCCCCTTTGAACGAGAAGATATTGAAATCGTATGATTGCGCCGCCATCGTGACCGACCATTCCTATTTTAACTACCAGTGGATCGTAGATAATTCCCGGGTCGTGGTTGATACCAGGAACGCCACCAAGAACGTGATCGATGGGCGGAATAAGATATTTAAGATTTGAACTCCGATTTTCAAGCGCCACTTTATGCGAGCGGCGCTTTTTTATTTCTGGAAATCCGCGTTTCAAATGATTATTAATGAAACCCGCGGGTTCTAACGAAATGTTGGAAAGGTAAAAAAAGAGTTCAGCGATGAAAGGCGGATCTTGAGGTTAATATTAATAACGACTCTTATAATATCAGCATCCGCGTTTCCGGCCGCGGGGGGCGATTTTGAGCTGCTATTCGAGGGACACGGCGATATAGAATCCTATATTTATTTTAAGCAGGATGAGGTTTTCTTTATCGATACGGAATTGAATGCCAGCGTCGAAACCTTCAGATACAAGCAGTTTTTCCTGCTGGTTGATCTTTTTAAAGAGACTCACATGGGCAGGAAGTTCAATTCCAACATGGTCTTCGATCCCAGCAGGGCGCACTGGTCGTTCGGTCTGTCGGCCAGGATAGAAAAAAGCAGGCATTTTTTCGAGGCCCAGATGCATCACGACTGTTTTCATACCATAGACAGGTGGGACGACAAATCTATATACTGGAACTCGCCCCGGCTGGGGTTCGGGACGCTGGATTACCTTGCCAAATATAAATACCATTTACCGCGGCCCGACAAAGAAGGCCTGATCCGGGAAAACAAGCTGGATTATTATCTTATGGTCAACTTCTACGCGCCCCGGGGCATATCTTTCCAGAAAAATCATGATTACGAGGTAACCTTCAACACCAATTTCCGCTATCTGGTTTTGAGATACGGGCGGATGGGGGCGGCGCTCGATTCTTATAATCTATGGGTTGTTACGAAGGATAACGATTTCGAAAGTCAGCATCGCCTGGATCTTAAATTCATATTATATGGCAGCAGGGGCGCCATGGAGATTTATATCAGGCACTGGCCCTTCGACAATCAATCGATCCGGAGCCGCAGAAACAACAAGTGGGCTTTCGGAGTTCATCTCGGTTTTTAGCTCGCCCGGGATCAAATGTTTAGCCGGAATTCAGCGGCACTGCCCGGGACCTCTATATTCTTGACATCTTTTTTGCGGCGGCATACATTCTCGATATGGGTAATCGTCTATCAGCGCTTATTGTTATATTAATTCTTTTGTTCGGCGATAGATCCCGCGGCCAGAACGTATATATTCCTTCGTTCGATCCTGTAAATAAAGATATAACCGCTCTCATCGACAGGGGATACTTGAGAGATATTCATGTTACCGAAAGGCCCTGGATGGCCGGTGATGTCGTAAGGACGATTCTTAATGAGAGGGCACAATTTGATCCCGAAAGCGATAAGCTGGCGGAATCGATCCTGAACCGCCTGAAAGCACCGCAGGCGATAATAGCGAAAAGACTGTTCGGCGAATTTAATTTGGGAATCGAGGCCAGGGGGATATCGAGAGAGAGGAAAGAAGGGTATTATATATATCGCGGACGATATATCGACCGGGGTTTTAAAGGGGAGATCGGATCGGTATACAAGGCCGGAGGATGGATCTCCAGAGACGGTGTATGGGGGATAGATTCCCGCTTAATTTTCGATTCGGATGGTGCCGGTTATCCGTGGTATTACGGGACGGCGCATAACGCCCGAATCGTGGGCCAGTTCGATCACGCCTACGCGCATTATAATGCGGGTTATTTTAAATTCCTGGTGGGCAGGAATAGAATTAGCTGGGGACCCTCTCCAAGGGGAAGCCTGTTTCTGGACGATGGTTCGCCGCCCCTGGATATGGCAGCCGTCAATTTCGATTTAAGACCATTCCGAATGTCCTGGTTTACGGCAAGGCTGGACAATTATTCGGATCCCGATTCGGGTATTAGCAATAACCGCTATTTATCCGGCCACAGATTGACTTTCAAACCGGGGCAAAGCCTGGAGCTGTCGGTATCAGAGATAGTGCTTTACGGGGGACGCGACCGGTTGCCGGAACTTTATTACAGTATTCCGGTATTGCTGTTTTACTGGGAGGCCCAGAACCGTAAAATCGACGATAATGTTATCTGGGCCCTGGACGGTTCTTACGTTATCAACGGGTTGGGCAGAGTTTATCTGCAGTTTGTGGCGGACGATATTCAGTACGAGTCCAACGGCCCGCAAAAATTCGCGCTGCAGGCGGGCGCATTTCTGGTCCCCCGCAGATTTCCCGGATGGTCGTATATTCTTGAATTTAATTTTGTGGATACTTTCGTTTTCGGCCAGGTGCAAAGGCGGAATGCCTATCTAAACTGGAGCCAGCCTATCGGCAGGCTCGACTCCGACCAGCTGGAGATCTTTTCCGGAGTTTACAGGCGCACGCGCCATAATATCGAAGTCGGCGCCGAGTTTATACATCGTGAAAAAGGGGAATATTACGCCGAACACAAGCCGCCTGATATATTGCCATTTCATGAGAAGTTCCCATCCGGCACGGTGGAGAAGACCAATGATGCCGCCGTTAAGATTTCCTGGAACGGGTTACGCAAAGCCTGCCTGGAATGCGCCGTAGGATTTCAGAACATAGAGAATTATAATCACCGGGACGGTTCTTCGTTCGATCAATTTTACGCCAATATGACCTTTTCCTATACTTTTGACCTGGGCCTGCCTCTGTGGACAAAATATCATTAAAAGCCCCCGCCAAGATAAACCTCTATTTGAAGGTTCTGGGGAAACGAGAAGACGGTTACCATGAAATAGAAAGCCTGATGCAGGCCATTGACCTGTATGACGAAATCAGCATCGAAAAATCGGATATACTGGAAGTTGAGTGCGATGAACCGTCTTTGCCCTCCGATGACAGCAATCTCGCTTTGAAGGCGGCGGTATTGTTGCAGCGGCGCGCCTATTTTCCGGGAGCGAAGATAGTGCTGAAAAAGAATATTCCGGTCGGCGCCGGTCTGGGGGGAGGATCTTCGGATGCCGCTTTTGTGATAAGGGGTATCGGAGAATTATATGATATAAACCTGTCGCTTGAGGAAAAGCTCGAACTTGCGTCGGTAATTGGATCTGACGTACCGTTTTTTTTGTCGAGCGGGCAGGCAATTATCTCCGGCAGGGGGGAGAAAATTAGCCCGCTGAAGCTTCCCTTAGACTACGGAATAATCGTAATCGCGCCTCCGGCAGCAAGTTCCACGGCCGAAGTATACGGGAGTTTAAAAAATCACTTGACAAACAGGCAAGATCAGATTTTATTAAAAAGGGAGATGCTATCCTCCAGTTTTTACAGGATGTTAAAATCATTTGGTAACGATCTGGAGGAGACGGTATTTGGTGATCTGCCCGAACTGGAAGAAATTAAAAAACATCTAATCCGGTCGGGTTGTATTAATAGTCTAATGACCGGCTCGGGATCGGCTGTATTCGGTGTTTTTCGATCAACCAAAACCGAAGATTTCAAACTGGAAGAAGAAATCAAGCAAAATTATCGAGTATATTTTTGCAGGCCGATATTATTGCCACCGTTTTAATGGTCTAAAAATATTGATAATATAGTCAAATTTCAATCGGACTGGAACGTAGTCATAGATGTCGTAGCATAATTCAATCGCGGGAGGAACTTTGGAAATCACCGAAATCAGGCTAACCCTACGTAACGAGGACAAGTTAAAGGCGTTTGCGAACATAACTTTCGACAATGCCCTGGTTGTCAGGGGCCTGAAAATCATCAGCGGCAACAAGGGGCTTTTTATTAGCATGCCCTCCAAAAAACGGCCGAACGGCACTTACCAAGATATAGCCCATCCCATAAATACCGATATGAGACGGATGATGGAAAGAGCGGTTCTGGAAGCTTATGAAAAAGAGATCAAAAAGGCTGGAATTTCCGGAAACATCAAATAAAGTCTGATAAATAGAACGCTTTTGGTCTGATTTATTGACCTTTCTTTTTTAGTACCTTTAATCCCCGAACTTCAAAAAAGATATAAGATTGAAGCGCAAAATCCTTGACCGATCGGATAATGAAGATTTTGAAACCGGCGATGAGATATATCTGTTAATTAATGTGTGAAAAATCGACGAAAGCGGCCGGGATGAATCGATTTTGAATGCAGGCGGACGGCAAATCGAATAATCAGGATGGAATTTTCATTGTCCCGGCGGATTTTCTTTATTATATTAGGCGCGGATTTTACGGAGATATTGTAGTTAAGGAGATTTGAATGCGAAAAATCTTATTGGCTGTATTGATTTCGGTTGTGGCTATTCCTTCTGCTCTATGGGCTCAGAGGGGCGGTTCTCTGGTGGGCTCTGTCGGCCTGGGGCTGACCGCCGCGCAGGGCGATTTTGCGGATGAGTCGATTGGATACGCGGCCAGCTCGGGTTTTGGGATGGAGGCTGAACTTCGTTACTATATTTTCGGCGGGTTTTCCATTGGAGGGAATATTAACTATATGAGATTCGGCTCTACATATGAATCGACGCAGGGTCGGGTAAGCTATAATTTCAGCCAGATGGGCGGCATCGCCAAAATGAATTTTATAAGCATTTCCGACGGTAAGCTTTACCTCACCGGCGGCGGGGGGATATTCACTCCCGGCGCTCATTTCTACTCTCCCAGCAATTCCTATGCCATTGCGGCGGACGAAAGCGGGACTTATTACTTCGGCGGTATAGGGCTTATCAGCAAGACCGAAATGAAGATGCTTTATGAATTTGAAGTCAGATATAATTACGCGAGAGCGGAAAACGATCTGGGATTCTCCGATTCCGACGTCTGGGATTTCATATACGTCGGCTTAAAGATATCATTCTCCACCAAAGGTATGAACGCACCGCCGAGATATTAGGCTGAGAAGAGCAAAAAGCCCCTTCGGGGGCTTTTTTATTTTCGTCATAGAGTTAACTATAAAGCTTTGTTTGGGGAGATCGGTTGTATTGGCAACTCTTAAATTGATTCTATTGACCTCGGTCTTCAATCTATCCCAGATACCCTTTGAGGATCGGATTGTCCGGGAGGACCATGACTCCGGCAAGGAGATGGTCGTCAAAGGGGAGAGCGGGGAAATCAATCGTTCAGTCGGGAATGTTCTTTACGCCGACAGCATGATTGTATATGACGAGTTTTCGCTGAAGGCGAAATGGGATGATCGCGCATACCTCCGCAACTTGACGGGATTATTCCCTGAGAGATATGTCGCATCCATCAGCATCGATGGTTTATTGAGATCCGCGCCGGCGGGTAAGTATTCACCGGGAAAGAACGGGCAAATATTAATCGGGATTAAAAAACCGTATTACAGGTTCGACAGATATTTCCTTGTAAGAGGCAAGGTGGACCTGCAAATGGGCGGTTCGATTTTCGGTCTGGAAAATAAAGGCCTGATTTCGGTTGCGTATGATCTAAGAGGCAAGAATATATACCGGGGAGTTTCGACGTCGGTATCTTTCGATAGCGTTATTTACAGGATAGTCATACAATTCGGTCCAAAATGATCTAAATTATTACCGGTCACTCATTATCCGGTCTCGATCCGGGAAATCGGGCTTTTCCGCCCGGCCGAATTCCGGCTCCGCAACCTATTGTTTTTAAAGGCATTAGAAGCGAAGAAAAAATAATAAAAAGTTGAATTAGCGGGTTTTTATTATTATAATATTATATGAGTAAAACCCTGGAAGGAGCGTAACTTAATGCCGTTTGAGTCTGATAAAGTCATTACCCGCTATATAGAAGAGGAGATGAAGTCCTCGTACATAGATTATTCCATGTCGGTAATTACCAACCGTGCATTGCCGGACGTTCGCGATGGATTGAAGCCCTCCAATCGCAGAATCCTGATCGCCATGAACGATCTCAACCTGGCGCCGGGGCGGCCGCACAGGAAATGCGCGAAGATAGCCGGCGATACCTCCGGCAACTATCACCCCCATGGAGAACAGGTGGTGTATCCGACCCTGGTCAGGATGGCGCAGGATTTCAATATGAGATATATGCTGGTGGACGGTCAGGGGAATTTCGGCTCCATAGACGGCGATTCGGCCGCCGCCATGAGGTACACCGAGGCTCGTCTGAGCCCCGTCGCGGTAGAAATGCTGGAGAATCTCGATAAGAACACCGTGGAGATGATGCCTAACTACGACGAAACCAGGGAGGAGCCAAAAATTCTCCCTTCCAAATTCCCGAATCTCATATGTAACGGATCATCCGGCATCGCCGTCGGCATGGCGACCAATATACCGCCTCATAATCTGACCGAGACGGTCGACGCTTTATGCGCGTTAATAGATAATCCCGAAATGGAGATTGCGGGACTCCTGGAGCATATCAGCGGCCCCGATTTTCCCACGGGAGGCATAATAATAGGCCGCTCGGGTATGAGAAACGGTTATGTTTCGGGCAGGGGCAAATTTGTTTTAAGAGCCAAAGCGAATATCGAAGTCCAGAAAAGCGGAAGAGAATCGATTATCGTAAGCGAGATACCGTTCCAGGTCAACAAGTCCAACCTTCTGGAAAAAATGGCGGACCTGATTCGAAACAAGCAGATCGAAGGGGTTTCGGATCTCAGGGATGAATCCGATCGTGACGGGATGAGGATCGTTATCGAGATGAAAAAAGACGCCAAGGCCGATATCGTTCTGAACCAGTTATTCAAGATGACGCAGATGCAGACCACCTTTGGCATGAACATGCTGGCACTTGTAAACGGTCAGCCCCGCATTCTCAATTTAAAAGATCTTCTTCAGCATTTTATCGATCACAGACACCAGGTCGTTATCAGGCGTACCGAATTCGAGCTTGGCGAGGCCGAAAAAAGAGCGCATATACTAGAAGGATATAGGATAGCGCTGGATAATATCGACGCCGTAATCGAGTTGATTAAAAAATCCAGGGATCCCGCATCCGCCAAAGAGGGCCTGATGAAGGGGTTCAAACTGACTGAAATCCAGGCGCAGGCGGTTCTGGATATGCGTTTGCAGAGGCTGACGGGACTGGAGCGAGAGAAGATAATCGAGGAATACAAAAAGACCAAGAAGCTGATCAAGGAGTTGAAGGAGATACTTGAGTCGAGAGATTTAAGGATGGGGATTCTGAAAACGGAATTTAATGAACTGAGGGAGAAATACGGGGACGGGCGGCGGACGGTAATTCTCGAAGAAGAGATCAGCGAGGACTTTTCGATCGAGGATTTGATCGCCGAGGAGGATATGATCGTTACCATATCCCATGCGGGATATATTAAACGTCTTTCCACCTCGGCCTACCGGCGCCAGAACCGCGGAACCAGGGGTGTGAGGGGGATGGAGACCAAGGAAGAGGATTTCGTTGAACATATGTTTGTCGCTTCCACCCATCAATATATACTCTTTTTTACCTCGAGGGGCAGATGTTACTGGCTCAAGGTGCATGAAATTCCTCAGGGCGGACGGCTGGCCAAAGGGAAGGCCATCGTAAATATGATAGGATTGGATAAAGGCGATTCTATCTCGGCTTTCGTTCCCGTCAGGAATTTCAGCGACGACGCCTATGTCGTACTGGTAACTCGTAAAGGGCAGATTAAGAAGACCACGCTGGATTCTTTTTCAAATCCGCGCCGGGACGGGATAATAGCCATGAATATCCCGAAGGACGACGTTTTGATCGAGGCCGGGTATACCGAAGGCACATGCGATATCGTTCTGGCTACCAGGAAAGGGCAGGCCGTAAGATTTCATGAGGATAAAGTCAGGGCCATGGGACGGAGCGCGTACGGTGTCCGGGGAATTAACCTCGTAGGAGATGATTATGTTGTAGCCGCCGTGGTTGTGAAAAGGGAGTCGACGCTATTGACCGTAACGGAAAACGGTTTCGGCAAGCGTTCGCATATCGCCGATTATCGTGTAACCAACAGAGGGGGTAAAGGCATAATCAATATCAAGGCCTCCGAACGCAACGGCGAAGTCGTTGTGGTTAAGGAGGTTGTGGACGACGATGAGCTTTTGATCATTACTCTTAAGGGGATTGTGAATCGCTTTTCCGTTAATTCCGTAAGAGCCATGGGGCGAGCAACCCAGGGCGTGCGTTTAATAAGGCTTGATAAGGGAGACAAAGTCATTGACGTTGCCAAAGTGCCGAATAACTCCGGAAAGGTAATGGAGTAGAGTTTCCCTGGATAAATTGAACGGAAATCGGGATTTTTATTTTTAATAACAAGCGAATAGATATTTGTTTATATCGTGAAATTTATTGGTGAAGGCTTAATTATGTCGATGGATTATGAAGTTGAAGTGACGTTAACGAAATCCGAAGTGGCCAGATATAATTTTTATCATATCAGGTGGCTTATAATTCTGGATATATTGGGCCTCGGAGTATTTTTATACATTGTATACGTCTCTTTTTTTCATCCCGATCCGGGAACCAGGGAGTTATTGAGAACAATATCTATCTGGACCGCCATAGCGCTCGCCATAGGTCTCTCACAGCCTTTTATAATCATCCTTCAGATTTATTTGACCAGGACGGGTAAGAACGATAGCCTGACGGCCAGAAGGGTCTATAGATTTTCGGATTTTGGAATTCATATAAGTTCCATGGGGAGGAGGGCGCAGAAAACCTGGGCGGATATCAAGGAAATAAAAAATATCGGGAATATTTTGTTGATTTTCACATCGCCGAAACTGGCCTATGTTATTCCGCGGCGTTGCCTGGGGTCGAAAAGGGAATGGAGTCGATTCAAGAAATTTGTTTTTGAACGGGTAAAAAAGGGAAAATAAAACCCGGCCGCATGACCGGGTTTTATTAACAACTTTTAGATCTCTTATTTTGCGAATCCGTAGTTAATACCGCCCCAGACGCCGAAATAATCGGGGTCGACCACAGTGTAACGAGCCTCGACAAAAGCGCTGACTATGGGATTGAAGGGCACTCTGAATCCGCCGAAGAAATGGGCGCCGAATTTGTTGTCATCGACCGACATACTTATGCCCAGGATCTCGGTTTCGGCTGTCAGCATATGATAACCGATACCGGCTCCGAGATAGGGATGGAATTGGTTCGGAACGGCGGGCACTTCATATTTGCCAGACAGGCCGAAATTCAAATCTGTGAATTTGGCTTCCCAGGTAGTGCCGGCAAGGGACTCTTCGAAGCTCTTGGACCAGTATCCGGCTTCGATGTTGAAGCTGAGGTTGGGGACAGGAATACCGAAACCTACTTCAGCGCCAAACCCGACGGTGTTGTCGATATCATTCGGCATAACGTATCCGGCACGGATTCCGCCATGAGTGAAATCGACGCTGGCATAAGCGCTAAAAGCACAGACAAGCACAAAAACTGTAGTGGCATAGATAATTCTGCTCATATTGAGCCTCCTTTATAATGTTTATGTCAATTTTGTTTATCGGCCGGAGAGCGTCCGTGTTTAACAAAAAAAACCGCCTGAAAAGACGGTTTTATGATGTCATTTATGCTTTACTTTTAGAAGTGGTATCTTAAGCCCAGGTATCCATTAGTCAAGGGCTTATCCACATCATGCCCGTTGGGGAAATGAACATATCTCCCCTCGGTAAAAACGATTAGGTGCTGTCCCATTTTGAAATCAAAGCCTATGCCTTCGGCAATCATCACCAGGGAATTAAGATATTGAGAACGCAACTCAATGCCTATGTTTTCAACATCTTCCTCGCGTTTAAAGTCCAGGAAATATCCCCCGATCCCACCGATCAAGTATGTGGACAGTTGAGATGAAAAATTCAGAAGTCTGAATTTTTCAAAAAATCCGACCCCGAATCCGGAGTATCTGTTTTCAAATCCGCCAATATCATAGACGGATTCCCAGCTATCTACTTCGAGCTGAGTCGTGAATCTTGAATCCGGATCACCAAGGGATGCCAAAAGACCGAATCCCAGAGTGTTTTCGTAAAATCCTCCCGGCATCACACCCGTTCCCCTGAATCCCACCCCAAGATTCCAGTAATCGGCTGCAGCGGAAGATCCTGAAAATAATAGAATCAAAACTGCGGCGAGAATTTTCTTCATCGATCTCTCCTTTTACCGCTCAATATCCAAATTTATCACCGGCTAATATAAGATATGGAAATGAAAAGGGCAAGATAGTAGATAAATTTATCGAAAAAAAATTACGCCTCGGTGCGATAAAATTTGGCGGTTTCCGGACGCGATCTTTTTTCATTTTGAAACAGGTTCTATTTCCTTTTAAGCTGATCCCGGCCGAACAGTTTCTTGAAAAACAGTTTCCAGACCCCGAAAATCGCCTCGTAGACGATTTTTTTATTCATTTTTGAGGTTCCGGCCCGCCGGTCGATGAAGAGTATCGGTATTTCCTTGATACGGAAACCGCCCCTCCAGACATAAAAATCCATCTCGATCTGGAACCCGTAACCGTTGGATTTGATTTTTGAAAGGTTAAGCCATTCAAGGACTTCCCGCCGAAAACACTTGAAACCGCTGGTGGGGTCCTTTACCGGCATACCGGTAATATAGCGTACATAAAGGGACGCAAAATATGAAAGCAAGAGCCTGGTAATGGGCCAGTTTACGATCGAAATTCCGTTTATATACCTTGAGCCGATAACCAGATCGCAGTCTTTGATGGTTTCCCTGAAATCTTTCAGGTATTCGGGATCGTGGGAAAAATCGGCGTCCATTTCCATCAGGTACCCGATCCGCGGCAGGGATAGGCCATAAGTGAAACCATCGATATAGGCGGTACCCAGCCCCATCTTGCCCGGTCTTTTTATAAGATGTATTCGGGGATTATCCTTTTTAAGATTTTCCACGATTCCGGCAGTGCCATCGGGTGAATTGTCATCGATTATCAGCACCTCGATGTCGTCGCCCTGAGCCAGGACAGCCGAGATAATTTTCTCGACATTTTCTCTTTCGTCGTAAGTGGGAATACAGATCAGGAAATTCATCTAACCCTCGTTGAAAAAAGGTAGCACAGTCCGCCGAAAGCCATTACGCTCCAGTAACTTATTAATCTATCGGAAATTGTCAGGGCCCCCGCGAGGCCGGTGGATAAGCCCGAGACAGACAGGACCTTGAGCATCAGAAGCTCGACGAAACCAAGGCCGGCCGGAGAGAGGGGAACCGACATTATTATCAGGGAAGCCTGCGAGATGAAAAGCGCCAGTATGAAACCGGCGTTCGCACCCAGCGCCAGAAACACGAAATACAGCCTTAGCGCCTCGCATATCCAGATAATGGCCGTCATACCCAAAATTATCGGAATTCTCGACGGGTACCTGAAAAGGCCCTGGTGGAATCGGCTTAGTTTTCCAGCCAGTTTCTGGGGCATAAAACGCAGCAGATGGGGAAGTCCGGCCAGGGCTGCTATAAAAAATACGATTATCATGGCGACCGCCATAAAGGCGAAGATAAGATAGTCTCCCTCTTTTGTGCCGATGATCGCTTTCCAGAAATAGGCCCCGGAGAAAATCACGAAAACCGATATCACCACCAGGTCGAATATCCTCTCGGAGAAAATGACGCCGAGGGACATGGAGATCGATAAGTTTCGGTTTCTTTTGGCGAGGTAGGCCCTGTAGATATCGCCAATGCGGGCCGGGAGGATGACGTTGGCGAACATGGACAGGAAATAGTAATGGGTCAGGGGACGGTAGTCCACGTCGACCCCGATCGGCTTCATCTGCAGCCGCCACCTGAGGCCTCGCAGCGGAATGGAGGCGTAGAAAAACAGGGCGCCGATTATGAAAAAATGCCACTTCGCCCCGGAAAGGGTTGCCCTGGCGGCGGTAAAATCGAAGTTCCTGAAGAAATAGTAGATTACGACCGCGCCCACGGCGAAGCCCAGAAACGTCCGCAGGCTGAGTAGATTCTTCTTGAGATCGACCTTTTTAGTTTCGACCGAATTTTCCAACGGCTCTCCCATATTAGTGGCGCAATATATGTTTTGCGGCTTTTTTACGCAAACTAATAGATGGGGTTCGTGTGATGGCTGTCGGTAGGCTCGGCAGGGTGGCATGCTTTCCCAAAGGGTAAGCATGCTACCCGACGGCAGCAAATTTCGTGCATATTGCAGAATTATCCCAAAAATGCTATTATAAACTAATAAGATAGATTCCTGCTTTCGCAGGAATGACGGACAGAGGACGACGCGGATTCCTGCTTCCGCAGGAATGACAGGAAAAATAGGCATGAAAAAATACAAATACTTGCTCCTCGATGTCGAGGGGACAATCGTACTGGATAAGAGATACACCCCTGTGCCGGGTTCGGTGCGGTGGTTCAACTCGCTGGGGAAAAAGGGGGTGAAGGCGCGGCTGGTGACCAATAACACCACCGAGTCGCCGGAGGATCTTTATAATATCCTTCGCAAAAAAGGATTCAAATTCGATAAGAGCGATTTCTTCACCTGCCTGACGGTGGCGCTGGCTAGGATGAAACGAAACCGGGTCAAGAGTTGCCTGGCGTTCGCCTATCCCGGCGTGAAACGATATCTCAGGCAAAACGGCATCATCCCCTTGAATTCGAAGAAAGTGGACGCGGTATTGATCGGGCATGATCCCACTGTAACCTACAAAAAGCTTAATACCGCGGTAGGGGCCATAATCGAGAACGGGGCGAAACTTTACACACTTCACAGGAATCGACGCTTTGTAGATGAGAACCGCGAGATAGTGATGTCATCCGGCCCCATCGCCAAGGCGCTGGAGAACGCCTGCCTGGTGCGGGCGTCGTTGTGCGGCAAGCCGGACCGGCGGTTTTACCTCAGCTGTCTTAAAGGCTGGGATGTCGAACCATCCGGGGTATTGATGGTTTCCGACGATCCTTTCGCCGACCTGGTCGGCGCCAGGAAGATCGGCATGGCGACCTGCTGGGTCTTGACCGGTTCGCAGAAGGATCGAAGCATGGTAAAGAAGATACCGGAAAAGCATCGTCCCGATTATATCCTCGAAAGCGTGGTGGATATTCCCGCGTGAGTCTTTTGAAATCATCCGGCGAGGTTTCCCGAACCGCATTCAACCGCTGGGCCGATTTCTACGACTCCTCATGGATTATAAATAAGATTACCGAGGGATGGGATGATTATCTGATCGATCTTTCCCTTCCCGAGCCGATCCTCGATCTGGGCTGCGCCACCGGCAGGTTGCTGCGAAAACTTGAAAAGAAGGGATACAAGGAGTTATACGGTATCGATATTTCGGAATCCTGCCTGGGCATCGCCGGGAAAAATACTGACAGGGAAATCGTCGACCTGGCGCAGGGATATATGGAAACGCTTCCGTTTAAAAGCGGGAGTTTTTCCACCGCCGTTCTGTCCGGCGTCCTACATCACCTGGAAAAACCGTCGGAGGTTTTTGATGAAGTCGCCAGGGTATTGAGAAAAAAGGGTATTCTCATAATATGCGAGCCGAGGTTTGTATGGGGCCCGCGTCAGGCAATCAATCTGGTACTGGAAATTTTTCCGGTTCAGGGAGACCGGCGATTTTATAGCTGGAAGCAGATCGCGATTCTGGCAGAGAGATCCGGATTTTTGAAAAAAGATTTAATCGGGGGCTTTTTTTCGTATATATTGGTATTTGAGAGATGTTGACGTTCGGCATAATAGGCCTTCCCCAATCCGGTAAGACCACGGTCTTTAACGCCATTTCGGGATCGCATGCCTCGATAGGCGATTATTCGACCTCCAAGAAAGCGAATATGTCGGTGGTCAAGGTTCCGGACGAACGTCTGGAGCGTATCGCCGAAATTTTCAAATCCGGCAGAATTGTCAACGCCGAGATCGAATATATAGATATCGCCGGGTTGACAAAGGGGGCATCATCGGACCGCAAAAAAGAGGCGGCTTATATTCATGCTATCCGGCAGACCGATGCCCTGCTTCACGTGGTGCGCTGTTTCGAGAATCCCAACGTGCCTCATCCCGACGGTTCGGTCGATCCCAAAAGAGACATCACCGAGGTCGATTCGGAGCTGATCCTGGCGGACCTGGTCAGCATCGAGAACCGCATGGATAAGATCGAAAGGACCTTGAAGGTCACCAAAAAGGAACAGGAAGCGGCGGAGTATAAAATCCTCGAAAGACTTAA
Source organism: Candidatus Zixiibacteriota bacterium (assembly GCA_020344055.1). GTDB lineage: Bacteria > Zixibacteria > MSB-5A5 > UBA10806 > UBA10806. The sequence goes on along the minus strand of CP070813.1, from coordinate 1,129,872 downwards.
GATCGTACTGGAGGATGAAAAGCCGTTGAGATCGATGGAGATCGAAAAGGACGATCTTAAGGCCATCAGCAGTTACGGATTTTTAACCTTAAAGCCGATGCTCTATATATTGAATCTCGGCGAGGAGCAGGTTCCGTCGCGCGCGGAGATCGAAAAGGGATACTCGTATCTTGCCGGGATGCCGCAAAGCGGAGTCGCCAGCATCTGCGCCTCGCTGCAGATGGATATCGCCGATTTCGATGAATCCGAACGCGAGGAGTATATAAAGGATTTCGGGCTGGATATAGCGGCATCGGAGAAGATAATAAAAAAGTCGTTCGAGCTGTTGGGGATGTTATCATTTTTGACCGGCAACGAGAACGAGGTCCATTGCTGGCGGATCCGCAGGGGCTCCACCGCTCACGAGGCGGCGGGGGCGGTGCACAGCGACATACAGCGCGGGTTCATCAAGGCCGAGGTGGTGAAATTCGAGGATCTCGATAAGCTGGGGAGCTGGGCCAAGGCCCGGGAGGCGGGAAAACTGGCCCTTCACGGCAAGGATTATATTGTCGAGGAGGGCGATGTGATTCTGTTTATGTTTAATGTGTAGGTTATTCGGAAGAATTCGAGCAAGAAGTAATTTCCCGATTTGATTTGCGGCACTGGCCATTTTCAAGTAAGTTTACAATAGAGGCTTTGAATAATTTAAGGAGTTCAGGATAATGATCAACGAGGGCCGTTACGAATTCAGGACCTTCAAAATGGAGATAAAGAGCCGTCCGGTGCCCAACAGCTACCTGGTCATGTTTACCGGCGGCACCGAGAGCGATAGCGGCGGCTGGGAGACGGCGACCGGCGACAGGAAGAAACTGGAGGGGGATTTCAAGTTCATGTGGAACCCCTTCGACGCGCCCTCGAACAAAAAAGGGGAATATGTAGTTAAGTTCTCTACGGAGGATAGGTTAAAGAAATTCGCCGACTGGCTCGATAAACAGATAAGAGAATACGGCGGAGTAAAGGAAAGATAAGTATCGGGATTACGGCAGGTTAGTGTTTTCACCCAGGAGGGATTTTGTCTGACCGGACAGGTTCACCGGATAGCCAGAGCGCACTGGATATAGATAGGAAAAAGATAGTTGAAACCGAACTGGCGGTTCTGCCTTTGAAATCGGCGGTGGTTTACCCATCGCTGGTCATGCCATTGATGGTAACCGAGGCGAGGTACGCCAGGCTCATCGACGACGCCCTGATGGCCGGCGATCCCATCGTGCTGGTTGCCCAGCGAGATCCGGAGGTAGAATTTCCAAAAGGGAACGAGATTTTTAAAGTCGGTACGGTCGGCTCGATACTGAAGATGCTCAGATTTCCGGACGGCTCGGTTCGATTCCTCACTCAGGGTATCGCCAGAGTCAAAATCAAGAAGATCACGCAGGAGGAGCCGTACCTGAAGGGTTATGTGAACCTGGTCGAGGAGGAGACCTCCAGGGACGTGGCCGAAGAGGCGCTGGTGAGAAATATCCACGAGCAGCTCAAGAAAATCGTTCAGCTGGCCCCGTATCTGCCTGACGATCTTCAGGTTTCCGCCATGAATACGGAGGATTCATCGAAGCTGGCCGATCTGATCGCCTCCAACCTGAATATAGATACCGAGCAGAAGCAGGAGATACTCGAGGTTTTCGACGTGCGCGAGCGGCTCAAGAGGCTGACCTCGTTAATCACCAAAGAGATCGAGGTCCTGGAGATGTCCAAGAAGATCCAGACGGAAGCTGCCAGCGAGATGGGCAAATCTCAGAGGGAATATATACTCAGGGAACAGTTAAAGGCGATAAAACGGGAACTGGGCGAGGCCGACGACCAGACCATGGAGCTGGAGGAGTTTCAGAAGAAGATCGATGAGGCCAAAATGCCGGAGGAGGCTAAAGAAGCGGCCGACAAAGAACTCGATCGTCTCTCCAAAATGAATCCCTCGGCGGCGGAATACACCGTAAGCAGGACCTACCTGGATTGGCTGGTCACCTTGCCATGGTCGATTTCAACCGAGGATATGCTGGATATCAAGAAGGCCCAGAAAATTCTCGACGAGGATCATTACGACCTGGAAAAGGTCAAAGAGAGGATTCTGGAGTATCTCGCGGTCCGAAAGCTGAAATCCGATTTGAAGGGGCCGATTTTATGTTTCCTGGGGCCTCCCGGGGTCGGGAAAACGTCGCTGGGCAGATCGATTGCGAGGGCCATGGGCCGTAAGTTCCACAGGATATCTCTGGGCGGCGTGAGGGATGAGGCTGAGATCAGGGGACACAGGCGCACCTATATAGGGGCTCTTCCCGGGAGGGTAATTCAGGGGCTTCGTAAGGCCGGTTCCAACAACCCGATCTTTATGCTGGATGAGATCGATAAGATAGGGCAGGATTTTCGCGGCGATCCGGCGTCGGCACTCCTGGAGGTGCTGGACCCGGAGCAGAATAATTCGTTTTCGGATCATTATCTTGATGTGATTTTTGACCTTTCAAAGGTGATGTTCATCACCACCGCCAATATGGTGGAGACCATACCCCCGGTTCTCCTGGACAGGATGGAGGTTATTCCTCTTCCCGGTTATACCGACATGGAAAAACTCGCTATCGCGAAAAAGTACCTGATACCACGGAACCTGATGGAACACGGCCTGAATTCCGACAACCTGGCGGTGAAAGACGCGGCGATCAAAAAGGTAATTTCCGATTATACCCGCGAGTCGGGTTTGCGCAATCTGAACCGGGAGATCGGATCCATATGCCGCAAGGTGGCGAAATCGGTGGCCTCCGGGCAGGAGAATCGAATTAAGGTGGATACGAATCAGGTAAGGAAATACCTCGGTCCGGAAAGATTTATACGGGAGGTCTCTGAAAAGTGGGCCAGCGTGGGGGTTGTCCCGGGTCTCGCGTATACGTCAGCCGGGGGCGATATACTTTTTATCGAAGCCACCAAAATGCCCGGAAAGAAGATGCTGGAATTGACCGGTCAGCTGGGGGACGTGATGAAGGAATCGGTAAAGGCAGCCATGTCTTACCTGCAGGCTAATGCCGATAAAATGGGAATTCCCCAGAAAGAATTCGAGACTCATAATTTCCATATACATGTGCCTGCCGGGGCGACGCCGAAGGACGGCCCATCGGCGGGGATAACCATGTGTACCGCCCTGGCATCTGTTTTATTGAATAAACCGGTAGCTCCGCACCTTGCCATGACGGGGGAGATCACTCTTCGCGGCGATATCCTTCCCATAGGAGGGCTCAAGCAGAAAGCGCTGGCGGCTTATCGGGCGGGGATAAAGAAGGTACTTATTCCGAAAAAGAACGAGGGCGATCTGGAGGAGATTCCTAAAGAGATAAAATCCAAAGTGAAATTCATATTTATCGAACGGGTCAGCGATGTTTTTCATCATGCTTTCGGGATAAGAATGAAAGACGACCAGGAGAAGTCTACCCGCGAGCAGGCGGGGAAACCGTCGAAAAAGAAAATTAAAACCACCGGAAGCAAAGCCAGAAAGAAATCTGTGGGGAGGAAGAAGTCCAAAAAGGAATTTCGCAGAGGGTAGGTATAGAAATAACCTAACATGAGCAATCAACGGCCCGGTTTTCCGGGTTGTTGTTTTTTAAAGTAATCGTGTCCGCAAAAAATCCTGCCGTAAGTTTTTTTTCGCGTGAAAATGTAGTCAAATATATTTACGCCTTATTCAGCCTGTGGATAGTTATTATCGTCGCCGTCACGTCCCTGTTCCCCATCAATAATTACGATATATGGTGGCATTTGAAAACCGGCGAATATATCGTTTCCGAAAGATCGATTCCCGGCGCAGATATTTATTCGTTTACAGCGGAGGGGAACGACTGGATAACTCATGAATGGCTGGCGGAACTTATTTTTTATGCGGTTTACAGCGCGGGAGGTTTTGATCTGCTTATAATATTTAAAGTGCTGATGGCGGCTTTGATAGCGGCGATTCTTTTGTTTAATTTTTATAAAAGCGATAATAAAAACCCTTTGATTTTTATTCTGCTCATGGCCGCAATCTGTATCGGTTCCTATAGGCTATTTGCGAGGCCTCATCTTTTTACCTACCTGTTCCTTGCGGCGCTCGCGGTGACCATATTCGTTCCTTCTTATTTTAAAAGAAGTAAAATTGTTACTCTGCTTTTTATACCGATGTTGTTTTTATTCTGGGCCAGCATACACTCGGGATTTATGATCGGGCTGGGAGTCTACTGGGTAATCGGCATCGGCGCCGCGATAGAGGATAAGTTCAACAAAACGAAATCCCGGCTTTCATTTTATGAAATCCTGAAAAAGTTTTTGTTACCTCCAGCGGTGGCATCCCTGGCCGCGTTGATAAATCCCAACGGTGTAAATGCCTTCACGTATCCGTTCCTGCTGGCGTCCGACCCGGTTTTCAAAAGCGCCATCGCGGAAATGGTTTCGCCCTTTGAGATTCTCGCAACCGACAGATTGTACTGGCTATTGCTGATTGTCGTAATCGGATTCGCGGTATACGGGTTGATTCGAAATTTGAAGAAGAGGCCTACCATATCATTTATACTTTTAATAGGCGTTATCTCCAGCCTGCTCTCGATAAGAAATGCTTACGAATTTGCCATATTAACCGTGGCGGCGTCCGTAGCCACGATGGGAGCTATTTCCCGCCGCTTTTTCTCAACCGGGGTATTGGTAACCTTGATATTCTTGATATCATTCGGCCTCTATACATCGGATTATATTAAGAGTGGGCGCGGTGTGAGGCTGGGAATCGGGGGGGATTTCCCTCAGGGAGCCGCCGCTTTTCTGAAAGAAATAAATTACAGGGGCAATATATATGCTCCCCTGGGATGGGGCAGTTACCTGATCTGGAGCGGGTGGCCCGATCTAAGGGTGTTTATCGATGGAAGGTTACTGGTATACGGGGCCGATTTATTGAATGAATATCATTATATCCGGCAGAACGAGGCCAGCGCGCTGGAGAGACTCGCCGGGCGCGGCACTGAAGCTGTCGCGATACCGATCGGCCAGATGAGATGGCAAATCCGGAACGCCATCGCCGTTTCGCCGGACTGGCAGCTATGCTATTTCGATGATAAGAGTGTCGTTTACCTGATGAGAAACGAACATAACCGGGGATGGCTGGAAAACTACGGTTTCAATAAAATCGATCCTCTGGCGCCGGGATACGTGGGACGGGAAACTCAGCGGGCCGATACTGCGATTATTGTGGAGGAAGCTTTGCGCGCATATGAACAATCTCCGGGGTCGGTCACCACCAGCGCCGTTCTGGCAAGAGCATATTATCTTAACGGGAAATATACCTCCGCCGCCGATTATTACAAAAAGGCGGCCGCCCTGGCGCCCATGATGACGGATTTCCTTTACCAGGTGGCGAATTCCTACCACAGGGGCGGGGATCTCGATTCCGCGGCGGTATGGTATGAAAAAGCGATTGAGACCATGCCCGAATATGAACAGGCATATTTTGAATACGGCGCCATCGAGGCCGCCAGGGGCCGGTATGAGAAGGCTATCGAGATCTGGGAGAGGGTCCTGAGATTCAATCCAGACAGCCAGGCGAAGAATTTTATCGAACAGGTAGAGAAAGTGATGAATGAGGTAAAATCGGATTCGGGATGAAGCGGAATGAGAGGAAGGAAGCCGAAGAGAAACCTCAAAAGAGGCTTGCGACCCGTTCCGGGAAAGAAACTGGTTCGCGAAAGGATGTTCGAGGCGGTTATCGAGACCGATTCCGGAGTCAGGGTCAGGTCAACTTACGAGAAACAATGTGCCGATCTGTTGTTCGAGAATAATGTAAGCTTTCAATATGAGCCGTTGATGCTTCTGGAAGGGCGGCAATTCCGGCCGGACTTTTACCTTCCCGACTACAACCTTTTTATAGAGATCTGCGGATATAATCATCAGCCGTATTATAAGGAGAGGATAAAGCTTAAAAAGCGGATCTACGAAAAAAGCGGGCTGAATGCAGTCTTCATCAATCACGATGGCAAAGGCAGGATTGACGGCAAACTGGCAAAATGCCTGGAACCGTTCGGGATTAAAACCGCAATTAAAGATGCCGGAGATGGACGTTAATATTCGGAATCAACAGAATTCTGAGAAGTCCAGATCTAAGAAGGGCACGTCGTTTTCAATCTTTTCCCGTCGCCCTTTCATGAATCTCCGGCACCAGTCGTTGGCGTCGGCTATGCCCTCCCTGGTGATAACTATATACAGGTCCATCTCCCTCAATTTCACGAAATCGGGTATGCGGGTAATCCAGACGGGGTCGATTTTGTTTTCCTTTTTATAACCTTCCATAAAAAGCTTGAAGAAGTACCGTGCGTATTCGACATTGTCATCGCCGATCTCGGCCGTGCGCAGGGCGTAATAGAGCGGTATACCGATATCATAGGCCAACCAGTTGTAATGGCAATCGTCGGTATCGAAAACGCGCAGTCCCCCGTTATGAACGTAGAAATTCCAGTTGTGTATGTCGCTGTGGATCAGGCCATAGGATTTCTCATCCACGGGCCATGAACGGAGTTTGTTTTTATGATCCTCGATTTTGCTTATCACTTTTCGCTGATCGGCGGGGATATATTTTTTCGCGTTTAACGTATCATCCTCGTACCAGTGGAATCTCCTGTATGACTCGCGGCTGGGCTTGAAAACCCCGGTGGCGGCGTGAATCCGTCCCAGCGTTCTGCCCCATTCCAGGATCAGATCGTTGCTCCATTGGCCTTTTTCAGCGTGATTCCCGGGCGCCTTTTCAAACGCGTAGGCTATAAAATAGGAATCCTCGATCTCAATGGTTTCGACGGGATTGCCGTTGTTTGAGGGGATTACCCCGCATACCGAGACGCCGTTTTTTTTCAGATGATCGACCCATTCGACCTCTCCCATGATCTGGTCCCGGCTGCGGTGTAAGCTGTGTGTCAATTTAAGTATAAAATTATCTGTGCCGCGGGAGAACTCGAATACCAGGCTTTCGAAAGAGCCTAATTTTATCAGGTCGTTTGTTGTTACTGCGTAGAATTCGGCGGCTTTAGCGAGTATATAATGGCGATGTTTTTCAAAAAGCTGTTCGCTTCTGCAGTCCATATTTATGCCCTGTTAGGGATTATTTCCTCTTAAAGTTTTTTAATTTTTTAACCTCTTTCACCATGCTGGCGAATTTTCTTCCCTGCAGCTTTTGATAATGAGCTTCCTTTCCCATTTTCCGCAAAGCCAGCCGTCTCAGTTCCTTTTGCAGTTTCAGGTAATTTTGGTAGCGATCGGCATCCAGTTCTCCTTTATCCAGCGCCTCCTTGACTGCGCACCCCGGCTCGTTTCCGTGACCGCAGTCGTTGAAACGGCATTGAGCGGTGAGTTTATCGATGTCATCGAACGCTTTTGACAGGCCTTCCTCATCGCCCCAGATCTCGATTTCCCTCATGCCGGGCGTGTCGATCAAAATGCCTTCTTCCGGGAGGACAATCAACTCCCGGTAAGTGGTGGTGTGACGCCCCTTACCGTCGTAATCGCGCACCTCGCCGGTTCTTTGCCGTTGGTAGCCGAGCAGGGAATTGATAATTGTCGATTTGCCGACACCCGACGATCCCAGGAAAGATACCGTTTTGCCTTTTCCCAGATAGTCTTTCAATATTTCAAGACTATCTTTGATGATGGCGCTTACGGAATGCACCGATACGCCTATCACGGTGCTCTCGACTTCGGATATAACGCTATCGACATCTTCGCAGAGATCGGACTTATTCAGAAGCACCACCGGCGAGGTACCGCTGTCATAGGCCACGGCAACATACCGTTCCAACCTTCTGAGATTGTATTCGCCGTCGAGGCCGGAAACGATAAAGGCGGAATCGACATTGGCGGAGAGCACCTGCTCCTCGGTTTTACCGTCGCCGTACTTAGGGCCGCCGGCCAATACCGCTTTGCGGGAAAATTTGCTTTTCCGGGGTAGGAGTGATTGAATAACGGCACCGTCGCCTTCAGGCTTGACCGTAACGGCCACCCAGTCGCCGACGGTGGGGTAGTCGGCCTTCGACAGGGCCTTATGCCTGAATTTGCCGGAGATCTCCGCCCGCAGCTCTCCTTTCTCGCAATAGACGATATACCTGTCTTTCTGCTGGACGGCTATCCTGGCGGGTTTAACATCTTTTATATCAATCGATTCAAAATGAGCCTCGAAAAAATCGTTCCAGCCCAGATCTATTAAATTCATCGTAATTACCTTTCAATTTCAAAAAACCGGTGTTGTTATTACGCGAAAACTTAGGTATCGCGCAATAAAAAAGCCTTCTCGCGATGAGAAGGCTATCTATATTAAAAACCAACTAAGAATTCAGCGGCTTCTCACCCGGAGACGAGACGTACGATTATTATCGGTATTTACGACAATCATCTGTACAAGCCTCCTTTCCGGGTTTAAAGTTCGCCTGAGTTTGATACGCAATCGATATTATTATGTTGCGGAAATTTTTTGTCAAGTAATATCGACAGGATACCGGCAACTGTTTTACTTTTGCTTTTGCGCCGCTTCCATTCTCTTTCTGCCTTCCGGGGTAAATTCCCAGAGAACATTGATGATTTTCCACTGTCCATCCCATTTCGCCAGATGAATATAGTCGATAAAATCGGGGCAAACGGTTTTGACGCAGGCCATGTCGCCATGAGCATCCAGTATCTCGCACTCGATTTTATCCAGCGCCTCTTTGTCCTCGTTTCTGCTTTTTGCCGCCTCTACTAATCGTTCGGAAGTTATGGCTCGCAGATTATCCGTCCCTTCAATATTCAGCACAATTCTTTTGGCGAGTTCGGGATGCAACGCCCGCTCCATCCGCTCCGGGCTGGCCGAATACCACCCCTCGATATAATCCAGCGCCGCCTTTTTGATAGATTCTGTTTCGTTGCCCATTATGATCCTCCCGTTTTTTTAATTATAAACGTAATACGGTATAATAAGAATAATGTTGCCTGAATGTACCTTGATATTAATTATATCAAATGTAATTTGATCGTTATAAATCCGGCAGCAGCTTACCCGGGTTCAGGATACCTTTGGGGTCGAAGACCTCTTTGATCTTCTTCATCAACTCCAGTTCGACTTTACTCAAGGCGATGGGGAGATAGTTTTTCTGCACCCAGCCGATACCGTGCTCGCCGGAGATGGAGCCACCCAAAATCACCACCTCCCGGAACAGCTCCTCGATCACTTTTGGAAGCTTCTCGTTCCAATCCTCGTCGGAAATATCTTTCTTGATGATGTTGCAGTGGATATTGCCGTCGCCGGCATGGCCGTAGGAGATGGTCAGGATTCCATGTTTTTTCGATATGGCGGAGATCTTCTCCACCAGCTCCGGCAGCCGGGCGCGGGGAACGACAGTATCCTCTTCTTTATAAATCGCTATCGATTTTACCGCCTCGCCTATATTGCGCCGCATCTGCCACATCTCCTCCTGCTTTTCGGGGTTGTCGGCCACGAAAACGTCCTCGGCGCCATACTCTACACAGATCTCGCCGATCTTCTCAGCCTGCTCGTCAAGGACGTCCTCGCGGTCGCCATCAACTTCGAACAAAAGCAATGCGACGGCATCGGAATGAGGGAATTTTTTCTCGTATTTATCCTCGGCCGCTTTGATAGCCGCTTGCTCGATAAACTCCGCCGCGGAGGGGATTATTTTTTTCATGAATATCTGTGTTAAAGCCTCTGCGGCGTCCTGAAGAGAATCGAATGGGGCGAGGAGGGTCCGTTTGTGTGTCGGAAGAGGAAGCAATTTCAGGATTATTTCCGTGGCTATGCATAATGTGCCTTCGGAACCGACGATTAATTGTGCAAGATTATACCCCGAAACGTTTTTTAAAAGTTTGCCGCCAGTCTTGAATACCCGGCCGTCGGGAAGGACGCAGGTCAGCCCGTAAACGTAATCCTTGGTTACGCCATATTTCAGAGCTCTCGGCCCGCCGGCGCACTCGGCGATATTGCCGCCGATGGTGCAGGATTCCTTGGATGCCGGATCGACCGGATAGAACAAACCTTTTTCCTCCGCCGCCTGGTGCAGGTTATGGGTGATTACACCCGGTTCCACCACCGCCATCAGGTTTTCGGTGTCGATCTCGATTATCCTGTTCAGTCTTTCGGTGGAGAGAATAACTCCGCCGTAAACCGGCAGAGCCCCTCCCGAAAGACCTGTGCCTCCTCCTCTGGTAGTAACCGGAATATTATTCTCATGGCAAAGACTCATTATCTCCGAGATATCTTTTGTGGACGCTGGCAGCACCGCCACCTCGGGATAAAACACCAGGTCCTCGGTCTCATCGTGGGAATAGGGCTCGAGGTCGAATTTTTCAGTGAAAATGTATTTATCCCCTACGATATTTTTCAACGCTTTGTAAATTTCGGGTGTGATTTTATTGAATTCGGGATCGCTCATTGTCTCTCCGGTGCGTATAAGCTTACGACAAACTATAACGGCGAATAACGCCGGTCAAGTTGAAAACCCTTGACATAATTGGGGATTGGTGAAAAAATAGATGATGGGAAGGATAGGAAGAACCTGAAATGAAAACGATAAGTCTGTTTATTGTAATTGGCCTGCTCTTGAGTGCTGCGGATATACTTCCCCGGGATGAACCGGCTGCAGAATTAAGTCTGGAACAGATTCTTTCCAGGGCTCACTCGGTCGGGGAAGCAAACGATTCGCTGCTCTCGATTACGAAATACAGGTTCGAACAGTCTTCTGTATTTAACCGGCTGGAGAAGGACGGTTCGATCAAGAAAGCCGATACCACCATCGCGATAATAACCAGGCAGGGTGACGAGGAGTTATCCAGAGAGGTGGTCTATTCATCGACGGGGGAGGGCGAATCCAAGAAATCGGAAGGCGAAAAGCAGGAGATTTCTTTATCTCCCGATAATCCGGACTATAATTTTTCCTTGACCGGAATTACCGGTGACTCCTATAAAATATCTGTGAGTCCCAAGGCGTCTCCTCCGAAGGAGGGGCAGTATGTGGGGATCATCGAGATCGACAGCCAGGATTTTTACGTTAGAAGTTTCGATTTTGTCGTTCCCGATCCCGAGGGAGCGTTAAAAGAGTTTGCGATCGCCATAAATTTCGAGCCCCTGGAGGGAGGGCTCTTTGTGCCTGCAGAAATGCGGATGACGGGATTCGTGAAGGCGGTGCTGGGCATAATTAAGGTGCGGTTTTCCGGCGAGTTTAAATTCAGCGATTACGAGATATTGGAGTAGTATTTTCGGTAGGTCAGGAGCCCGCAGGGCTCCTGAAAGATAACTGTCGTAGGTCGGGGATTTATTCTCCGACGAATTGTCATTCCAGCCCGAATCCTCTATCAAGCAGGAATTTTTTCATATGAGTTCGCAACGTGGTGGGATCCTGCGATGCCATTCTCCGCGAGGTGTGTTCGCTCCAGCTATAATCATCATCGGGGATCTCGCGGCCGTCGGGGGAAGGGACTTTTCTGCGGGGGCCGTCATATAGGCCGGTGTTTTTTATGATCTCGTCGTATTCGGCTATGAGTTTTTCGAAATTCTTGTCGTCGTAATATTCGTTATGAATAATGGCGTTTTTGATAAGCCTCGGCTTGATCATGGGGTCCTGATCGGGCCAGCCGAGGCACATCCCCACCAGTGGAAATACTTTTTGAGGTAATCTCAATAATTCGCAGACTTGATCGGGATTATTCCTGATTCCGCCGATCATGCAAACTCCCAGCCCGGAAGCCTCCGCGGCCACCGCGATATTCTGCGCCACCAGAGCAGTATCGACGACAGCGACGATAAACATTTCCATATATTTATCGTTGGATTTGTAATTGCGTAGTTCGCATACTTTCTGCAGACGGTAAAGATCGGGGCAGATGGCCAGGAACACCGGGCAGGATTCCACCCAGGGCTGATCTCCACAAAGATGCGCCAGCGTTTTCTTATTCTCTTTATCCTTAATTACGATAATCGAATAGGCCTGCAGGTTCGATGAAGTCGGCGCTTGCCGGGCGGAGGTGAGTATTTTGTCGAGCAGGTCGTCCGGAATCGGCTTGTCTTTGTATTTCCTGACCGAGCGGTGGGAGCTCAGTATTTTGAAGATGTCGGGCATTTAGATTATTTACCTATCTCTCGTAGGGGCGTATTGCAATACGCTCCTACCATATATCATATTCCATCTTTACATTTGGTGCAAGCCGTTTTATAAACATATAAAATTTAAACGTCGGGTTTCTCATTTCGTCCCGCTATGGCGGGACTCATTCGGAACCCGACCTACAGATATTAGACAGGAGGTTGATGTGATCAGGAAAATTATAATGTTCGCACTTATTTTTTCATCATCTACGTTCGGGCAGGAGAATGATGTCGACAGAATCGCCGCCGCGCTCGATTCGGTGGGATTTACCAGGGCCGACCTGGGGTATCATCCCAGGGGATACTGGAACCGTTTTCCCAATCCCGATAAGATCCCCTATGTGATGCCGTTTTTCAAGGATCTCTTCGCCGAACCTCTGCAGACCATCCATTACACCCAGGCCATGGGCAACGCGGTCAGGCAGTATCTCGATCCGGTCTTTTACGACACATCCGACGTTTCCCTGCACCGGCTGTCATACATGCTCGGTGTCGACCGGATAATCACCGGGTTCCGCAACTACTCCGTAAACCTGGCTCCGCGGATCGACTCCACCGCCCCCATGCTGGATGCCTTCGAGCAGATGTATCTGGCTGAAGGGAAACAGCTCAATTTCATGACCTTCGGCAGCCAGGCCGACTGGCCCAATTATAAAGAGGAGATCGAGACCAAGCTGAAGGACATTCCCCTCGAATTGCAGATCATCATGGCCGAGCTTGTACTGAACGTGTTCGACGCCTACAAGTGGCGGAGGATCGCGGTACGCAATATCGATTCAGAGGATCTGTTGGCCACGTACGCTATCAAGGATATGGCCGAGACCATGGGGGACGGGCAGGTGTATTATCCCGAGGTGGACGATGTCGCCTCGACCCTCGACGCTCATTCGCTCTATTACGGCTGCATGAAGGCGGCGCAGGCGGCGGAGACGGCGTCGAAGAAGCTGAAGAATTATCTGGAGACCAAACCGAAAGATCTGAATAAGATCGCATTCGATTATTACGGGCCGTTCGGGCGAATCATACTTGCCGGCACTGGAAACGATAAACATACCTGGACCGACTGTGCCGTACTGGTCGATCTGGGTGGCAACGATACCTACACCGGAAACGCGGGGGGAACGTCATCGCATGAAGTGCCGATCGCGGTGGCGGTCGATTGCGGCGGTGATGATAAATATATGAACGAAAATCCCAACCTGCCGTCGCAGGGGTGCGGAATCCTCGGCGCGGGGATACTTCTGGACGCCGCGGGCAAGGACGAATACAAAGCGGTGAAGATGGCGCAGGGGTGCGGGCTGTTCGGCATGGGGATTCTACTTGATGTCGAAGGTGACGACGATTACAGGCTGGAAACCTCCGGGCAGGGATGCGGCTATTTCGGGATCGGGATGAATTTCGATATATCCGGTAACGATACCCGCTATCTCTTCGGCGACGGGCAGGGTTTCGGCGGCGTGGGGGGAGTGGGAGTTTGTGCCGATTACCAGGGGGATGACAAATACACCGCCGAGCCGTTCGAGGATGTCGCCCATCGCGGCGATTACCATTCCGAGCATAAGATCAACGTGAACGCCGCGCAGGGAGCAGGCATGGGTCGTCGCGGCGACGGCTCCGACGGCCATTCCTGGGCGGGCGGGCTCGGCGTGTTGATCGATATCAAGGGTAAGGATCATTACTACTCCGGCAACTGGACGCTGGGGTGCGGGTACTGGTTCGGCACCGGGCTGGTCTATGAGGGGGAAGGGGACGATCTCTACGAATCGGTATATTTCACCCAGGCCTCCGGGGCGCATTTCTGTATCGGCGCCATAGTCGACGAGGGCGGCAACGATACGCACAAATTATGGGAGACCGCCGGGGCGGGGATAGCGTTCGGTTGGGACTACACTAATGCCCTGCTTCTTAACAGGGGCGGCAACGACCATTACGAGGCGAAGATAATCTCCCTGGGATGCGCGCAGATCCGTTCCAACGCCTTCCTGATCGATACCGGGGGTGATGACTACTACCAGCTGCAGAAAGGCCAGCAGGGTTTCGGCGCCGCCACCTACCGGGAAACGTACGATAACCCCAACAAATTCTCCCCCTATGACGCCCTGGCCAAATCGTTCGCTTTGCTTCTGGATATCGGCGGAAGCGATAAGTATATGGATTGGGAGCAGGAAGGCGATAAAGTTGTTCCAAATATCAGGTGTGGCGACAACAAAACCTGGTATTCCCCGGCAAAAGACGACCCGCATTACGGCGCCAGCAATTTCGGCGTCGGCATGGACGTGGAGGACGGTGTTGTGTCGGAGGCGGGGATGTTCGGGGAGTAGGGAATATATAAAATATAAAGGCTATTTGCAGTATTGAATAGGAGGTACTAATTGATAAAGGTGAACTTATCATATAATGATGTTGTTAAAATAATCGCCAAAATACTAAAGGATTTCGATAGTGAATATCCTCGTTTTAAAAAATTTAAGCCTGGTATTGGACCATATGGCGAACCGCAGATTGTAAAAATAATATCAAGAAAATTATCAAGAAGCGGGATTTTGGCAAAGACGAGAAGATGCCCTGATTTAGAAATCGGATATGAGTGGGCAATAGAGTTCAAAATTGTGCGTCCTTTTGGCGATAATGGTAAAGAGGCTGAGAATTGGTCGGTTAATTTATTGCACCCTTATGCTGGAAACACGAGCTTAATAGGTGATGCAATGAAATTAATAGAATTAACTGAATACAAACATAAGGGATTATTTGTAATAGGATATGAACATAAACCTGCGAAGATCAGCTTGGATCCTTTGATAAATTCATTTGAAGTTTTAATGAAAGCAGTTGTAAAAATTAAATTAGGCCAGAGGATTGAATCATGTTATAACGGTTTGGTTCACCCCGAACATCAGGTGGTACGCTGTATCGGATGGGAATTATAGGTAAATAGTTTTGGATGTCTTTCCGAATGTAATGAGAAACCCGACAAACATAGTAATTGTTTATTATATTAGCCATGCCCATGACCCTGATAGATAGCGAGTTTTACGACCAAGTGATGGCGAAGTACAAGGAGCCTGAAGAGGAGTATCGCATCAAGGACCCGCCCAAGGAGGAGGGTATCGATTTCTGGGAGTTCCTGAAGATATTGGGTAAAGCTCTCGCTATCGCCTATATGATCTATTCGTTTTTGAGGGTATTTGCATAATCTACGGGGTGCCCACACCCTGGTGCGGGTAAGTTGAAATATTATCATTCTTGTATAATTTCCCACAGCAAGCTGTGAGTTACCCGGTTTTTCTCCAGATTCATTGAGAGATCCCCATTTTCTGTTTATATTGATTCAGATCCAGACCCATAATCAGGAAATTTTCACCTTTGCCGTAATAATCTTTCAAATCCCCCTCAATTCCGAATCCGAAATCTTTATACAATTGAATAGCTTTTGCATATGAATGATAGCTTGAGGTATCAAGATATACTTTACTAATTTTCATATCTAGTATCCTATTGATGGTAAATTCCAACAAATTGACGCCAATCCCTTTACCGCGATAGTCTTCACTCAAATAAAACCAGTTTAACCACAGGATATTGGGAGTGTCATATTTGTCGGGACAAAAACCGCACACGCCGATTACCTGCCCACTTTCAGAATCATACGACACGAAATTTTCTTCGCGGGAGGATTCTGTTCTTTTCGAGTCGCCGAAATAGCCATCATAATAATCCTGAGAACAATCGCCGTCAAAATCTTCATGTTCCCTGATAATTTTAACGACGGCGGCAATGTCGTCAGGCGTCATTTTCCTGATATATATCGGCATCTTGTTCCGACTATAACTCATTCGAGCTAATTCTTCAATATTTTCTTGATATCTCCCGGATTGAATTTTTCGATTTTTATCTTATCGGGAAGGAGGTTGGTGCTTTCCATGTACCATTTACATATGCATTTGAACCAGTCTTCATGCCAAAATGGATTAACGTATGCTTCACCCTGGTATACAAAATACACAAATTTTAAAATATCATCAAAAGCGTTTATTGTTAATTGATTATAGTAATTTTCCGGGTTATAGACAATCAGACACATTTCATCAGGACGGTATCCGTTCTTATTGTTCCGGCGTATCTCATCTCTAAGCTCGCGTATATCGGGACTATAATACTTAATGTTTTTGTACCATCCAAGTTTGCAACTTGTTAGATTTTCCCATCCTCTAATGCATTCCTCGATAATATTTCGTTCTTCATTTTTGGCAAAGGGCAGCTCGGTCAGGTATAGCATTTGATCTTTCCTTACTTTATTTAAGTTTCCTGTAAGTTTTTTCATTAATGATTCCGACGCTGCAGAAATAAGATCTTTATCAAGTCCGCTTTTAATAATCAAGGGGTATATAAAGCAATATCCTTTGTTATGTTCATCCGATGGATAGTAAGTGGCATATAATATGCCAATTTGAGTAGCGCGATAGTACGCTATATAATAGTGTTCATGAACATAATATCCGGATATTCTATTGGCGCTTTCTAATATCCATTGACAAACATCCTTAAATTTATCTCTATAATTTTTGGGATATTCCTCGAATAAATCTTGAGATTCTTTTAAAAGGGGATCGTTTTCATTGATTACACGATGTACGATGATTTTATTTTCATATTTATCTACGACCTTAATAATTTTCTTTATCAGGTCTTTTAGTTTGCCCTTAAGTTCCTGAATATCTTTAATTTCCCCCTTTCGCGATTTGAAGATACTAAATAATTTTACCATGTCTACATATATGGTCGCATCAATAAAGGGCGGCGGTACTTTGCAATTCTTAATTTTGACGGGGATAAGCGGTACTCCTCTTGGATAGAGGAACTTACCGGCCTTATCCAATTCATGTTTGCAGGGTTCACTTTTGAGAAATTCAGGAGATAAAAAGAATAGTATTCCCGTTCTCTTTTTGTTGACTATTTCATTGTAGCAAGTTTTCCAATTCTCTCCTGGAAGAAACGCCTTTCCGTCAATATCCATTATGAATTCAATCTTGCCTTTCATGATATTGGAATCGCATATAGCCTTCACGAAATCCTGTTGGAATTTACCTTGAGAAGAATAACTCAAAAACAGTTTGATCTTGTTAGAATCCTCTTTAACCATTTCGGCGTTCCTCCATAAAAAATTTTTTTACCAGTTTTTTAGCGAGCAAAAATTAAGTAACTTGTGTTGAGTATTTAAGTCAAGTATTTTTTATATTAATCGAACCAAATTATATAATTATATTTAATATAAGTGGCCGATTGACAACCCAAAGGCATTGATATCATTCGAGGTAGCGATCCGGAATCTTTAGCGCATACTGCCGGGGAAAAAACCCTCGACCTGCGGCACCGCGGCCAGGTTATTAGTGGCAAGCCCCCAACCTACGTCCTTGTCTAATTCTATTGACAGAACCGCCCCCCGCCATTAGGTTTGGGCATGATTTTATTGTCCCGTCCTGCAGATCCGTAGGAAAGGAGGGTCTATTATGTGTTTCTGGTGTTCTTTGATCCCGTTTACATTCTGGGTTACGGTAGGATATTTTGTGCTGTTTTCGTCCCGCAAATCCGAGGGCGGAATGAGGCTTTTTGGCGTTATCCTCTCGATCTGGCTGTTCATCGTGGCCATAGGTTTTATCATCTGCGGAATCTATATGACCAGTACCGGCCAGTGCCCCACCGATGTGATCAACAGGGTTATGGAGTTTCTGACGAGGAAATAAATCCTGCGGTAATACATTATAGTAGGCCTGGCGTCGGGGATAAACCCCGGACCTACAGCTTCGGCACTCTCCATAATTCGTGATTAACGAATCCTCTTGCTTTGGGCATGGAGTTTGTGTAATTTTTCTCAAGCTATTATGGCCGCAAAATCGTTACCTTTATGAAGCGGCCGCGTTTTAAAACTGGTTAAGTACGGAAAGGAAAATGAATTCGCAACTTTACGATGAGGCGGCCTACCGCCGGTTCGCGGAGAATCTGAGACCCCTTCTCAAGGGCGATAATATAAGATCGTATTCCATGCGGAAACATCGCAAGCTAGCCATCAACACCGGGACCCGTTCGAAATTCGGTTCCTACGGTTGGCGGTCGGCGGTCTCCAGCCGAATCGGGCCGAAGACGGTATACCTCGGTTCGCCTGAAATAAGGCTGACCAAAACAACTCCCCTTATGCGGGAGATTATCAGCAACGCCCCAGAGGAACTACATAAAGTGCTTCAGCTTATGAAGACATTGCCATTTATCCATGTCCGGCGGCAGATGGGCGACAACCCGGAGTATAATCCCATATGCAACCTCTATTTTTCCGTCGCCGATCAGAAGAACTATCGGATCGCCTATATGTGGGCAAATACCCTTGCGAAACCATCGTCCAAGAAACCCGGCCCGGAATTCACCATGATCCATATTCCAGAGGAGCATTCTCTAAGACAGCAGGTTCTGGCGTTGCCCGAATACAATATCAATATCGCCCTGGGCACCGATTACATGGGGGAGGATAAGAAAGGTTTCCTGCGGCAGTCCATGTGGACCGCCGATCAACGGGGCATGCTGGGATTACACGCCGGCACCAAGATCGTCTATGTCAAAGATCAGATATCCGGCAAGCTGAAAAGATTCGGGGTACTGCTTTTCGGGCTGTCGGCGACCGGCAAATCGACCTGGTCATGTCATCAGCTGGGATTGAATCATAAAGAGGGAGAACGTACCGAGGTTACCCAGGACGATATCGTCTGGCTGCGCCGCGATGGGTCGGCCTGGGGTACCGAGAGAGGATTTTTTGTCAAGACCGACGTCGATGTTCGGATGCAGGAGGCGATGTATTACGCCCTTATAGACAAGTCCGCGCTTTACGAGAATGTCATGATCGATTCCGCAGGTAATCCTGATTTTCTCGATGAGCAGCTTTGCGGTAACGGCAGGGCGGTGATACGCAAAGATAAGCTCAGGATAAAACCGGGCAGGAGACTGGTCAGTATAGCCTCGCCCAGCATTAACCTGCCGCCCCTTGAAGAGCTGGACGGCCTCGTATTCGCCTTCATTACCCGACGCAACACCATCATGTCTTTCGCACAGAAACTCAGCCTGGAGCAGGCGGTTCTGGCCTATCTCTGGGGGGAATCATCGCACAGCGCCGCGTCGGAACCAGCCAAGGCGGGCGAGTCGGTGCGCACGGTGGGCACCGATCCCTTTATAGTCGGTTCCCGGGCTTTCAAGGTGAACAGGTTCCGGGAAATTCTGCTGGGATTGAAGGAACGATTCCCGGACAAGCTTCATTTTTTCCAATACAATACCGGCGGTATGGGGGAGATCCTGGAGAAATACGAAGAGGACGGCAGGATAGTGAAAAACGTTATCCGCAACGTAGAGCGTGTTCCCATAAATCTTATGGCGGCCATTCAAAGAGGCGACCTCAGGGGAACCAATAAATATGAGCGCGGTATTTTCGGCACCGAGAGGATCGTGGCTTGCGAAGGCGGCGACCTTTCCCGTTACAATCCTTATAACTACTATTCCCGGGAGCAGATCGATAAATATCTTACGGATCTGGTGGACGGGCGCCGGAAGTTTACCGAGGAGATTATCGAGGAAGGGCTGGACAAGGATATCATCAAAGCGGCCGAGGAATCGTTTTCCATCGCCCCGGAAAAGAAAGCCAGGCCGGTAGGAATCCCCGCGTTGAAGCCCGAGACGAAAGAAGAGAAGCTAAAGGTTGATATTTCGGTTCCGCGCTCCATTTTCTCGGATACACCGCCCGTGAAGAGACCTTCGCGAAGCTTTAGAGACGGTTAATTATCCCTGGTTAATAATAGAAAAAGCCCGGCATCGAATTTGACACCGGGCTTTAATTTTTCGAGATTACCGATTAATAACCTGCGGTAACGGTCACGATGATATCTATGTCCATTACCACATAGAAGAATTGCGAATCGCCCAGGCCATAGATCACGAACACCCCTGCTTCAACGGCGTCCTGGATCGCGGGAAAGTTTTCTATATAAGATAGACCGTCTTCCCATTCAATTTCTAAAAGCTCGCTAGGCTCAATGACCGGCGAAACGAAAACTCTGGTGCCGACACTTCTTACTTCCGCCGGCGTGTCCAGTGTGTCTGAATAAGCCAGCCATATCTCGCCGGAAACCGGTGTGTTTCCGTAGTTAAATACGGTTCCCACGACGGCGACATGATCCACCGATTTTATCTTGTCTTTGTGTTTCTGGTAATCGTCTATGGTGTTTAGATCGATGGATTCATACTGGAGGTCCGCCTGAGTAGACGAGATCAAACCTTCGACCTCGTATACAATCGTAAAAGTACCGGTGATTATGCCGCATCCAATAATCAAAGTTGCGATTAGGAGGGCCGCAAGCGCTAAAGTTTTAGTATTCATCTTAACCCTCCTACATTAACCCGATATGGTAGTTTGCGCCGATCAATATGATTCCGTTTTTCCGCGAGCCGCCGCCGTCGGTAGGAACGATTTCCAACTTGGCCCTGAACTCCAGGCCGATACTGGCCGGGAAAACCACCTCGAATCCGGGGCCGAAGTGAAATCCCACTTCGGTCACGTCCTCCCAGTAGTCCCGGGTCCATTTATAGCTGCTGAGGCCGGCGAAAAAGTAGAAATGCGTTCCGGGACCACCACCGGTATTGCCTATCAACGCTTCCACGCCGAACGATGTTACATTCCCTCCGTCGATGGTCTGTTCCTCGCCGACGACTTCCTTGCTGGCGTCGCCAAACGTTCTGGCTTCAAAAAACGCGGCCCCGGCGATCTTAGGAATGGGCGAAAACTTGGCTTTGACCCCAAAATCCGATCCGGCTCCCGCGTCGCTTTGAAGAATAGGAATATTGAAGCCGCCGAAGGGCCCCACCGAGATGTCTTTCTGCGCCCAGACCGGGGCCGAAAGCATTAAAACAAACAGTAGAATTTTTTTCATTAATCCTCCTTTTGTTCGCTTTATCATAATATATACAACGCCTCAGGCAATGTCAATAGGGTTTATGGAGTTGGCTTATTTTGATCACGTCAAGTTAATTGTGTAAAATTGATGGTTCATTTTCATTTTTCCGAGTATCCAGCACATAAGCCGTTAATCCGAAGACAATTCTATCAACACTTCTGGCATTTATGAACTTCCTGAATGGCCTGAACCTCCTTTGCAG
>CP070813.1:1064660-1108447 GCA_020344055.1 Candidatus Zixiibacteriota bacterium | reverse complement strand
GGCCGGCAATTGCCGGCCTTCAGACTAATAATAACCAGTACTATTTAAAAAGCGGTGCCAGCACCAGAGAAACGATGGCCATCAGCTTGATGAGGATATTCATGGACGGCCCGGACGTATCCTTGAAGGGATCGCCCACGGTATCGCCCACCACGGCGGCTTTGTGCGGCGCGCTGCCCTTGCCACCATGGGCCCCCCCTTCAATAAACTTCTTGGCGTTATCCCAGGCGCCGCCAGCATTGGCCATCATCAGAGCCAGCATAACACCGGTAAGAGTGGCACCGGCCAGCAGGCCGCCGAGAGCTTCTTTGCCCAGAGTATAGCCCACCAGAATGGGGGCGACAATGGCCAGAAGACCGGGGATGATCATCTGCTTGATGGCGGAGGTGGCGGCGATGGCCACACAGCGGTCGGAATCGGGTTTTGCCGTACCCTCCATTAATCCCGTGATTTCCTTAAACTGCCGGCGCACCTCTTTGACCATGGCGAAAGCTGCCTTTCCTACGGCGGTCATGGTCATGGCGGCTATTAAAAACGGCAACAGGCCGCCGAGGAAAAGGCCGATCACGGTTTTGGAATTAATCAGGTTTATTCCTTCCTCATGAAGCCCGACCGCGGTGGCATAGGCCGAGAACAGCGCCAGGGCGGTAAGGGCGGCCGAACCGATGGCGAAACCCTTGCCGATAGCCGCAGTAGTATTGCCCAGCGAATCAAGCCGGTCGGTAATCTTACGCACATCGGGGCCCAGGCCGGACATCTCGGAAATTCCGCCGGCGTTATCGGCGACGGGGCCGTAAGCGTCCACCGACATGGTGACCCCGATAGTGGCCAGCATGCCGACCGCGGCGATACCTATTCCGTAAAGACCGGCGACCTTGAATCCAACGAAGATGGCGATACAGATCACGATAACGGGCAGGGCGACCGATTCCATACCGACCGCCAGTCCGGTGATAATGTTTGTGGCGGGGCCGGTTTCGGAAGCCTCGGCGATATTTCTGATCGGTTTGGCGGACGTATAATACTCAGTCAAGAGACCCAGGGTAATACCGGCCAGTGAGCCTGATAATACCGCCCAGAAGACCCCCACGCTGACTCCCAGTTTTCCGACAAGGACATATGTGGCCACCAGCATCAGGATGGCCCCCACATAGGTTACAATTCGCAGAGTGGCAGCCGGATTCATGGCGGAGAATATCTTGACGGAAGCAACGCCCAGCATAGAGGCGACAATACCGAATGTCACGATAAGGATTGGAAGGGCGACATACCCGATTCCGGCTCCCTCGTTCATCACCATGGCGGCTCCCAGCACTATGGAGGCAACTATGGAACCGACATAGGATTCGAACAGGTCGGCTCCCATCCCGGCGACATCTCCCACGTTATCACCGACATTATCGGCGATGACGGCGGGATTGCGGGGATCGTCTTCCGGAATGCCGGCTTCGACCTTGCCGACCAGGTCGGCTCCGACGTCGGCCGATTTGGTATAAATACCGCCCCCGACACGGGCGAAAAGGGCGATCGATGAAGCGCCCATGGAAAAACCGGTTAGAACCTGAAGGCCGGATAAATTCGAGGGATCGAAAAATATGTAATACATAATTCCCAGGCCCAACAGGCCCAGAGAGGCCACCGACATCCCCATGACCGCGCCGCCGGAAAAGGCCACCTGCAAAGCCTTGGATTGGCCGGAAGAGCGGGCGGCTTCGGTGGTGCGGACGTTGGCGCGGGTGGCGGCGCTCATGCCGAAAAACCCCGCGAGCATGGAACAAATCGCCCCGCAGAGGAACGCGACGCCGGTATAAGGAACTGGAATTTTCCAGGTTAATAGCAGAAATACCACCAGAATGAACGGTATCAGGATGGAGTATTCCCTTTTAAGGAATACCATCGCCCCGCGATGGATAGTCTCCGCGAGTTCATTCATTTTCGGGTCTTCGACCTTCTGCCTTTTGATAAGGAGAAAAATAACCATGGCAAACAGAATGCCGACGGCTCCCAGAATTGCAGCGAGAATCCCAAAGTCCATTGAGTTTAACTCCCTTCGTATTTAGTGAATTATTTCACGTGCCATATTGGCGGGTAATATGGCTTTTAGTCCACATACAGTCAAGAGGTTTTTGGTAAATTTTGATATAGAAGAAAGCGGTTTAATGATAATAATAAGTATAACTAAGCCAGAACCGTATTTTTCATATACGATTCTGGATTTAGCAATAGAGAAAACGGGTATCCTATTTTAAGACGAATTCCACCTTATAGGTCACCCAAAGGGCAATCGGCTGGCCGTTGGCGATGGCCGGTTTCCAGGTGGTCTTATAGGCGGCTTCGATGGCGGCCTCCTCGAAGCCGGCGTTGGCATTTGATTCCTTAAAGATTTTTACATCTCGCACTTTACCGTTTTTATCTACTAGCGCATTGATCCAGACAACTCCTTGGATCCCAGCTCTCTGAGCCAGAGGCGGATAAATGGGGGTGGGTTGATTGATAGCCACCGGCATTTCATCATACGGTACAAATACTCCGGGCTGAGGGAGCAAAGACTCTAGGACCTTTTCGATATTGGCTTCTGATGTGTAATAAACGGGGTCAAATTCAGGATTATTGGGGACCCAGGATGCTATTTGATTCTGAGTCGGTATCTCCCCTGCTTTCTCAGCCAATGAATCCTCTACAGCTATTATCAGACCGAATTCTGGCGGTTCGGGAGGCTGCTCGGTTGTTACATTTATTGCTTTGGTCGGCGTTGGCGGCAAGGGGGGAAAGACTACCAGCGTATCTGGTGGGTAATCATCGATAATGACATTGATAGATTGTTTATACTCCCTGTTCCAGGTCGATGCCAGCGCAAATACTGAACTGAACAATAATCCGGCAGTGGTAAAGCCAATCAGCATATTGCGCTGGTATGCTCTTTTAAGGCCGTAAGAGGCCAATAACGGAGATCTGGTATTCATGGCAGTTACCTCCTTTCCATATTTGCCATATCCAATAGATATTCATCATAGGCCGACATATTCTCCAGGCTGAAGCGTACGGAATACTCGTCTTTATTAAAATCAGAATTAATTTTCCTGGCGAGGGCGATTTCGGCATTGATCTCCCGTTCCACGTTCTGGATAATATCTATCAACTGAATCATCGAGGAGTATGATGATTGTTGATCGAGTTTCAAAAGCATCACCAGATCGTCAACGTTGCGGTTTTTCTCATCTATTATTCCGGAGAGCGCTTCGACATCGACCTTTTCGGGTTGATCCATACCTTTTCCTATCTGGTAATAGAAGGAATCGTTTTTATCGACGAACAATCTCAGCAATCTGTATTCCGCCACCGGTTCTGGTTCTCGGGCAGCCTCCTTGGGAGGTACCGCAATCTCCATGAGAGTGGGTCGGGAGAAAACAGTAGTTACCATGTAGAAGATCAGAAGCAAAAAGGCGATATCGACCATGGGCGTCATATCGATACGGACCCTGCCACGCCGTCGCGGCCGTCTCAATCCCCACCTAGTTTCGTTCCGGTTTTTTCTCTCGTTGTCTTCGGTTCCCGCCATATATCATCACCTCCTCCGATTCCGATAACCGGTTTCTACTCCGATCTTTCTATAGGGACTACGAATGGGAAACCGGGTTTATTCCATAAGATATAAAAAACCTCGCGGAATTATCTGATCCGCGAGGCTTAGAAGTTGTTATTTTAAAACGAATTACTGTTGTCTCAGGACAAATTCCACCTTATAGGTTACCCAGAGGGCGATGGGCTGGCCATTGGATATAGCCGGTTTCCATACTGTCGCCTTGGCGGCGTCGATGGCGGCCTCCTCGAATCCGGCGTTAGCCCCGGATTCCTTTACGATGATGACATCGCGGACTTTGCCCTCCTTATCCACCAGCGCCTTGACCCATACCACACCTTCGACACCGGCTCGTTGAGCAATGGGCGGGTACTCCGGTTTAACGGTTTTAATCTGCACCGGCGCTTCCTCATATGGAATAAACTCATCCGGTGTCGGTAAAAGCTCGTCGATGATTCCATCAACGTCCATATCGACGTTGAGATCCTCGAGATCCTCGATAGGCGTCACCGGCGCCATGGCGGCCAGGTCGTCCTGGGTGGCGATCTCGACCTCTTCGGGCGCTTCCTCGTCGGGAACAGGTTCCGGCACCCCTACCGAAGGCCTGATTTCATGTTCGGGAGTGGCCACCTTTATCTGTTCCTTGGGCTTGCTCATAGAGGGAGGAATGATAAGCTCGGCTTTGGACCTGATAACGACGGAGGGCGCGTCAATAATCTGGCTTGATTTAATGGCCATTATGATGGCGACGGCGCCTATGACAAGGAGATGCACCCCGCCGGCAATGCCGAAACCGATGAGCATATTACGTTGATAGATTCTTTTCAGCTCGTAAGAGCCGACCAGAACGGATCTTGTACTCATAATTCTACGGTCCCCCCTTCAGCGACTATTCCCAGTACGTGTTCATCCCAGGCGGTCATATCCTGCAGGCTGAACCTGACCGAGAAATCCTCAAGCGCGGGGTCGACGGTCTTCATTTGCGCGATTTCGGCGTTGATAGCCCGCTCCACGCTCTGGATCTCATCGATAATGTTAACCATCATACTGTATGACGCAGCCTGGTCCATTTTAAGCACCATGGTAAACCCCGGGATATTCCTGTTTTTCTCGTCGATCAGTTTCGAAAGATTCTCAAAATTGATCTTATCCGGCTGTTTCATACCCTCGCCGGTCTGGAAAAAGAGCGAATCGTTTTTGTCCACGAAAATTTGAAGAAGCTTGCTTTCCCCGATTTTAACGGTGGGCGGTTCGGTTCCGGGCTCAGGTTTCGGGGGAAGAGAGATCTCCATTCGCAGAGGACGGGAAAATACGGTAGTTACCATGTAGAATATTAAAAGCAGAAACGCGATATCGACCATGGGGGTCATATCGATACGGATGCTGACCCTTCGTTTAGGCCTTCGAAGCCCCTGTTTTTTCCCCTTTTTCGGTCTATCTCCGCCGACATCAACTCCGGCCATGTTTTATCACCTCACTTTAACCGGCCGGCTCTTCAGCCAAAGCCTCGGCCCTTCTTTCCCTATCGGTCATAAGGGAAAATTGGTTGATATTTAAATCCTGAAGAGTATCCATGATTTTCTTTATGGTTCCGTAACGAGCGGTCTTATCCGCCTTTACGACCAGGGGCGGATTGCCGCCTTTCCGGAGGAATTTGGCCTGTACCCTGATGAATTCGGCGTTCAGGGTCCTGGTATCAACCTCGATATAATCCCGGATCACGGTCGTATCGCCGGCCGGCACAAGAACGTTATTTATTACGGTATCGCCGGGAACAACTTCTGTGATGACGTATTCGAGGAATATCTCATCGTTTTTATTCACGGTAATATTGATAATATCGGCGTCCGGCATGTTGTATTGAGATTCGGAGGACGGCAATATCACCTCGAATTTCTCCGGCGGTTTGAATGAAGTGGTGGTCATATAGAAAATCAAAAGGAGAAAGGCGATATCAACCATAGGGGTCATATCGATGGCTATATTTATTCTCCTTTTCTTGCTCGCCATTTCTATTTCCCTTCTTTGTCTTTGAGCAGCTGAATAACCTCATAAGAGGCTTCATCGATGGTATAGTTGAAAGCGTCAACTTTGTTCACAAAAAAGTTGTAGGAAATGATCCCGATGATGGCGTTGGCGAGGCCCCCGGCAGTATTCACCAGCGCCTCCGAAATACCGATGGCCAGCTGTTCGGCGTTGATAGCACCGGTGGCGGTATCGCCGGTGGCGGCGAAAGCCCTGATCATGCCGATGGTTGTCCCCAGGAGCCCCACCATAGTGGCGGTGGAGGCGATGGTCGAGAGCGCGATCAGGTTTCTTTCGAGCAGGGGAACCTCAAGAGCGTTTGCTTCCTCAATGGCTCTCTGCGTTTCGCTGATCTTCTTCTCAAAATTGAGAGAAGCGTCATCCTTAACAACATTAAACCTCTCGATGCCGGCCCGGAGTATATTAGCCACGGTGCCTTTCTGCTTGTCGCAGGCCGCGATGGCGCCCTCGTAATCGCTCTTTTGAAGGGCGGTAATCACTTTTTTGAAAAATGACTGGACCGACGCTTTGCCGGTAGCACCGTGATAGAGGGTGATGGATCGCTCAATAATGAATCCCATAAGCATAACCAGCATAGCGATCAAGGCGATAACAAGGGGTCCCCCTTGATACATTGTATGCATCAACGTTCTATCCGGCGCGTTGCGGAAAATGCCGAACCATATTCCGAATCCCACACCGAAAGACACAACCATCAAAATCGTTACGAAAATTACCTGACGCAAGTCAACATCCTCCTTACAATTGGTCTATTTTTAACTTCAATTTCCATCTAATAGAACAAATTCCCGTTGAAATTAGATCCCGCGCGACTGGGCAAATCCGAACAGCAGACCCACTATATTGAGCCAGAAACCGTAGCTGGTCAGAGTGAATATGGCGGCAAAACCCAGTTGATCGCCAAGGGCCCTTATACCGAGAGACCCGAAAGGATGAGGGGCGCCGACTACCAGCACGACAAACAGGATGAGATAGAGAATTATGGGAACATAGGTGAAGCGGTTGTATTTTTTGACGGTGACCAGATACTCATCGCCCTTATCTTTATTGAATAAACCCAGGATATTCAAGACTCCCGCCACGGGGCAGGTCAACAGGATCAACGTGAAAACAATAAAGGCCAGAATCATTACGATCCCGCCCGCAAAAGCATACGGTACGATGAACGGCATGTTGAGCAGGTAGGAAATGCCCGATCCGGAGATGGCCTTACCGTCAGGATCTATGGAATAAATGGGAAAGAAAAACGCGATTATGAGAATCACTCCGCCTATCAGGGAAATAATCCTGTCGACGCCGGTCATAAGATTCACGTTTTTCATGGAACCTTCGCGGTCGAGGATGGCCGGCCTGTCGCCCCGGGCCTCCACTTCTTTAAGATATTTCTTCTTTTCTTCTTCGGATTCCCAGAACTCTTTTATTTTCCCCGGGCTGATTCCAAAACCGAGATATCTGTATATGGCATCGGGATCGGGTTCTTTTTTACCCATTAGACTCCTCCGTTATTCCTGGCCCTGAATTCTAGTTTCCATTTCCCCTCTTATGGCGTCCTTATTGTTGGGATCGATTCTCAGTACCTTCTTATAGTAGGTGTTGGCCTCTTTTATCAGATTACAGGTATGGTAGGAGGTGGCGATATTCAATAGGACGCTGATATCGTTGGGATTGCACCGTTCGGCATTGAGCAGGATCGGCGTGGCCCTGGAACATCTTCCGTCCGCCAGGTAGCTCCTTCCCAGGTCCGGGTAGATTTCGCATCTGACTGAATCGTTGAGGGATTCAGCATAGTCGTTCATTAGAATCTCGAAATGCTTGATGGCGTCGAGGGATTTATTATTGAAAGTATAAATTTTGCCCACCATCAGACGCATCTGGATATCTTCGGGCTTTACGACCAGCGCTTTTTCAAGAGCGGATGCCGCCTCCGTATAGGCCTCGGTTTTCAGGTAACAGAAGGCGAGATTACGAAGGGAATTAACGCTGGTGGAATCGAGCTCGATTTTTCTTTTGAAATAGGGAATGGCGCCCGAATACTGCCTTTTGAAATAGTAAGCCAGTCCGGCATATTCATAAGCCGATGAAAACGTTGAGTCCAGCTGAATAATTTTCTTGAAGGCAAACAGGGCGGAATCGAAAAAGGCCATGTTTCTGGTACCCAGTTTAATGCCGACCTTTCCTTTTTCATACCAGTAAAAGGTGCTATCAGGAGGGCCGAAAGCCGCTTCATAACGGGAATAAGCGTCCCAGGCCTTTTCATATTTTTCAAGATCGGCATAAAGCAGGGCCAGCTGGCCGTACGACTCGGCGACATTGTAGTTCAGACTTATAGCAATCTCATAGGATTCGGTCGCCTTTTCCTTGTTGTTGGTCTTAAGATAAGCGTTGGCGAGTTTATACCGCCATTCTCCGTCGGAGGGGTCGATTCTGACGACGTTTTCAAGACAGAAAACGGCGTCGGCCCATTTATCGGAGACCTCGCAAATGCGGGCCAGCATTTTCCAAGCAGTGACATCGTCAGGGAAAAGCTCAAGACCTATTTTATAATATTTAATGGCATTCAGTACGTCTTGAAGGTTTAGATGTGATTCGCCGATCTTGTAATAGAGATCGGGAACGGTTTTTTCCAGGGTGGAGTCGAGATCAATCGCTCTCTTAAATTCATTGATGGCTATGGAATAAACTTTATTCCTGTAATTCTCTTCGCCGAGGGCGAGGTGGTATACGGCGATGTTTTCATCTTTATCAATGGCTTTTCTAAGGTTAAGATCGGCTTCGGAGTAGTTTTCGAGTTCGGTTTGGGCCATGCCCAGGCCGTAATAAAATCTGGCTTGTTTTTTTCGATCCAGACCTCGTCCAAAATATTCCTCAGCCTTTTTATATTCTCCGGTTTTCAATGCCGCCATACCGGCGCCGAAAAGAGTTTCGAGATCTTTACCCTTTTGACTCAGGGCCTTTTCAAAAAATTCCAGAGATTGTCCGTACTGCCCGAGTTCAAGCTGTATCTGGCCTGAGATCCTGAGGAGTTTGAAGTGTTCCGGATCGACCGCCAACCCCTCGGCGGCGGCTGTGGCGGCGCTCTGAAAATCGCCTTTTTCAAGATACGCCTGCGCTTTTTCCAGCGCTTCATCAGCCGGTCCGGCTATCGCAATCGACATGATTCCGACTATTGTAATTGCCGCAAGAACCAGTTTTTTCAAAATCGGGTTGCCTCCCATAACAAAAGACCCCATAACAAATTAAGCGTTTAAAATACCAAATTTGCTATTAAAGTCAAGTTTTTTCTGCAAACGCTCTTACCCTTTTTTTCTCCTGATTTTTCTACCTACCGTTATTATCCTGAATATTCCGTATCCGATCAGGACAAGGCCAAGGACATATCTCATGGCACCCGCCAGAAAGATCTTTTCGGGAAAAACGACTCCGGAGACCAAGCCGATCCCGATGCAGACGAAAATCAACGCCAGAATCAGAGTTATCCATTCGGAAACCTTTTGAACCAAACTGATTTCGCTCATTTTTGATCCTCAATAGTTTATACGATCCAGGAAAAATTTTATTCCCTAAACCAGCCTTTTTTTCAACCTCATGGATGCCAAGAAAATAACCACAACTCCCCAAAGCAATAAAATTAACGCTTCGTCCCAGTGTTGGGCGAATCCGGCGCCCCTCATAAAGATACCGCGGATGATTTGCAGGAAGTATCTCATTGGCAGAAAATAAGTTGCAAGCTGTATAGGCTCCGGCATATTGGATATGGGGAATATGAATCCGGAAAGGAGGATATTCGGAATCACGAACACCTGATTTGTCCACATAGCCTGATCGGCGGTCTGGGAAAAAGTGGAGATAAGGAGGCCGGCGGAGAGCGCGGCGATTATAAAAAAGAGCGCGAATAAATAAAGAAGTAAAACCGAACCCGCAAAACCTATATTAAACCAGACCAGGCCTACCACCATTACCAGGGTAATTATTAGATAACCGATAAAAACGGGCGGCACGATTTTCCCCATAATCAATTCGAGAGGTTTGATGGGGGTTACAGATAACTGTTCAGCGGTTCCTCTTTCCCTTTCCCTGACGATGCCCAGAGCTGTCAGGTTCAAAAGCAACATCAGCGTGAGCATGGCCATTACTCCCGGCACCATGAAATTGACCGATTTCAATTCCTCGTTAAACCAGACCCTGGACCTGGATTCGACAAGATCGGGAGGATCTATTCCCAGTCCTTTAATATAGTTAATGCTTATTTTACGGGAATATTGATTGGTGATCATTCTGAGATAGCCGGCCAAGATCATAGCCAGGTTCGAATTAGTACCGTCGATGTAAATTCCCACGGAGGTCTCTTTGCCGCGCTTGATGTTTCGCGAAAAATCGGGGGGTATGATGATGCCCACGACCGCCTTTCCCCTATCCAGGCACCGGTCGATTTCGCTGTCATCGGTAACATAATCGTAGATCTCGAAATACCCGCTGGATAGAAAACCGTCTGTAAAATGGCGGCTGTCGGGGGTCCTGCTGTAGTCACAAACAACCATCTTATTTTTCTTAACCTCGGTGGTGGCCACATATCCGAAGACCACAAGCTGAATGGCGGGGGCGATCAACATCAGGCCCAGCGTTCTGCGGTCGCGCAGAAGCTGAATGAACTCTTTCCAGGCGATAAAATAAATACGATTCATTAATCCAGAGTCTTTTTAAATTTGACCGATGCCAGGCTCAAAAAAAGCATGGCGTTGGCGCACAGGAAAAGGGCCTGGGGCCACAGAACCGATACGCCGATACCTTTCAAGAAAATGCCCCGCAAAACCTCCAGAAAATAGCGTGCCGGGACAAGATATGTAACGGCCTGTATAACCCTCGGCATGCTGCTTATGGGAAAGACAAAACCGGAAAGCAGTATGGAGGGCAGAAGGCTTAAAAGCACCGCCATAATCTGCGCGCCCACGACATTTTTCGAAATCGACGACACAAACAGCCCCACTCCGAGGGCATTGGCGAGAAACAGAAGGGCAAAGAAGCCGAGCTGCAGCAGACTTCCCCTGATGGGAACGTCAAAAATAAAATACGCCGCCGTAACCACCAGTATAACGTCAAACAGCGAAATAATAATATAGGGAGTAATTTTGCCGGCTATATATTCCCAGGACTTTACGGGGGAGGCCACAATCTGCTCTATAGTGCCGCTCTCTTTTTCTTTTACAATGGCGGTGGAGGTCAGGATGGCGCCCATGAGCATCATTATTATGGCGATAATTCCGGGCACGATGAAATTGGATGATTTCAGGTCGGGGTTGAACCATATCCGGGTATTCGCCTGCACTTCGGGAAAGGTGATGCTTTCGGGAGGTTTAAAATATTTTCCGGTAAAATCGGCAAAAACGGCCGCGTGATAGCCGAGGGCAACGTTGGCGGTATTG
The DNA here is from genome assembly GCA_020344055.1 of Candidatus Zixiibacteriota bacterium. Classification (GTDB taxonomy): domain Bacteria; phylum Zixibacteria; class MSB-5A5; order UBA10806; family UBA10806. The sequence continues at coordinate 1,097,401 of CP070813.1, read as the reverse complement.
GCATCGGAACCATTGACCAGGACCTGAACCGCCCCTCCCTTTAAAGATTTGATATCCCTGGCGAAATCGGGAGGTATGACCAGACCTATTATGATATCATCATTAATCAACAACTCGTCGATCCTGGTTCTGGAATGAGTGAATTCCGTAATCTTGAAATATTCCGAGGCATCGTAACAGTCTATGAGCTCTCTTGAAATCAGGCTGTTCGATTGATCGTACACAGCCATGGGCACGCCTTTAATATCAAAGGTCACGCCATAACCGTAAATTATCAAAAGCAGCAGAGGGAAAAAGACCACGATTAAAAGGAGCCTTATATCACGGGCTATGGTAATGGCCTCCCGCTTCATTACCGCCAGATACCGCATCAGCTCGAAGCCTCCGTATTTTTATAAGGATTGAGCAAGGCGACGAAAACGTCCTCCAGCGAGGGCGGCACCGGCCTTATTGATTCTACGTGGATGTTATTACCGATCAAATAGGATTCTATATCGCCAAAATCATCACCGGTAAAACGCAGGTGGATACGGGTCCCGAATAAGGATACTTCACCGAAGCTTTCCTTCTTTTCTCTCAGGGCGTTGAAAGCCTTCATCCAGTCGTCGGCCATAATTTCGATAATATCCTCTCTCAAATCGGCCCGTTTCAAGGTACCGGGGGAATCGAGCCTTATCAGTTTGCCGCTATCGATGAAGGCGATCCGGTCGCAATGCTCGGCCTCATCCATATAATGGGTCGTTACAAAAACCGTGACGCCGGATTGGGCCTGCCGGTAGATGAGATCCCAGAAAGATCGACGGGACGACGGGTCCACACCGGCGGTGGGCTCATCCAGGAACAGGATTGACGGTTCATGCAGCAGGGATGCTCCCAGAGCCAGGCGTTGTTTATAGCCCACCGGAAGATCGGAGGTCAGGTCGTCGCTCCGCTCCGCCAGATCCGACATATTTAGAGCCCATTCGATCCTGCTTCTTCTGGTTCTGCTATCGAGGCCGTAGACTCCCCCGTAAAATTCGAGATTCTCGTATGGGGTCAGGTCTTCATAGAGAGAGAATTTCTGTGACATATACCCTGTTATTCTCTTTATCTTATCCTGGTCTTTCAAAATGGAGTGGCCGTCTATGAGACCCTCTCCGGAGGTTATGTCGATAATTCCGCAAAGGATTCGTATAGTGGTCGATTTGCCCGCGCCGTTGGGCCCCAGAAATCCGAATATCTCTCCCCTTCTGACATCGAAACTGATATTATCGACAGCCGTGAAACCGTCGAACTTTTTGGTCATGTTTCGAACGCTGACGGCGATGTCGGATGAATCGCTTTTATTTCGCATAGAGCAGTTCCTGCATGAATATATCCTCAAGGCCGGGAGAAATCTGATCGAGCGAATTAATTTTCAATCCGGCATCTGCAATGAACGTTTTCAGGGTTAGCATTTGCTGTTCGCTATCCAGAGCCAGGTGAAGTCTATCTCCAAAGAACACCACGCGATCGTCTCCTAGTTGTCCTACGATTATTTCGAAAGCCTTGCGGCCGTCATCGCAAACCATTTCATACAGCTTATGATGAAATTTCGATTTTAGATCCTCCAGATTCCCGCGGGCGAGGGTTTTGCCCCGGTGGAGCATCATAATCTCACCGGCCCGCTCGGCCTCGTCCATATAGGGAGTGGAGACGAGAATCATAACGCCCTGGGCGAGCAGATCGTAGAGTATCTCCCAGAGCTCCCGCCGCGATATGGGATCTACGCCGGTGGTCGGCTCGTCCAGAAGCAGAATCCTGGGGGTATGAATCAGGGCGCAGCAGAGGGCGAGCTTCTGTTTCATACCACCGGAGAGTTTGCCCGCCTGCCGATCTTTAAACGGGCCCAGCCGTGAAAACTCCAGGAGCCTTTTTAAGCGGTCCTCCTTCCGACTTTTAGGCACCTCGTAGAGCGTTCCGAAGAAATCGATGTTTTCGGCCACCGTGAGGGTGGGATTCAATGAAAATCTCTGGGAAAGGTAGCCGGTATATCTTTTGGCGGATTCGGGATTTTTTACTATGTCATGTCCGAGTATATTTATAAGGCCGTCATCCGGCCTCATAATGCCGGCCAGGATGCGCAGGAGGGTTGTTTTGCCGGCTCCATCGGGGCCCACGATGGCGAAGATGATATCGGAATCCACGGTAAGATCGATCCCGCAAAGAGTCTGATTGTCCCCGAATTTTTTCTTCAGGCCTTTTATTTCGATCATGGCCGGGATTCGAAATCGATTATAACATCGCAGGGCATTCCGGGCTTCAATATTCCGCCATGATCGCCGGAACCGACCTTGACGGCGTAGACGGTTTTAACGCGTTCCTCTTTTGTCTGTATATTCTTGGGGGTGAATTCGGCTTTATCGGAAATGCTTACGATAACTCCGGGAAAAACCTTGTCTTCGTATGAATCTATGGTTATGCCGACGTCCTGGCCGATTTTGACGAGGCCGAGATGTTTTTCGGGGATATACACCTTAATTTCCAGTTCGCGGTTGTTTATCACGGTCAGAACCGTCTGACCGGGTTTGGCGATTTCTCCGGGTTCGGCGGTCCTCAAAAGCACGCTGCCGGTCAAGGGAGAGATCAGGTATTCATTATCGAGATTCTCAAGCAGAAGATCCCTCTGGGAATCGGCCGCTTTCAGATCGCTCGAGGCTCCATCGATGTTGGCTTCGAGAAGTCGGATTCTATCCTCCAGATCCTCTTTCTGATTCTGGGTCGCGCCTCCGGCGGGAATAAGGTTGTTTATTTTTGTAAGATTACGCTGTGCGGTTTCCTTTTCTATTTTCAATGAATTTAGCCGTGCCCGGGCGGCCGAGATACGATCCTCCGCCATCCGAATCTGGGCCCTGGTTTCATCGTGAGTCAATTCGGCCGCGGTGTCGCCTTCGGCTACGCTATCTCCCTCATCAAACATGATTGAAGCAATCCGTCCGCCGGCCTTAAACGCCAGATCGATCTCGACCGCCTCCACCGTGCCGGAGAGTTTTATGGTATCGTTATCGGAAGACCTCTGCCGGGAGAGATAGACAATCAAGATAATCAGCAAGGCCGCAAATACGGCGATCAACGCAAAAATCCTTTTCACCGGGCACCGTCCTTCAAATAAATAGTCATTTCCTACCAAGCTAATTACAATTTGGATTTGCCATAGTCAAGATCATAAAAAACGCTCAAGCGACATTAATTGACATTTCCATCCGGGAATCCTATATTATTTTTCATGAAAAGGGTGATTCCGATTCTATTAATTCTTTTCTTTTTCTGCGCCAAAGATGAAGCGCCAACGGAAAGACCAAACAGGTTTCTCAACTCCCTGAAACACGCCTCCGAAATATCGACGGTCGAACGGCTGACGCAGGACGGGAGGTGCATTTCTCCGATGTTCGCGCCGGGCGATACCATAATTTATTTCAGAAGGTTGCTGGCGCCCGATAATGAGGCCGCGTCGGGCAAGGAGATTGAGGATCTTATAAAACCGTTCGGTATAAACATAAACACTATGGAACTTCTAACAGTATCGGCCGATTATGAATACCCGCCGCCCAGTTATGCAGATACATCGAAACTGCCGGAAATAGGGGGCGAATCGGTTACCATGGGGATAAATTCACCCGACAGCGGGGTTATAGCGTTTGAGACCGACGAGAACGGACCGTCCCAAAAAAGGAAAATCTATATCTATGATAACGATCGGCTATCGCAACTGACATACGGGGATATTTCCTGTTACCTGGAAAAAATCTCAAACAGCGGCCGATATATTTCCGCGTTGCTCGACTGGAATCCTTCATGGATCATAATTTTCGACCTGGAATCCGGCGAAAACTACATAATCGAGCGGGAAAACGAACTTATCGATTATATGACAAGCTTCTCCTCGGACGACAGGATGATGGTGTTCATCCGATCCGAGGGTCGATATATTATCGATGGCTCGGTTTTCGGCGATATCTGGCTATTCAGGTTCAAACAACAATAAAAAATTATAAAATATGAAGTTTTATAAGACACGTTCAGAGCGACGCTCTATATTTTAACGGCGGTGCCGGAGACGCTGACCATCAACATACCGTCGCGAATCACCTCGTAGTCCAGATCGACGCCGACAATGGCGTTTCCCCCGAGATCCCTGGCCTGCTCCGCCATCTCATCCATGGCCACCTTGCGAGCTTTGCTCAACTCTTTCTCATAGGCGGCAGAACGGCCGCCGACGATATCGGTGATGGAGGCGAAGAAATCCCTGAAAACGTTGGCGCCCATAATGGCTTCACCGGTAACGACCCCGATATATTCCTTGATCGCTTTTCCCTCGATGCTGGGAGTTGTGGTTACTATCAAAAAATCCTCCTTTTTTCGGTTCTTTATAATATTTTTTTTAAGGTTGCAACAAAAAATTAGGGGTCAGCGACTGTTTGCCAGAAAACCGTTGCGGATTCGTCGGAAACCGGTAAAACGCTGCCGGTAATAGTCTTCGGCGAGGCTGGAGACGATTACGCCGCTGGAGGTCGAGGAATGGATAAACCTGCCGTTACCGGCGTAAATCCCCACGTGGGACGGCTTGCCCGAATCTATCCTGAAAAATACGAGATCGCCGGGACGGGTGTTTTCCCCTTTGACAGGGAAACTCGCGGAATAGAGGCCGTCGGTCTCCCTGGGCAGATTCAGGCCGAGGTATTTTTTAAACATGCCGCGTACGAAGCCGGAGCAGTCCCATCCTTCCGGGGAAACGCCGCCATATTTGTACGGTTCGCCGATATGCTTCGCGGCGCCGGTAAGCAGTTTCTTGGCGTCTGTGCCATGGAGCGGTCGGGCCGGGCGATCGTATTCCGGGTCTTTGACCGGGCCGGAACAGGCGGCGAAGAAAAGTAAAACAGGCAAAAAACAGAGGATCGATTTTCGCATATATTATGATTATCGGCAGGTATGGATGATTTTTTGAATGCAATGAAAACGCGGGGAAAAATTATCTTAAATACAGAATTTTCTTGATTTCAACGGTTTGGGGCGTCTCAACCCGAACGAAGTAGATCCCAGAAGATACTCTTCGTCCGGAGTTGCTTGTAGCGTCCCAGACCGCTTTTTTATCACCTCCTTGTGAAATTCGAGCCTTAAGCTCTTTTATAAGCCGTCCCTGGATATCGTATATACCGATTCGTGCATCACCTCCTTCCGAATAGTTGAGCGCCATAGTTATCGAAGAATTAAATGGATTGGGGTATATCCCCAATTCGAATTCAAATGTTCCCGATCCTTCATTTTCATCAACAAGACCTGTTACCAGATCATTCCTGTCGTAATATACCTCGAACCACCGGGGATCCGGATTATTGCGCGAATCCGACCAGGCAATATGCCCTATTCCGTTTTTAGCAACTATGCTGGGCTCAACACAGTCCGCTCCCGCCTCGCTTATACTTTCCTCCCCAATCCAGGTTACGCCCCCATCACAGGAAATATTGCCATAAATCTCAAAGTTGCCGGATCTCTCGTCATCATAGCTCAGAAAAACGACACCATTTTCATCCGCGGTAATATCAGTTCCATGTACGAAATGCAAACCTGTCATCTGGATCGGTTCGCTCCACGTATTCCCGTTATCGGTGCTGCGGCAGATAAAGGCGTCCCCGGTCCAGGCGTATGGCGAATACTTATAATCTGTCCAGGAAACTATGACATTGGAATCGCCCCAAGCCGCAATCTGGGGCCAGAATGAGCCGCTGGTATCGTAATCGGAAAGGAGGTATGGCCCCGGCCAGCTTTCGCCTTCATCGGTACTTTTATTATATAGAATCTCGGTAACTGCGGATGACAGATTTTTCCCGCGAATAAGATGAAACCCATTATTATTCATCGCGAGATCAGGGCCCAACCCCGAAGCTGTGGTATCTGAAACATACATTGTATCGCACCAGGTTTCACCGTAATCGGAGCTTTTAATAAAATAATAATCCCAATCACCGGGAGGTGTTAAATCTATATGTATCCTGAATACTATATACACATTATTCTGTTTGGAAATTATGGTCGGCCTTGCTCCGAAATTACGCGCTGTAATATATAAAGCTTGAGTGGGCAGCCAACTGACACCATAATCCGTGCTTCTCTGAAGGTATACCCCCTGATAAGTTATCCATCCTTTATAGACTACATATACGTTGCTTCCGCTGGCGCTTATTTTAGGCATTGCCGCATTCCACATATTCAACACGGATATTCGCCGGTTCTCCTCCCAATTCAGCCCTCCGTCGGTACTTCTGACGAAATATATAGTATCTCCATATAGATACCACCAAACTACATAGACGTTATCGCCAGATACCGCAATTTCAGGATTATGGGCGTTTGGATCATCAAAATAGGTCAGCCTGATATCCTCGCCCCATTCGGTTGTAACCGGCCAGCCTCCATTATGGCCGGACGAATTGTCAATGGTAGCGTTCTGGTTCCGCGGCTGCCAGATCTCATCGGACAACCAGCGGCCGTCGGCGGGCGCCTGGGCGTGCGAATAGGAAGTCAATGCAAGAAAAAACGCCAAAATAAATATCCGCCTCATTATACCGCCTTTTTGTTTCGGTATAAATATAACCGATTTGGTCCGTTTTACAAGGTTTAAATGGAGGTGAGATGACCCGCCCGGTGGGTGGGGCAGCAAGCACCAGGCTATTTCATAGGCGGTCGGTCCGTACGGATCCGTCTGGATTTATCCGGCCGCGCCGGGACCGTAGCGTTGGCCCCGCTAAAGCGGGGCAACCTACGACTTCTCTGTCATGCCGGACAACGATCAGGCATCCATAATGGCTGATCCCTATGGATTCCTGCTTTCGCAGGAATGACACCCGCCTATCAAACTGGAATCGATCCGGTATCCACAATAGCCCGCCTTCATGGATTCCCGATTAGAGATTTTGGGAATGACACGATAAGACATTGGTATTTTACCCGGTTTACAAGGCCAAAATCAGGGGAGAGGCTTAGCCTTCAATTCAGGGCCTGCCGTGACCGTTCCCTGAATCCGTGTTTCCTACCGCTGGAAAAGGTACTGCAATTTTACAAAGAACTGCCGCGATTTCAGCTTGGTGTGCGAGTAGCAGGGGTCTACATCGGGATCCGCAACATAACCGGTCCCGTCGCAGTTGAGATTATCATAGGTCTTCAGATCGTAGGTAGTCCCGATATAAAACAGGGTAAAGGGATTGAGCTGGTAAGTCAGCAGGGGATCAAAATCCCAGCTTTTACTGAAATCATTGTATTGGGTAACATACCTCAACCAGAGCTTGCTGTTGAAATGATAAGTCAGTTTGGAGCGGAAGATATAACCCTCGAAGAGCTCCTCACCCGTGTTCACGCTGGTATAGCGGATATAGCTGTAGCTGTTTTCTATCAGCCAGCGATCAAGCGGTTGAAGATCGATCCAGGCGGTGTAGTATCTCTCGCTTCCTATTTCCTGGGCGCTGCGGGCGATTTTATGGCCATAATTGATGGATCCTCCGAAAGAGAAAAGCTGTCCGGGGATGATATGAAAACAATGATGCGCACCCCAGAGGCCCTCAAAAAGCGAATCTGCGTATTTTTCGGAGCCGGTCCAGTACTGATTGTGGTTGCTGGCCTGGGCCAGGCGATAATTGAAAGTGAGATCGTAAGTTAGTTTCCGGGATTTGAAAGCCCCCTCCGTATCCCATGTACGGTAAAAATAGAATGTCGGCTGAATCGACCTGAAAAGACCGTCGTCAAACCGGAAGGTATAGTTTGTATAGATATCAAAATACCGGTCGTTGTTGGCGGTTACAAAACCGTTGTCGGTCCTGAAGGTCGGGCTTTTTTCGACTATGGCGGAAGTGAAGAAGAAATTGTTATATTCAAAGTCGACATCGACGAGATAAGCATACCCCCAGAACGATTCGCCGTCGAATACGGCAGTGCGGTTATCATCGAAAAGCAAATCCTCATAACCGAGCCCCGAGGTGATGGTGGTGTCCGCAGGTTCCGCGGTATGGCTGGCCACGGTCTGGCATGATAGAACAAGGCCTTTTAACATCTGGAATCTGCCATCGAGTCCGACTGTGGAACCCGATCCCTCTACTTCGTACCTGCGGTCGGTTGCCAGAAATCCAACACGGGAACTTTTGCCGTAAGTCTGGCGAACCCGCACGATGTTGGAATAACTCCTGCCGATATTTAAAACCGGAGAGCTGAATTCGGTAAAAGGTATAACAAGCGGACTGGAGCGATCCACGGCGCCCAGGTAGGCCACTGAAGTTCGTCCTTTACGGTACGTGAATTTGGCGGCCACATCCGGATCGTTTATCGATCGGGTGTATACGACATTGAAGCGCGACTGAAACAGGTCGGAGCCTTCCTGGAAAAAGGGGCGCTTCTCAGGGAAGGAAAGAGCGGTGGTGGAATTCACGTCAATTTGATCGGCATCCGCTTCGACCTGGCTGAAATCGGGATTGACCGTAACTTCGGCGGTGGCGCTGGAGGAGATCGAATACTTCGTGCTGACCGACATATCTCCATCGAAATCCTCGTTGCGGAAATTCAGGTCGTCGCCGTTGCGCTCGAGGCTGCCCGATTGGAATCCGACTGCGGCGGGAATAATCTCCAGACCCCGTCCCGGTTTGACATTTTCAATTCCGGTTAGTGTACCCCACTGGCAGGGCCAGCAGGACTCGTTGCGGTCATAGGCGCTCCAGGTTATCTCGTAGGTGACCTCGCGTTCATGGTAACGGAAAAACTCAACTCTCCATTCCTGCTTCTCCCGATCGGGGAATCTAAGACTTGCGAACGGGATAGCGAACTCGACCTGGAAACCGGAATCGGTCTTGCGACCCGCGGCCTCCCAGATAAGATCATACTTGGTGTCGGTCCCGTAATCGTCTGTCCATATGGCATCATATTGAACGCCATAGGCATTTACGAAAAACATGTAAGTCCACGCGGCGTCACCGTACGTATCGATAAAAAATCCCAGATTATCGTCCCCCGGCGTACGGTCTCTCTCACAAAGGGAAGCGCGAACCTGCGCCGGATCAGCCTGAGCTATCATGGCTACGTACAGGTGCTCGTCATCGTAGGTTAACCTGGCGCGGGTCTCCACCGGCGGCTTGATTTGATCGCCCGGTTCCGATTCAACGAAGTGATCCGCCGCGGCCGCGTTTTGCCAGCCCGGGTCATCGAGTCGGCCATTAATTTCAATATTTCCTGTAGCGCGCTGAATATGGAGAGACGGTCGATATACAGGTGTGAAACCATCGTCCGCTACGACCGCAGCCTGTGTTATAAAAAGCAAAATTATAATGACCAAAGAGCCAAGTTGCCATTTACCCATTTCTCTAATCCTCCATCGCCTCCATCAGCATATGAGCCCATGAGCCAAAGTAAATGTTGTTATTAGGTTACATATACGGAATGCCGGGAGATTTGTTACAGGAATGAAACCATTAGCGCCTTACATAGCAGAGCCCCAAAACAATCAGGATAAATATAATCTTTTATGCAATAATATGTTACCTATACCGATATGATTTTGCGGACGAGCCATGGCGTGCCATAGCCGCATACAAAAAAGGCGGTCTTGCGACCGCCTTTTAACCTTGACTGACTATCCGGTTAATTTAAAAAGATCGCGTTTCCTTTTCTATCTCCGGATCGAAAAAGTCGTCGGGTCCCCCGGGATTCTCGTCGTTATCCCACGGGTCCCCGGGCCGCTGCTCTTCCTTCACTTTGCTTTTCTCGTCCTGTCCACGATCCCCCATATCCTCCAGCCCACGGTCCTCGTAAGGCAGCCGGGGACGATCATTGCCGTCGTCATAAGTCATCTCAGGGGCGCGTTCCTCGGACGGTACTTCGGGCCTGTTTTTCTCTTTGTATTCTTTCTTTTCCAGGTACTCTCGTTCCCTGTCGGAAAGATCATCCCGGTACCTATCCTCGTCGACCCGGGCCGGATCGCGGTCTTCGCTGGAACCATCGTCCGTAATCAGACCTTTCCCGTAATCATTATTTTTCGGAATCTGCTTTTCTTCGGTTATCTCATATTCCTCGATAACAAACGCCGGACCATTGCCACAGAAGAAGGCTATATCCTTGTCGACATATCCTTTGGTCTTCAACTCGATACCCTCTTTCAGGGTAAGATCTTTCGGGGCTACAGGCGTGTAGGTATTGCCGTCATCCGCCTTGAGATAGAAACATCCGCCTTCAATATCAATCCTTTGCACTTTCGCGAAAATTGTAAACCGTGGGGATTCCGTATCGCTGTCTCCAACCGCTGCCCTGGCCAGGTTATTCCCGGATTGGGGGAGATTCAGCAGTGATGTCTGCCCCTTATTGATATCCGGATAATTCTCTGTTCCCGGCGCGGTTATACGGTTGTCGGTGGAACAGCCGCTTATTATAAGCGCCGTCATCGAAAACAGTACCACTGCCAGTCCCGTTGCTTTTCTCGTTGCCTTCATTTTTTTCCTCCCTGTTCGAGTGTTCGACTCGCCCTTTCATTTTGTTATTGATTATCATATTCATTGTTAAATACGAAAAAAGTTCGATCCGGGTTTCAAAAAAATTCCGAAATATGATCTTTTTTGGTGATCAGCCTGTTTTCCGAACGCAGGTTTTCCAGTATCCAACCGCCGGCTTTTTGTAACCCCATAACTGGTAATATCTTATTCTTACCGGGAAGAGGGCTCGAATGAATGATGTTTTCCGCTTCAGAGGGTTCCGGAAAATTACGATAAGTATTATGAAAACAGTAGCTTATAGAAATCTACCTTTAAAACGGGAATGGTGGACTTTATGCCGGACGAGACTTTATCGCCATCGAAGAAAAATGAGATTTTCATCTTGATTACTCGTAATCAACTGCAGCCGACCATGTTCGAGTGGGAGGAAAATAAATATCGCACCTCAACATTGACCGGCAGAATCGGTCCCTGCAACGTCTGTTCCGTAATAAGGTATAAAGAAAGAAGCTATTTCGCCTTTAATTTCGCCAGCATCAACTACGATCCGGAATTTTCGCCCGGAATTAAGCGAAACGTCGAAAAGGTAAATGGAAAGGTCTGGAGCCAGGTACTGGAGCTTTTTGAAAAATGGCTTCAGAAAATAAAAACCGAGGTCCTGGAGCCCGATTTGTGGGAAGAACTGGTCAGGTTTAGACCGACCTCCGATCTGGATAAGTTCGACATGCAGTCCGAATGCTATTTCAATTTCGATGAGATCAGGAAATTACAGGAGGTCTTCAAGCAGATAAAAGACGCCCTGATTGCCGATTTTGATCCGGATGAGTTGACCAGGAAGCGGATGGAAAGCAGGTTTGAGTTTCTGGTAGATTTCGCCAAGAAACAGAAGATCGGCATATGGCGCGACTACTGCATCGGCAGTCTGATTGTGCTGGCCATGGAGCTCGGCGCCGGACCGGATAAGATCGGTGGTTATTGGCGGACTGTCGCCGAAGGATTCGCCGAGACGCGCCATTTCCTGGAAGCTGGACGCGGCCTCCCGGCGCCGGTGGCCTGATATTCCTTAAACAGAACTTGCTATTTAATCATCTCCCATATAAAATAGCTTGTTAAATACAAATGTTTGGGAAATGGTTACTTGAGAAAGATCTTAAACATCGCCCATCGCGGGGCCAGCGCATATGCTCCCGAAAACACTTTGGAGTCCATAGAAAAGGCGATTGAACTTGGTGCCGATATGGCGGAGTTCGATCTACGGTGCACTGTCGACGGCGTAATTGTCCTCTGGCACGACGAGCGGGTGTGGAATCGCGACGGAAAATTGGCGCCGGTCTCAAATATCTCCGCAAATGATCTGGACTTATTGGCCAGAGGAAACGGATTCGAGCTCGCCAGGTTCGATGAACTCCTGAAGGAATTCGGATCGCGCATAGCCCTTGACATCGAAATAAAAACCGGAGGCTTTGAAGAGGAAATCGTATATCTGTTAAAAAAATACGCGGTGGCATTTCCCCCCGTTATTTCGTCATTTCATCCGGGCGTAATCCGCAAGATAAAAAGGCTGGACTCCTCATTGAAAACGGCTCTGGTGGTCGGTAATAACAGGATCTATAAAGTCCGGTACCTCGGACGGGCGATTATCAGGCGTCTGGCACTCATATCAAAAGCGAATTCCGTCCATCTTAATATTGGTGTCGTCTCCGCCTCCGTCATAAATGAATTGACCGATCTCGGCTTTGACCTGTATATATGGACCGTGAACGATAGAAGAGTTATGGAAAACCTGATCAACATGGGAATCGCCGGGATCATAACCGATAAACCGGACCTTTTGAATCTGGCGAGGGGGGTCTCGGTTGGAGCAAAACGGAAATTTTCCGAAGAGGAAATCATCTGATAAAGGTAAGAGGATCGCCATTTCATGAAATTTTCAAGAATCGTAATAAAGGTAAATGACTACAGGAAGAGTTTTGAGTTTTACAAAGATATCCTGGGATTGAAACTTTCATCATCATGGCAGAGGAAAGACAGCTGGGGCGCAATATTCTCCGCCGGCAGCGCGGATCTGGAGATCATCTGGTTCCCGGAAGGGGAAGGTTTCGACGACTGCTGTTACTACCTGGAACGAAAAAAGGTCGATATCTTTTTTGATGCGAATGACGTCGATATAATGTTTAAAAGGCTGTCGGACCTTGGCGTCGAAGTTGTTAAAGAGCCTTATGACGCTCCCTGGGGATACAGGCTTTTCACCATAAAGGATCCCGATGGTATCCCGATTTCGTTCATGCAGCCGCTTAAATCATGACATACGTGAAGATATTGAAAATACTCGCTATTCTTCTCGGTGTCCTGATTCTGGGCACAGCGGGGTATCAGGCGGTGCAGCCCAATTATACCTTTCTGGATTCTCTTTATATGACCGTAATAACGGTCACCACCATCGGGTATAAAGAGGTCAAGCCGCTTACCGACGCGGGGCGGGTATTTAATATTATCCTGATTCTCGTGGGATGGTTCGGCTTTTTTATGGTGGCGCGCATCGGTGGGCAAATGATTATCGAAGGACAGCTATTAAAAATTCTGGGGAGACATAGAATGGATAAAAAACTCGCCTCGCTATCGGATCATTTTATTGTCTGCGGGTACGGCCGGGTCGGCATGGTCGTTTGCGATGAGCTCCACCGCAATAAAATACGATTCGCGGTTATCGAAAGGAATTCCGAGCTGGTAGAGGCACTTATGGCCAGAGGTTACATGTACCACGAGGGCGATTGTACCAGTGACGAATCCCTGCTTACGGCGGGCATAAAAAAGGCCAGGGGGCTTATCAACGCCGTGGCTGACGAGGCCGACGCCGTCTATATAACCCTGACCGCCAGGAGCCTGAATCCCAAACTGTTTATCATGGCCCGCGCCGATTCCACGTCCGCCGAACAGAAACTGAAACGCGCCGGGGCGGATAGGGTGATCTCACCGCATGTGTCCGCGGGCTCCCGCATGGCCATGTCGGCCATCAGGCCCAACGTGGTCGATTTCATGAGCATCGAGCAGGGCGACGGTCTTGGCATAAGAATCGAAGAGGTGGAGGTATCCGAGGGCTCCCGGCTGGTGGGAAAATCGCTCAAGGAGATGGAGGTCCGGGCTCGATACGGGTTGAATATTATCGGAATGAAAAAAACTGACGGCAGGATAATCTATAATCCCTCGGCCGACCAGATAATCGAGGGAAACGACACCCTGTTTATGGTGGGTGATATCAATCAGCTTTCAAAAATTGACGAACTCCTGGCGGCGTCGGAATAAAATCAAAATTGTCGGAGGGCAGGAAAACCATATCGCCCGGCATGGGCGCGCTCACGCTGATTGTGGGAGTGTTCTTTGTAAGCTGGGCTTCGATATTGATAAGATTATCGGAATCATCGCCCACCACCATCGCCTTTTTCAGGATGTTTTTTTCTTCTTTAATGGTTCTTCTCGCCGTACCGTTTTACAGAGGCAAATGGTTTGAAAGGAGAGCCGATTTCTGGATCTCGACGCTCTCCGGTATTTTCCTGGGGCTTCATTTCTATACCTGGATCGCATCACTAAAATTCACCTCTATATCTTCATCGGTGGTGCTGGTCACCACGCAGCCGGTGTTTGTGGCGCTCTTAGGATTTGTCTTTCTGAAAGAGAAAATCGGCCGCGTCGGTTCCGCCGCAATTATCCTGGCTATTATCGGCAGCTATCTTATCGCCCGGGGCGATCTCGATATCGGCGCCGCCCATCTGAAAGGCGATATCCTGGCGCTGGTGGGGGCGTTGATGGCGGGCTCCTATCTATTCATCGGACGATTCGTCCGTCCCCGGGTGAACCTGATACCGTATGTTTTAACGGTGTATAGCGTAGCCTCCATTGTAATCCTGATTCTGGGCTTATTTAGCGGCACATTCACGGCGCCCGCTGTTAAAATCGATTACCTGATATTCTTCCTCCTGGCCCTGGGACCGACCATCCTGGGGCACAACCTTTACAATTTCGCCTTAAGGCATCTTCCGGCCTTTCCCGTGGCCATGTCCATTATCGGGGAGCCGGTACTGGCCACCATCTGGGGAATGATAATTCTGGGCGAGAATCCGATTTTTACAACCATTATCGGCGGCGCGATTATTATATTAGCGGTAGTGATGGTTTTGAGCAGGTTGAAAACACCCCAGGTGGTGCAGGGATGAAAAAGGGTCTCTTTATCACATTCGAGGGGCTCGATAAGGTCGGCAAATCCACGCAGGTCGAGAACCTGGTCAAGCACCTTGAATCAAAAAACCTGAAAGTAACTTTGGTTCGCGAACCCGGCTCCACGGAGATATCCGAAAAGATCAGGAATATCCTGCTGGATAAGGAGAACGCCGGGAAGATATCGCCCCTGACCGAACTTCTGCTCTACAACGCCGCCCGGGCGCAGCTTGTGGACGACATCATCAGGCCGGCGCTGGAGAGGGGAGAGATCGTTATCTCCGACAGGTTCTACGATTCCACCACCGCATACCAGGGTTACGGACGGGGGCTGGATATAAAACTGATTCACTCGGTAAATATGGAGGCGACAGGTAACCTCGTACCCGATCTAACCATTCTTATGTCCGTCGGCCCTCTCAATGAGACTATCAACAATCACGAACGCTTTCAATCGAGCTCATCGGATGACAGGCTGGAGCGGGAGTCGCTGGAGTTCCGGGAACGGGTACGGGCCGGGTTCCTGGAGATAGCCCGACAGGAAGCCGATCGGTTCCTCGTGGTCGACGCCGAGGATACCATCGAGAACGTCGCCGCGAAAATCGCCGAACGAGTCGATCAGCTTCTGCAAACAAAATAAATCTTCAAGTGGTAGGTCAGGTCTCCCCGAGACCTGACGCATATCCTGTTTGCCCTTTGTTTTGACAATCAAATGCCTTGCAATGATAAAGCACATGCCATAAATTTATTCTGTATGATGATAACAATGGAGGCGTATTAATATGGATAAGGAAATGAAAGAGGCGGTAATAAAAGTCCTTTATAGAGCGATGCAGGCCGAGACCGACGGCCATCTTTTCTACCAGATGGCGGCTGAAAAAACTGAAGATCCCCAGGGAAAAGAAGTATTTGAATCGCTGGCCAAAGACGAACTCGATCACCTGCATTTTCTTAAAGCCCAGCATAAATCGATTACGGAATCCGGCGAACCCGATAAAAATTTGAAAGTAGGGAAACCCTCGGGAGACCAGATAGAGACCCCGGTATTTTCAGAAGAATTCAAATCACGGGTTGCTCAAGCCCATAACGAAATGAGCGCTCTGTCTATTGGGGTTCATCTCGAGCTTGCCCAGATAGATTTTTATAAAAATCAGGCCAAGGAAGCGACAGATCCCACGGTAAAGACCTTTCTCGGTGAACTTGCTGAATGGGAGTCGACCCATTACCGCAGACTTATCCGCCAGCAGGAAGAGCTGAAAGAGGATTACTGGTTTAAAGGCGGTTTCTACCCATTTTAACATTCTGTTTTGGGAACCGCAATTCCCAAAACGCTCCTATCGTAGGTCGGGGGTTTTACCCCCGACGGGATGCTAGCTTAGTAATAACATGTAATTGTCATTCCTGCGAAAGCAGGAATCTATAAAAGCAGGCCATTATGGATGCCGGATCAAGTCCGGCATGACAGAAGGTTTTTCTGCGTGTCGCCACGCCGACGGCGTGGTTGCGACCGTATCTTCGCGGTCAGAATGAATTCTGACACGCGGTTCGGCCGCAGCCGTTAAAATGGCGGCCTGCATTATTTGAATTCGTAATGTAATTCCAATCAAAAAATTATAGGGCGGATTCACAATTATTTTGTATATTAGACATTCTTTATTTTCGAGGTGAGGTGTGCGGCAGTTGGAGAAAAATAAAGTAACCGACCATACCGAGGGCTCGATCATCAAGTCGATCCTCAAGATGGGGGTACCGTCGATGATCGGATTCAGCACCGGCAATATTTACGACCTTATCGATATGTACTGGGTATCCAAGCTGGGCCCGGAGCCGGTGGCCGCCATCACCTTCTTCGCCTCGTTTCTGTGGGTTACTCACTCGGCAAATATGATCGTGGGTGTGGGATCGGTGGCGATTATATCCCGACGCTACGGCGAAAAGGATCTATCCAAAACGGAACTTTCTATCAAGGAGACTCTCTTACTCAAATGGATAGTCGCCATCGTTTTCGGTATACTTGGTTATCTGTTCACTCCCGTTGCCTTGAATCTGCTTGGCGCGAAGCAGCAAGTACTTGATCTGGGGATAACCTACGGTAGAATTATATTCATAGGGCTGGGTTTCAATTTCGCCACTTATTCGGTATTCACAGCGCTAAGGGGTGTCGCCAATCCCAACAAGGCGATGGTTTTAATGATTAGCCTGAATCTGATCAACATCATTCTGGACCCGTTTATGATTTTCGGCTGGTGGATATTCCCGGAGATGGGAGTGGCCGGCGCCGCCTGGGCCTCGGTGATTTCCTACGTTTTCGCATTTTCCGCAGGATTGGTCCTGTTCTTCGCAGGAGCGGCTAACGTGAAACTCCATTTCAGAAGTAAAGAACATATACGGCTTTCGACCATGTGGCAGATTTTAAAGATCGGGTTTCCCTCAGCCATCGGGTCGCTGTCGTTTTCCCTGGCCCGGATCGTGGTAATGCCGATGATCGCGGTTTTTGGCGTCGGCGTGGTGGCGGCCTATGGCGTGGGAATCAGGATTTCGGCGTTCGGAATAATGGTGCTGGTCGGGATTGGATTAGGACTTTCGGCCCTTATCGGCCACAACCTCGGCGCCAATAAAAAAGAACGCGCCAAAAAGACCGCCTATCAGTCTATCGCGCTCGGAGTAGGGATCATGACGGTCATGGGGATGATCGTCTTTTTCGGCGCCGGGTTTATTATGGGAAAATTCTTCGACGATCCTTCGATAATTCAGATCGGCGTGACATTGCTGAGAGTGCTGGCCATCGGTTTTCCCTTTCTCGGATTTCACCTGATGATAGAGAATGTCTACACCGGCGTGGGGGAGAACCGTCCCGCCATGACGTTCAATATCGTACACTCATGGCTCCTGGAGGTCCCGGCAATCTATGTTTCAACCCAGGTTCTCGGTTTGAGCGAGATCGCGGTCTGGTGGTCGATTTCGGGAGCTACTGCTATCTCCGCTATCGCATATTACAGCTATTTCCGCAACGGCAAATGGCTGCACGTTAAGGTATAGCTTGGATTATTGACAACTATTATCTTTTACTTTCCAATTAAAATTCGGATTAAATTGAAAAGTGGAACCGGGATTTTAGGCTAATTGTTACTTGATTGAAATTGCCTGGGTTTTATCCTTGATAATCTTGGTTTTTTTGCTCTTTAAAACCGAATAGACCCACAATACAAATTATAGTGTTAATATCAAAGGGTAGGAGTGGCCGATGATTTTTATCAGGGTTCTTATCACGTCGGTTCTGGCGGTGGCAGTTGTCTGCTTGCCTTTATTTGCCTCCGAACAGAACCCGAAAAGAGAAGCGATCTATAATTTGAACTCCGAATATCCGGATTTAAGGATGTATTCGGAAAATGGTCAAATTTCACGTATCTATGGAAAACCGTTCGGGCACGGTTCCAGCCCGGAAGAAACTGCGGAACAGTTCCGACAGAATTACGCCGAAATTTACGGAGTTAAATCGGAAGACCTGCGGCCGGTAAGCGTCCTGTATGACGGCAGGCATACGCAGCCGTTGATGTTTAATCGCGACACCGACAGTTATAAATTTACCCTGGTATACTACACGCAATACAGCGGCGATATCCCCGTATTCAGATCCGATCTACGGCTTCTGGTTCTCAATGAGGCCGATTACCCGCTTGTCCTGGCGGCATCCTCGTTGAAGGATCTGGGTGAATTTGCGGCTCCCATGGGAGCGTCCATAAATGATAATTTGGCTTATGGCGCCGCGAAATCGTTCCACGCCGGGCTGGTTAATATCAGCGAACCTAGGCTGGTCGTCTGGGCCGGATACGGCGAGCAAATGGCGGATCAACCCGGAGTCGCGATGGAGATCATAGCTGATAACGATCTTTACGGGACGGGAGAATTTAAAAAGTGGTTGCTTCTTGTCGACGCTCAGTCAGGAGAGATTCTCTATTCCGAGAATATGATTATAAACGTTGACGTCATCGGCAACGTGAGCGGTTTGGCTACCGAAGGCCCCGGCGCCGATATCTGCAGTCTGGAGGTCTCCACCCCGATGCCGTATTCCCTTGTGCAAATTCAGGGAGGGAATTCGGCGTATGCGGATGAGAACGGCGATTTTGTTATCAGCAACGCCGGCAGCGATGAAGTTATAGTGATATCCCAAATAAAGGGCCAGTGGTTTCGGGTGTCCAATTTCTACGGGCAAAACTTACAGCTGGTAGATACTCTGACGCCCCCGGGCCCCGCGAATTTTCTGCATAATGAAGAAAATCTGACGGAATACGACAGGGCCCAGGTAAATGGCTACGTGCACGCTAACGTGGTGCGCGATTTTACGCTAGATTATAATCCCGCCTATCCCGGACTGCAGCAGAATGAGTTTCCTGTCAATGTAAATATAGGTGAAAACTGCAACGCCTATTATGATTATAACTCCATTAATTTTTTCACCTCCGGGGGCGGCTGCGCCAACACCGCCTTTTCCACAGTGGTTCATCACGAGTACGGGCATCACCTGGTAGCTATGGCGGGAAGCGGCCAGGAACAGTACGGTGAGGGTCAGAGCGACGTGATGGGCCTTCTAATTACTGACGATCCGATTCTTGCCTATGGCTTCTTCCTCAATTGCAGCCAGGGGATAAGATCTGCGGACAATAATATGCAATATCCCTGCAACGACGAGCCCCATTATTGCGGTCAGCTTCTGTCCGGATGCGTCTGGGACGCCAGGCTGGCCCTGGAGATTAATTACCCTAATACCTATATGGATATTATTGCCAATCTCGCCGTAAATTCCACTCTTCTTCATACCGGCTATATGATCACACCGCAGATCACTATCGATTACCTCACCCTCGACGACGACGACGGAAATATCTACAATGGCACGCCGCACTATGATGAGCTCTGCGCCGGTTTTGGCGCTCATAACATGGATTGCCCCGAACTCCATCTGATCGAATTTATCTATCCCAACGGACATCCCGATTTGATCGATCCGGCAGGCGGTACGATCATTGACGTTGAGGTCGTTTCCTGCGTTCAGAATCCGCAGCCGGGAACGGGGATGCTTCATTACAACGATGGTTCCGGCTGGGTCGCCATCGATATGCAGGTGGTTTCGCCCAACGTATATCAGGCCGTATTCCCTGTGGTGACTTGCGCCGTCGAGGTGCTTTATTACTTCAGCGCCCAAACCGACCAGGGAGCAACGGTAACCGACCCATTGGACGCCCCGCTTTCCGCCTACGCGTGTTACTCTGCCGCGGCATTTACAACTTTGATGGAAGATGACTTCGAAGACGACCTGGGATGGACCGTGGAAAATTGGTGGTTGTCGGACGGCGCCTGGGAACGCGCGGTGCCGATACCTCATTCGGTCTGTGAAATGGGCAATCCCCCGGCGGACTTCGATAGCTCCGGTCATTGTTACGTTACCGACAATAGTTCGGCAAACCAGTGCAGCAGCGATGTGGATGACGGTTATACATACCTTATATCGCCCACCCTCCCGGATCTCTCCGGCGAGATTATCCGGATAAACTACGCCCTCTGGTACACCAATTTTTGGGGAAGCAATCCCAACAGTAAATATTGCAGGGTTTCTTTTTCCACAAATAACGGCGCCAATTGGATCCAGGCGATCGAATATGGTCCTGTTACCGAGGCGGTCTGGATGGAGGAAAAATTATTTTTAAATCGATATATAGAACCTAATAACCAGGTGAAGGTGCGCTTTGAGGTGTCCGATTCTATTGGTATGGAATCGATAGTGGAGGCTGGTCTTGACGCCTTTAAAGTGGAAAAAATCGAATGCGAACCTGCCTCGGTCCCGGGTGAAATCGGTGCCGCTAGTCTTCCCGGAGAATTCGCACTTCTGGGAGCTTATCCAAATCCGTTTAATGCCCGGGTCACGATTAAATATGCCCTGCCCGAAAAGACCCATGTTACCCTTGAGATTTTCGATCTTCTGGGACGCAAGATCGAAACCGTGGTGGATGATTTTCAGCCGGCCGGATACCGGAGCGCTATATGGGACGCCAAAAATCGTTCTACCGGGATGTACTTCTATAAAATCAGCATAGGCGACTTCAAAGACGCCGGGAAGATGATGCTTCTAAAATAGAGTCGGATTATTGAGCGGGAGCCTGAACGGCTCCCGTTCAAAACCGGTGCGGGAGAATCGGTATCCGGATACAGCTTTAATGATGGTTTTGCCGATTCCGAGCCTCTTCGGAGGTTGAAGCCAGGCTTGATTTCTTCGGAGCCTTTTTCCCCCAATATTGAAAGTCGATAATATGGGCCGCAGCTATTTTAAATATTTTCGCAACTACAAGTGGTTGTATGTCAAGGCCTAGCTTATAATATCTCCGATCTTTTTTCCCTTACTGCCATGATTGTCCGTGACTTACATCAAATAATGGAACGCGGATCTTTAATTTTTTTGTTACTGGTTGGGAGTGATTTGGCCTTTTTGGCCTTGATTATTTTTGATTCTATTGTTAATTAAGATAGAATAGGTCAGAGAATAGAATTCAGGGATTAAAATTAAAGACTGGGAGTGGCTGATGAAATTTGCCAGAAATCTTGTGGCATCGGTTCTGATGGTGGCGGTTTTGTGCGTACCCCTATTTGCCTCCGAACAGAGCCCGAAAAGCGATGCGATTTATCGCTTGAATACCGAATATCCGGGTTTGAGGATGTATTCGGAAAACGGTCAGATTTCTCGTATCTACGGGAAACAGTTCGGGCACGGTTCCAGCCCGGAGGCTACCGCAGAACAGTTCCGGCAGAATCATGTCGGGGTCTACGGGGTCAAATCGGAAGACCTGCGTCCCGTTAGTCTTCTATTCGACGGCAGGCATACTCAGCCTGTCATGTACAATCGCGATACCGGCGATTATAAATTTACCCTGGTGTACTACACGCAATACAGCGGCGATATCCCTGTATTCAGATCCGATTTAAGGCTTCTGATCCTTAACGGGGCCAATTACCCGCTTGTTCTGGCGGCATCCTCGCTGAAGGATCTGGGAGAATTTATCATGCCGATGGGCGTTTCTGTAAATGAAAACCTGGCTTACGGTGCCGCGAGATCGTTCAACGCCGGCCTGGTTAATGTCAGCGAACCGAAGCTGGTTGTCTGGGCCGGGTACAGCGATGAAGTGGCGGACCAACCCGGAGTCGCCATGGAGATTATAGCCGATAACGGTTTATATGCGACCGAAGAATATCAAAAGTGGCTGCTTCTTGTTGACGCCCGGACGGGGGAGATTCTTTATTCCGAGGATATGATTTTAAACGTTGACGTAATTGGAAATGTGAGCGGCATGGCCACCGAGGGCCCAAAGGCGGATGTATGCAGTACGGAGGTTTCCACTCCTATGCCGTATTCCCTGGTACAGATCCAGAACGGTAATTCGGCGTTTGCGGATGAGAACGGCGACTTTGTCATCAGCCATCCTGATACCAACGATGTTATAGTGACGTCTCAAGTCAGAGGGCAGTGGTTCAGGGTATTCAATCAGACCGGGCAAAACCTCCAGTTGGTCGATACCCTGACGCCTCCCGGCCCCGCGAATTTTCTTCATAATGAAAACAATCTGATAGAATACGATAGAGCCCAGATAAACGGTTACGTACAGGCCAACGTCGTGCGCGATTTCACCATAAACTACAATCCCGCCTATCCCGGCCTGCAGCAGAACGAGTTTCCCGTAAATGTAAACTGGAACGATAACTGCAACGCCTATTACGATTACAGTTCCATAAACTTCTACACCTCCGGCGGCGGCTGCGCCAATACCGCGTTTTCCACAGTTATTCATCATGAATACGGGCACCATCTTGTTGCCGAGGCCGGCAGCGGCCAGGGACAGTATGGCGAAGGCCAGAGCGACGTCATGGGTGTTCTGATCACCAACGATCCGAATCTCGCCTACGGTTTCAACCTCAACTGCTACCAGGGGATAAGGACGGCGGATAATAATCTTCAATACCCCTGTACCGGTCAGATCCATTATTGCGGGCAACTTTTGTCGGGATGCGTGTGGGACGCCCGGGAAGCCCTGGAGATAACATATCCCAATACCTATATGGATATAATCGGCAATCTGGCCGTCAACGCCATACTTCTTCATACCGGCGATATGATCACGCCGCAGATTACCATCGATTACCTCACCCTTGACGACGATGACGGAAATATCTACAATGGCACCCCGCACTATGACGAGCTCTGCACCGGTTTCAACGCTCATAGCATGGATTGCCCCGAACTCCATCTGATCGAATTTATCTATCCCAACGGGCATCCCGATTTTATCGATCCGGCCGGGGGTACCATCATTGATGTCGAGGTCGTTTTCTCCATTCAGAATCCGCAGCCCGGAACAGGAAGGCTTCATTATAACGATGGTCCCGGCTGGGTTGCCATCGATATGCAGGTGGTTTCGCCCAATGTATACCAGGCCGTATTTCCGGCGGTAACCTGTGGCGTCGAGGTGCTTTATTATTTCAGCGCGCAAACCGACCAGGGAGAGACGGTAACCGATCCTTCGGACTCCACGCTTTCCCCCTACGCGCTGTACTCCGCCGTTGGATTTACAACTCTGATGGAAGACGATTTTGAGGATGACCTCGGCTGGACAGTCGAGAATTCTCCGGGACTTGAGGATGGTCCCTGGGAAAGAGCAATCCCGATTGATACCTCAATCTGCGATCGAGGTAATCCTCCCAGCGATTATGATGGATCCGGAAATTGCTATGTAACCGATAATAGCTCGGCCAACCAATGTAATAGCGACGTCGACAACGGATATACATATTTAATTTCCCCGACCATGGATCTGACCGGCGAAGATGCTTTGATTACTTATGCCCTTTGGTACACGAATCACAGGGGTGATAATCCTCACGACGATTATTTCAGAACCTATGTGTCTTCCGATAACGGAGTCAGTTGGATTGAAGCCGAGGAAATCGGGCCAATAACGCGGGACGGTTGGGAAGAACATAAGTTTCGGCTAAACAGTTTCATCGATCCTAATGATCAGGTAAAAATCCGTTTTGAAGTTTCTGATCTTGTCGGCGAAGGTTCTATTGTTGAGGCTGGAATTGATGCCTTCAAGGTGGAAAGAATCGAATGCGGACCCACATCGGTTCCGGATGAAATCGATATCGCGGATCTTCCCGGAGAATTCGCTCTCTTGGGCGCGTATCCAAATCCCTTCAACGCCCGCGTCATGATTAAATATGCCCTGCCCGAGGCTTCCCATGTCACCCTCGAGATTTTTGATCTGCTGGGACGCAAAATTGAAACCGTGGTAGACGAACTCCAGCCCGCGGGATATCAGGACGTAATATGGGATGCCAAAGACCGCCCTACCGGGATGTACTTCTACAAAATCAAAATGAACGAGTTTACTGATACAGAGAAGATGACGCTTCTGAAATAGAGGCGATTTAGAGAATGGGAACCCGGGGGTGGCTCCCATTTTCTTGATAAATTAAACAACCTGGTGAAAAAAGCCGATCTATCGGTTTGGATCTTGAATTGAGGCGGGGAGAATTATGAGAGCTTTAAGAATTAATTTTTTGATTGGATTTGTCTTTTTCTGTGTATGCCTGCAATCGGCTTCTGCGGAAATATACAGCCTTCTGCGAATTACCGTTTCCGACAAATCGGATATAACGGAGATCCTGACCGGGACGGGAGCCGGAGAATCGGTATTAGAGTACAATTTTGATGACGGTTATATCGATGTCTACCTGAACAGCGAGGAATTGCGGGCGGTTTCGGCCCTCGGTTATGGGTACGAGATACTTATCCCCGACGTCGAAAAACATAATTCGCAGCAGTTCGCCGGCCTCACCATGGGCGGATTTCGAACCTTTTCCGAAATAGTCGCCAAGCTCGATTCTCTCCAGAGCGATTACCCCGCATTATTAAGAGTCGATAGCATCGGCCATTCGCATGAAAATAACGCCATCTGGGCTGTAAAGGTCTCGGATAACGTAGATATAGAGGAGGGAGAGCCGGAGGTTTTAATTACCGGTATAACGCATGCCCGGGAACCCATCGGCGGCGAGATCTGCATCGATTTCATGGAGTGGCTTTGCGAAAATTACGGCGAGGATCCGAACGCTACCCATATTGTAAATGAAAGACAGGTCTGGTTTATTCCGACGGTTAATCCCGATGGATATTTGTACAACCAACAAACAAATCCCAATGGCGGCGGAATGTGGCGTAAGAACCGCCGCAATAACGGAGGCAGCTACGGTGTCGATAACAACCGCAATTATACCTATATGTGGGGATATGATAATAACGGTTCCTCGCCCTATCCATCCAGCGAAACCTACCGCGGCCCTTCCGCCGGATCCGAGCCGGAGAACCAGGCGGTGATGTTTCTCTGCGAGGAACATAACTTCCAGCTCGCCCTTCACTATCACGGCGGTTCCGAAAATGTACTTCATGCCTGGGGTTACGATCACCTTTTTACGCCCGACCACCATTTTTACAGATCCCTGGGCGATTCCCTTGCCTCTTATTCGGGTTATCCCGTGGGTATGACCTGGCAACAGATGTACCCCAGCAACGGCAATGCTTATGATTATTCCTACGGCGAGATAACCGCCAAAAACAGGATATTCGGTTTTGTTCCCGAAGCCGGCCCCTTCTGGCCCAATCAATCGAACATACCCGGCCTGGTTGCCATTCACCGTAATTATAACCTGGCATTTTCTCTGCTCGCGGACAATATATGGAGAGCCATTTCTCCGGGTGGGCCTCAGATTCAACAGATGGATACCAGCTATACCGGCGATTATACCGTTTCGTGGGATGTGATCGCCGGCGATACCATTCCCGACAGGTACGAACTTCAGGAGGTCTCGGGGGAATCGATTATTACCGATGGAGCCGAAAACGGTTCGGGAAACTGGATTCTTGACGGTTACTCCCTTTCGACCACTCACCATTCGGGATCGTATGGTTTTTATTCGGGCGGTGCCAACAGCTATCATGCCATTATGACTCTGTCGTCCCCCGTCCTGATCGAGGGGCCGACCAATTTAACGTTTTACATCAATTATAATATAGAGAGCAACTACGATTACGGCTTTGTAGAGGTCTCCACCGACGGCATTAATTTCGAAAGCCTCGCGACCTATACCGGTAATTCGGGAGGATGGAGCAGCCGCTCCTACAGCCTGAACCCCTATATCGGCGAATATGTTTATATTCGCTTTCGTTACGATACCGATATCGGCGTATCATATACCGGAATGTATGTCGATGATATCTATCCGGTTCAAACATATTCCGGCGTGGTCGTGCTGGACAGCAATATTACCGCCCCCAATTACCAGATCGTCGATCAACAGCTGGGAGAATATGCATATCGAGTCAGAGCCAGAAACGTGTCCGGCTGGGGCGTATTTGGAAATACCGAGGATATCGTGGTGGAGCCTTTCCAAACCGACTGCGATTATGTTGCCGGCGATGTCAACGACAGCGGCGATTTTAACGGCCTGGATGTGACCTATTCGATAGCATATTTCAAGGGAGCCCCGCCGCCGCCGTATCAATGCGAATGCACCCTTGGCGAAACCTGGCATGTCCCGGGCGACGCCAACGGGAGCTGCAATTTCAACGGCCTGGATGTGACCTATATGGTGGCATATTTGAAAGGCGGACCCGATCTGCTCTTTTGCGTCGATTGCCCGCCCACGCAATAATCGGTGCCCGGCATTCCAGCCGACTTTATATTTCTATAATTATCGGAAACCTTGATAAAAGATCTCTAATTATATATTTTCAAACAGGAGGATATTATGCTAAGAACGGATGATACGGTTTTGGTGCTTGTCGATATTCAGGGCAAACTCGCCACTTTGATGCACAACAAAAAAGAGTTTTTCGAAAATGTGGCCAGGTTGATCAAAGGCGTAAAGGCGCTGGAGATCCCCATTATATGGAACGAACAGCTTCCCGAAAAACTCGGCCGCACCGTCCCGGAGATAAAGGGGCTTCTGGAAGGACTTTCTCCCCTGGAAAAGAACACTTTCAGCTGTTGCGGCAATCCGGATTTTATGGAAAAGCTGAGATCCACCAGGCGGGAGCAGATCTTACTGGCGGGAATGGAGACGCATGTCTGCGTCTATCAAACGGCGTTGGACCTTTTACCGGAAGGGTATGAAATAAACCTTGTTACCGACGCGGTCTCGTCGAGAACGCTGGATAATAAACTCGTGGCCCTGCAGGCCATGAAAGAACTCGGCGCCAAATTGACGACCGTGGAGATGGCGCTTTTCGAGATGCTTCAGGTGGCCGAGGGCGACAAGTTTAAAAAGATAATTGAAATAGTCAAATAGTGAACAAAAAGCGCGTGGCGGTTATCGGAGCCGGTCCCGCGGGATTGATGGCGGCGGGGCAGGCCGCCGCTCGGGGAGCGGAGGTTGTCGTATTTGAAAAAAAAAGAAGACCCGCCTTAAAGCTCGCCATAACCGGTAAGGGCCGCTGTAATCTTACCAATAAAGCGCCCCTGGCGGAATTTATAAAAAGTTACGGCCCCAATGGAAGATTTCTCCGAAGTTCCTTCGGTCATTTCTTCTCCGGTGATCTGATAAAGTTCTTAAAAGAATTGGGCGTCAATACCGGCTTTGAGAGGGGAGGACGGGTATTTCCATTATCCGGCGACGCCGCCGAGGTGGCGAGAGCGCTGATAGGTTGGGCGAAGGAAAACGGGGCGAAAATTAAAACCGGCACGAAAGTTATAAGACTGATTATTAATGAAAATACGATTTCCGGTGTAAGATATGTAGCCTCGGAGGGGAGTGAGAAAGCGCAAGATTATCTTACCGACGGGGTAATTATAGCCACCGGCGGAGCCTCATATCCGGCGACCGGTTCCACCGGCGACGGTTACCGGCTGGCAAAATCTGTCGGGCATTGCATAATCCCCGTAAGGCCCGCGCTGGTGCCCCTGGAAACAAGGGGAGATATCGCCGGCCGTCTCCAGGGCCTCAGCTTAAAGAATGTCAGATTGAAAATGCTGGCGGACGGCAAAAAGGCGGGCGATATTTTTGGCGAAATGCTTTTTACCCATTACGGCGTTTCCGGGCCGATAGTTCTCACCGTTAGTAAGCAAGTGGTAGACCTACTTGAAGAAGGGAAGAAGGTAATTCTTTCGATCGATCTCAAACCGGCGCTGGACCATAGGAAGCTTGACGCGCGCATTCTCCGCGATCTGGAGACGTATAGAAATAAAAAATCTAAATCGATTTTGAAGATGTTGCTTCCGCAAAAACTGATTCCGGTTTGCATTGAGTTGTTAGATTTATCGGGCGATAAACCGGGTAACCAGATAAGTTCGGATGAAAGGAAAAGGCTCAGGCTATGGCTGAAAGATTTCAGGCTGGAAGTGATCGGGCATCGATCTTTTGAGGAAGCCATAGTTACGGCCGGCGGGATCGATTTGAAAGAGGTGGACCCGAAGAGCCTGGAATCGCGTCTGGTGAAAAACCTCTATTTCGCCGGGGAGGTGCTCGATATCGATGCCGATACCGGCGGATTCAACCTCCAGGCCGCTTTTTCTACCGGTTATCTGGCTGGCATTTCGGCAACGCGGTAAACTTAGTATTCCTATGCATTGCATATAGTTAACCACGTTATCTGGAGGAAAACGTTAAGATATTACCCTATGAAGGCGAAGTTTATAGTTGACAAATTTATCCTGAAATATTAGTTTAAAGCGGGAGCTTATATACACAATAGATAAAGTAATAGTTCAGGACTGAGAAGCAAGCTTCCCGAGTTTAATAGGTAGTTGAGGGTAGGTTGGGATTTGCTATCACCGATTCATAGCAGTCTTCATTACCTTTTGGCTATTTTTAAAAAAGGAGGTGATATCGCGAACAAAGTCGATCATTTTCTTTGATATATTAACTGCTAAACTCAGGAAATCAGGGCCGGAGTTTACAAAAATTATTTGATTGTTTTTAATTTGGTACTGTACTGGGGAGAATTTTTAATATGAGAAAAATGCTGTTAATGTCATTTCTGATGACATTTACAATTTTGCTGGGAGTAACCTTAGCCTTCGACGGACGCGTCAAATACGACGAGGCCGAACAAGCCGCGATCGAGGAGAGACTGAAGGCTGAGTTGGAGAGGAGAGAGGCCCTTAAGACCCTGACCCTACCATATCAAGTGCCGGGCGGAATGATCCTGAGCCAGCCCAGGGGCCCCGTTGGCGACATACCTTCGATCCTGGTCGATTGCCCGCCGGGAGGTTATCCCGAAGGCGAACCGGACTGCTACTTCAACTATGACGATGTTTACAACAGCGGATGCAACGCTGATTCAACTCCATATCCTTTCGTTAATGTTTCTGCTGGTGATACGATTTGCGGCCGAAGCGGTGTGTTTGAACACATTAATCCCGATGACCCTAATGATACGCTGACTTATCGCGATACTGACTGGTACAGGGTGGTAGTTACGGTGCCGTCGGAGCTCACCTGGGCCGGGACGGCTGACTTTTCATATCAGATCCTCTTAATTGATGCCGGTAGCGAGGATTGCGTTGATTATGAAATACTGACATCTGATGTTGCCGCTGCCGGCGACACCGCCTCGATTACCATAACCACCTGGCCTGGCGTATTCTGGCTGTGGGCCGGACCTTCGGATTGGTTCGTTGATCTTCTCTGCGACGGCACGGGAAGCATAGGCAACGAATACGTCGCCTGGGTTGAGGTGGAGCCGACCCCGCCGTGTCATACAAATACCGCCATCGGCGATATCAACACCGCCGTCCCATTTGCCGATATGGGCAATACTACCTGTGGCGCGGGTAATGACTACAGCGGTCCCCCTAGCTGCATCAATCCCTATTACTATGTTACCGGGGAAGATTACGTATACGAGTTTACTGTTTCGGAGCCGATTGTTCTGGACATAATCCTGGATCCTGATACCACAACGTGGACAAGCATAATTCTTGATGATTTCTGCCCGCCTGATCCTATCATAGGTGGATGTATTGCCACATCTGGCGGCGGTAACATCCCGATGCCACATGGTTTTGAGCAGATTCTTTTGCAGCCGGGCACCTATTATGTTTACGTCGATAAATGGGCCCCCACGCCTTGTATTGAGAGTTATGACCTTTACATTGTCGAAGGCGTGCAGACTCTTGGGCTGGCGGAGACCGGCAATATCCCGGATTGCGGCGTCAGCAACTTCGGTCCGCTCGGTGAAACCGACGGCCAGGGCAATACCTATGGCTGGAACGGTAATCCTGCTTCAAACTTCGCCGGTACCCTGGTTATGGGTAATTCGCCGGATACTATGTTTGCTTTTTACAATCCCGGAGTTACCGATTGCTATGAATACAGAGGCGTTACCGGTCTGGATATGGTGGATCCATTCCATCCCACCTCGCGATATGATGACAACAATGTTCTCGGCGGCGTATCCATTGAGTACGCCGGATTCGGTTATTCCACCGGGGGAGCGGCCGATGACATTTTCGTTCATGGCTTTAAGATTACCAACAACCGCGGCTCCTCGTTAAGCGATTACTACGTCGGTGTCTATTTCGACTGGGATATCGATACTGACGGCGGTGATACGGTTCGGTTCGATTGGGCCAATAATGTTATTATCCAATCGCCTATAGCGGATACCATCTTCTATGGTCTGTGTCTGGCCAATGCGGAAGCTGTTAACCTGAATTCTATGACCGCCGTGAGCCAGAATGATCATATTTATCCCACCGGGCCCTCCGGCGGAGGATGGGTGATGTCCGAGTTGTATACATTGATGAGCACCCCCGGCGATTCCATCGCCGACAGCATGTTTGTGGATATGTCATCACTGTTAAGCACCGGTCCGCATACTATAGCTGATGGAGATTCTATTTCCGTATTGATCGCCGTTCTCGGCGGCGCTTCGCTGGCTGACGTGCAGAACCGCGCGGCGATTGCGGACACGCTGACAATTCCCGACTTTACCGTGGATCCGCCCCCGCCGCCGGTCGGACGCTGCTGCTATGTGGACGCCAGTGATACTCTCTGCGTCAATACCCTCGAGGATGACTGTATCACCCTGGGCGGCTATGACTGGAACCGATACCTGAACTGCGATGATCATCCCTGCGTTGTAACGGGATGCCCCTACGTGGTCGGAGATGTCAACGGCAGCGGTTCCTACAACGGATTGGATATCACGTATGGCGTCGCCTTTTTCAAGGGCGGTTCCGAGCCTATGTGCCCGCAATGTCCGATTGTCGAATGTAATGCATGGCATTATTGCGGAGATGTTAACGGCAGCTGCAGCTACAACGGTCTGGACATTACCTATGGTGTGGCATACTTCAAGGGAGGTTCTGCGCCGGTTTACTGTGCCGGATGCCCGCCCACAGAATAACAGGAATACTGGATTAACGGAGAGTTAATCGAATCTGTCAAAGATCGGGCTTCTCAAATGAGAAGCCCGGTTTTTTTATCGGTAGGTTAATTTTCGCCAATCGGCAGCTTGGATTTAACCTGCTCTATTTACGCCAAGCAACCAAATTACTTATGCATACTCGCGCCGCTTATAATATTCCGATCTTTCAAACTCGACGGGAAAACGCTTGAATGAGAGAGACTTTATGTTTGAATTAGGAAAATTCTATACGCAGGTGTTCATAATGAGGAAAACCTGATTTTAACAAACAGCCTTTTGACGCATCCTTAAGGGGCATATTGGCTACGCCCTTTATTATGAGAATCTTTTTGAAATTATCTCAAAAGAGCGGCCTTAAGCCTGGCCTGTCTGCTGCCTGAATACACTTTTATCAGGTAGATTCCGCTCCCGACGCCATCGCCATTATTATTGCGTCCGTCCCAGATATAAAAGGAAGTCAGAGGATTATTGTTTTTAATTCTCTCGGATCTTATTTTTTCTCCCATTATATTATAAATATCTATACGGTAATCCGCGCTTTTTCCTCCTACCAGGGATATTTTAATTGAGTTGTTAAATGGATTGGGATAGGCTTTGGCAGTAAGAAATCGGGATGGTAATTCAGTATGTTGATTATCAACAGCCACCATTTCGGGCTCTTCCATGATAATCATACTGCCGGGATCTACATCGGTCGTTTCCGCTATTGCGCCCGATTGGAAGTGGATGCGGATAGCGAGCTTAGTAGCGCTTCCAGTGCCGAAATGCACAACCAGTTCGTTTGTCCCGTGCAGAGTGGCATGACTGGATATTTCTCTCATGGCCTTGAATTTAAAATATCTGTCTCCCTGTTCCTGGGAAAAGAGCTCGACGATCGCGCCCAGGGCGAGCGTATTCGTATTGCGTCCCATAACCTTTATCTTGACAAAGTTGGTGTCGGTATTCTGGTTTATGAAAACAAAGTTCTGTTCGTAGCAGCAGTTGGCCGCGATAATATCCATCTGACCGTCATTGTCGATATCCCCGGTCGAACAGCCGAAGCCGTTGGCGAACAGGTATACTCCGGACTGGACACTTACATCAGTGAAAACGCCCGTGCTGTCGTTAAGATACAGCATTTTGGGTTCGGTGGATCTGTTCACGAATAGATCCAGATCGCCGTCATTGTCAAAATCGGCAAAACTGGCTCCGCGACTGTATCCCCCGCAGCCGGTGTTGGATTCCGCGGTAATATTCGTAAAAAATCCTGTTCCGTCATTTTCCCACATAGAATTGGCACCAAATCCGGAACAAAGGTAGATATCGAAATCTCGGTCATTATCAATGTCGCCAAAAGTAACTTCCTGACCGAATCCAAAACCGCCCTGGTTGGTATTGGTGGAAATATCGGTGAATGTACCGTCTCCATTGTTGCGAAATAAGGCGCCGTAGTTCAACTCCCAGTTGCCCGCGTTGAATAAATCATCATCGTAATCTCCATCGATATCGAAAAATACCGGGCAGAATACATTCTCGATATTCTCAAGTCCCGATCCGGTCGTAATATCTATAAACGTGTTACCGGCATATTGCATCAATCTATC
>CP070813.1:1017982-1064560 GCA_020344055.1 Candidatus Zixiibacteriota bacterium | reverse complement strand
AGGGTAATTTTTTGATTTATATCTCCCTAATAGAGGCGGCTTTCCAGCCGCCATATTTTAGGCTCAATTATCTACAACCGAGTATTTGGCGTTTTTCTACACTCCCTTCCGCAGGAATGACAGAGAAAACCCTATTTCTTGCGCATTACCGATAACAGGACGATGAGACCGGCAATTATAAGCAGAATCGGGATAAGAGGGATATCAGGTTCGAAAAGCTGCCAGAGCCCACCCAGGAAAAATAAGACACCGACAATTATCCAGAATGTCTCGGTCTTAAGCCCGTAGCGGGTGCGGGCGACCTGCACCCCCAGGGTTATGACGCCGATTCCCAGAAGGCCGACGCCAAACCCGAAATCCAGCAGAAACGCGATACCGACCCAGATAAAAAATAACGCCCACCCCATGGTATCCAGCTTGTTTGCCCATTCGCTTTTCGCGGCCGGCTTGGTTTCCTCTTCTCCGCCCGGCGTTTGTTCATTCGTATTTTGATCTGTCATAATTAACCCTCCTCCCGGCTACTTAACGAGCATAAAATCGATGAATTTTCAGCGAACCTGTTCATTCTTTGCGATAATCTTACTGTTAAATGATTAAATCCTCAATAAAAATCGTGCGGGGCGCGAATACCGGGTATGGTTGCAGGAGGTCAGCTTTTTGTTTCGGGAATCATAGTTCCCGAAACACGACAAACGCTTCACTCCGTATAGGGATAAATTATCTAAATTCTTGTTGCAAATAAATTGAAAAACGTTATTATAATTGCTTGACCTTTCTGGGTTAGGGGTGGAATATATCTATTTTGCCCGATTGTAGATATCCCAGAGGTCATTGAAAGATATGGAATTATGTTTGAGCAGATAACCGAGAAACTGGACGGGATCTTCAAGAAGGTCACCGGCCGCGGCTACCTTTCCGAGAAGAATATCTCCGAGGCCGCCAAGGAGATCCGCATGGCGCTCCTTGAGGCCGATGTCAACTATAAGGTGGCGAAAAAATTCGTGGCCGATGTCGAGCAGGAAGCGTTAGGCCGGGAAGTTACCAAGTCGATCACTCCCGGGCAGCAGTTCGTGAAAGTGGTATTGGACAGCATGGTGCAGCTATTGGGCGGCTCGCGGGAAGATCTATCGTTTGCGGGGAATCCCCCGTCGGTTATCCTTCTGGTCGGACTGCAAGGTTCGGGCAAAACTACATTCGCCGGCAAGCTCGCTTTATATCTTCGGAAAAAGGGCAAAAATCCACTTCTGGTGGCGGCGGATACGCACCGTCCCGCGGCCAAGAAACAACTCGAAGTGCTGGCGGAATCGATAAAGATGCCGTTTTACACCTCGGAATCGTCGGCGGAGAAGATCGCCAAAGAAGCGATTGGACATGCGCGGGAGCATATGCTGGATGTCGCCATTGTCGACACCGCCGGACGACTGCAAATAGATAACGAGTTGATGATCGAACTGGAGGAAGTCAAAAAAGCCTCCTCCCCTAACGAGGTTCTGTTTATAGCGGATGCCATGACCGGCCAGGAGGCGTTAAATGTAGCCAAAGAATTTCACGAACGGGTCGGATTGACCGGAGCCTCGCTGACCAAGATGGACGGCGACGCCAGGGGCGGGGCCGCCATGTCGCTTAAGGGAGCGCTGGGGATACCGATTAAATTTATAGGGATCGGCGAGAAGCTTTCCGACCTGGAGGAGTTCCATCCCGACAGGATAGCGTCGCGGATACTGGGGATGGGCGATATCGTCAGCCTGGTCGAGAAGGCCCAGGAGACGGTCGATATCGAAGAGGCGAAGAAGCTCGAGAAAAAACTCCGCAAGGAGAGTTTTACCTTCGAGGATTTTCTTTCGCAGCTTCGCCAACTGAAAAAAATGGGGCCTCTGCAGAACCTTCTGGAGATGATTCCGGGTTTAGGTAAGCAGCTTAAGGGCGTGGAGGTCGACGACAGAGGGCTGGTCAGGATCGAGGCGATTGTAAACAGCATGACCAGGAAAGAGCGGTTGCAGCCGGCCATAATAGACGGCTCCAGAAGGAAGAGGATCGCCGCCGGTTCCGGCGTCAGCGTTCAGGAGGTCAACCAGCTTTTGAAGCAGTTCGGTCAAATGCAGAAGATGATAAAAAAAGTTTCACGTATGGGAATGCCGAAAGGATTTCCCTTATAAATCCCAAGGGGATTTTTCAGGAGGTTTAGTGGCAGTAACAATAAGATTACGGAGAATGGGAGCCAAGAAAAGACCGTTCTATCGACTGGTAGCAACCGATTCGCGCAAGGCTCGCGACGGGAGATTTATTGAAATCCTCGGGTACTATCATCCCATTGAAAAACCGGCCCGGGTTTCACTGGACGAGAACAAGATCTATCAGTGGCTGGATACCGGCGCATTAACGAGCGACACCGTTTCCGCGATTTTCAGAGAAGTCGGTCTCTGGGATAAATGGGAGAAAAAGAAAAAAGGCGAAGACGTAGCCGAATTGAAATTAAAGACGGAGCTAACTGAGAGGATCAAGAAGAAAAAACCGAAGAAAGCTGAAGAGAGTTCTTAACAGACCTCGTATTGAACCTCAATCAAGGAGGAAATCGTGAAGGATTTTATTGAATTCATCGCCAAGCAGCTTGTTGATCATCCCGACTCGGTAAATGTAACGGAGGTTGAAGGAGAAAAGACAACTGTATACGAACTGCGCGTGTACTCCAGTGATCTTGGAAAGGTAATCGGTCGCAAGGGCCAGACAGCTAAGGCCATAAGGACATTGATAGCCGCCGTTTCGGCCAAGAAAGGAAAAAGGGCGCTCCTGGAAATTCTGGAATAAAAGGAGCATTGGATAATAGAATAATCGGCCGCCGATTTCATGAAAATTTCTGTGGCATACATCAAGGGGCCACGCGGTTTTAAGGGCGAGTTGGCGGCCGTTCTTTACAACCCCTCGTCCAAAAACCTCAAGAAGGGATTGACCGTTACCCTTGAAAAAGGAGAAAAATCGAACGACTTCGAAGTTGAATTTACCAGACCATCGAAAAAGAGGATAGGACTTAAGCTAAAGGGAATAGAGGATCAGAAAACTGCCGAATACTGGAAAGGCGCGGAGGTGCTGGTCGAGAAAGATAAACTGGAACCGTTAGAGGAATCGGAATTTTATCATTTCGAACTGGAAGGAGTGGAAGTTTACGACGAAAACGGGGAATTGATCGGCACCGTAAAATCGGTGGACAGCATTGTAGCCAATCCTGTTCTCAACGTCGAATCGAAAAGCGGAGAAATAATGATTCCATTCGTCAAAGCAATCATTCAGGAAGTCAATATTAAAGAGAAGAAGATCGTAATAAGGAAAATAGAGGGTCTATTTTAAATATCATGCAGATCGATATCGTTACAATTTTTCCTAAAATGGTGGATATTCCGCTTTCCGAAAGCCTGATAGGCAAGGGACGCCAGCAGGGATACTATAACATCAACGTTCACGATCTCAGGGATTTTACTGATGATAAACACAAGGTCGTAGATGATGTTCCCTACGGCGGCGGTCCCGGCATGGTAATGAAACCGGAGCCCATAATCAGAGCTTTGAACAATATAGATCCTGAGAATAAAGCGTTGAGAATCCTGACCTCGGCCGCCGGCGAGGTTTTCAACCAGGGCATGGCCGGCGAGTTTGCAGAGAGCGAATGGATGGTGATAATCTGCGGGCATTACAAGGGTGTCGATCAGAGAGTGGTGGAGATCGGGAAACTGAAGGAGATCTCCATAGGCGATTTTGCCCTGACCGGCGGCGAGCACGCCGCCTGCGTCATGGTCGACGCCATCCTGAGGCTTCTGCCGGGCACCATGAAGGATTTCGGCTCCGCCGAGGAGGATTCGCACTTTAAGGGAATCCTGGGGCCGGAAGAATACACCAGGCCGGAGGAGTTCGAAGGGCTCAAGGTTCCGGAGGTTCTCATTTCCGGTCACCATGAAAATATAAGAAAGTGGCGATTGGGAAACGCGCTATACAGGACAAAAACCAGGAGGCCTGATCTTTTCAAATCTAAAAGCTTGACAAAAGAAGAAATTGATGCTTTGAATAAATATAAAAATACGGAGACGGAGAAATGTCGGAGTTAAAGTCGCTTGAGGGAAAATACCTCAAACAGGATATACCAGAATTCGGTCCGGGAGATACCCTCAAGATACACGTAAAGATCAAGGAAGGGGATAAAGAAAGGATACAGGTTTTCCAGGGTACCGTTATCTCCCGTAAAGGCGGCGGCGTATCGGAGTCGATTACCGTAAGAAAAGTATCCGCCGGAATAGAGGTTGAGAGGATATTCCCCCTGCACTCTCCCAATATCGATAAAATCCAGGTAATGCGTAAAGGCAAAGTACGTCGATCGAAACTATATTACCTGCGCGGCGCGGTCGGCAAAAAGGCCAGGATCACCGAAAAGAAAGATAATTGATCGAATCGAATAAAGGATTTAGAGGGCCCGGAGGATTTGCCGGGCCTTTAATTTGCGGGGTGGATGAATCCGGCCGAGGACCCCTGGCCGGGCCGGTGGTGGCCGCCGCCGTAATCCTTTCCAATGATCTGGACGTATCCGGTATCGGAGATTCAAAAACTCTGACACCGGCTCGGCGAGAATTACTAAAAGAGCGTATAGTAAACTCATCGACTCAATGGGCCCTGGGTGTGGTGGGGCCGCAGACGGTGGATAGAATCAATATTCTCCAGGCGACCTTTCTGGCTATGCGTTTGGCGGTCGAAAAACTGAGGATGAAACCGGATTTTATTATGGTCGACGGCAAATTCGAAATACCGAAAATCGATATCAGGCAAAAAGCGGTGGTAAAGGGCGATGCCAGGGAGATGTCCATAGCGGCGGCTTCCATACTGGCCAAAACGCACAGGGACAAGCTGATGATCCAACTTGAAAAGAGGTATCCCGGTTATGGATTCTCTAAACACAAGGGGTATCCCACAAAAGAGCATATTTCCAATCTTGAAAAAATGGGGCCCTGTCCCGTACATAGGAAAAGTTTCCGGCCGGTCTGCAACTTTTTTGACAATAAATCGCTAAATTAGTTATAATCTTTAATCTCTCAGGAGATTATTGAACAGGACCCTTTCCCGCGTTCGCCTTTAGACTGTCTGGATGAATAAAAAATGGCAAGAGATCTGACAACCGGTTCGATACCACGGCATATCTTCACGCTGGCCCTTCCGGCGGTCCTGTCGACGTTCGCCATAGTGGTGAACAATTTCGTCGACACCGCGCTGGTGGGGCATCTGGGCAAAAAAGAGCTGGCGGCAGTCGGCTCCGCCGGTTTTCTCATGTGGATCGTATTCTCTTTGATGGATCTGATCTCCGTGGGAACCGTGGCCTTGATCTCGCGTAGTTACGGCGCCAAGAATCTGGAAGAGGCATCCAAACGGGCGATGGATATAAATCGGTTCGCCTTTTTCCTTTCATCGATCCTGGCGGGGGCCGGTATTTTGCTAGCCGATGATATTATCTCGCTGCTTAACCTGGGAGCCGAGGTTGAGAGGATGGCCACGATATATATAAGGATCGTATTTCTATCGGTCCCTCCACTGTTTTTCGCCGAAGTGGTCTGGTCCACCTTCCGGGCCGTGGGCGATACCAAGACTCCCATGATTCTCATGGCCTGGACGGTGGCCATAAACATCTTTCTGGATATATTTCTAATCTACGGCGTCTGGATATTCCCCCGTCTGGAGGTTGTCGGGGCGGGAATAGCAACTACGGTTGCGCATACGTTCGCAGGTTTAATAGGATTATACTTCGTCAAAGCCGGAAGAATTCCTTTTAAGATCCTTCCGGTAAATCTATTCGACATCGATTTCAAGGTAATACGGAAAACGGTCAAAATCGGTCTTCCCATATCTCTGGCGGGATTGAATTTTACTTTCGTTTACCTGGTGATAACCAGAATTATGTCGGAGTTTGGTACCGCGGCCGTGGCGTCAATCCCGGTG
Source organism: Candidatus Zixiibacteriota bacterium (assembly GCA_020344055.1). Lineage (GTDB taxonomy): Bacteria > Zixibacteria > MSB-5A5 > UBA10806 > UBA10806. Next base: position 1,058,593 of record CP070813.1, on the reverse strand, counting down.
GGCAACCGGGTTGAGTCGATCTCCTATATGACCTGCCACGGTTTCTTCATGGCGGTATCGTCTATGGTGGGGCAGAACCTGGGAGCCAGGAATCCTGCCCGGGCCGCGAAATCGGTCTGGACCACCGCGGGGATAATGTCCGCCATAACCTTTTTCTTCGGCGCCATATTCGTGATATTCCCGGAATATATTACAGTTATTTTTTCAGAGGATCCGGACGTAATCAGAATATCGGCCGATTACCTGCGAATCCTGGGGCTTTCACAGATATTTATGGGGTTCGAATTCGTCTTCGAGGGCGCCTTTACCGGCGCCGGCCATACTATCCCTCCGACGGTGGTCTCGGTTCCGGGGACGCTTATCAGAATTCCCCTGGCCTACTACCTGGCCATATCGCTGGGCCTCGGCCCCATCGGTGTTTTCTGGGCCATCACCATATCCACCGTAATTAAGGGCCTCTGGCTCGCCGGCTGGTTCAGATTCGGCAAATGGTATAAGGAAGAGCTTTAAGCGCCTTTTTGCCCCTCGCCGTTGAAGTTTTTCTCAATCACCCAACCGATTATTAACGCGATTCCGACCAGAAGCGGTATAAATCCGATTGCGATCCCGGTCCAGTCAAATATCTCCTCAAACAGAACCAATAATATCAATCCGATACCGACCGCGATCCAGACCAGACCGGCTTTAAGAGTTCCGAATCTGGAAACGGGGACGGCGGGGAAATTGGGGACCGGCTGGCCTTTCTCAATGGCCAGTCGTATTAGCTCGGCCTCCCTGCGTTTCTGGCTGTTGCGATAGATAAGTGATCCGACCAGAATCGGGACCGCAATAATCGCGCTGAATACCAGCGCCACGATCAAGACAACATTAAAATTGGGGTCTGTCTGCCACATAAATTCCTCCTGTTTTTGCCGCTTTGATCCCGCAGGAGGCAATAATGTTTCATTAAATTTGAATCATTGAAACAATACTTTCGTATTGTAAGTCAAAGGCACAGAGATGGAATACAAAGCGACATCCGCGGCCATATCCGGCCTGATAGATCTGAAAACGCTGCAAAAAGGCGGAAAAAGGGCCGATTTATCGGATCCCGACGTCTGTGTGATCGAGGAGATCAGAAACGGCAATTACGAGGCTTTCGGCAAACTGGTAAGACGATATGAGAATTTCGCTTACACCTTGATACGCGGTTTGGTGGGAAATGATGAATCAGCCAGGGATATTACCCAGGAGGTATTCCTGAGAGCCTACCGATCTATTCGAAGGTTCGAGCAAAGATCGAGTTTCAAAACCTGGCTATACAAAATTTCCTATAACACCGCCCTGGCCCACATCTCGCGCGAAAAGAAAATGGCCGAAAGAGAGAGGTTCGCGGCGTCCGATCGGATTGATGACTCGTATAAAAATCAATCCGTAAGAATAACTCTGGATAGAATAATCGGCGAACTGAAACCGGAATACCGGGCGGTAATTATCCTTTATTATTATGAGGATCTGAAATACGAGGAGATAGCGGAAGCGCTGGATTGTCCCATAGGGACGGTGAAAATCCGGCTTTACCGCGCGAAGTACCAACTCAAGCAGCTCTGGAGCAGATATGCGATACAATTGTGATGATATAAAATATTACCTGGATCATGGCGATAAAGACCCTGAGAGCCCGCAGGATTTCTTAAATCATATCGATAACTGCCAGCGATGCAGTCGGATAATAGGCCTGGAACCAGAGCTGGAGGAGACATTCGCTCTCTTTGCACCTGAAACGCTTCCGGTATCGTTGGAGGAAAATATCCTGACCCGGATAATGAAATTCGAAAAAGAGCTGGGCGAAGAAAAACGAATGGAGAAATTATTGATACCCATCGTCGGATTTTTCTCGGCTCTGCCGATATTCCTTGTGGCCTGGTTCTGGAAAGATATAAGATCGTTTTTCAACTCTCCGGATTTAACTTATACCTACAATAATTTGAGTTCATTTATTTTAGAAATTCCGATACCGGAGATCGATCTGGCAGGGATTGTTACCGCTATAGCCAATTCGCCGCCGATAATCCTCAGCCTGATCACCATAACCTCGCTGGTCTGGGCATTCTCGATCATAGAGGCTCAAAAAACGTTGAAATAAAAAAGGGCGCTTATCCGGCGCCCTTTAAAATCGATTTTCAAAACACTATCGTCTCGATGCCTGCCTCATTTTCTGCTTGACATCCGGATCCTCGGCGAGCTTTCCAACGATCCATTCGCCGGTCGTGTCGGCGGCGAGGATATGCCGCAACAACATCTCCCTCGATCTATCGACCTGGCACATGCTGTCCACGCGGGCCGAGAAAAGCTCTTCGTCGGCGAAAACCGTATCGGCGAGAGCGGCCCGGGTATCGTCATATGACAGAAGTCTGCCCATTATATATGCCCGATATTCAGGGTCTTCCTGAATTATTTTATCGAGGGCGCTGCGGCTGTCGCAGGCTATAAACGCCATCCCCAGGATCAACACCGATAGCAATACCGTCTTTTTCACATCTCCTCCCGATTCTCTCTAACTCTATTCAGCTAATTCACCGATTATTTACAAAGTCGATCTATCTATTTTTATTTTTATAATCTTCCATTGCGGCTTTCAGAGCCTCCTCGGCCATTACAGAACAATGAATTTTGGCTTCCGGCAACCCTCCGAGGGCGTTTACCACCTCTTCGTTTGAAATCGACATCGCCTCATCGAGGGTCATACCCTTAATCATCTCGGTTAACATGGACGACGAGGCTATGGCGGCCCCGCATCCGAAGGTCTTGAACTTGGCGTCCACTATAATGCCGTTCTCTATCTTCAAAAAAAGCCGCATCATATCTCCACAGGCGGGGTTGCCCACGTTTCCAACGGCGGAAGGGTCTTCCATGTCTCCCATGTTTCGCGGGTTGGCGAAATGATCCATCACTGTCTCGGAATACGGGAAGGGTTTATCCATCGGTTGTCTCCTTATTCTTCATGTAATCATCATAACTGGGCGACATAGTCAGAAGTTTCTCCACCAGACCCGGCAGAACCGATTTGACGTAATTGAAATCCTCCTCCGTATTATACCTTCCCGCCGAAAGCGTAATCGACCCCGAGCATATATCCGAGGGAACGCCGACGGCGGCGAGGACATGCGAGGCCATAAGCTCGTCCTCGTCCTTGGCCTTCAGGTTCGAGCTGCATGCCGATCCCGAGGACGCCATGACTCCATTCATGCTCAAAAGCAGCAACAGCGATTCCCCTTCTATATGTTCCACCCAGAATGAAACGTGCCCCGGAAGCCGTTTTTCGGGGTGCCCGGTAAAATTGACAAACCGCACCGATTCCTGCAGCGATTTCCAGAGATCGTTACCAAGATCTCTCAGTCTTTTCTCGTGCGATTTCATATCCCCTTTTAAAGCTTCGCAGGCTTCTCCCATGCCCGCTATTCCGGGGACGTTTTCGGTACCGGGCCTGATCCCGCTCTCCTGGTTTCCACCTTCAAAAATCGAGGCCAACCTTATCTTCTTATTTACGTAGAGAGCTCCCACTCCCGCGGGCCCGTATATATTATGGCCCGAGAGGGTCAGAAGGTCGATGCCCATTTTATTAACGTCGATCTCGATCAGTCCCGCCGCGGCGGTGGCGTCGGAATGCAGAATCGATCCGTTTCGACTGCAGATCTCCGAGATTTTTTCTATGTCCTGCATGGTGCCGATTTCGGGATTGGCGAGAGAAAGGGAAACAATCGAACGATTATTTTTCAAAACCTTTTCAAGGCTATCAGGTTCGACAAGCCCATAGCTGTCCACATCAAGTATCGACGTTTTCACACTATTTCTCAGGGATCGGATCTGGTTCAACACCGAAAAATGCTCGATATTGGAGCATACAAACCCGAATTCCGGATTCGCCTTCAGAAATCCCGTAATGGCCAGGTTATTCGCTTCGGTCGCTCCGGAGGTAAAAATCAATGTCTCCGGGGCGGCCCCGATATAGGCGGCGACCTTTTCCCTGGCTTCGTCGACAACCTTGCCGGCGGCTATTCCGGCGGAATGAATATGGGCCGAGGGATTTCCCAGCCGGAAGTTCAGAACCTCATCGATTTTCCGGACCACTCGGGGGTCCGGGAAAGTGGTATTTATATTGTCGAAATAAACGAATTTCTCGGTTTGCACGGTTTTAAAAAGATCGTTAAAGGCTAATCAATAATCCGGCGATCGGTTTGGGCGTGTTTTATTATTCTTCCGGTTCTTTCAGGATACCCTCGGCAAGAGACAGAGCCACGCCGGACAGCATCACTTCCACGCCGAATTTCGTAAAATCATCCGAAATCAGGCTGCGGTTTACGTCGGTATAAAGGGAGCAGGCGGCTTCACGTTCGATAACCAATCCCGAAATTTTACCGGCGGTTTCGGCTATGAAAGTTATCTCCCCCAACTCTTCCGAAATCACGTATCCGGTACAATTATGCAGTTGCAGATGGCAGTTATGGGTGTAGACGACGACCAGGGCCCCTTCGGCTTTTTCTCCCAGTGAGACCCGGGGATAAATTTCCAGCGAAAGCTGCCTTTTGGCCTCTTTGTTGACGAGTTTTATTCTGTAATGATCCTGGAGATCGGTTATCTGACCGTCGCCGAGACAGGCGGCTATTTTACCGATATCCTCGCTGGCGAAAATAGGTCTGCTCATTTTTTCTTGTCTGAACCAGCGTCGCTGTCGGTTTCCTTGTGCGTAATTTTGCCCTTCGATTTCTCATTGACATCGATTTCGGTCTGAACATCTTTAACCGACTTTTTGAACTCCCGGATCCCCTTACCGAGCCCCGAGGCGATCTCCGGAATCCGCTTGGCGCCAAAAAGAATAAGGACAATCACCAGGATAATGATAAGCTCGCCGCCGCCGGGCATCGATATTAAAATTACTTGGTCCATTTCTTCACCTCAAATTTACAGATACCACCATTTGAAATATATTATAACAAATATCACCGCCAAAACGGAAACAAAATTTAATTTTATTAAGAGCCCGAACGCCAGGGAGATGCTATATAGATTAATATAAAATGGCTCCTGGATCTCGTTAAATCGCACTCCCCTTTCGCCCAAACCTATTTCAAGGCTCTCTTTAAATAACGTTTTGACCGCTCCCTCAGGGAGATATTCGCCGATCAGTTCTCCCAAAAATCCCCCCAGAACAGATGCCAGAGTCAATGCTACAATTAAGAATGTCAATTCCCTATTTTTCACGTTGTTCCCCCTAACTCTTTGTTACACAAAGCGATTTAATAATATTGCCGCCGTCTATCGATCCCAAAATCTGTTCCACCGCCCTTTCAGGGTGCGGCATCATACCGAGAACGTTGCCCCTTTTATTGATAATACCGGCTATGCCGTTTATCGAACCGTTGGGATTGGACTCCGCGGTAACGACACCTTCTTTGTCCACATATCTGAAAACAACACGGCCTTCGGACTCCAGTTCGGACAGGGTCGTAGCGTCGGCAAAATAATTTCCCTCGCTATGCGCCACCGGCATTCTTAACAGCTGGCGCTGTTTCAATCCCGAGGTAAAAGCCGTATCGGCATTCTCGACCCGCAGGATTATTTCTCTGCAGGCAAAACGAAGGCTTGAATTTCTCATAAGGGCTCCCGGCAAAAGCCCTGATTCCAGCAGAATCTGAAAACCGTTGCAGATCCCCATTACATATCCGCCGGATTCAGCGAATTCGATAACCTTTTTCATAATCGGGGAAAACCTGGCAATCGATCCGGCCCTGAGATAATCGCCATATGAAAAACCGCCGGGCAGAACAACCACGTCCGGTGAACGCAGATGGTCCGATCCATGCCAGAGATATTCGACATCGACGCCGTCAACCATCTTAAACGCCTGATAAGCGTCATAATCGCAATTGGAACCGGGGAATATGACGATCCCGACCTTCATCGTACTACCTCGGCCTTGAATTGCTCAATCACGGGATTAGCCAGAAGTTTGGAGGCTGCCTCCGAAGCCATCCGGGCCGCGTCGGCTTCAGTTTCGGCTTCTATTTCCAGGGTAAATATTTTACCGGTTTTGACTTTCATTATGCTCTCATACCCGAGATCCAGAAGCGCGTTCCCGATGGTTTGACCCTGGGGATCGAGAACACCCTCTTTCAGCGAAACAGTGACTTTTACCTGAAATTTCATATTATCATTCCGTTTCCTGTTTATTCTTTCTCCTGCCGAAGCCGATCCGCTTTCCATAGAGGCCGCTTTTCCCCACGTTATAGAACATATATATCACGAATCTCAGGATGGCGTAGGCTATATAGATCGCGACTACGGGAAACAGAATCAATGACGAATTAATCATCATGCCCACCGCCACCAGAAAAAGGAAAAGGACTTTCATTCGATTAAATCTTCTCGAAAAATCGAAACCCGGCATGGTCTCAAATTCGATAACGCTGACCATGAGGGCCGACGTTACCAGGACTAGTATTATATAGAACTTTTCCGGGTTGATACCTCCCAGGACCTCATTTTCGAAAAGGATGAACGAGACTATGGTAACCGCGGCCACCGGCACCGGCATGCCGAGGAATTTGTTTTTTTCCTCTATTGTAGCGGTAACATTAAAACGAGCCAATCTGAAACTCGCCGCCATGAGATAGACGAATGCCAGGATCCAGGCCCAGTTACCCTTGGAGATCAAAGAGAAGTTAATAATCAGTACGGCGGGCGCGACCCCGAAAGAGATTATATCGGCCAGGGAGTCGATTTCCACTCCGAACCGGGTGGAGGTTTTTGAGAAACGCGCCACCAGTCCGTCGAGAATATCGAAAAAGGCCGCAAGTATTATGAGCCAGACAGCCTCATTTATTCTAAAATCCCTCTGGAAGCCGGTAAGATAACTCGCGCCCCCGGAGATAACAATGGCTCCAAAACCGCAGGCGAGATTGCCCATGGTAAAGATCCCCGGAAGTATTCCCTTGATATTTCTCACGGCAGCATACCCAAAACAGTTTTCCCGCCTTTGACTCTTTGCCTTAATCTGGTATCGATTTTTGATCCGACCGGCAGAACCAGATCCACTCTACTCCCGAACCTGATCAAACCGATTCTCTGACCAGCCTTAAGATTATCCCCGATTTTATGATGAAAAGTAGTCCGGCGGGCAATGGAACCGGCGACCTGAAACATTTTCACGATTCCCGCGGACGTTTCGATCTCAATCTCGTTTTTTTGATTCTCCTTTTCGGCTTTATCCTTGAATGCCGAATGGAACTTTCCCGGATGATATTTAAAATATTTCACGGTTCCGGAAACCGGCGCCCGATTTACATGAACGTCGAATATGGAAAGAAATATCGACAACGCCGGGTAGCCGTTTATTTCCTCTATTTTGATGACCCGGCCGTCCGCGGGAGAGAGTATCAGGTTTTCACCCTCCGGGATTTTTCTGTCGGGATCCCTGAAAAACAGCATAACCGCCATCCCCAGAAAAAAGAAGACTGTGGCGACGTACGCGAAAGTTATATCGATATGCCTGCTGAAAAGAAACATGAAAAAAGCGGATATTATCAAAAATGGCAAAGGGAAAATATATCCTTCTCTGGTCATAGCGCGAGGGCCCTTTTGATTATCTCGTTTGCTCTTCCGGTGTAATAAGCGATATCGAAAAGCGAGTCGATCTCTTTCGGTCTCAGGTATTTTTTCACCTCCGGCGACGCGGACACCAGTTTCTTAAAATCCTCTCCCCTGTCCCAGCTTTTCAGGGCGAGGGACTGAACGATCTTGTAGGCCCCCTCCCTGCTGGGCATTTTCTCGGTCAGGGCCAGCAGGACTCTCTGAGAGAAAACGAGTCCCCGGGTTAGTTCGATATTCTCCCTCATTCTTTCGGAGTTTATTCTTAAATTAACAAGCACGTTGTTCAGCTTGTGAAGCATATAATGCAGAAGCGTGGTGGAATCCGGGATTATGATCCTCTCGACCGACGAGTGTGTAATATCGCGCTCATGCCAGAGAGCCATGTTCTCCATTGCCGCCATAGAATTAGCTCGTAATACTCTCGCCAGTCCCGCGAGACGTTCGCAGGTGATGGGATTCTTCTTATGGGGCATGGCCGAAGAACCTTTCTGCCCTCTGGCAAAACCCTCTTCCAGTTCGAGAATTTCGGTGCGCTGTAGATTTCTTACTTCGGTGGCGATTTTCTCTATGGTGCCGCCGATAATAGCCAGGACCGATAGATAATAGGCATGGCGATCTCGCTGAACGACCTGGGTGGATACCTCGGCGGGCCCGATGCCGAGTTTTTTGCACACGCCGGCCTCTGTCTCGGGGTCGATATTGGCGAAATTCCCCACCGCCCCGGATAATTTGCCGACGGATACCTCTTTAATGGCCGCATTTAGCCTTTTCAGATCACGGACGATCTCCGTGTACCAGAGCGCCAGCTTGAGCCCGAAAACGGTCGGTTCGGCGTGGATACCGTGGGTTCTGCCGATACAGGGGACATCGGCATATTTCGGGGCCATCTCTTTGAGAATCCCCGCCGTCTCGGAAAGCTTCTTTTTTATAAGCGACCCGGCCTTTTTCATCAGAATGGCCAGAGATGTGTCCAGAATATCCGAGGATGTCAAACCTACATGGATATATTTGGATTCTTCGCCCACAGTTTCGGCGACGTTAGTCAAGAAAGCTATTACGTCATGATCGGTAACCGCCTCAATCTCGTTGATTCTTTTGATATTAAACGCCGCCTTCTGCTTAATTACTCCAGCTGCCTTTGCCGGAATCTCTCCTTTTTCCGCTTTGGCCTCGCAGACCGCAATTTCGACTTTAAGCCAGGTGGCGAATTTATTCTCTTCCGACCAGAGCCGCGCCATCTCCGGTAATGTGTAGCGAGAAATCATTATTTCTTGACCTTCTCCCAATCGGCGAGGAATTTCTCAAGCCCTATATCGGTAAGGGGATGTTTCAACAGTTTATCGATGACATTAAACGGCATGGTTATTATATCAGCGCCCATAAGGGCCGCTTCCACCACGTGCATGGAATGACGGACCGACGCCACCAGCACCTCCGTTTCAAATCCGAAATTATCGTAGATGGTTATTATCTCCTGGACCAGCCTCATACCATCCGATGAGATATCGTCGAGCCTGCCCACGAAAGGTGAGATGAAACTGGCGCCGGCTTTGGCGGCGATGATAGCTTGCGTTGGCGAAAAGCAGAGAGTCACATTTACCTTTATGCCCTCGGACTCGAGTCTCTTTATGGCGGTAACTCCGGCTTTGATGATCGGTACCTTTATGACAATGTTGTCCGCGATTTTGGCCAGCTCCCGGGCCTCTCTGATCATTCCCTCGGTGTCGACAGCCGTAACTTCCGCGGAAACCGGCCCCTCGCAAATTTCGCAAATCTCGGTGAGAAGCTCGTGGAACTTTCTATTCTCTTTCGATAATAAACTGGGATTGGTGGTAACCCCGTCCAAAAGCCCCATCTCTTTAGCGGCCCGGATTTCATCCGGATTCCCGGTATCAATGAAAAACTTCATGCATTTATCCCTTCGTATTTGACATCGAGCAGGTATAATCCGCACGCCGGCGCGATGTATTTTGTTTTTTCATCCGTTTTATTTTCAAGAAGTTCATAGAATTTTTCGATCTTCAGCTTCCCTTTCTCCACCGCCGCCATCGAACCGACCAGCAACCTCACCATATTATGCAAAAACCTGTTGGCGGAAATATCAAATCGCAAAAATCCCCCGTATCTCGACCACCCGGCATCCAGTATAACACAGTCGTTGGAATATTTCCTCGACTTGACCTTACAAAAGTTGTCGAAATGAACCGATTCTCTTATTCTTGCAGCCATATCGTTCAGTATAGATATATCAAGTCTTCTGCCGATAATCCACGAAAAGTTAACGTTGAGGGCCGATAATTTTTCGCTGATCAGATAACGATACGACCGGGAAATTGCGCCTTTACGGGAATCGAAGCGGAGCGGAACCTCCCGGCAGGAGAGCACCACTATATTATCCGGAATCATCCTGTTGAGTTTGTATTTAACATCAGATGGCATAAGCGGCTTCTCGGTAGTAAAATTGGCGTATTGCCCCAGGGCATGCACCCCGCTGTCGGTACGTCCCGCGCCTATCAGGTTTATCCTCTCTTTGGCGAATTTCGACAGGCAATCGCTCAGGATACCCTGGACGGTCCTCCCTTTTGCCTGGATCTGCCAGCCTTCGAAATCTGTACCGCGATATTCGAGCTTCATAAGAAAATTCTTTTTCACCTCGAAAGCCACCCCCCGACAATCATACAGATTGCTACCGCAAAAACGAAAATTCCAGACAGGCCGACTTTCAGGGACGGGAAAACAGCATGTTTATATCGCAAGGGATACCCTTTTAACACCAGCGCCGCGGAAACCGATTCGGCCCTTTTAAATGTGCTCACGAATATCGAAACCATCAGCAGGTTTGCCATTCTGATCTTTTTTACAAACCCGCCTTTAAAATCAAATCCACGGGACCGGAACGCCATCAGGTTCAGACGGGTTTGCCGGGAAAGATCCGGTAAAAAACGCAATGCCAGAGAAAACGATATCAAAAAGGACGAAATGTGTCCGGCGAAAGGGCCCGCGTATTTCGCAATTCTTTCGAAGGGACTTATCAGTTCCACGGGATCGACTTTGAAGAAGATCATATAGGCGGAGTAGACGAAAACGATCAGTTTCAAACCGTAGAACAGCCCGCTGACCGCACCTTCCACGGTCGCCTTTAATATCCAGAATTCGAATAAGGCCGTTTCGGAACCGGAGAACAGATGCAGTAAAAATACAAGCAGAAAAAACCATAACGAGATCCTTCCGATTTTCAGGATATCTTTAAAGTTTCCCCCCCAGCTCAGAAATGCGGTCAGGACCGCCGCAAGCAATATGGCCAAAAAACCGAAACTATTGGAAACAGCCGCCGCGAATGCCGCCGCGACCGCGAATATGAATTTTGTAATCGATCCTGCCATCATCGCCATTCCAACCGGTCAAAGCCTGTTTTTGAAAAAAGACTATAATAATACAATTTGGCTTCAAGTTCAAGTATCAGAGTCGGATTATCGGCATTGCCAAAACCGATAGAGGCATATATCTTTGACGCCATGTCCGGAAACCGGCCGCACTTCAAACGGAATTTTACCTTCGGGGTTTTGAACGGCACTTTTTTCATGGCGGCGCTGGCCTTCGTAGCCGGTTCAACTGTCTTGCCCGTTTTCATCTCAAGACTTACGACTTCCAGAACTTTAATCGGGATAATTTCGCATGTGGAATGGTTCGGCTGGATGTTTCCGCAGCTTTTCGCGGCCGCCTTCCTGGCCCACCGGAAAAAGGCTCTCGGATTTTATAACAGCCTATCTATTATAAGGTTGACTCTATTCGCCATGGTCATAGCCTCGATCTTCGTATTCGACGATAATTACGCCGCGATTCTACTCATTTTCGGAGTTGGATTCACGATTTTCTCCCTCTCTTCCGGTTTCGCGGGAGTGGCGTTCATGGAGGTGGTCGGCAAGGCCATTCCTGTAAACCGGCGAGGCAGTTTTTTCGGGTTGCGGATGTTTTCGGGCGGGCTGCTGGCGGCGCTTGCCGGGCTGGTCGTCAAGAAGATTATGGCGACCTATTGGTTTCCGTACGATTTCGGGTATACCTGTATGATTGCCTGGAGCCTGATGTTTCTGGGGCTTTTAAGCTTCGCGCTTCTGAAGGAGCCCGAGAATATCGATCCCCTCGAAAAAGCCTCGCCCAACAGGCATCTTAAAACCGCCACGAAAATATTCAAAGAAAACGAAAATCTGAGGAAATTGATTTTCTCCAAAGGCTGGCTCAACACCGCTCTTATGGCGGTGCCTTTCTATGTAATTTTCGCTATTGAATTTCTGGGTGCTGCGGAATGGATGGCCGGAATATACTTAACCGTTCAAATGATCGGCTACCTCGGCTCGAATCTTTTGTGGGGATGGCTTTCCAACCGCGTCTCCAACCGGCTCGTTATCCTGCTCTCAGGCTTCTTCAGACTCTTATCGCCCCTGATAGCGTTCGGGGGATGTTTTATCAAAATCGATCCATACGCTTTTGCGACCGTGTTTCTTTTCTTGGGGATGGCGGAGGCGGGGATCGATATGGGGTATATGAATTACCTGCTTGAAATATCCCCTGACAGAGGCCGGCCTCTTTATGTAGGATTAGTCCACACTTTAATAGCTCCCACGATTCTTTTTTCGGGATTGGGCGGCTGGCTGAGCGAGGTTATAACACTGAAATGGCTTTTCGCCACAGTATTTGTAACCGTGGGAATAGCGCTGGTTATATCGTCTAAGCTGAAGGAACCTCGTTACTTAACTGCTTGACAAAAATATCGGCGGCGATATCCGAGTCTATGGCGACCTCGGTCGATCCCAGTTTTAGCAAATATGCCGGCTTTTTTTGAAGCAGAGTAATACGCCCCCCCGGTATGAGTCCCAGATTGGCGAGCCGCCCAAATCTGTGATGATGGGGAGTAGTGATAAACGCGATCCTGGCTTCACTTGATACCGGCAACTCGGTAAGCGGCATAACAATAGGTTTCAACTGCCTGCGGGAAGCCCGGCAGCATCGCCCGGGGGGGATTCTCTTCCCATGGGGACAGGTCGGTGGATGCCCCAGAAAAGTGCATACAGATTCAGTAACGGAGTTATCAAGTATATGCTCAAAAGAACAGCTGGTGGATTCCAGTTCCGATCCTTTCAAATCCAGGATTTCTGAAAATAATCGTTCGGCCAGCCGGTGATTTCTAACCAGAATCTCGGCCATCTCCCGGCCTTTCTCGGTCAGGGTGAGTTTGCCGTCCTCGCTTTTTATGAGTCCCTCGGTGATCAGCGAATCGATTTCCTGAGGTTCGAGAGGATTGGTAAGGTTCAAAACCGATTGCTCAATCGGAAGATTACCCTCCTCGCCCGCTTTATAAAGGGCTTCGAGAAATTCATCTCGTAGGTGACCCTTATGATCTTCCAATGACTTTCTCTTTTTTGAATAAGTTCAAAATTCTGCTTACAAGGGATGTCGATTCGATCCAGGCATAAAGACAGTTGGGGCAGCAGATCCTGTCGCAATCGAATCCCACCGGACAGCTTTTGCAGGCCCGGTTCAGAGAGGAATCGAAACGATAACCGCAAACGGGGCATTTAACTACCATAATCCCAACCCTCTCAAAACCAGATTCATGATGGCGCCAACGGAAATGGCAAAGGGAATGATAAACGATACCATCAGAAGCGCCGTTTTCAGACCTCGTTCCTTGATTATTATAAAAAAGTTAGCGATGCACGGCACGAACAGGGTGATGGTAACCATGGCCACAATAGCCCCGACAGGATCGAGCAGGCCGTTATCGAACATGTTTTTAAAACCGGCGGCCCCGTAATCCCGTCTCAAAAATCCCATAATGAAAGCCTCGGCCGACTTCTCCGGCAGCCCCAGCATGCCGGTGGCTACGGGCGCAAACATTTTCTTAGCCAGTATCAGGATATTGAGCTTATCCAGAACAAATAAAACCAGGGTCCCCAGAATGAAAAGCGGGACGGCTTCCTTTAGATACCATTCCAGCCTCATGAGGGTTTTCACCGCGATGTTTTCAATTTTGGGAAGCCTCATGGGAGGGATTTCCAGAATGAATTCCGATGACCTTCCGGGAATCACTTTCGAGGCCAGATACCCCACCAGGAATATTACCGCAATTATGACCGCCAGCCATATCAATACCGCCGATAATGAAATCGAAGCGAGAATGCCGAGAGTGACGCCCAGCTGGGCGGAACAGGGCACCGCCAGGGCCAGAAGTAAGGTGACCAGCATTTTTTCCTTTCTGGAGTACAGAATTCTTGTGGTCAGGACTGCCATGGTATCGCAACCCAATCCTAGAATCATGGGCAAAACGGCTCGCCCGTTCAGCCCTATTTTTTTAAAGATCCTGTCCACCATAAAAGCCAGTCGGGGAAGATACCCGGAATCCTCCAGAATCCCGAATATAATAAAGAACGTAGTTACTATGGGGAGGATAAGTGCCAGGGCGTAGGTGATCGCCATTGTTAATATACCGTATTCACCGACAAACAGGTCCCGGATAAATGGGATTGGGATCAGGCCGAAGATCCGTTCGAAAAACGGATTTATTATTCCGCCGAAGAGATTTTCCTCCAGAATTCCGACGAGGGTCTGCGCCCCGAAGACCCCCACGAAATAGTATATCCCGATCAAAATACTTATCAGGACCGGTATGCCGTAAAGAGGGTGTAGAGAGAGCTGTCCTATGATCTGAAAAGCCCTCTGTCCAACGGTTTTTCCGGAATCTACGGTTCGATCGATAATCGATTTTATGGAATCGTTTCTACGCTTGGCGATTAAAAATCCCAGGGGCTCCGCTATGGCAGACTCGAGACGGGTCTTGATTTGTCTGATTCTATTGAGATCAGGATCTGAAAGCAGGTTGACAGCTTTCGCCGGAAGCCCGTTGTCTCCACTTAAAAAACTAAGCGAAATTCCCCTGGCGCCGTGACAAATTCCCCGGAGCCTGTTTTCGATTTTATCCACCGCATTCGATATTTCGCCAGTGTAATCGACCGGAATAATCGGGATGGCCGCATGTTGCAACGCTTCTTTCAGACGTTCGATGCCTCGTCGCTGTGTCGCCACAGTGGAAACGACCGGAATGCCGAGGATTTTCGAAAGCTTTTCGGTATCGATATTGACACCGGATATTTTGGCCTCGTCCGCCATATTCAAAGCCAGTACGACCTTTCTGCCGAATTCCGCCAGCTGCGAAAGCAGGACAAGACCGCGCTTGAGATTTTTCGAGTCTACGACGCATATTATCTTTGAATCCGGATACAATATGAGCAGGTCCCGGGTGACGATTTCATCCTCGGAAACAGGCGAAAGAGAATCGGCACCCGGAGAATCGAACAGCCTTAGTTTCTCCCCCTTTATTCTTATCCACCCGGCGGCATAGTCGACAGTGGTGCCGGGATAGTTCGACACTTCCACGTACCGCCCGGACAACACCCCGAAGAGCGCCGACTTCCCCACATTGGGATTGCCCACAAGAATGACCGGCGCCGTATTTATAAGGCGATCTTTTTCTTCGGCAAATATTCTATTCATTACAGACATAAAACTCTATGATTATGAAAATCATTATCATAACAGGCGCAAAAATTTTTTTACCTGCATTTTTTACACAAACCGAATACCTTGATTCGGTAGCTTTTCACCTTGAAACCGTATCTCGTCGCGATTTTTTCAATCGATTTCTCTATCGCGCTGATGCTGAATTCCTCAGTCTTGCCGCAATTGGCGCAGACCAGATGTCCATGCTGGCTTTTATCAACACCTTTTTCAAAACGCGCCCTGCCGTCCCCAAAATTCACTTCTCTCGCCAGCCCGCACTCGGCTAAAATCCTCAGGGTCCTGTATACAGTAGAAAAGCCGATTTTGGGATTTTGTTCCCTGACAATGGCATGAAGTTCATCGGCGGAAAGGTGCCGTTTTGACGCCAGGAACTTATCGAGTATGAAAAAGCGCTGGGAGGTGTGTTTCAATCCTTTTTGTTTCAAGTAGTTAGCGAGGATCCCACGTTCTTTTTTCATCTTTTTTCCTTCCTTTTTTTCGAATCACTGTCATGATAGTGAAACTCAAAATCAATGTAGGTCAGGCGTCAGATCCTGTCAAGAGTTTTTTACGCATACTTTCAAAAGAGATAACTATTTTTTTCTCGCGAAAATTCACAAGCCTCTATTCCATTCTCCTGTAATTCGGGGCCTCCGTAATGATGGTGACGTCATGGGGGTGGCTTTCCCGCAGTCCGGCCCAGGTAATTTTCACGAATTCGGCGGTTTTTTTGAGAGTCGAGATATCCTTCGCTCCACAAATGCCCATACCGGCTTTCAAACCCCCTATGAACTGGAAGATAGTATCCGCCAGTAGTCCCTTGTAGGGAACCCGGCCCACGACGCCTTCGGGAACCATTTTCCCGGATTCGCTCTCCTGAAAATACCTGTCGGCGCTGCCTTGCCTCATGGCCTCAATTGATCCCATACCCCTGTAGACCTTGTAGGATCTGCCTTCCGAAAGGATTGTCTCTCCGGGAGATTCCTCGGTGCCGGCGAACAGCGAGCCGATCATTACCGAATCCGCCCCGGCGGCGATGGCCTTGGTGATGTCGCCGGAGTATTTGATTCCACCATCAGCAATCATGGGAATATCCGATTTTTCACACGCCTTCGCGCACTCGACGATGGCGGTAATCTGCGGCATTCCCGCCCCGGTTATCACGCGAGTCGTACAGATGGAGCCCGGCCCGATACCGACCTTTACGGCGCTCACGCCGGCCGAGATAAGATCGCTGGCGCCGTCATAGGTGGCCACATTTCCGCCGATTATTTCGATTTCGGGAAATTCGGTCCTGATCTTTTCGATGGCCTTGACTACCCCTTCGGAATGTCCATGGGATGAATCCACCGTAACGACATCCACTCCGTTTCTCACTAATTCCGACGCTCTTTCCATGAGATCGCCGGATACGCCCACCGCCGCGCCTACCCTGAGACGCCCCCGTTCATCCTGGGACGAGTTGGGATACTGGATACGCTTCATTATGTCTTTGACAGTAATCATACCCTTCAGATTACCGGAGGAATCCACTATCAGGAGTTTTTCAATCCTGTGTTTATGGAGAAGTTCTTTAGCCGCTTCCATGTCGGTTCCCTCCGGAACCGTTATGAGGTTTTCCCTGGTCATTACCCGGTCGACTTGCACCGAGGGATCGCGATGGAACCTGAGATCACGATTGGTCAGGATTCCCAATAATTTTCCGTTCCTGGTTATGGGTATTCCGGAGATGGAAAATTTCTCCATGGTCTCCCACGCCTGCTGAACCGTAGCGTCGGGCGGCAGAGTTACCGGGTCGACGATCATACCCGATTCGGAACGCTTGACTTTATCGACTTCGACCGCCTGGTCGGCAATGGACATGTTTTTATGAATCATTCCGATGCCGCCCTGTCTGGCTATGGCGATGGCCAGAGCGGATTCGGTTACGGTGTCCATGGCGGCCGAAACCAGCGGGATATTTAAACGGATATTCCGGGTCAGTCTGGTTTTGACATCCACCTGCGGGGGCAGCACGGAGGATTTGGCGGGAATCAATAATACGTCATCAAACGTCAACGCTTCTTTCAAGGATTCCATTGAATCTCCTTCAAGTTTATTTAAAATAAATCGATTGCAACTCGGGAAATACAGCTGGACAATCGATTTAGAATTATTCCGTGCCGTTTTCGTCAGACCAGATCAGAATCCTGCCGCAACTGTCGCAGGAAAAGATCCTGTCGCCTCTTCTGATCTCCTGAATTCTTTGAGGAGGAATTTGCTTGAAACAACCGCCGCAAGCCCTTTTCCTGACAGGAACGACTACCAATCCCCCCTTGCCTTTTCTTACCCGTTCATATATACCGAACACCTGTCTTTTAATATTCTTAATCAGCCGACTGCGTTTTTCCATCCTGTCATCGATTTTCGCCTGCAGCGAGGATGATTGTTCATTGAGGAGTTTGAGCTGTTCCTTATTCCCCGACCTGACCCCATCGAGACTTGACGACAACTCTTTCTCCTTCTCCTGGCATTCATCGATGGTGGACATCAAGGATAAAACACGTTCTTCTTTTTCCGCTATTTCAAGTTTTTTGCTGTCTATTTCCGCCGTAAGAGCGTCATATTCCTTATTGGTTTTAATTATTTTCATCTGGCGTTGGAAATTCTCGAGTTGCTGTTTGTCGGTTTCAATATCCAGTTCGAGGGCTTTCTGTTCTTTCAGGCTGTCTTGAAGTGTGGATTTATTTCCCTCAATTTCCTTCTCCAGGGTGGAGATTTCCGATTCCAGTTTCTGAATCATTTCCGGCAGGTAGATTTTAGAGCGTTCCAGTTCGCCCAGTTCATCGTCGATTTCCTGTAAATCCAGAAGTAATTCTAAATCGCGCTGCAATTTTACCTCCCGCTGTAAAATAAAAAACGCGCCGTATCACGACGCATCCATATCTTTCCGTTTTTATCCTCAGAACCGGCGTTTTTCAACTGAAGGTTATGAGAATTCAGGATAAGCCCGAATATTTGGTGTCTTCGTTTACCTCGAACCATATTCCCTTTTCAAATGGTGGGCAATACTGGACTCGAACCAGTGACCTCTCGGATGTGAACCGAACGCTCTAACCAACTGAGCTAATCGCCCACAAACCCGGCGTTAAGCCCTCAAACGCGAACCAGCGAGCCTCTCAAACGGGCGATTCAAAAACGCATCGTATTTCGATGAATTGTACTCTTCGTGTATCATTTTAATCATCGCTCCCGTCCAAGAAGAAATCCTCTATAAGCTTATAAATATATCCCCGAGTTCCCTCAATGTCAAGTATGTTATTCCGATTATTTATAAATTCTGGAACCAAATTGTCCCTTTAGCCGTTTAAATCGCAACGACATATCAAAAATAGGAAATACAGTTTTTGGAGCAAACCACCAACCGGGAAACCAGACGGCACTCAAAGATGGCACTTGACAATTCTTTGATCTGCAATATCTTAGAGCCATGAAAATTATAAGAGACGCTTTTTTAATCGTTGTTTTGAGCGCAATTTTTGGCCTCCTGATAAACGCTGTACGAAACGCTACCGGGGTGAACGGCCTGGCCATGGATACGCCATGGCCGGAAAACCGCGAAAAAGTCGAACTGGAAAAGCCGCCTTCCTACACCCCCTGCGATTCTCTAACTATCCCTATTTGCGATTCCCTGGTCTCCCTGGAGCAGGCTTATGCTCTGTTTCTCAGGGGTGACGCGATTTTCCTGGATACGCGCGAGGAGTTTGAATATGACGAGGGCCATATTGCCGGAGCCATCAATCTTCCCTTTGATTTCTGGGATGATTATTGGGAATATGTGGAGCCGGAGCTCGATCCCGAGAAGGAAATAATCGCCTATTGCGGAGGTTTCGATTGCGAGCTGTCGCTTTTCGCCGCCCGGGAGCTGAAAAGCCTGGGTTACGAAAAATCGTATATATTCTTCGGCGGTTGGAATAAATGGGTCGAGGCCGGTCTGCCGGTCGAAGAGATCGTTTACGACGACGAAGAGGAGTACGAGGATGAAAATCCGGAGGATGCCGAAGAAGAGGAATGATCAAAACCTTTCTTGAAAAAAAGCAAATACTGCTTATCTCCCGCATAATCCTGGGCGGGCTGTTCATCTATTCCAGCGTTGACAAGATTATAGACCCCGTGGCCTTCGCGACTATAATTCATCATTACCGTCTTGCCCCTCCTAATACGATAAATTTCACAGCGGTGGTTATACCCTGGATTGAATTTGCGGCCGGCCTGTTTCTTGTTTTCGGTATCAGATTAAGAGCCTCGGCCCTGACTATAAATCTGATGCTGGTGTTTTTCACGATTGTCCTGGCCATAACGGCGTTTCGCGGAATCAATGTCTCCTGCGGATGTTTCAGCACCTCCACTGCGGTGAAGTCGAACCTGGTCATAAGAATCATCGAGGATTTCGGCATGCTGGCGCTGGGGCTGCACGTGATGTTTTTCGGTAATAAACAATAAAAATTCCTATCTGAAGATATTCATAAGCAATAACGGGCACTGATTATTTAGTTGCGGTGAACATATTATAACCGAAACAATATTATACAGATAACGTATCTGCTTATAAAACTAAACTCGTCGGCGGGAGAGTATTAAAATGATTAATTCATTCATTTATGCGAGCGCGTTTATTGCGTTGTCGGTTTCCTGGGCCAAGGCAACGGATATCTATGAGGCTATCGATTCGGGATACGTGGAGCAGGTGGCGCAAATACTGGAGCAGGATACCACTCTGCTTAACGCGAAAAATCCTGACGGTATGACGCCTTTAAATCACGCGTCGTACCTCGGTAAAGGCAAAATAGTAAAAAAGCTACTGGCCCTGGGTGCCGATGCCGATATCGGCGATAACGAAAACAGCCAACCGATCCAAATCGCCGCTGCTGGTGGCCATAATGATGTTATTGGTATTCTGCTCGAGCATGGCGTCGATATCAACGCTCGGGACGACAATGGCATGACGGCTTTGTTGTTTTCGATTTCATTTCAAAAATATGAAACCGCGAGCTACCTTCTGGATTCTGGCGCATCCACGCAGATCTCAAACAACAGCGGCTTGACACCCCTTCATTACACGGCATTGCGCGGGCAGGTGGAGTTGATTGATCGTCTGATCGCATTGGGCGCGGATATTGACGCCCGGACCATCGACGGTGAAACGCCACTCCATTATACTGTCTGGCGGAATCAGCTTGAAGCCGCGGAGCGGCTACTTAAGGCCGGAGCAAGGCATGACCTAAAAGAAAATTATGGCCGGACTCCACTTCATCATGCCGCCAGGGAAACCGGCAACAGGGAGATGGCCGAATTGCTGATCAGATACGGCGCCGAAGTCAATTCTTCTGACAGGTTTAATGACACTCCCTTGATCCTGGCCGCCTGGCGGGGATTCAGCGGAATTGTCAATCTCCTGTTGGACAATAACGCTGATGTTCCCGTAACCGGGGACAATAGTAAAGAGTTGTTATCACATGCTGTCGAGAAGGGTATTGATCGGCTATTTGAAATAATGGTTTCCGGAGGAGCCGACCTGTCTATCAAAAACAGGGTGGGAAGCGGCATGCTGCATACCGCCGCTGCGGGCGGCTCGACCGCGATAATCAATGTATTTATTAGTCGAGGATTTTCGATAAACGAGATCGATTTATTCGGGTGGACCCCATTGCATCACGCCGCCTACAAGGGCCGTTTCGACGCAGTGGAATTGCTTATAAGTAAGGGTGCTGACATAAATACACGCACCAAATGCGGAAAATCACCATACAATCTGGCCGATGAAAAAAATCGCGCCGAGGTTAAACAACTGCTCATAGAGCGAGGGGCAAAAACCGGTCCGCAGAAATTTCCCGATTTGACCGACCCATACCTGGGGCAGACTCCGCCGGGCGATACGCCACAGCTTTTTGCTCTTGATATCGTTACCAGCAATCGGGGGCAGCATAGCGCCGTTGCATTTTCCCCCGAAGGGAATCAGGCTTTCTGGTCTACCTATTTTATGCCAAACGATTCGGGGTACGCGACGGGCGCTCTGATGAGTTCAAAACTGGTCAACGGCAAATGGACTCCCCCGTACTTCCCCGAATTCACAGTCGCTATGGAAACTCACGACGACGTGCCATTCTTTTCCCCGGATGGCGGCAAGCTGTACTTCATATCCCGACGGCCGTTTCAGCCGGGACAACGCGGAGGAAAGGAAAATATATGGTTCGTTGAAAAAACCGAATCCGGCTGGAGCGACCCGCTCCCGGTACCGGGGGCTTTGAATAACATGCAGATGCACTGGCAGTTTTCCGTTACCAACACGGGCACAATCTATTTCCCCGGCGAGGATCCTTCTGGTTACGGTATGGGTGATATTTACAGATCCGAGTATATCGACGGCGAATACGTCGCCCCTGAAAATCTCGGGCCGGTGATAAATACCGCCGGCGGGGAGACATGCCCCTTCATCGCCCCGGATGAAAGCTACCTGCTTTTCACCGGATTGAGACCCCGCGAGAGCGATATTGATGAAATAGTCGACATGATATATTTAAGCTTCAAAACCGGCGATAATCAATGGTCCGAACCGATAAACACCGGATTGGAGGGATTATGCCCCCTCATCTCGCCGGACGGGAAATATCTTTTCTACAACGGGAGATATAAAGAGCAACATGGTATCTTCTGGGTTAAGGCCGATTTTCTATGGAAATTGAAGTCCCGGGATCCGGATTGAGAGAGATATTATAAAAATATAGCCTGTTTTTATCGAGAGTAAATGCTTTAGCTGAAGTAAAAGCTCGTGAATTTCATTTACTTAACGCAAAATCGACCGCGGCCCGGGCATGGATCGCCGTGGTATTGAAAAGCGGCAGGTCTAAATCATCCTCTTTAATAATAAGGGGAATCTCCGTACAGCCGAGTACGATACCTTCGGCGCCCTGCTCCTGCATCTTTTTCATAATTTCCAGAAATCTATTTTTGCTTTCATTCTTGAATATTTCTTTCAGCAATTCGTTATAAATCGTTGCATCTATAAATTCGCGGTCGGATGCTTCTGGAACGATGGTTCGGATATTTGCGGCCTCCAACTTCGAGGTGTAGAAATCTTCTTCCATAGTATATCTGGTGCCCAGCAAGCCGACCGAATGCAATTTCCTGCTGTTAACTTCCCGGGCTGTGGCCTCGGCGATATGTATGATTTGCACCCCGATTTCTTCCTGCAACCTGTCGGCGAATTTATGCATGGTATTGGCACAAATTACAATCCCCTCCGCTCCCGCCTGAATCACTTTATCCGTGGCGTCCTTTATCAACTCGTATATCCCATCGGAATCATTCCGTTGGTTGAGGACAACGATATCCCCGAAATTGATGGAATAAAGGATGCATCGAGCGAACTCATGCCCCCCCAGAGCCTTATTGATGCCCTGGTTAATCAGGCGGTAATAATCGACACTGGAAACCCATCCTGTTCCTCCGACCAGCCCGAGAGTTTTCATTTTTAAAGATCCTCCTTAATTTAATTGTATCTGTACGTTATTACGGGGTCAAGGAGTATTCAGTTGCCAAAATGCCAATGGTGGGAGGATAAGGCACTACCCAAGAATCAATATCCTCAAAGCGGATTGACAGGCAGGCAAGGCCCGTAGTATTTTTATACGTATTAGAAATGGTCAGCTGGCTGTCGGGTTTCTTCGAAACCCGACCTACAAAGACCAGTTGTCGGGGGCCCAGGGCTCCCGACCTACAACTACAGCAAAAAAGATGGACGCGAAAATAAAAAAACGTGCCGAAGAGCTCCGCAGACTGCTGGAATATCATAACTACCGTTATTATGTGCTGGATTCGCCGGAGATTTCCGACGCCGAATATGACGAGCTTTTCGATGAGCTGGTAAAGCTTGAGAAGGAATATCCGAAGCTGCAGACGCCGGACTCCCCCACCCAGCGGGTGGGGGCGCCGCCACTGGATAAATTTCCATCCAAAAGGCATTCGATTCCGATGCTTTCGCTCAACAAGGCGATGACCAAAGAGGATTTCCTCGATTTCGACCGCCGCATGCACGAGCTTATAGCGGGCGAGGGCGGAAAGATGGAGTATTACGTGGAGCCGAAGTATGACGGCCTGGCGGTGGAGCTGATCTATGAGAACGGCGTCCTGATTTCAGGTTCTACCCGGGGTGATGGGATCACCGGCGAAGAGGTTACCGCGAACTTGCGGACGGTTAAAACTATTCCCCTGATTCTGCAGGCCAAAAAGCCGCCGAAACTGCTGGAGGCGCGCGGCGAGGTAATAATCTTCAAATCCGATTTCGATAAATTCAACAAAGCGCGAGAGAAATCGGGCGAAGAGCTTTTCGCCAATCCCCGCAACATGGCGGCGGGATCGTTGAGGCAACTCGATTCCCGTATCACGGCGCAGAGGCCGCTCAGGTTTATTGCCTACGGTATTGGTCGCGTCGAAGGAAAATCCTTTTCCAGACAGGGTGAGGCTATAGAATTCTTGAGTTCCCTCGGATTCAAGGTCAGCGAGATGCAGGGCGTGTTCGGTGCTGTCGACGAGGTTGATAAATTCTATAATAAAATATTGTCCCGGCGCGACTCGCTGGAATACGATATCGACGGGATCGTAATCAGGGTGAATTCGTTCCATCAGCAGGAGATTGCCGGCGAGCTATCGCGGTCGCCCCGCTGGGCGGTGGCCTGGAAATTTCCCCCCGTTCAGAAGACGACCGTTGTGGAGAATATTGACGTCCAGGTGGGACGCACCGGGGCTTTGACGCCGGTAGCGCATTTGAAACCGGTGTCGGTGGGCGGCGTGACCGTATCCCGCGCGACGCTTCACAACGAAGACGAGGTCAAACGCAAAGATGTCCGGATCGGCGATACGGTTATAGTCCAGAGGGCCGGCGACGTTATACCGGAGGTGGTAAAGGTCATAACCGAAAAACGGACCGGCAAAGAGAAAGAGTTCAAAATGCCGGGCAGGTGTCCTGTATGTGGATCGCCGGTGGCGCGCGCCGAGGGAGAATCGGCGACCAGGTGCACCTCGTTGTACTGCCGTGCCCAGCAGGTGGAGCGGATTTATCATTTCACCTCCAAAGGCGGGATGGATATCGAGGGATTGGGTTACAAAACTGTGGAGGTCCTGGTCAATAAAGAGATAATAAAGGATGTCGCCGATCTCTACCTGCTTCACAAAAAAAGTGACCTTTTGATCGGCATGGAGAGAATGGGCGAGAAATCGGTACAGAACCTGATCGATTCCATTGAGAATTCCAAAAACCGCGAGCTTTCGGGAATCATTTTCGCCCTGGGGATATTCGGCGTGGGAGAAAATATGGCCAACCTTTTGGCATCGCATTTCGGCTCCATGGAGAAATTGAAGGACGCCTCAGCCGAGGAACTCCAGCGGATCGAGGGGGTCGGTCCAATCGTCGCGAAATCGATCTACAGGTTTTTTCATGACAGGAATAATATCTCAATTATAAACAGGCTGAAAGAGTACGGGGTCAGATTCCCGGAAGAAACTACCGGACGGAGGCAGGGGATTTTTTCCGGCAAGACTTTCGTTTTGACCGGAACGCTTGACGGCTACACCCGCGCCGAGGCCAAAAGGGAGATCGAGAATCGCGGCGGCAAAGTATCATCGTCGGTATCCAATAAAACCGATTTCGTCCTGGCGGGCGTCGATCCCGGCAGCAAACTCGATAAGGCGCGTAAACTGGGCGTGAAAATTATAGACGAGGATAAATTCAAAAGGATGATCGCCGATTAGGATTGACCGAATTATGATTTAATTATAACATAATGTACGGAACAGGGGAATTATGAAAGGTCTTAAAGAGATAGACATACAGACGATACTGATGCCGGTGCTAACGCTAATGGTGGGCACGGCCTTTTTCCATTATGCCCGGCCGATAATTGTACCGCTTATAATCGCGGCGGCACTGACATACGTACTGCTACCCATTGTAGATCTTTTAAAAAAAATAAAGATCCCGCATTCGCTGGGGGTCGTGATCGTGATGCTGATCGTGATCGGGATCGTGACGCTTTTGGTCTTGATGCTTTTCGGTCAAATAGCCGATTTCGCATCGGCGATTCCGGCTTACAAGGAAAAAATCGTTGAGATAATTAATAATCTCCAGCAGACCTTCTCAAAATACCTGGGGTACCTACCGGGAAATCTGGGCGAACAGCAGGCCATAGACCTCGATATGAAACAGCTCCAGAAATTCACCGGCTTTTTCTTCGAGGGACTGGGCTCTCTGACGACCATGCTGGGCAGAATTCTTATTTTGTTTTTCCTGACGCTTTTCATGATGGTCGACTCCGACCTCTTCCAGCGAAAACTGAAATCGATTTTCGGCAGCAAGCAGATGGAGGCCACCGAGGAGATAATCGGCGAGATCAACAAGCAGCTTAAGGGATTCATTCGCGTAAAATTCTCGGTGATGATCGGGCTGGCAATCGTCGTAACCATCGGGCTTCTGCTTTTCAGGGTCAAGTATGCCTATATCTGGGGGCCGCTGGTCGGCATAATGAACCTGGTGCCGTATGTGGGCTCCATTGTCAGCGCCATCCCCCCGATCATTGTGGCTGGAATCCAGCACAATTCCATCTTATATATGGTCTGGGTGGCGCTGTTTTTCCTGGTGGTGCAGTTCACCGAGGGCAACATCATTACCCCGCGGCTCACCTCGGAATCTGTAGACCTGAACACCACCGCCGTGCTGGTATCGGTGATGTACTGGGGATGGCTGTGGGGATTTATCGGGATCGTGCTGGCGGTGCCGATCACCGTGGCGGTGAAGATTGTCTGCGACCACGTGGAGCCCTTAAAGCCGATCGGGGCGATGCTGGGGAGCGGGCGGGGGGAGTAATATTTTATTGATTCTACATTACAATTGAAACCTATCTTACTTATCCCCTCGCATAACCCTGATAATTAATTAATGACTTCGCCAGATCTTTTTATTAAATTCCGCGAAATTATGTCATTTCATCCAACAAATGGAGGAAAAGATGTCCGGCAGGAATAGAATAAGACCTGTTTCTTTCGTATTGGCCTCGATGGCTGTTCTAATTTTACTTGTAATCGGATGCGGGGAAAAGAAGGCCCCTGAAACAACCGGGAAAACACCTGTCGACAGCGAGCTTGCCGGAAGGCTACAATCCATCCTGAATGACTATCGCGAATCAACGAATATCAAGGGTATCTCGGCGGCGGTGATCCTCCCTGAAAACAGGATCTGGCTGGGAGCCACCGGCATGTCGTCAAAAACCGATAGCATCACCACCGATATGCTCTTCGGTATCGGCAGCGTTACCAAGAGCTACATCGCCGCCCTTACCCTGAAGTATGTCGAGGAGGGCAAGATCTCGCTCGATGACAAAATAGGAAGTTGGCTCTCCGACATGGAATATATCGAACCGTCCGTCACCGTTCGTCAGCTATTAAACCACTCGAGCGGCCTATTTAACTACATGGCCCATTCCGATTACGGCGCGGCCTTATTGAATTATCCCGACACGCTCTGGACCAGGGATGAACTGCTGAATTCCTTCCTCAGGAAACCTACCTTTAAACCAGGCGGTGGTTGGGGGTATTCATCGACCAATTATATTTTGCTGGGTATGATAATCGAGAAAATTACCGGCAGTTCGGTTTCGGGCGAACTGAAAGAACGTGTCTTGGGCCCGCTGGGGCTAACAAATACATATTTATACCCTGAGGAGATATACCCGGCGGAGAGGATGGCTCACCTGTGGTGGCCGATCGACACGACCGGCGTCCCCGAGGACATAAATGAACTGGTGTCTCCTCCACCTCTCAAGGGGCTCTTCAGCTCGGTATGGACTGCGGGAGCGATTCATGCCACGGCTGAGGACGTTGCATTGTGGATGGAATCGCTTTTTAATAATCGGGTACTTTCGGAATCCCTGTTCACGGAGATGATTACGCCATCCGAACTTAGCGGCAGATTTAAATACGGTTTCGGCATACTAATCAGTACAATCGATAACAAACCGGCATACGGGCATAGTGGCGGAATAGGGCATTCCTCCCTGGCTTACTATATACCGGAAACTTCCATCGGTATCGCGCTGCTGGGCAATTCCGATGCCCGGCTGTTTTCCCTGGCGGTCAATTTGTATGAAGCGTGCGTAGATAAGGGCGAGGAGCCATCCGATTAGGAAAAGTTATTTTCTATTTCCGGCTAAAAATCAATTGCCGGTAACAAATCTCCAGATATATAATTAGTTTCGTATGGTGACGGGGTTAAAGGGACGGGACGTTCTGAAAGCAGCTTTTCTGGTTTTTCTCGTTTCCTTATTCCTTCCATCCTATTCTTACGGGGATAATTCCGAGCACTGGAACGATTTATATCTATCCCGTAAAATAGGCAGGGCGACATCCCTATCTTTGGCGAGTCGCACCAAGTTCAACGACATACCGTTCGATGACGTTTATATCGTCAGCCTGAAACTTGGATCGGGATACGGCACCGGATGGAACCTGACAATCACCCCCTCATACAGGATAGACTGGATCGACAAAAAAGATAAGGACGAATACGAAAATCGTTATTCGTTGCAGCTGGATTACAGGAAAACGGTTCGGGGAATAAACACGACCTTTACCCAGATTTCGGAATTGAGGTATTTCACGCAAGCTACCAGAGACCACATCAGGCTGAGATTCAGGCTGAATATGTCGAGGAATATCGGTACCATGCTAAACCGGCGGGCGTCTTTTTATATTATGCCGGAGATATTCTACGATGACATCAAAAACGAGATCTTCCGCTTCAGGTTTTATTCCGGTTTCAACATCGCGTTAAAAGATAATATTTCATTGAAAATAGGCTATATTCTTCAAAATGAAAAGGATAAAGACGACATTCACCTATTCAATACCGGCCTGGGCTGGAAAATCATATAGAGTTTCTTTTAGAAAAGCCGCCTTGTTATGTTCATATTAGACTATTGTTCGCGTTAAACAGTGGTCGGGGCGAGCCGATTTGAACGGCCGACCTCTTGCACCCCAAGCAAGTGCGCTAACCAGGCTGCGCTACGCCCCGACTCTAATTCATAATAATACAGCGTCTTGTTAAATCAAGGGAAAAGTTTGATGAGGTCTTCCAGTTCGTTCCTGATTTCCCTTAAAACCCTTTTGACCTCATCCGAATTGGGGCCCAGGCTGGCGGTCTGGCTGCCCTGCTTGAGGAGTTTCCTGGCTCCCTCGATAGTATATCCCTCATCGTGAAGCAGCCTTTTTATACCGGTAACCTTCTTGATATCCTCGGGACGGTAGATTCTGTTTCCGGCGCGGTTTTTTTTGGGCTTGATTTGTGGGAACTCCTTCTCCCAGAAACGCAGAACGTACGGTTCCACACCCACCATTTTGGCCGCTTCCGATATGGAATAATACATCTTGCCCTGGCGTTCCTTAGACATCCCGCTTTTTCCTTCCGCCGGCTCCCGGAATTCCCGGAACGATCCTGGTCACCCGCGATTCCATGCCGCCTTCATATAAGATTATATCGATTTTATCGTTAATTGCAACCTGTTTAAAGCTTTTAACGGCCCGGCCCTCTTTATCCCGGCAATAGGAAAAACCTCTTTTCATGACCGCTTTCGGCGACACCACCTCCAGCTTTTCGAAAAGTGCCTGGGATTCTCGCCTCAAACGTTCCATTTTATGCGAGGAGTGAATATTGATAAGGTTGGTGAGCTCATCGCACCTCTGCGCCCTCTGGACTATCATCTCCATCGGTTTGCGGAAACCGTATCTGGCCGTAACCTCGGTGAGCCGATTGCTTGAATCGTCGATAACAGACCGGGACAAGGCATAAAGATCCCTCGCATAGTCAACCAGCCGCAATAATAATCCTTCGCCGTCTGGCACGGCGATCTCGGCGGCGGCAGATGGGGTCGGGGCCCTGAGATCGGCGACGAAATCGGATATGGAAAAATCTATCTCGTGCCCGACAGCCGATATAACCGGGATCCTGGAATCGAAAATCGCCCGGGCCACCTCTTCCTCGTTGAAGGCCCAGAGATCCTCAAGCGATCCGCCTCCGCGTCCCACTATCAGCAGGTCTACAAGATCGAGCTGGTTGAATCGTCTTATGGCATGGCTTATCTGAGCCGCCGCCCCCTCGCCCTGAACCAGAACCGGCCAGAGCATGATTTTGACCCAGGGCGCCCGGCGACGGGTAATATTGAGGATATCCCGGATCGCCGCGCCGGTCGGCGAGGTAATGATTCCTATTGTCCCGGGAAATTCAGGTATCGGTTTCTTCTGTTCGGGATCGAACAATCCCTCTTCGGAAAGCTTTTTCTTTAACTGCTGAAATGACAGCTCCAGTTCGCCGATCCCGGCAGGCTGCATCGAGGATACCACCAACTGGTATTGACCCGATTTCTCATAGACAGTTATCTGCCCGGAGGCTTTTACCTTGATTCCGTCCTGCGGCTCGAAGAACAGATATTTCCCCTGC
Organism: Candidatus Zixiibacteriota bacterium; assembly: GCA_020344055.1. Classification (GTDB taxonomy): domain Bacteria; phylum Zixibacteria; class MSB-5A5; order UBA10806; family UBA10806. Next base: position 1,028,889 of record CP070813.1, on the reverse strand, counting down.
CATTTCCACATGACACAACGTATCTGAGCGTTCTGGTCTTTCAGGGTAAAATACCTGTGCCCGGACGAATGATGGGTATAATTGGAAATCTCACCTTCAACCCATACTTTAAGGAAAGTATCTTCAAGTATAACTTTAATTTCTCTGGTTAGTTCACTTATCGAATATATCTTATCAGGCATATTTCTAAATCAGGCCGTTTCTGATTTTGCAGGCTTTGACAGTATTTTTGAGAAGCATGGCTATGGTCATGGGGCCGACCCCGCCGGGTACCGGGGTTATGGCGCCGGCGATATCCTTTGCCGAATCGAAATCGACGTCACCCACGAGCCTTTTGCCTTTGGGGTGATCGGGATCGTCGATCTGGTTGGTTCCAACATCGATAATAACCGCACCCGGCTTGATCATATCGCCTTTAAGGAACATCGCTTTTCCCATCGCCGCAACTATTATATCGGCTTTTTTTGTATAATCGGATATATCGGGAGTGCCAGTATGGCAGATTGTTACGGTAGCGTTTGTCAGTCTGGTTTTAGTGGAGAGCATGACCGACAGCGGTCTCCCCACCAAAAATCCGCGCCCCAGGATAACGACATTTTTACCAGCGGGATTGTGACCTGATCTCTCCAGAATCTCCACGATCCCCATGGGGGTGGCAGGCTCGAAACGCGGCCTTCCCGCCAGTAGCAGGCCCTGGTTTAGAGGATGAAAACCGTCCACATCCTTCCCGGGATCTATCAGTACGGTTATGGCCGGTTCATCGATATGATCCGGGAGGGGCGATTGCACCAGAATACCGTCGATATCTTCCCTCTTGTTCAATTCGCTGACCAGATCGACCATTTCATCATGAGTGGTGGAGTTTTCGCATTTTATGACCTCGGAATAAATGCCTATTTTCTCGCAGGCTTTGGCTTTCATCTTTACATAAAGCGCCGAGGCCGGATTATCACCCACCAGAACCGCGGCGAGACCGGGTACGACGCCCTGATTCTTGAGTCTGACTATCTCGGCTTTGAGCTCGGATTTTATATCGTCAGATATCTTTTTGCCGTCTATAATTTCAGCGGACATGATAATAAATCCCGGCCTATCTCATTCATCTATTTCGGGCAACGATTCAAATATTCTCTTTATAGAAACCGCCTTACCGCTTTCGACATCGATTTCCAATTCCACTCCCGCGAAACGTACATCTCCCCTGGCAACGGTGAAGCGGTTGGGAACGGCGGTAACGACGCGATAAAGGGCGTCTTCAACCTCGATCCCTATAACCGAATCGTAGGGACCGGTCATTCCGGCGTCGGTAATAAAGGCTGTTCCGCCGGGCAGGACCCTGTCATCCACGGTCTGGACATGGGTGTGGGTACCGATAACGGCGGAAACCCTGCCATCCAGATATCTTCCCAGGGCCTGTTTCTCCGAGGTAGCTTCGGCGTGGAAGTCGACTATTATGACTTTCGTTTTTTCGGCGATTTCAGGAATGATTCTTTCGGCGGTTTTAAAGGGGCAGTCGATATTCCACATAAAAATGCGGCCCTGGAGATTGATCACGGCGATATTCGTGCCAGCATCATTTTCATAAATATTATAACCGTGACCGGGGGCTTCCGAGGGGTAGTTCGCGGGACGCAGCAGTCTCGGCTCGTCCTCAAAAAAAGAATAGATTTCCTTTTTATCCCAGATATGATTTCCGCTGGTCTGGCAACCCACTCCCATATTGAACAGAGAAAGAGAAACATCCCTTGTCAGGCCGAAGCCTGCGGCGGCGTTTTCCACGTTGGCGATAATGAAGTCATATTCCAGACCGCTATTCTTGCGTTTTTTCAAAAACCTCTCAAGGCAATTTCGCCCCGGCTTTCCATTGATATCCCCGACGAATAAAACCCTCAATCTCGACCCTTCGTGAACAGTTCATGAAAAAACCTGTGTATCTTGTGCGGAAACGATGATTCCGGCAGGTACATCAGAACGCATCCGGTGATGGCGACAATATTCCGCTTTCTAACTACTTCCAGTAGTTCCTTATCGTACGAGCCCTGCTGGAACCAGAACCGCTTTATGCCCCAATCGGCCAGCTTTGAAACAAAGACCCCATCTTTTTTCAGATCGGCGCTGACTATGCAGGCATCGGGTTTTTCGGGAAGATCTTCGAGGCTGGAGTAGAATTTTGCGCCGTCTTTTTCTCCACCTTCGATATGCAACGGGAATACTTTCTTACCCGCGCCGGTGAAACTTTTGTAAATTCCCCAGGCGAAGTTTTTCCTTTTTTTCGACATTCCGATAAGCAAAAAGGAATCGGAATCGTAAAATTCTGTTATCGGTTTATCGGGCATAATCCACCGAGCGAACCTCTCTAATCACCGTTACCTTAATCTGCCCGGGATATTCGAGCTCGGACTCGATTTTTCTCGCTATCTCGTTGGCCAGATTAGAGCTGCCGATATCGTCAAGCTGATCCGATTCTACCATAACTCTGATCTCCCGTCCAGCCTGAATCGCGTATGCCTTGCCGACACCCTTGAAGCTGTCGGCCATCTCCTCGAGTTTTTCGAGACGTTTGATGTAGCCTTCCAGAGTTTCCCGTCTGGCGCCCGGCCTGGCCCCGGATATGGCGTCGGCCGCCTGAACCAGAACCGCGTAAGGGGATTCCATGGGAACGTCCTCGTGATGGCTGGCGACGGCATTCAAAACGACAGGGTTCTCATTGAATTTTGAAACGAACTCGACGCCGATTTCGGTATGAGTGCCTTCGGTTTCGCGGTCAATGGCCTTTCCGATATCATGGAGTAGCCCCGATCTTTTGGCTATGTTGCCGTCCAGATCGAGTTCGGCCGCCATAATACCGCAGATTGTAGCCACCTCTTTCGAATGCTGAAGAACGTTCTGGCCGTAACTGGTGCGGAAATTGAGCTTTCCGAGAAGCCTGATTATCTCGGGGTGGACACCGTGTACTCCGACGTCGAAACAGGCCTGTTCGCCGGTTTCCCTGATGATAACCTCCATCTCCTTTTCCGCCTTTCCCACGATCTCTTCGATCCGCGCCGGATGAATTCGGCCGTCGATAATCAGCTTCTCCAGGGACATGCGGGCGACTTCCCGCCTGATCGGATCGTAGCCGGAGAGTATTACCGCTTCGGGAGTGTCATCCACAATAACATCTATACCGGTAGCGGTTTCGAACGCTCTGATATTCCGACCCTCCCTTCCAATAATTCGGCCCTTCATTTCGTCGGTGGGCAGGCTTAGCACGGAAACGCACGATTCGGCCGCGTGATCGGCGGCGCATCTTTGAATGGCCTGAATGATAATATCCTTCGCTTCCTTTTCGGCGGTTCGCTCCGCCTCATCTTTTATCTCTTTAATCATCGAAGCCGCTTCCCTTCTTGCCTCTTCCTCAAGGTTGGCAATCAAGAGATTTTTGGCCTCCTCCGCAGTCATCCCGGCAATCTTTTCCAGCTTGACATTCTGTTCGGCTATAAGTTCCTCGAGTTTTTTCTCCTGGACCTCATTCGCTTTCTCTTTGATGGTAACCAGTTTTTCCCGCTGGCCGATATCCCTGTCCTTCTTGTCCAGAATATCGACCTTGCGGTTCAGGTTGCCCTCTTTCGCGGCTAATGCCTGTTCAAGTTTCTGAATCTCGTTTTTCCGGGATTGGGTATCTCTTTCGAATTTTTGTTTGGCCTTAAACCATTCATCCTTGGCTTCCAGCGTGGCCTCTTTTTTCTTTATCTCGGCCTCTTTTTCAGCCTCGGCGACGATTTTTTGCGCGAGGGCTTCGGCGTTGGCGACCCTCGATTCCCCGGTTCTACGGGAAATCAAAAGACCGACTATAAACGCCAGAATAATTACCCCGACCCCGATTACCAGATAAATTGGATCCATTGTTCCTCCGTGTGGGGCGGACGCTTATATGAAATTAAAGGGCTTCGGAGAGTTTTCGAGTCAATTCAACGATCTTTTTTTCGTATTCCCCGCCTGATGGCTGTAAATTGCGGGCCTGAAAAAGCTCGTCGGTTATGTTCAAGGCTGCAAGAACGGCGATTTTCGCCTCCGTGATATTGGGATAGGTTTGAGAAACCTCCCTCATCTTCATATCAAGATATTCCGCTGCCTTCTTTATATATTCCGGATCGACCTGAGAGACAATACTGTATTCTTTCCCCAGGATCGAAATATTTACTCGAATTTTCTCCACTTCAGCGTCCGCTTTATAATTAAATCCAACTGTCCTCCAAAGCCGCCAGCCTTCCCGCCAATCTTGAAAGCCTCTTTTTCACTTCTTCGCAATCAAAATCGATCCGGGAGCCGGAAGCATCCGCGGCCCTTTTTTCGGCGTCTTTTCTATAACCGTCAAATTCGGCCCGCAGATCCTCCAGCCGGCGCTTCAGAGACATGTTCTCCTCTTCTATTTTTTTGTTTTTATCCTTCAAGCCGGCAATCAGTTCAATTGCACGGCCAACTTTTTCCTCCAGATCAGAAATCATATCTAAATTCATCATTATCAACTTCGCAATTCGGCGCCGAATTTCATTTTTAACACGTCGGCGATTTTCCCATGAACATCATCGACTTCCTCGTCGGTTAAGGTCCGATCCGGCAATCGATATTTTATACTGAAAGCCAGGCTCTTTTTGCTTTCGGGGATATTTTTTCCATGATACAGATCGAAAATCCGGACATCGTCAGCAAATCCCACGGAGCTATTAATTATCTCAGACCTTATCTCTTCGGCCCCGATATTCTCGTCGATGACTATGGCTATGTCTCTATCAGCCGAGGGAAACCTATCAACTTCTTTTGCCGCAAGCGAATCCGGTACAAGACTCTCTATTTTTTGCATATCGAACTCGGCGAAAAGCACCTCTTCCTTTATGTCGGCTATTTTAAGGCATTCTTCCGATAACGATCCCAGATATCCGATATTATTATCGTTAATATATACGACAAATGAACGCGATTTATCAAACGCAAAATGAGGTTCGGGACGTAGATTTATTGTTCCCAGTTTCAGGTAGTCCGCCAGATTTTCCACCAATCCCTTAATGGTAAAAAAATCGATTTTTCTTTGTTTCTCGCCCCAGAAAACCGGGGCCTCATATCCGCTCAGGCCGATGGCAAGTCGGATTTGTTGAAGGGGGAGTTCCTCCTGGTCGGACGGTAGATAGATATCGCCCAATTCATAGAGGAAAAGATCCCTTTCCTTGAAATTGATATTTCTTCTTAAGACCGGTAACATGGATAAAAGTAAACTGGGCCGGACGGCCGCCAATTCCTCCGAAAGAGGATTCATGACGGTTACCGATGATTCCAGAAGTCCCAGGCGTCTCGTCAAATTGGAATCGACCAGAGTTAACGAGAATACCTCAGTTCCTCCCGCTCCGGTGAGGTATGATTCAATGTCGCGGGTTAGCCTTTGCAGTTTCGTTTCTTCAGCGCCGAGGGCCCCGCCCGGACGAAAAACCGGCGGTATGTTTTCAAATCCGTGGATCCTTGCGATCTCCTCCGATAAATCGACCTCACGGGTTAGATCCGGCCTGAAAGAGGGTTGTATGGCCTTATAGCTATCGCCGTTTCTGGTATCTATATCGAGGCCCTTGAGAATATCGCACATGGCATTGGCGCTTAATTTCGTACCCAGCAGGGAATTTATGTTCTCAGGTTTAAAATCGATTTCCACCGGCACCAATGGCGCGGGATAGGCATCCACAACTCCGCTTAAATTTTCGCCGCCGGCTATTTCCGATATGAGCTTACAGGCGCGATTGTTGGCAAAGGGAGCCATTTCGGGATCGGCCCCGCGTTCGAAACGCCGGGATGATTCGGTGGCGAGGCCCAACGCTTTCGAACCTCTCCTTATGATAACCGGATCAAAATAGGCCGATTCCAGGAGGATATTAGACGTTTTTTCGGAAACCTCCGAAAGCTCTCCCCCCATAATCCCCGCTACAGCGACGCCCGATACCGAATCGGTGATAAGCAGGTGGTTTGAGTTTAGAGTGCGTTCAACTTCATCCAGTGTGATGAACTTCTCGCCGTCGGAGGCGTTTCGCACCACCACCTCGGGTTTCTTAAAGAGATCGAAATCGAAAGCGTGAAGCGGATGGCCGAGTTCCAGCATGACGTAGTTGGTGATATCGACCACATTGTTTATGGGCCGCATATCCAAATAATACACCATCATTTTCAGCCATAATGGCGAAGGTCCGATTTTCACATTCCGTATTACCCTGCCGGTATAACGAGGGCATCCGCGGGGATTGTCGATAACGATTTTAACCGCGCCGGAGGCGGGTATATCGGATTCCGCAAGTTTTACATCCGGCATTTTCAATTTTCCGCCACCCAGCGCCTGAACCTCCCTGGCGATACCGATATGAGACAGGCAATCGGGACGGTTCGGCGTTATTTCCAATTGCAGAATCGTGTCCTTATAATCTACTATCTTTTCAAGAGGTGTCCCCGGTTTAATATCATCGGGGAGGACGGCGATCTCACCGGCATTTTCCGACAACTGCAATTCAGCTTCGGAGAGTATCATCCCGGCAGATTCTTTTCCGGCGATTTTCGCCTTCTCCAAAGTCGAACCGGGAATCCTGGAATCCACGGGAGCGAACAGGACAACCTGGTCATGGGCGACATTGGGAGCCCCGCAGACAACATCGATTTTCTCTCTGCCATCGAAAACGGTGCAACAGGTCAGCTTGTCGGAGCCCTCAATCTTAGCGACTTCGATAACCTTCGCGGCAAGTATACCCTGAATATCGTTTCCTTTCTGCTCGACAGCCTCAACTTCGCTGCCGGACATGGTTAGATTTTCAACGAGCCGCTCGGCAGACCACTCAAAATCAATTAATTCTCTAAGAAGGTTTACTGAAATCTTCATCAGAACTGCCTTAAAAATCTAACGTCGTTTTCATAAAGTAACCTGATATCACCTATGCGGTATCTCAGCATTGTTATCCTATCGACACCCATGCCGAAGGCGTATCCAGTAACCTTTCCGGGATCGTAGCCGACCGCCCTAAAAACCTCGGGGTCGACCATGCCGGCGCCGGAGATTTCCAGCCAGCCGCTGTTTTTACATACCCTGCAGCCATTGCCCCCGCAAATCATACAGGAAAAATCGTACTCCGCCGACGGTTCGGTAAAGGGAAAGAAGTGGGGCCGGAAACGGACTTTTATACCGGGTCCGAACATATCTCTGGCGAATTGAATAATCGCGCCTTTCAGATCGCCGAAGGTCACACGCTCGTCCACATAAAGCCCCTCACACTGATAAAAAACCGGCGAGTGAGAAGCGTCAGGAGCATCCGATCGATAGCATCTTCCAGGAGATATTATCCTCACCGGCGGTTTTTGAGCCATCATGGTGCGGACCTGAACCGTGGAGGTGTGAGGTCTGAGCAAGATGCCTTTTTTGATATAAAACGTATCGGAAAGGTCTCTCGCAGGATGATCTTCCGGCGTATTCAGGGCATCGAAGTTAATGAATTCGGTGTCTATGTCGGGGCCGGTGGCGACAGAGAATCCCATACCTCTGAAAATCTGTACCATACGATCTGCCGTCTGCATCAGGGGGTGCCTGCGACCGACAGGCGACCGTTTTCCGGGCAGAGTGTAGTCGAAAACATCTTTCGACTCCAAAACGGAGGTCAGGGCGCCCGCTTTTTGCGTTATCAATTCATTCAGCGTTTTTTTCAGCTCATTCAACCGTGAACCGACCCGGGGCCGGATTCCGGGATCGAGCTTGCCAAAACCACGCGATACTTCAGCCAATTTGCCTTTTCTGCCGAGGTAGGAATAGGCGACGTTGTCGAGAGCCGTCTTATCATCGGCCTTTTCTATCGCAGATCTGGCTTCTTCTTCGATAGTCTTCAGAAAAGTTAATATTTCGCTCATAATGCCGAAGCGGGCTTTTTGCCGGAAAAGCCCGCCAGGAGAGTTTTATGGATTCTAAAACTAACTATAGAATCAAGCGCTCCTGGCTGTCTCTGCCAATTCCGCAAAAGCCCCAAAATCCTTTACGGCCATATCGGCCAGCATCTTCCGGTTTATGGAGACACCGGCTTTGTTGAGTCCGTTAATAAAGGCGGAATATGACAATCCATTCAGCCTGGCGGCAGCATTGATCCTAATTATCCACAATCTTCTAAAATCACGTTTTCTGTTACGGCGGTCGCGGTAGGCGTAGGCCATTCCCTTCTGAACAGTCTCCCTAGCTGTCCTGTAAAGTCGACTTCGCCCACCATAATTGCCTTTGGCCTGGCGAAGGAATTTTTTATGCCTTCTATGAGCCGCGACATTATTTCTTGCCCTGGGCATTCTTTTTCTCCGTCAATTTTAACCGTTTAATAAGGCAGCATCGCTTCGACCCGATCCATATCGGACTTATGAACAAGAGTAACCTGACGCAGATTTCTTTTACGTTTTCTGGTCTTCTTTGTAAGTATGTGATTCTTAAGCGGTTTGCGCCTTTTTATCTTTCCCGTGGCGGTCTTCTTAAATCTTTTGGCCGCCCCTTTGTTCGTCTTCAATTTCGGCATTGAAACTCCTTTAAAACAAAAAATATATCTAAAAGCAATCCCAATAGCAACAAAAAATTACAGCAATCTCTTAATCGATTCGTTAAAAGCCCTTTCTTAGCTTTTTTTCATGTAAAAGATCTGTGAGAGTTGCCGTCCTTCCATCTTCGATTGACCTTCCGGCTCCGCCAGATCGGCGAGATCGTTTTTCATCCGCTCGATGATTTTGTATCCCTGATCCTTGTGAACCATCTCCCGCCCGCGAAATATCACGAACACCTTTACTTTGTACCCATGTTCCAGGAAATCCCTGACGTGCCTGAGCTTAAACTGGTAATCGTGTTCCTCCGTTTTGGGCCTGAACCTCATTTCTTTCAAACTTATGGTATGCTGTTTCTTCTTGGCTATTTTGGCCTTTTTGGAGCTTTCGTAAAGAAATTTCCCGTAGTCCATAATTCTGCACACCGGCGGTTTCGCGTTCGCGGCCACCTCCACCAGGTCAAGCCCTCTTTCGTCGGCCGCCTGCAGGGCCTGGTGAATGGGGACGATTCCCAGTTGAGAACCATCCTCATCGATCAACCGCACTTCGCGAGCTCGAATTCTTTGATTTACTCTGGTACCTGTTTCTCTTGCTATTACATTACCTCCGGAATATTATTATATCAGTTCTTATTTTCCACTTCCTCTTTCAATCTTTTGATCGCGTCATCTACGGACATCTCCCCGATATCACCCATAGTATGTTTTCGGAGTGAAATCGTACCGTCTTCAATTTCTTTTTTCCCGATAATTGCCATATACGGGATTTTCATACTCTCGGCATCCCTTATCTTTTTCCCTATCTTCTCACCGGAGAGATCAAGCCCGACCCTGAAACCCTCCTTTTCAAAAATATCAACCAATTTGCCCCCGTATTGGTTCGCAAAATCGGTCACAGGGAGGATTCTAATCTGTTCGGGCGCAAGCCACAAGGGGAAATTACCGGCATAATGTTCAATCAGCACTCCGAAGAAACGCTCCATAGACCCCAGCAGAGCGCGATGAATCATGATAGGCTGCCTCCTGGAACCATCGTCGGAGACATACTCCATCTCGAACCTTTCAGGGAGATTAAAATCGACCTGAATAGTGGTGCATTGCCATGAACGGCCGAGATTATCCTTGATTTTGATATCGATTTTGGGACCGTAAAAAACGCCCTCTCCGGGATCGACTTCGTATTCCGTCCCGGTCGCTATCAGGGCGTTCCTCAACGCCTCCGTCGCCCTGTCCCACCCCTCGATGGTGCCCACGTATTTTTCGGGGCGAGTGGAGAGGTATACATCGAAATTATAGAACTTAAAGGTTCTCAGGAAAAAGAGGTTGAATTTTATGGTTCTCTCGAGTTCTGGCTGCAGTTGATCGGGACGGCAGAAAATATGGGCGTCATCCTGGGTGAATCCCCGCACGCGCATCAAACCGTGAAGGACACCCGAACGCTCGTAGCGATAGACGGTACCCAGCTCCGCCCATCTGAAGGGAAGGTCCCGGTAACTCCTGGTTTTAGACTTATATATATAGATATGGAACGGGCAATTCATAGGTTTTATTTCGTAGTCGACCTCCTCTATGGCCATGGGGGAATACATATTTTCCGCATAGAAGCTGGTATGTCCGGACCTGTCCCAGAGATCGAGTTTCGCTATATGGGGGGAATAAACGATATCGTACTCGTTTTTGAGGTGTTCCTCCCGCCAGAAATCCTCGATTATTGTTCTAACCAGCGCTCCCCGAGGGTGCCAGAGAACTAAACCGGACCCCACCGATTCCGAGATCGAGAAAAGATCCAGATCGCGGCCCAGATAACGGTGGTCGCGTCTTTTTGCCTCTTCGATTTTCAGGAGATGCTCATCCAGCATTTTCTTATCGGGAAAACTGACGCCGTAGATTCTCTGCAGCATTTTGTTGTTCTCGTCGCCCCGCCAGTAAGCCCCGGCAACCGAAAGAAGCTTAACGGCTTTTATGTGGCCCGTGGAGGGTATATGCGGTCCCCGGCACATATCCATGAAATCATCATGACGGTAAAAACTGATGTTTTCGTCCTCCATTTCGGAGGCCATCTCGGCTTTGTATATATCTCCCTCTTCCTTGAATCTGGATATGGCCTTCAGACGATTTTCCCGGGCTCTTTCGAACGGCAGATTCTGCGCCGCCAGTTCCCGCATTTTCTTTTCTATGGCTACCAGATCTTCGTCCGAAAGTTTATGGTTCATATCGAGGTCGTAGTAAAACCTGGATGAAAAATCGTCGGGGACGGCCGGCCCGATAGCCAGTTTTGTGCCGGGGAACATCTTCAGAACAGCCGAAGCCATCAGATGCGCCGAGGAGTGCCAGAATATCTCC
>CP070813.1:971081-1017882 GCA_020344055.1 Candidatus Zixiibacteriota bacterium | reverse complement strand
AACTGGAGGGGGGAGGATTCGAACCTCCGAAGGCTGAGCCGACAGATTTACAGTCTGTTCCCTTTGGCCGCTCGGGAACCCCTCCGGAATATTCTAATCGTAGCCGGAGAACGGATTCGAACCGCCGACCGGCTGATTACAAATCAGCTGCTCTACCAACTGAGCTACTCCGGCATTATTATCAAAGAACAAAAACCCGAAAAGCTGGGTTTCAAACGGACGTCAATATATATTCGGGATATCGACAAGTCAAGTTACATTATTAATTTATGTTGATCCAAATAGGCCGAAGTTTCGCTTATTTATCGCTATAGGCCAACAACCTGGCAGCGTCGCGGTAACGATATCCATTGGAAGGCGCGCCCAGAATCACAGCGGCCAGCCTTCGCCCCTCACTCTTGACTCCCAGGGCAAGACAGTAACCGGAATCCTTAATGTAGCCCGTTTTCCCCCCGAATACGTCCTCCCGACCGTAGAGAAAACGATTCGTATTATAAGCCACATACTGTTTATCGTTATTTAAAGCCTTGTAAGTATGAAATCGCGTGGAAATGACCTCGGATATCAGGTCATTCTTCAAGGCTTCTCTGAATATGGCGGCGAATTCCGAGGCCGACGACACGTTTCCCTTATCAAGTCCGCTCGGCTCCGTAAACCTGGTCTTTTTGAGATTCATCTCGGCAACCAGCTCATTCATCTTAGCAACAAATTCATCATCCGAAAAGCCGGTCGACCTCGCTATCACCCTGGCGGCAACGTTATCCGAAGAAATCAGCATTAGATGAAACAGGTCAAACAAGGTCAATTTCTGGCCGGAGTAGAGCCTGGTTCGCCCGGCATTTTGCCGATCTTCAGGAGTAATGGTGGCGATTTTAAGAAGATCGGGCGAGGTTTTCAGATATACCATGGCGGTGACGATCTTGGTTAAGCTCGCGATCGGTCTTATGTTATCCTCGTCCTTGCCGGTCAGGATAATTCCGCTCTCAAGATCAACCAGTACCGCCGATTTCGCCTTAAGCCGCGGACCCGACGATGGGTCCAGCTTATCGAGAATCCTCTCCAGTACTCCCGGCTCCTCCTCAAAGCGTATAGGCGGGCTTTTCTGATTGGTCGCGATAACCTTATACCCGGCGGAGATCGCCCAGATCGCCAGTAAATAGAACAGCAATTTCTTCATTATACTTTTCAAGACGATAATTCCGTCTGCATTATCTCCATCATCATCCTGGCGTTTCTTACGGCTTGACCCAGGTGGCAGTTGTTAAAAAAAAGATAAATTTTATCCGTCCTGTCCCTCAATTTATCAATTTTCCTCTTCCAGCTCAACAATTCCTCTTTTGAATAAAGGTAATCATACCTATCTCCCCTGCCCCCCCACCAGTTATCGGTATTTCGGCCATGAAACCTTATATATCCCGTGCCGGTCGTAGCTTCCGTAGTGGAGGGATAGAGGTTCGGCAGCTCCGGCTCATCCACCGAGCAGATACCGATACCGTTCGATTTCAACGATTCCAGCACTTCCGGACGGTCCCAGCTCTTGTGCCGGAATTCGACAAATAAAGGGCCATCAAGAAAATAATTTTTGCCGTCCAAAATGTATCTCAAATTCGGTTCCGTATATTTAAAGCTGAAGGGAAACTGAGCGAGATAACCGTAAAATTTCCCCGCTTCCACCACCGGCTTAATCGATTCATTGTATTCCGCCGCCTTTATTTCGACATCTTTTCTATCGTGCGTAAAGCTCCTGTGGGTTTTAATTATAAACTCAAACCTTTCCCCCACTTTCTTGGCCATGTTGTAAAATACCGCCGGATGGGGGATACGATAATAGGTCGAATTTATCTCCACGGCATTAAAATGCTCTTTATAGTAATCCAGCCTCTTACCTTTGGGCAAATCCGGGGGATAAAAAACCGTTTGCCAGTCGTCGAATGAATAGCCCGACGTGCCTATGACTATTTCAGCTTGCTTTTTCGGCATTTTTCCTAATAACCTGGAATCGCGAGGCGCCGCAGCGGGGGCACACCCATTTCCGCCTCTTATGATATACCCTCTTCTTTTCCACCATCTTCGTTTTGCATTTCCGGCAATGCATTCTAATATATTTCTACGTTTGAGACAGTCGGCGTATTTTTACCGCGCTATTTTATTGTCATCACCACATTCGTAATTTTACCGGCTTCAACCACAGTTTTTATTACGGACTTTTTTCCGTCCGATTCGACCGATAAAATATAACTGCCTTCCGGGACATCACTTATAACGAAATTCTCATTATAGGCCTCGTCGGGATGAACCTTGTCCTGGTAGGTCTCGGCGAACGAAAAAGGAGATTCCGTCGGGATAGGTTTGGTTACGCCGTAAACTCTAACTCCCGGTACATACTCTCCATCCTCATCTACTACCTTACCGATAATCGTACCGGTTCCGGGAAGCGGTTCGATCCATAATTCTGAATTGCGGGTATGGCTCTCCCTGTTGGAATCGTCCAGTTTCGAAAGAGACACCTCGAAATGGAGATGCTCGTTGGTTACATTTCCCTTTTTGCCTATGGAACCGATGATATCTCCCCTCTTAACCACGTCCCCGACATTCTTGAATATATCATGCTGATGATGGTAATGGGCATAGACGAAAAAATCTCCCTCTTTGTGGTCGCATTTCAATACCGAATGTCCGATCTCCCTGTCGATATAGACTATTATGCCGTCATCGACCGCCAGAAGCGGCGTGCCTTCAGGGGCGTTATATTCATTGCCCTGGTGCTGCCTGAAATTTCCGCCCATGGTCGAGCCGTACAGGTATGTCTGGTCTTTCAGGTTTTGGTCGTCGGGGCGGACCGGCCGGAGCATCCATTGATGTATGGGCTCCTCGGTTTCCGTAAACTCATTATCCGCATCGGGCTTTTCAATAATCTCGGCCGGACCGGGTTCCAGCCGGAACAGGCCGTCATTGGTACCGGCCAGAACGCCGCCTTCATTCGTAACACCGATACAGTTTACACCTCCCGGCGGTAATCCGTTCTCCGTATTATAGACTTTCCAGTTTTTCCGTTTCAGGTTGTAGGCCGCTATTTCCTTATAGGTGGCGATCCATAAATTCCGGTCATCGTCGATCGCCAGATCGCGGACATACCGGCTTGTAAGATTATCGGCGCCGAACTGTTCCCATGTTTTCCCGCTGTCTTTGGAATAAAAAAGACCGTCGTCGCAACCGGCGAACAGCTTTTTCCCGGAAAATTCCACCGCTCTGACTTTGCAGGCAGGGATATGCTCGTCGGTATACTTCTCGTTGGGCGACATTGTTACCCAGGATTCGCCGCCATCACGGGACAGCGAAAATCCGTGCAGCGTACCCAGGGCGATACTGTTATCCCTGATTTTCATATCATAAATGTACTGCGAACCGATGCCGGCGCTCTCATCCAGAGCGCTCCACTCCTTTATGTCTTCAAACATCACCAGACCATCGGCGGTGGGAACGTATTTTTTACCGTTCTTAATTTTGGCATCGACGGTGTAAAGATATTCGATACCGAAATAGTTGTAGCCGTACCGTTCCCAGTTCTTGCCGTAATCGGTTGATATATTGAGGCCATCGCCCAGCGTTGCCAGGACGATATAATCCCCGTCCCGGGCTCCGCCCAGGACGAAATTCCACGAAAGACCGCTGCCGGTATCGAGAACCGCCCAGCTTTCACCATTATTATCGCTGAACAGAGCGCCTTTGCCGTAGGTGCCTATCAGAATCGAACTTTCGCCGGAATCGATACTCAATATATGAGATTTCGCAAAACCTTCGGGCAGGCCATATCGCTTCCAGTTTTTCATTTCATCCTTAGAGCAGGATGTAAGAGCCGCCGTCAGGAATAAAACCGCCATTATCTTTTTCATTGCCCACTCCCATCATGCTGTAGATCGCTATTTAAATTATAAGATAAACGTTAGGAAATCAATCCCAACCAGTCTTTCATTAAGAATGTTAATCGCCCGATTAAAAGGGAGATACGCGCCATGACCGTATAACCAAAAGTGGCGCCGAAAAATATCATAAGATAGAATGTTCCGAGCCGGGTTATTTTCCCGAAAGCCCCTTTTTGCTCTTTCGAGAAAAAGAAATAGAACAGGGTTGAGATCAAACCCACAAGGACAATCAGCGCATTCACCAATGACCAGAAAGAATCAATATTCAAAAACGGCCTTATGGTAGCGTCTATCTGTCTCAGGATATAAGATTGCATGTTGGCGGGTATTGAGGCTCCAGCCCCGAAACCGATATAAAGGGCCAGGGCCACACGCGACATCCAGGCATACCTCGGAACAAACCGGGTAAACATCAGAAAACCGAGAACCACCGGAATGAGTATCCAGACAAAGATCGCAAATGAGTTAATACCGCCGGATTCGGAGATGCCGATAATTCCCTTTCCCACAGGCTCAAACGCCTTGGGAAGCAACGTTGTATCAAAGGTGGTCACCAGCAGAAAACCAACCGATATTCCGATCAGAAGGCTTTCTGAAAATCTATAGATCGGATTATCTCTATATAGAAAAGAATATATCGCCAGGGTCAGTATGGAAGCTATCCAGATACCGACTCCTTCGGACGTAAATAGAGAAACGCAGATCAAACCGGAATCCAAATCATTTACCCCTTTTTCTCATAATAAAGGCGATATTGCCGATTATTATAAACCCTATCATAACCAGGTGCGCTATCGATTGCGCGTCCATGCCCCTGCCGGCCCTTCCCCTTTTTTCGATCAATTTCTCGTATTCCGCCGCCCCTTTCAATCCCGCCACCATGCCAACCATCTGTCCGGAATCTATAAAGGGGAAAAAGGTAGTGGCCATAACCGCCGTCAATCCCGCCACCACCTTAACCTTAAATCGGGCGTTGGCGTAATTTACCCAGTATACCGGCGTATCATCGTCGGTTATGGAAATAACCATTTCGATGTCGCCGTAGTTATTTATATCCTTCATCATGGGTAATTCCCTTATGGGAATTCCCTCGTCATCCTTCGGAAAGACTCGCTCAAACGAGGTGCCCAGACCGAGAATCGCTGCTGTGATCTCCGGTCTGAAACCGAGAAATACGAAATCCTCCCCCTCGATTTTGCCGAACTCGGCCCCGGATCGCCTGATATTCTGCCTGCCGATTCCCGTTCCCTCGGCCCTCAGAGCCATGCCGATCACCTTGATATTGTTCCTGAAGAGGTGTCGCAATATGGCATCGGACATGGGCAGCATCTCGGGAAGCGTACCGGTATCGTGATCATAGGAAACAAGCACTATGGAGCCCGGTTCCAGCCCTTCGATATAATCATATACTTTTTTTACGTCATTCGTAACGCTGACCGGCAGGCCGATCCTGATAAGAAGCGGCAACGCGACTCCCAGGAACATGAAGAGAAAGATTATCCTGCGGTCGATGGTTTTGGCTTTTTCCCAGATACTCATCTTATTCTTTCCCCAGGTATGTCCTTTCGACCCCCAGAATAACCCTGAGAGAAACGGCGATCGTACCCAATCCTACTCCAATGAAAATCCCCCGTCTCGCGGTCATGGAGGGATTCATCAAAATCCAGTTGGCGATATCGGAAAAGGGAGGAATAGAATTGCCTATCGACGCGATACCGAACATTATCATTACCGCCGAAAACAGAAGCAGGAAGGCCTCGATATTTCTTGCCACAAAACCTCGGTAGGCCGCCGAGGCGACAAAAAAAGCGAGCAATGAAAACACGGTCGCCTGCATGGGGGCCATCATGTTGTTAAACACCCACATAAAAGGGCTATGATCCCCTCGTCCCCAGACGAATCCCAGAAACGCCATCATAAATAGAGAGGAAACCGTAACCAGGTTAAAAAACCATCCGCCCTGCCTGCGCGATACCCTCGACAGGTGATACCTGATAAGCCCCACCACCCCGACTATCAGCGCGAAGGCGTAGATAATCTGAACCCAGTTGGTGATTTCATTGTAAGCCCCGGTCGAAAGTTTCGACGGTATAAAGAACTGGGCGAGCATAATGGTGCCGAATCCAAAACAGACCAGTATCGGAAATGATCGTCTCATATCAAGCGGTCAAAAACAGGTTTACGAACCATTCCTGGTTCAAAAGCCCGACCACGGCGCCGAATAAAATCAAAATTATTATAATTACCTTTAAATAATCCGAGCCCTTCAGAGTGCCAACGACCTGCGGGTCGCCCGAAAGGTACCCCGAAGCGGCGAAAAGCTCCTCGCCGATTAGAACAAAATCGCAGGCCACTATAAAGAACGCCATCTGGATGGAGGAATCGGTTCCGGCTATCTGAATGGCGCCGATCGAATTTCCGGTCTCCGCCAGAATTAACGATTCGGCTTCAAAGGTGCCGAAAAAGAGGTTGGTGGCCGGACGTTCCCGTATCATGATACCGTCCACGGCCGCGGCGTAGCCGAACTGACTGTCGGTAACGAAATAGATATTATCGGGATCGTATCTGTCGACGTGTCCGGCCTTGGTGTATCCCTCCCGGGCCACCTCCTGCGCCACCGCCGTCACCACCGGGTCGTTATTGGGGAAAATAAGCGGCGTCCCGTACGACGCCACCTTCTCGGCCACCGATCCGAGGATGTTCATGCTGGCTATGGAGGCGGGACGCTCCATTTTTCCTCTACCGGAAGAATACAATATAGGTTTGCCCATTTCCGTTGCCCGGCCGATAGCCTCATCCATGGCGTTCAGCCCGGCGATAGGTCTCAGATAAAGGCTTTTCCCTTTCTTACCCAGAATGATGAACCATCCCACAAAGGCGGCGGTGATTATTATCCCGATCAGGACATTCGTGCGGGCGGTATTGTACCAGTTCTCCTCCGGTGCGACAGGGCCGGCCACGTTCGATTCCCAGGATATGGCTGAATCGGAATAAACCAGTTTGTAGAAATAGGGCTGCCCCTCGGTGAGCTTCTCGTCAATTTTTTCTCTCGATGGATCGAGACTGGAGACGATATCGACCTGGATATATTCGCCGTCCGATTCTTCCGATCTTAAAAGAAGGTAGGATTCGGGATCGATGGGCCTTAACTCATCCGGAGGCAAAGGGTCCCATCTTATGGCAAGCCTCGTCCCGTCATCGTTGGGCTGATCGGACACATTAAGCTCAAATGCGAACGCTTGGGGGAATAGAAACGTGAGAAAGGACGTGATGAGAAAAAAGCACTTCATACCGAAACGATTCTACATGCATCAGGATAAACTGTCAAGGGCAATAAATCGCCAAAACCGAATTAGATTCAAACACCCTTGACATAACGCTTTTACATGAGATAAAATCGGAATATGAGGTGGATTTATACAACTCTGAGCTTATTCATTTTAAGCTGTTCCGGAAATAAGCATGATTCCGAGACCATCCGCTTCTGGCAATTCTGGTCGGATATGAACACCAAACCGGTGGTGGAAAAAATCATAAACGATTTCGAAAAAGAAAATCCGGGAGTGAAGGTCAAGATCACCGATCTCACCTGGGCCAACGGTCACGACAAGCTGGTGATCTCATTCGCCGCCAAGGATCCCCCCGATGTCATGGAATTGGGTTCGGATTGGATCGCAGAATTCGCCTCGGAGGGCCTTCTAACGGAATTCCAATCGGAGTTTCCGGAGAATTACCTCTCTCCGGCGATATGGCAGGGCGAGATCTATGCCTTACCCTGGATGCTGGCTTCCAGAATATTTTACTTCAATCTCGATCTGCTCGAAAAAGCCGGAGTAGGAATCCCACAAAATTGGAAAGACCTGCATACCGCCTGCGAAAGGATTGACGGGCTCGGAGACGATTATTTCGGATTCGGATGCAACTCCGCCGAAAAACATCGGCTTTACAAAAAGTATCTGCCTTTTCTATGGAGCAACGGAGGTCGAATATTTAGCCCCGACGGCAAATCCTGCGAAATGGATTCGGATAAAGCAATTGAAGCTCTCGAATTTTATCTAAGCCTATGCGACTGCGGCGCCATAGAGAGCCAGAGACGACTGGAGGAATATTTTATAGACGGAAAACTCGGATTTGTCATCTCCGGGGGCTGGCTTTTGAACAGGCTCCTGCGATCCGATCCCGGCTTTGAATATAAGCTCGTCCAGATAATGAAACCGGATGGCGGAGCCGGGATTTCCTTCTTCGGCGGCGAGTATATCGCCGTTAACGCCGAATCAAAGAATCTGGAAATCTCGAAAAAACTGGCCGAATTTCTTGTTCGGAAAGAAAACTCTCAAGCCCTATGCGACGCCGCCGGTTTCGGATTCCCTCCCTACACCGATCTGGAAATAGAGGATCCGGTAAAACAGGTTCTCGCCTTTCAACTTGAAAATTCCAGATCATCTCCCCCCACACCTTTATGGGTTTATATCGAGCAGGATATCGAGGACGCCATCGAGGCCGCTATGTACGAACACGGATCGGCTCGGGATATCCTGATCAAGGCGGCAACTGCAATCGATAACAAGCTTAAATCCGAGGAATATGCGGACCAGAAATAAAATACTGCTGTTCACGTTACCGTGGATAATATATCTGCTCGTTTTCTGGGTTTATCCCATCATTTATTCATTCTATTTATCCTTGACCGATTTTCGGTTGCTCCGGGGTTCGGGCGCTTTTATCGGTTTCGGAAATTATTCCGACCTTCTTTCAGACCCGGTTTTTCTGACGGCTCTCAAGAATACATTTTATTTCGTTTTCGGCACCATACCTGTAACCACGATTCTGGCCCTGATCTTCGCCCTCCTGATCGCCGAGAAAATTCCCGGCCACAGAATTTTCCAGGCCACCTATTTTATCCCATCGATTACGGCCATGGTGGTAATTGCCCTGATATTCTACAATCTTTATTCTCGCGGCGGATATATTTTCTCGCTCTGCAGGCTTGCGGGTCTTTCGCCCCCTGAAAACGGTTTTCTGCAGTCCCAGAAAACCGCCTTGCTTTCAATCATGGCCATGGACGTCTGGGTCGCCATCGGATACTACGTATTAATTTTCCTCGCCGGCATAAAATCCATCCCCACGGAGCTGTATGAGGCCGCCCGTGTCGACGGAGCCGGGTTTTTCAGGCGAAGCGTCGGTATTACAATCCCGCTTTTAAAATCGACATTCGCATTTGTCATCGTGCTTAACACCATAAGATCGTTCCAGATATTCGTCGAAATATTCGTCATGACCTCGGGACGACCTTTCAATTCGACTCTCACCGCCGTCTATTTCATTTTTGAACGAGGAATCAGCCGGGGAAGCATCGGATACGCATCGGCGGCAGCCTATATACTCTTTCTTATACTCGTGGCTTTCTCGTTGATACAGTTCAAACTCATTAATGTCAGGAAAACGGCATGAAAAAGGCGGTAAGATTCTGGATAACCCCGGCATTTCTCACGGCGGTGCTTTTTATAATGATATTCCCCATGATATATATGATCCTCCTTTCATTCCAGGAGCCCGGAACCTTTTCATTGAGCCTGAAAAATTTCGGTTTCACGCTGAAGAATTATGCCGTGGTCTTTAAGTCCAATAATTTCGGGATCTACTTTTTCAACTCGGCTTTCGTGGCTATAGCTGTAACAGCCGGCAATATTATATTATGCGCCATGGTCGGTTATGGCCTATCGAGAGGATTCAAAAAAATAACCTGGCCGATATTCATGTCCGCGGTAGCCATGCTGATGATCCCCGTTCACGTCCTTATACTGCCTATTTTTCAGATGATGCTCAAATTCGGCTGGTTCGATACCTACTTCGCCCTTATAGTCCCCTGGCTGGTTTCGCCGCTTGGCGTATTCCTGATGAAGCAGTATATCGACGGTTTGCCGACCGACCTGGAGGACGCTGCTCGCGTGGACGGCGCCGGGGAAACCTCGATTTTTTTCAGAATTGTCCTGCCGTTATGCAAACCGGCCCTCGCCGTACTCGCGGTACAGATCTTTCTCACCACCTGGAACTCTTTTCTATTTCCCAAAATCCTTACCAACTCCAGCGAAATGTATACTCTTCCGGTCGGCCTGGCGCTGATGCAGGACCCCCGTACCAGCGACTGGCCGGTGACCATGGCCGGATCTACGGTTGCAGCTTTGCCCGTTATAGTCTTCTTTTTAATATTTCAAAAACGAATAACCGAGGGAATAACCGCGGGAGCGTTAAAACAGTAAATTTTATCTGCTGAGTTTTAGGTAATCCTTGATGCCATCCATAATCGCCCTGGCGCACTTTCGCTGATATTTATCGGTCTTGAGCATCGCCTCCTGCTCCGGTATCATCATAAAGGCGCATTCAACCAAGACCGCCGGCATCTCCGTCGGCCTGGTTAATACAAGATTGCCGTAGTACAGACCGTGATCGGGTAATTTCGTTCCTTTCACTAAGCGAGCGTGAATCGCCTCCGCCAGTGCCTTTGAGTGTGGATGATAATAATAAACCGATACGCCGTTATTTTCAAACGGGTTGATACCATCGGGCAGGGCGTTGTTATGAATTGAAACGAGGATATCCGCATCCCTTCTTGACGCGATTTTCGGACGGTCATACAAGGGAATATGCTCATGGCCGTATCGTGTCATGATGACTTCCGCTCCGTTTTCCATAAGCATTTCTCGAAGCTCGTGCGCAATCCAGAGGTTGGCGTCTTTCTCCTTCAAGCCTGTCGGTCCGATAGCCCCGCTGTCATGAGAATGCCCGGGATCTACAACTATTTTTGTATCTTTAAACGCCTTATAGGGCCAGCGCCTCAATTTAGGGTTTTTCCTGATCCGGAAGATGAAATTTGTATCATTATAGTAAGCCTTATACCCCCCCGTGGAGTTCTCGCTTAGCTCAACCGTAATTCGAAAAATATCATCGCTTGGTTGCGACCATTTTACGATTTTAACCAGATCGCCCGAAGTGTTATACCTGATCCAGTCGACGTCCCCGGTTACGCCGAATATATCGATATCAATGGATGAAGCCTCTGACGATTCATTTATTTCATAGGGTAGCTCAGCTCCCGTATTACAGGAAATATCAATATATTTATCCTTTTCGTTGATGGTGATATACGAGACCCTGCCCTTCGGTAATTCGGTACCTGGAGGTAGAATTGTTACGCTGTCGATGTTCGTATACCCGGTAATTCCCCGTCCCAGGCGCAATTTGTAAAAGTCATTCTCGGCTCCGGTAATATGCACTTTTATGCCGGGCGGCAAATACAAAAGCTTATAACCTTTTCTCACCCCGGTACGAATAATATGAGATTTACCCGATAACTCGCCGACAACAGGCGGAAACTCCGGCATTACCGTCAGGATTTTGCCCGTCGAACGACGATGCGTATCCTGCAAATATCCCTCAGAAAAACCGCCCGAATTGAACCAGTATTCTATCGCGTGGTTGCCGATATCCTCATCACTTAAATGATGGTAGCCCGCATAGACAACCAGATCCGACCGGTAATTATTCCCTACGCTTATATCGCCAAAAACGCTGTTAGGAGTATGATATTCATTGCGGTTTACTTCATACATTGAGATCGAATCGGAGTCACCGATCTTGAACCATCCGGAACCGCCCCCGGGTGCCTTGAATGAAAAATGAAAAATGTCGCCGACCGAATAAACGACATCGGAGTCCGGATCAGGCGTGTTCGGAATCAATGGTCTGAGTCCTATGTCTATCAATGCCGCCGGACCCACCTGGACCGGCCATACGATCAATGCCGTATCCGTTTGCCCGATGGCGATAATATTAAATTCAAAATGCCCCCGCTGAACCGGAAGAAACGCCAGCCAGCCGCCGTCCCTATGAACCTTCACGGGATATCCGTTTATTAATAAACCGGATCCGGGTGTAACATTTCCAAAAATAAAGGTCGAATCTACCGCCGGCAGCTGCTGGTCGAATCGCGGATATATGATGTTTATATCGATATCAGCCGATGCCACCGAATAAAGCAATATAAATATAATAAATACAGCTTTATATCTCATTTTCTCCTGCTGACTCCGAGACCCGGGCCATCCGGCAACTTGATATAACCGTCTTCGATTTTCATACCCGTGAAGGGATCGTCGGATATCAATATATTGCCGTCAAGATCGGTATAATCGACCAGGGACGCTATCTGCGCCGCGGCGGTGATTCCCACCGACGTTTCAACCATGCATCCGATCATAACCTTCATCTTATGCGCCCTCGCCACCGAGATCATCTTCATCGCTTCCCGCAAGCCCCCTGATTTTGAAAGCTTTATATTTATTCCGTCGGCCAGACCGACATATTTGGGAATATCGCATGACCTGAAAATCCCCTCATCGATTATAATCGGCAGATCCGTCTTCGAACGTAATATCTTATATCCTTCGAAATCGTCCCGGTGCAGGGGTTGTTCTATAAATTCAATGTCGAGCTTTTCAAGTTCCTTTATTCTTGATATCGCTTCCTTTACATTCCAGCCCTCGTTCGCGTCAATCCTGATCCTCGCTTTTGTCGCGTCTCTTACTGCCGCCACCATCTCAACATCGCCAGGTACCCCGACTTTAACCTTGTAAATGTGGTATCCTTTGTTTTTCTCCGTCTGTTTTTTCATCGACTCAGGATCGGAAATTGATATGGTAAATGATGTCGGCAGATCGCTCCTGGGAGTTATTCCGAAGAATTTATACAACGGTATTCCCAGTTTCTTCGCCGCCAGGTCGTGCATGGCCATATCGATGGCCGCCTTGGCGCTGTAGTTAAACGCTCCCACCCTTTCGAGATCGATGGACAGCTTTTCCAATCGAAAGGGATCCGCGTCAATCACATCGGACGCCTTCCCGATAAAATTCTTGACCGTATTCAGGTCCTCACCGTAATAATGCACCGGCGACGCTTCACCTATCCCCTCATCGATATTGACTATCAAGACCTGCATAACATCCCTGGCGCCGTGCGTGGTCCTGAAGGTAGTTATTAAATGAATATCGTATTCCTCAGTCTTTATCTTCATCGTTTGACTCCCGGTTCTTTGAATATCAGCTCTTTCCTGTCGGCGTCGAGAACAGCCCTGACCCCGATCGGTATGGTAATCTTTTCCTTCCCGTGGCCGCAAGGAAAACCGTAGATCGTCGGTTTTTTGATTCCCTTAAAATAATCTATTATGACCTGCTTTACATTCCAGCCTTTTGTCCCGCCGAATTTCGGTTCAGTGCGGGTGAACTCACCTATAATATATCCCGCCGCCTTTCCAAAATCGGTGGTTTGAAATAGCTGTGAAAGATAACCGTCGATTCTATATGGTTCTTCCTCGGTGTCCTCAAAAAACACGATCCTGTCTTTAAACAACGGAAGAAGCCCGGTGCCGATCAATTTCGTCATCAAACATAAATTCCCACCGACAATTCTCCCCTTTGCGACTCCGCCGGAAATTACATTTATTTTGTATCCCGCCGGAATGTTTATCCGTGTTTCTCTTTTAATGCCACCCACCATATTAAAAAACATATTCTCCATGTAAGGCCGGACTTTCTTCCCGAACTCAATTGCAAACATGGGACCGTGGAATGTAACAAAATTGCATTTTTTATAAATCGATAGCAGCAGTATCGTTATATCGGAATATCCGATAAAAATCTTCGGTTTTTTTCTTATCAGTTCGAAATCGATATGGGGCAGAAGCCGCACCGCCCCGTAACCGCCCCGGGCGCAGATAATAGCGTCTACATTATCATCGCCAAAGGCCTCATTGATAGCATGCGCGCGCGATTTATCGTCCCCTGCCAGATAACCGAGCTTCCGCCTGGTCTGCGGATAAATTTTGATTTTATAACCTTTTTTTTCAAAAAGGCTTTTCCCTCGCTTCAGTCGTTGCGATTCCGGCGGCCCCGCGGGAGCTACAACGGCTATGGTGGAACCCTCTTTCAGTCTTTGCGGTTTCGCAATCATGGCCACAAATGGTACGCCACGCCGGTGTGACCGATCCAGGCTTTCTCGAGTTCTTTTCTGGGATATTTAATAATCCCGTCATCGACACCGTGCCCCGCGGGATCGTTGCAGATTACACTGTCCGGGCCGTCAAACCCCACTACGACTATGATATGGCCATCCGTCGTTTCATGAATGGGAGAATTGGGCAATTCGTCATATCCGAATTTTATGCTAATCACGACCGGCTTCCCTTCAGCTACCTCCTGATATATCTCGTCGAATCCACAGTGCCGCTCAACCCAGGTTTTGCTCAACCCATTCGAGAAGGCCGCCTGTACGTTAAAGGGCCAGTTTCCGATTATTTCATTTCGATAATCATATGCTTCCCAGAAAATTTCGCCAGGAATCACACCCCTATCATGGTAATTCAACACCATACTGACCGAAGTAGGAGAACAGGCCCCTCCCAATTTGTTTTCCTCGACCGATCTTTGCGTAATATAAGGCACCGACAGCTTAAACGTGCTATAATCTAATCCGTCGATTTTCGAATGATACTTCCCGTATTCACGCCAGCCCGGATTATCGCTGGAAAACGATAAGGCCAGCCGCCTCAAAAACGCCTTTTCCCCTTTCTGATTTCCCGAATAATCCACAATGACCCGCGCGTATCTCATCGGTTTTGAAAGCTTGAGGACGTCCACGTCCACCCGTCCGATCCCCTCAATTGATTTTTCGCCTGACGAATCTTTATAACTGCTATCGCCCCAAGTCAAATAACTAAAACGATACCAACTAAAGCTATCCCCTGATACTTCGAGACTGAAATGAAATCGACCCGGATCTTCTTGATAACGTATATTCCAGGATAATATCAGTTGTTCGAATTCAAATCCCGGCGTCACCGGAAACGTTGCCAATCGCGATATTGTATCAGCGTCAAATACCACCGCGATTCTGTCGGGATCGATGAAACAGTTTTCGAGGTTACATTTCTCCCAATCCGCTACTGTTTCAATGAATATAACATCATGAAGGATTTTTTTGGAATGAGTCTGATTTTTAATTATCATTAATATAACAATGGCAACGCAAAATAACAGGATAATTATGATCGCTTTAATAATCTTCATCCGGCGGCTCCCCGAAATACGACTCTTCGAGCCATAATGAAACTATTATCAAGATACTCGCTGTAAATCGGGCTTTCGGGATCGAGGCTGTTATACGCGACCCCGCCGTTTTCCCCGGTAGAATGTATCATTAAATCTCTCGTAACAGCGAGCCCCACATGATGGGGGAAAAAAAGCAGATCCCCAGCCTGAACGCTATCACGCTCGATCTCGATCCCCTGGGTCATTTGATCTTTTGAATCTCTCGATAGACTGACGCCGAAGCGACGCATCACCATCTGAGTAAGACCCGAACAGTCGATACCGTAAAACGATTTTCCGCCCCAGAGATACGGAGTTCCCATGAATTTCCCGGCCTCTCCACAGATGCTCGCCGAATCGGGCTCGACTGTGTATAGATCTGTTGTTTCCCTCAATAAATCGGATAAATCCACAAAAATGATACCATATCTTGATGACTCCACACGCAGAAACTGGCCTTCAACATCGCCAAAGAGCCTGCAGCCGTAAGGGAACATGGTTTTTCTACTCGATTGTCTATCGGGATTTTCATATGCCGCCGCCAGGTAGCTATCCACTACGAAAGTATCGGAGCCCGCAAAATTAACGCTGTCAGTTAGATTGTATGATCTTATCCAGCCCTCATAACCGTCCCATTGCCGGATCTTTGTGTGATTTTTGGTTTTATCAATTACCTCCACGATCTCGTTATATAACGCCTGGCTGACCCTTTCGGCATGTCTCCCGGGTTCCTTCTTTAAATCGGCGATATTCACGTTCACCACAGCCCTGGGGTAATCTACAGAGGTTGAGTCTACGTCCGATTCCTCCCGCCTCTCCTTCGAGTTTTGCGAACAACAGAGAAATACGAGAATTCCCATAAATACAGCCAATCTTGACAAAGAATCTCTCATTCAAATATTCTCCGCGCCGTTTTGAATTCTTTATAGAAGTATTCGCTGTATGCGGGACTTTTACGGTCGAGGCTATTATAGGCGACGCCGCCGTTGCCCGAACTTGAATGTATGAACTCTACATTTGAGGTTGCCAGGACCACATGCCTGGGAAAAAACAGAAGATGCCCGTATTGGATACTTTCGCGTTCAACTTCCGTACCACAGCCTATCTGGTCCTTGGTATCCCGTGGAAGCTCCCATCCGAATCGTCTCATTATGGTCTGGACAAACCCGGAGCAGTCGATGCCGAAAAAAGAACGGCCGCCCCATAAGTAGGGCGCGCTCAGAAACTTTTCCGCTTCGGCTATCAAGATGCTCCTGTCAGGTCGACGAGGCTCAATAGGACTCGTTAAACCCACTGCTTCCGACAAAGGTACGTATATTTCCCCGTACCTTTCGGTTAATAACCTCAGAAATTCGCCTTCCTCCTCGCCGTAAAGACGGCACCCGTAGGGAAGATATACAATTCGCGCGGAATTGATGTCGGGAGAAGCGAAACCGACGGCGAGATTGGAGGTTACCAGATAGGTTTTTTCGCTCTGATTTTCTATTTTTTCTGACGTAAACCGGGAGGCGATCCAGCCGATATATCCGTCCCGGGATTTTGCTTTAAGATAGCCGTCCTTCTCATCCAGCACTTCGACAGTTTCATTGAAAAGCGCCTGGCTGGTTCTTTCCGATTGAAATCTGGGTTCTGCCCTGACATCCGCAATATTAATGTTTATTCTGGAAATCATTTATAAATTCTGGGAAGCCTACCGCTCCAGCGGGACATCATCTCGTATGAAAAAGATCCTGCCAGCTCCCCCAGCGCCTGAGCCGTTATGGCCCTGTTCCCGGCCGAACCCATGATGATCACCTCATCGCCCGCTTCGCAGTCACCCAGATCCGTAATATCGACCATAAAGGCGTCCATGCAAACTCGTCCGACGACCCTGATGATTTCTCCCTTTATAAGCACAAAACCCCGGTTGGATAACGACCAGGGATATCCGTCCGCGTACCCCATGGGGATAACGGCTATTTTCATATCCTTTCCGGCGACAAAAGAAAATCCATATCCCACGCCGGCGCCTTTTTTTACATCCTGAATTTCCGCCACCCTGCTTTTTACGGTCATTACAGGTTTCAAGCGATTTTCAATTGAATTCAGAGGACCGTACAATAAATGACCTATCCTGACCAGCGACCCGAACGAGTTATCCTTTTTTGACAGCGATGCCGACGATTCATACGAGAGGAAAATATCGTTTCCAAAGCGTTTCCTTGCGTTCTCCATCAATTTATAAAATTCCTCTTCCTGTTTTAGAGAAAGAGACGTTTCGGCGCCATTGGATCCGGCCAGGTTGGTGGTAAAACCCATAAACTCAAAACCGTTACCGGTAATAATAGAATCAAAAAGTTCGGATTTGTCTTCAATTTGAATTCCGTATCGATTCATACCGGTATTGATTTTTAGAAAATATTTTACCGGATTATCCCGACCTTTTAAAACGTCGGTCAACCTGTTCAGAACATCAATTCTCGATACCGTTATGATGTATCCTTTTTTTGCGGCTTCAATGCTGCGCGGAATATTCTCCGGGTAGAGGATTATTATAGGCGTACTTATCCCGGCGTTTCGTATTTCGTCGGCTTCTTCCAGGAGCGCCACCCCCAGATAATCCACCCCTTCCTCGTGAGCTATCCCGGAAACTTTTACAGCCCCGTGGCCATAGGCGTTAGCCTTGACTACCGCCATAAATTTCGCGTCAGGGCTTATTTTCGACTTTATAACCTTGATATTGTGCCTTAAAGCCGCAAGATCGATCTCTATCCAGGCCGGTCTTGAAGGGCTGTCTGAAATCGGTTTCTCCGACCGGTCGTTTTCATTACGAGCAGCACCCGAAACCGCCGATTTGATAGAATTAATATTGTGAGCATTCATAATCTATTCGCCGAACCCAAAAAACAAAACCGCTGGAACGATTATCCAACAACCAGCCGAGACAACACCTGAGAGATATTTATCATTAATAATTATCTCTCGCCTTTCTATATAATTAATAAATCGGATTTGTTTCCACAAAAATTTGAAAAAAGACGATATTTTTTATGTTTGAGTGATTATAGGCGTATTTTACCGGCCTTTCGACGAGCTACAATTTGCCGAAGAAATCGTCCAATCGTTCAAGAGCCTTACTGATATTGGCTATTGAATTGGCGTATGAAATCCGGATATATCCCTCGCCGTAAGCCCCGAAAGAGGTGCCCGAGAGCACCGCCACGCCCGCCTCATCGAGGATCCTGTCGGCCAGTTCCGCTGACTTCAGCCCGAATCCGGACACATTCGGAAAGACATAAAAAGCCCCATCAGGCACCAGACAGCTTACATTTTTGATTTTATTTAAACCCGCGACAACCGCATCCCTGCGCTTCCGGAATTCGGCGACCATTTTGTCCACTTCATCCTGCGGCCCTTTAATCCCTTCAATACCTGCTACTTGAGTGAAACTGGCGGTGCAGGAATTGCAGTTGGTCTGCAGCTTGGCCACCTGTTCCGCAAGGTCCGCCGGCATGACTCCGTATCCAAGACGCCATCCGGTCATGGCGTAGGTTTTGGAATATCCGTCAAGGATAATTGTCCGTTCCGGCATTCCTTTCAGGCTGTAGATGGAATAATGCTTTCCGGAATATGGAATTCGAGAATAAATTTCGTCTGAGAGAACGATAATATCGTTTTCCATGGCGATCTCGGAAATCGCTTTCAGATCGTCTTCGGTAAGAACCGAGCCGGTGGGATTTTGAGGGGAATTTATTACCATCATCCTGGTTTTGGGGGTGACTAGCCTGGCAAGTTCATTCACATCCAGACGGAACTGATTCTTTTCCCATAGTTTTATGGGAACCGGTTTGGCGCCCAGGAAATCAATTACTGATTCGTATATCGGAAATCCCGGATTGGGGTAAATAACCTCATCGCCCTCATTCAATAACGCGAGCATGGCAAAAAACATGATCGGTTTTCCACCCGGCGTCACGACAACCTGCGACGGGTCTATTTTTACCCCTCTGGTTTTCGATACCTCCTCGGCTATAACCTCTCTCAATCCGGGCAATCCCGCCGAGGGCCCATAATGAGTCCAACCGTCATTTAAAGCCTTTATCGCGGAATCGATAATATTTCGGGGCGTATCAAAATCGGGCTCCCCTATTTCAAGATGCACGATATCCCGCCCCTGAGCTTCCAGCTGCTTGGCCTTGGCAAGAACCACGAAAGCCGTTTCCGTACCGAGTCTTGACATTCTTTCAGCGAGTTTCATGACAACACCTCTATCTCGATTCAATAATCGTTCTTTTATTTAAACCAGCCGCTAAGCCTGTTCGAATTTTTACCCTCTGGCTGCGATATACTTCTGAATGGAATCCCATTGAGCCGGGCCGTTCAGGCCGACTTCCTTCAGCACTACCTCCGCCTTACCGCTGCCCGGATAAATACCCCTGACAAACGAATGAATCGTATATTTACGGCCCAAATCCGACGTT
Organism: Candidatus Zixiibacteriota bacterium; assembly: GCA_020344055.1. Lineage (GTDB taxonomy): Bacteria > Zixibacteria > MSB-5A5 > UBA10806 > UBA10806. The sequence continues at coordinate 998,358 of CP070813.1, read as the reverse complement.
ATCCAGCGATACATTGTCGGTATCGTGAAACCGGTTACGCCCATCGCTTCACCCATTACTTTCTCCGGAAGGATCTCATTCTGCTCCCGCTCCGGCAGCATAGAAAACAGCTCGGCGCTGGAAACATAATAAACATTCATATTGTAGCCCGACTCATCCAACCGGGGAAGAACATAGGTCACGAAATCGTTGGTAACGGCGCTGCCCTGCAGAATTATGGAGCCATGATATTTTCTGGCGTTCGGATCTGCTTTGCGGAACTGATAGACGCCGTCGACCGCCGCCGTGGCCGGCGGTAATTTATATTTTTCTCTGTCGACTACGGTCTCGTTGGGACGGGTTACAAAGGGCGCCAGAACCGCGGGTCTTTTCTTGAGCCCCTCCATGACCAGCGGCCATAATTCCTGGGGATCCCAGGGAACCAGGGTTATGGCTTTGCCCGCCGGAAAATTCTCCTGCAATAACTGTAAGGCCTGGGGATCGGCATGCGTCGGTCCGTCTTCACCGGTCTTAAGCCCGGCATGACCGCATATCATTATGAATGTCTTAAATGGATCCCCGTTGAATTCATGGCGAGCCTGCTGGCTGATGCAGTGTAACCTGGCCGCGATATGCTCCAGGGCGGCTATAAACGCCGCATATGATGCCGTAACGCCGATATTGTTTCCGTATGACGAAAGACCGGCCATAATGGCTCCCAGTGCATCCTCGCAAATGCCCCCGGCGGAAATCAGGCGGGCATCGGGATTGGATACATAATTGTAATAACCCTTCGGGAAATCCTTGCCGAGCAGATTTACGGACGTTGATCCCAGCAGATCGGCCGCTCCGGCAATAAAAGCTCCACCGGTTTTTTTATTCAAATAGCCCAGCGATTTGCCCAGCGCACCTCGCAGAGTGGTTACGGTACCCGGTTCGAGTTTTAACTCGTCCGGTATAATCGCTGAATCAAAACCGCTGTCCGAATAAATAATATCCAGATTCGGGCATTTCTCCCGCGGCTTTCTGTTTAGCTTCCCGAGATTTTCCTTGCTCTCCGCAATTTTCTCCCCCACATAGTCGGCGAAATGCCTTTCAGTCTCGGCCACTTTCCGCAGAATCATGAGGGTATCATAATAAAGCCGTTCATGTTGCTTGGGAGTCCTTTCGTCGGTGAGATGCGGTAATTCTACGGCGAATCTATCCTCAAACTCCTTTATGGCTTGATAATATCCGTCGGAGGCGAATTTATGCCCGGCCCCGTGCGAATCCTTGCCCTCGATTCCGTACTTCCAGCCTTTGGTGGTTCTATAGACAATAGCGGTGGGCTGATCGCTTAAACCGTTTTTAGCCATTTTCTGCGCCCGGATCACCATGTCGAAATTAAAGCCGTCCGGTACCCGGATGACGTTCCAATCGTGCAGATAGAAAAACTCCATAGGATTCCATTGTACATATTCCCCGGCTTTGTCGCCTTCCCTGCATACCCGGTTTGAATCGATGGATGCCTGGTTCCAATCGATATGCATGATGATGTTGCTGTATTGTCCGGCCGAGGCGGCGGCGACCGCCTCCGAGACGCGGCCGGGGGTCATCCCGCCTTCGCCTTCAATAATATGCACCTTCGGAGCATCCTTGCCATAGCGGTCCAGGGCGCCCAATGCCAGCCCGATGGATGACGGCACGCCGACTCCCGAAGCCCCGGTTGCCAGCTTTAAGAAGGGGGTCAACGGCGTAGGGTGGCCGTCCAATGGTTTGGCCTTGAATTTCTTGAAAAGCGGCGTGTCATGTACCGGATTTCTCCTGAATCCGAGCATATCCTCCAGCCTCATCTGCCTGGAAATATCTCCAGGAAGCAATTCCGGCCTGCTGATTCTCACCATCTCGTTGCGACTGGCCCACATGGCATACAGGCCCAGGGCCTTATGACCGGCGGCATAGCTTATCAGATCGGCGTCCGGCTGTTCGGGATCGCCGATATTATAATCCATGGTCTCTATCAGCGCCGCCGCCACCATGTGCCCGGACGAAATTGATCCTCCGGGATGACCCGATGAGGCAAAATTATACAGAATCGCGCATAAAGTACGATACCAGAGGTCAAAATCGTTCAGGCATCTTATCGTGCTTTCCGATACCGATTCGGGTTTATCGGGATGATCAGTTATATCGATATATACCCCTCTGCGAACGCCAAACTCCAGTCTTTTATTTTCTATTGTGACAGTAGACATAAGTCCTCCACGTTGATTCGATCTATCTCATTTCTCGCTATAATACATATTTAGGCGTCTCAGTCAAGCACCATTTTTCACAAGCTCAAAAACAATACCGAAACCGAGGATTGGGCTTATGCAAATAATCGGTCTTGGAAACAGTCCGATGGTGGAGAATCGCCTAAAGCTCGTCAAATTCAACGGTAAAATGTCGCAGGTACTTCGGCTCATAGGCAATCTTTAATCCCCGAACCACACTTTTATTTTCAGCGATTTTTTTGAAAGTCGAAGCGGCGTAACGAAAATGCGATTCCGTATAGACCCTCCTGGGAACAGCCAGACGTACAAGTTCCAATGGCGGATAGACTTCCCTGCCATCTTTACCCTTTTTCCCGAACACGATCCCTCCGATTTCACACCCGCGTATGCCTCCCTCGCGGTAAAGCGCCACGGATAAGGCCCAGCCCGGATAATGTTCCCTGGGGAACTCAGGAAGCAAGGCCGTCGCATCCACAAAAACCGCGTGCCCCCCGGTGGGAGTAACAATGGGAATGCCTGCATCAATCAAAAGATCTCCGAAACTTTTTATCTGGTTAACCCGGTGCGCCAGATAATCCTCGTCAAGGGCCTCTTCCAATCCGCGCGCCACCGCCTCCAGGTCCCTTCCGGCAAGCCCCCCATAGGTGCGAAAACCCTCGACTAATATCATGGCGTTTGTAACTTTTTCATGAAGACCGTTGTCGTTGGTGCCGATAAAACCGCCGATATTCGCCAGCCCGTCCTTTTTGGCCGACATGGTGCATCCGTCGGCATACGAAAAGACCTCCCTGGCTATATCTTTAACCGAGCGGTTAGATTGCCCTTTCTCTCTTTGCTTTATGAAATAGCAGTTTTCGGCGTACCTGCAGGCGTCGAGGATAAACGGGATTCCATGCCCGCGCAGTATTTCCGATGTTTTTTTAATGTTCTCCAGAGATACGGGTTGCCCGCCCCCGGAGTTGTTCGTTATGGTCAGCATCCCGAACGGGATGTTTTCAGGACCATTTACTTTGATGAAATCCTCCAGTATGTCGGTATCTATGTTCCCTTTAAAGGGATGATCTACCGAAGGACTTTTTCCTTCCGCAATTACCAGATCGGCGGCCTCCGCCCCACAGTATTCTATGTTGGCCCTGGTGGTATCGAAATGGTTGTTTGACGGTATCTTATCGCCGGGCTTGATCAGGGTGGAGAACATCATATGTTCCGCCGCCCTCCCCTGGTGTACCGGAATTATATACTTGAAACCGGTGATCGATCTGGCGGTTTCCTCAAAATGGAAATAGTTCCGGCATCCGGCGTAGGACTCGTCACCGGTGAGAAGTCCCGCCCACTGGCTGTCGGACATGGCCGATGTGCCCGAATCGGTCAGAAAATCGATATAGATATCCTCGGCCCGAATCTTGAAGATGTTGAATCTGGCCTCCTTTATCAACCGCTCTCTATCGCTCCTGGATACTTTCCTTATCCGCTCTATGGATTTTATACGATACGGCTCGACGGGAAACTCAGTCATCAAACGCCTCGGTTCTATTTAATAGTCTAGTCTCGCTCTTGATATATAAAAGTCGATACCCGGAATTTTCTACGCCTCTCCTCCCAGGGTCTCGAAATTGGCGAAATCGGCATGATGCACTATTACCGACTCGACCGTGCGGGGGGTCTTGTCGCCTTCATACGAATGCGTGGCGATTATATGCTGCACCTCTGCCGGCAGTCCCATCTCCGCCGCCAGGGCCGCCCCCGAAACCGGGTGGCGCACCAGCTTCCCCTGTTCGGATTTGTGATATTGGCCGCCCTTTTCAGCGTATTCCAGAACCTTCCCGACATCATGCAGTATGGCGCCGGAAATCAGAATATCCATATCAATCTCAATATTGTCTCCGTAGATGCGTTTCAACACCTCCGCCATGGCGATGGCCATTTCGGCGACGCCGTTGGTGTGGGTCACTATGCTGGGCTTATATTCCGCCGGCAATAGAGTGAATGGAATTTTATGCAGGTTCTCTTTGGTCCATCCTCCCCTTTTTACAGCCTCTTCCCAGCAGGACACCGTTCTCGCCAGCAGGCTGGAATTGGAAATTCTGTCAATTAAAGGAAAAATCTTATTCATGATCCACCTCTTTTAACTCAAATCCCGGCTCTATTACGCCAACCTCTATTTTCCTCCAATTTTCTATAACGGGCCGATGAAATTTAGAAATCTCCTCGCCTCTCGATCTGACCCCGAGCTTGTAAAGCAATTCCACGGTAACGGGGAACAGCGCCCGTCTGGAACCATCGATAATTTTCACGGCCGCACCCCAGTTTCTATCGGGCAGGGCAAAACATTCCAGCGCTTCGGCGCCGGCCTTGGCGATAATTTTCTCGCCCGGGGTTTCCGCGATTAGGCTGTCAAACCTGCCCGTACCGCCCACCATATCGGGATGATCCATCATGGCCATATAAACGGTACTTACCGCCTGAGCTTTGCCTGCCGGGAATGTATTGGGAGTAACCATACGGGCGAACCCGAAGGCCATATTATAAAGCGGTAAGGCATGTACCGGCGCGGAGCAACCGTCTATTCCGATAGCTATCTTATCGGCGGGATAATGACAAATATCGGATATGGTTTCTGTAATTAATTTCTGAACAGGATGATCGGGTGATAGATAATCGTCCAGAGATAGGCTTTTAAACTTCGCCATCGCGAGCATACCGGCATGTTTGCCTGAGCAGTTATGATGTAAAACCGTATACTTCTCCTCCGGCTGAGGCTCACTTACCGATTGCCCTATAGGAGTTTGAACTCCGCATTTCAAATGCTCCGGACCCAGGCCAATTTTATCCATGATAGATTTTACGGTTTCAACATGTTTATCCTCGCCAGAGTGCGAACCGGCAATTATGGCTATCTCCGACGATGAGAATCCAAAAGCCCTGGCCGCCCCGGACTCCACCGCGGCGATAGCCTGAAACGGTTTTGCGGAGGATCTGAGATATGTGACCATATAAGGGTCCCCCACTCCATACAATAATCGCCCCTCGGCGTCGACAACGGCAATGGAACCGAAATGCACCGATTCGATTATCTGGCCTCTTATTACTTTAGCGACAGTTTCAAGTTTCAGACTCATATTCCCAGCCTTTTTAATATATTCGGTATATCCATAAATGTTCTGGCATGATGGGCGCCGGCGTTATTCAACGCCTCTATTTTGGATTGCGCCGTACCCAGATTGCCCTCGACTATCGCCCCCGCATGCCCCATCCTCTTACCGGGAGGGGCGAAAACGCCCCCGACCATGAATATTACCGGCTTGGTCATCGCCTTTACGACGGGAACTGAACGCTCTTCGTAAATCCCGCCGATCTCGCCCACCAGTACGACCGCTTTGGTGGCGTCATCTCCATCGAACTCCCGCAGTATTTCATCGAAGGTGGAACCCAGCACCGGGTCCCCTCCCAACCCGACACAGGTAGTCTCTCCGTATCCCGTTCTTGTCAATGTATCGGCAACGTAATATGTGAGAGAACCCGAACGGGAAACCGTGCCGATCCTGCCGGGCTTGAATGCAATATCCGGTATGATTCCAACATTGGCCTCGCCGGGAGTAATTATGCCGGCGGTATTGCCGCCGATAACAATCGCGCCCATCGTAATGGCCGCTTTCCTCACCATCATCATATCGGCGATCGGAATATGTTCCGGTACGACCACCACGGTTTTTATACCGGCATAGATAGCCTCATGCGCGGCTTCCCCTGCAAACTGCGCCGGAAGGAATATCACGGAGAAATCGGCGCCGAACTCCTCCACGCATTCGACCACGGTATTTCTCACGGGTACCCCGTGAACCGATTGTCCTCCTTTTCCGGGCGAAGTCCCGGCCACTATTCTGGTACCGTAATCAAGCATGCGACGGGTATGAAAAGAGCCGCCTGACCCGGTTATCCCCTGTACTATTACTCTCGATTGTCCGGATAACAATATCGCCATCACTTTTAAATTCTGTTAGAAGACCGAACCTCCCTTACAATCGGCCCCCGCTAACGTATGGTCTCCTCTATAACGTTGAGTTCATAATCGCCCTTCGGCAACCGAACCAGATAAAATGGATTGGTTACCACCGTAAGCATTCCCGGCGTCTCATATTTTTTAATATGGAGATCCAGGATTTTTCCCCTTTTTTCAATGGCCGATATCTCTATCCTGAAACCCGAACTGGGTCTTTCTCCCATGAAGGCGGCTATTACACACTGCCTTGAAAAATCGACCGTGGGTCTTTCGGGAAGTGGATCGATCCTTCCTTTGGCCTGAATCCAGACCTTGTCCCAGTCGCTTTCATTTTTTACAAGCATCACGGCTGACGTATCGATCAGGCTGTGCGAACCGGCCAGAATCGTCTGAAAAGGCACCGGCCCATCCGCCAGTCGTCCGCCCCTACGCAAAGGTCCGGCGCATGCCAGCGCCATCAATACCAGAATTAATAATATTTTTTTCATTTTGTTTCCCCGGCCAGCTCAACGGCCCTTTTGGCGATCTCCTCAATGGGGACCTCTATTCCATGAAACTCAATATTTCCGAAAAGTTCGGGAGACTCTCTTCTGGCCTCCTCGAATATTTTTACACCTTCCTGCCACATATTTCCGGTCATCCTCACCACCATCGGTTTGGAGAGCCCGTGCTCTTTTAGAAATTTAACGACCCCCATGGCGAAATCATCGCAACGCGATATGCCTCCGAACCTGGCGCCGAAAATAGCTTTAACCTGAGGATTTTCATCCAGAAGAATCAGCATTCTCGCTATCCGCTCAGGCGACGGACCTCCTCCGGAATCCATGAAATTGGCCGGCCTGCCCCCGAAATACCGAATAAAATCATTACCCATAATTCCGAATCCGGCGCCTCCCGGAAACATACCTATATCCCCATCGAGGTCAAGATACGGGATTCCCCATTCCCGGGCCTGAACTTCCCTGGGCGTCAACTCCCCTTCCTCGTGACGTCTTTCAATACCCATCTCCTTCAAATCCGGATGGCGGAATAGCGAATCATCATCGAGGCTTACCCGGGCGTCGGCCGCTATCAAATCACCATCTCTGGTAAGAACCAACGGATTAATCTCCGCCAGCTTGGCATCATACGATACGAAGAAATTAAAAAGGCCCAGCGCAATCTCGGAGAAATCGCGCATTTCTTCCGATGGTATTCCTATTTTGCCCGCCAGCCGGATAGCCTGAAACGAATATAAATTATCGTCTATCTCCAAATCGATCCGCTGAATCTTTTCAGGCGATTCATCGGCGACGGTTTCGATTTCGACACCCCCGGCTTCCGAGCCAATGACGCTGCGTTTATATTCGGCGCGGTTTATGGTAATACCGAGATATATCTCCCTATCGATATTCAGCGCTTTCTCGATTAACAACGACGTAACCGGGAAACCTTTTATCTTCAGATTGAATAGCTCCTCAACAGATTTCTCCAGCTCGTCCCTGTTGCTGACGGTTTTGATACCGCCGGCTTTCCCTCTGCCGCCGGTCAACACCTGCGATTTTACCACCAACGGAAAACTCAATTCTTCGGATGCCCGTAAAGCATCATCCTTCCCGGTAACATGCCTGCTCTCGGGTAGCGGAATCCCGAACTCACCGAACAGCTTTTTTGCCTCAAACTCGTAGAGTCTCATCAAATTATCGCTTGCTAGCGTGTTTGCCTTTCGGGGTGATTAACATTCTGGAGATAATAATCAAAACCAAAAAATCGTATCACTTCAAGATCCTGATCCGATAATCTATCCTAAAAACAAACCCATCAGGTACTGAACAGATCGGATATTTCTGGGGAAATCTATTTTTTTTTACCTTAATGTCAAGAAATTTCCGTGAAGGACATCGACTCTCTATATAATTTATTTTTATATTATGGCAAGGATTGGTAACAGGACATTATACCGCGACTAGGTTAAGATGGCATTGCGATCCGGAGCGTTATTGGGCAAATCATTATTGGTGTTTATATCGCTATCCGCGAAAAAAGCCGTCACCCTCGCGATCCTCCGGGCGGAATCCTCTATGGCCTCGAGTTTTTCTCGAAGTTCCTGCGGATCGATCTCGGATTTGGACAATAATAGCTGGACGTTCCCGATAATCGCCATTAACGGATTATTTACTTCATGGTTTAGAACATGGGCTATTCTTGAAAGCTCCTTTCGGCGCAACCGCTCGCCATTGGTCTCGGCCAGATTTCTTTTTTCATTGAATATATAGCTGAGATCCAGCGCTCTCTGCGCGGCCCTGGGTATCGTATTGGGAAAGTCCGAGTCTTTGACAATATAATCGTAGACACCTTTTCTCATATACTTAACGGCCTCTTCCCCCCGACCCGGAACCGAAAGAATTATCGTAGGCCAGTGCCCGCCGATTTCCGCCATCCCCTTCAACAGGTCAAATCCGTTCATGTCCGCCAGTCGGCTTTCCGCAATTACAAGATCAAATGATTTCCTTTTCAGGTTTTTCAAACCCTCTATTCCGGAAAGGGAAATGCATATATTTACGCCGTCCAGGCCGTCTTTTAAAGAGACGGCTGCCTTTGACGCGGTATTTTCGTCATTTTCAATAATCAGTATTTTGCTCATCCTTCGCCTCGACATCTAACTTATCGAGATTTTCCGGAATCCGTCCAGTCCTCAATTTCAAAGGTGAAAAATCCGTTACAGAGTGAAATTAAATCCCTGTTTTTGTTGCAGTATAGGCCCGCAGGATATTAGCGGCGTGAAACAAAGAAGAATTTATCGGTTGAAGTCGAGTGGCCAAGTGAAACCGTTAGAATATATACCCCGGACGCCACATATGCGCCGGAATTATTCCTCCCGTCCCAGTTGACTATTACGAAATTTCCACTTGAAGATTCGAAATCGATATTTTTTATCAACGCTCCGGAAACGTCGCGAATATATACATTTCCCCGGCCGAGACCATTGGGCGAGACTCTAAATACGGCCGAATCGACAGCCGGATGGGGGGCGACTACGATCGATAGCGAACCCGGTTGCTCCAGAATGATGATTCGCACCGATTCGGTATCGGAATAGACCCCGCGGTAAGAGGTGAAAACAGCGGTGTCCTCACCGATCTGCGATAACTCAGGTATGAACGTAAAGAGCCCCGAACCGTTAAGGGAATCGAAGAATGTAGAATTATCCGGAATGTCGATCGCTTCCAGAACAATCTCCTCCCCATACCAGTCTGGGGGCAGATTGACCGCCGCGTTAAAATCTGGAATTCCCCATCCATAATTGTTGTCCGGCAGAAAACCTGCCGACAATCGCAGATTTAAAGTCTCGTCCACGAGTACCGATTGAGGCCCTATATGATCGAAAATCGGCGGGCGTAAGGAATATGATTTCATATTTTCCAAAATATCCGCGAGAACCCATTGCGGATGAGCTTCCATCGTAAGGGCGATAGCCCCGGCGACCAGCGGGGCCGAGAAAGAGGTGCCGCTTGTCGGAAGGTAGCCGCCTCCCCAGTTAGCGGCGTATATGGCTGATCCCTGAGCGCAAAAATCGGGTTTTATTCTTCCGTCCACCGTAGGGCCCCTTGACGAAAGGTTCAGGATTATGCCTGAAGGGTCAACTCCTCCTACCGCTATCACGGAATCGCCGTCCGCGGGAGGGAATACCTTTCTCCATGGCGTATTCCCCTCGTTTCCAGCGGAATTTACCACTATGATCCCCATAGAGACGGCGATATTGGCGGCCCGGGTGCATAACGCCGTCTGCCCGTCAAGCTGGGTAGTGTCATACCAATCTATATATCCTACCGATGATGATATAATATCCACCCCGATAGAATCCATCCATTCGGCGGCGGCCACCCAGTTATCCTCCTCCGCCTGGATCTCCTGTAAAACTATCTCGGTTTTGGCCAGGACAAAATCGGCTCCGAAGGCCGGTCCGATCAATGAACCCTCGTCAAATCCCGCCAGAACCGAAAATACCTGCGTACCATGATCTCTCTGACGCCCCGGTTCGTCAATGACATCTGTATCCCCGTTTATGAAATCATACGTCGCTATAATTCTATTCTCCGCCACAATATCAGAAAAAGCGACATGGTTGTAGTCGAAGCCCGTATCCATTATTCCTACGAGAATTCCCGCACCGGAATAACCCTGATCGTGCAGGGAATCGACCGCCAGCATGGCGATTTGATTGTAGGATGGCCCGTAATCGAAAACGCTGGTTATCGCAGGAGCATATATTTCCTGAATTTCGTATTCACGGGGATTGCTGTAGGATGATACCCTTTTTATATCCTTCACAAACGATAACCTGGAAACACCATCAAGAACCTCTGGGGAGGCCGAGACGCTGGCGGCATTCAACCAGCGGGAAATATGCCTTATACGAGCGCCGGCCTCTCGAAGCGCCAGCAGGTAATCCGGCTTGACTGGATAATCATACCAGCAACCGAATTCGGTATCTGATTTTGCCCGTCTACGTTGCAGAGATCTATTTGATACCTGTATGGGGATATCATCGGATTTCGAATCGAATAAAATCCAGTATGCGGTTTTGTCGTTTTTCGGATTTTCGGCTATCGTATTATCATACAAGGAAATATGGAAAAAAAAGACCGATAGAATCGATATTATGGCTTGACAAAAACTTTTAGCTAATTTAATTTCCATTTTTCAGTCAAACAAAGTTTGCGGTAATTTTATGCAGGAAAACAGGCGCGAGCAAGAGAAAAAAAGGGAATTTGAGGAGCTGTTTGTACCGCTCCTCGATAATCTTTATAATATCGCTCTTCGAATGACCAGAAATTCGAAAGACGCGGAGGACCTTGTCCAGGAGGCCTATTTAAAGGCCTACAGATTTTTCCACAGGTTTGAAAGAGGCACCAACGCCCGCGCCTGGATACTCACCATCCTTACCAACACTTTTCGCACGAAATACCGCAAAAAGAAACAGGAACCGGACATGGTCGACTTTCAGGCCATAGAGAATTTCTGCCTTGCCGATGAAATGGTGAAGGTTATCAAAGCCTCGGATAAATCGGAGGCCAAGGGAGTCGGAGAAGTCGTAAAGCTTTTGAAAGACTATGTTTCCGATGATATAATTAAGGCGCTGGAGGCTGTGCCGGAACAATTCAGGCTGGCGGTTTTGTTATCAGATGTGGAAGGTTTCAGCTATCAGGAGATTGCCGAAATACTTAACGTGAGCGTCGGAACCGTAAAATCCAGAATTTTCCGCGGGAGAAAAATTCTTCAAAAACAACTCTGGGATTTCGCCAGGGAACGGGGTATTATAAGGGACGGAAAAATATGACATGCCGGGAAGCGGTCAGGAAATTATACGACTATATAGACAACGAGCTGGATAACGCGACCACGGAAAAGATTAAAAGACATCTGGAGTTATGCCGGCTTTGCTGCGATCAGTTTGAATTTGAAAAGACATTGAAAGAGCTTGTGCACAAATGCTGCGAATCTGCAAAGGCTCCCGCGGTATTAAAAGACAAGATTTCAAAATGCCTGAATCCTTAGTTTCCAATAAAAAAGGGAGTCCCGTTGGGATCTCCCTCGTTTCCTATACAAACAAATAACAGATATATTATTCTTCTTTCGGCGCTTCTGCCTCTTCAGGAACCGGATGTGCGATTTTTGCCCAGAATTCGTCGAACTTAAACTCTTTATAAGTGGGGCTTTCCTCGTTGTGGCACCCGACGCAAGTTTCCTCAGTTGGAATAATCAATCCTGCCGCCAGCGCCGCCTCCTGGTCTTTCATTACTTTCAGGCTTTTATATTCCGAGCCGGGGCCATGGCATGACTCGCACCCCACACCCTCGGTCTGGTCAAAACTTTCGGCCTTTAACTCGGCGGCCACTCCAAAGGCGGTAACATGGCACTTTAAACATTTATCGCTGGTCTGGGGATTATCGATACCCAATGCCTTGGCGGCCGCGATGGCTTCTTCCGACGCCAGAACTTCGTAGGTTTTGGAATGTGGACCCGCCTCCCATTTGGAAAACTGTGCGCCTTTTTTCTCGGCATTATGGCAGACTTTGCATTTTGCCGAACCGATATACTGAGGATCACCCTCTTCGGCAACCACCATGGATGACAGGGCGAAAACCAGAATCCCAAGCGCTATAAAAACTACCAGAGCCTTTTTCATTAATCAACCTCCATTAATTAATTAACGCTCCCAAACTCGTCCCATTTTACCTCCATTGGATATTACTGTCAAGACAATTATTGGTTCCACGCATTTTCGCCAAACTATACTGCGGTATCCATCATTTATGTAGTGAATCCTATAATCCAACGCCAATCGAACTTCTTGTCGCTCTCAAAGGGGGCGGAAAGCCAGACAGGTAAAAATAACCAGATCCTGCTCTCATCTATAAGTTTATTGATATATGGTATGTCATAGTTGAACGCGAAACCGGCCTCGGATAGAAAATCCTCGGGCTTAAATTCATCGGAATTGTCCCAGACCAGACCGGATCCCAGATACATTTGCCCCGACACCCGGCGAATCTGAGCGTCCAGAATCGGAATATAAATGGGCATCTTTATCCTCGGTAGATCTCTTTCAAGCCTGGCGGTAATCATTTTCTCTCCCGCCAATCCCCTGCTGAAATAGCCGTAAAGTCCTCCTCCACCCGGCGTAAACAATCTGCCCTCTTCTTTCCATTTGTCCGGGAGCGTGCCTCTGCTTCTATATAGAGGAGAATTCCATATTTCTATCGGATCCGCCGATGACAAAAAGAATCTCTTTTCATAAGGTACATTCCCGTCGGACATTCCGGCTTTCAGCCTAAATCTGGTGTTATTCCCGAAGATATCCAGCAGCTCAAAATCAATATTTCCCGAAACGCGCGAAAAGTCATAATCCCCTCCCCAGATTGAGGCCTCGGCGGAAACGCCATAACCAAGCAATGTATACCGGAATCTCTTTCCGGCGTTAAAGCCGCCCTCGATTGTATTGATATCTCCCTCGGACCAGTCATTTCCGAATATATATTCCGGGTCGAAAATGTAATACCTTCTAAAAGCCAGATCCATATCGTAACTTTCTTTCAAAAGATACAACCCGGTTTCCTGACCTCCCCGCCCGTCCAATTCCAGAGATCTTATATAAAAAGTCAATTCGGGGCTTACGGCGAACAACGGATTGCTGAATCCCGCCAGGTAATCGATTTTGCCGCTGTTCAGACCTATCCCGCCCGATAGTTCCACATTCTTTGTTATTCCCAAGTATGAACCGTCAAGCCTGTAGCCCGATTCGATTCCGTCGATGGAGTTATACCATAAAAGCGGGCGATGCGCCACGGTATATGACTCTATGTAGTGCTCTACATAATTTTCCGCGTAAATGAATTCAGGCACCATAAACTGCCATTGAATATCCGGGATGCCGGTTGAATTATCCAGCATGTTCATATCCGGCAAACGGCGGTCGGGATTGATTACAACTTTCTTAGGCCGGGCCCGCAGGAATACAGTGGTATCATAGCGAACCTGGCCGTCCAGCCATACGTCATGACGGATATAGATCGTATCGGAAACATCCTTGCCGTAATATAGGACGATATCAAGAGGCGAGATACAGCGTTCCTTTTTTGATATCGAAAAGGTGGTGTTGAAACCACGTTTACCGCCTACGACGGCCGACTCGCTTCTTACGAAATTCAATCCGTAATTTAGCCGCCAGGCGGTGGAAAACCATTGCGTGAAAAACCACCCCAGGTCCTCGCCATGGACTTCCTCGGCAATTTCCCGGATATCCTGCAGGTAGGGATGCCTGAAGGCCCATTTCTCAAACAGCCCGTTTATAAATATATCGAATTTCTCCTCCCCCATAACGTATTGCAGCATGAAGAATACCGATGCCGCCTTTTCGTAGGAGGCGTTATAATATCGCCCGCGATCCTTGAAAAGATTCGCCGGCGTCGTCATCGGATCCTCATCTTTCAGTATCGCTCTCCTTATATATCTTTTTTGAGCGTCGTTTCTGGCGTCGCCGTTCGGCAACAGCTTCTTTTGCCACCTGTATTTATATGTGAAATTATTATGCCGCCTCCCGTGGTAATGCTCCATGTAATTGATATCAAAAAGCGAAGACAAACCCTCATCGAGAAAACCCTGCTCGGTTTCGTTAAAACCCAGTATCCCGTAGAACCAGGCATGTGCCACCTCATGGGAGATCAACGATTCAAAATTCAGATCATGTTCGCCGCCGGATCCCGATCTCTGCGAGACCATGGTCAGTTGGGGATATTCCATTCCGCCCCCGAACAGAGATGATACTACTGAATATCCACCGTACGGATAAGGCATATACTTTTCGGAAATGTACTTTATAGCTTTTCGCGTATATTCGGCCGCCTTTTTTTGCCAGAATTTCTTATTGGAATTTTTATAATAGGTCTTAATTGTTACGTCATTATACCTGCATAAATCGAGAATAAAACCGGCATCGGCGCAGAATGCAAAATCATGAACATTCTCCGCTTTTAATTTCCAGGTTTTCATTTCCATTTCCGTTGACACCGTATCGGAAACTGTTTTACGGTATTCATCTTCTTCATAATCACCGGCGACGGCGTTTTCGGCGGGATATTCTTCCTTTATTTCATTCCCTTCGATCTCCGGATCTTCCGAATCCTCAGAATCAGGTTTCCCTTTTATAATATCACTTAGCACATCGACCAGAACCGTATCCCCGCCGGGTTCGGGCAATCTCGAACCGTAAATCTCCTCCTCGTTAAGAAGCTCGCCCATATGCGCCACTATATATTCAGCGGGCAGGGTGAGCTCGATATAATAATTGCCGTATTCAGCGTAAAACTCGTAATTGAGGTACTGATGAATATGCCATCCATATCTGTCATATACAACCGGTTTGGGGTACCACTGCCCCACGTCAAAATGGTTTCGGGTGCGCGCCGTCCTCGAACCGCGAGCGGGAATCTGGCTGATAAATTCAATATAAATCGTAGCCGTCCCTCCCGGCGCCAGCGGCTCGATCAGCGGCGCTTTCATTATCGTATTATCGATTATATAATCATTTATTTCGATTCCATCGATTTTTATCAGATCTATCTTAACAAAACCCGTACTTCTGGAGGATAAATTTGCGATACTATAATTGGCACGCCTCCTCCGCTCAAGATCGAGATAGCTGCCCGGCTGAAAGGCGTTGTAAAACAGATGAAAGTAGATTTCGGTGAGAGTATCGGGCGAATTATTCTTATAGATAATCGTCTCCACACAGGCCAGTTTCGCCGTGCCGGGATCGAGATCGACTTTTATGTTGTAGTCGACTTCCTGTTGAAAATAATCCTTTACGGCCTCGGCAGTGTGATAATATATAAAAGTCGTAAGTAATATAATTGTCTTTACCGCGAAAATTGAAAAACCGGGCAATCTAAAACTGCTTCTTGAATGTCTTCGCATCGTCCTCGGAGAACGGCAGAAATTTGCCTCTGGCGGTGGCGATTTTCATGCCGTTATCGTCCAGAAGCGCGCACTTCGCCTTGATTAATCTATCAGTGATATTCTCAAACTCGGCCGTCAATTTTATTTTCTCGTTCACTTTTGCGTAACCGTGATATCTCATGGTAACTTCCGCGGTAACGGCTCTCAATCCCGAGGCCCAGATTAGATGCATCATGCCTTCGTCGGCCAGAGAATATACAATTCCCCCATGCACGATATCGTCAAAACCGCACAAATCCGAACCCGGAACGAACTCGGTTTTTACCCTTTCACCATCGTAATAATAAGGGATTTTCAACCCGCTGGGATTGTCGGATCCGCAGACAAAGCAGTATCTGGCTTGAAGTTTTCGCTGAAAGGAATTCCGAGTATTATTCGACACGTTTTATTTAAGTATTTTATTTCCGATTATATCCGGCGGATGTCGATATTTCTTATGATTGCGTCCAGAATGATCGTCCCCCGACCGTCCGCGTCCTGGTAATTTTCCGTCCTCAGTCCATCGGGGAACCTATAAAATCCCTCTATATCATCCAATCTCTTTATATCCGGATCGTCCATGAGCAACTCCAGGCCGAAATCCCCGGGGACCGACAAAATGAGCTTTTCGCTTCTGCCATTTATTTCGATGCCGGCGTCGCCGATATTGTCGCCAAAACGGATTTTTGATTCTTTGGCTTTCAATGAAAACTTTACTTCTCTCAGTTTGAATTCAGAAAAATCGAACTCGGGATACTCGGTTTCGGTTTCAATCTCCGCGAAAAGCCAGGCCTCATCGAATATCTTGATATCATTACGGATATCGCGGTTTTTTATATTAAAAATCGAACCTTTGCGGTTTTCGCGAAACCTGTATTCCAGATATACTACGTTTCCTTCTTTCCGATGTGATATTATCGGACTTACTTTATAATAATTCGTGTTTACCGAGAAGATCATCTCCGGCGAGGGACTTAAATCCAGGTCGGAATCGCCCACATTAATTTCCAATCTTATCGTATCCACGTCCGCATCTATGGAAATCTGTTCCGCAAAATGTTTACGTCCTTCATAGGTCCAGCTCCAGTCTTTCCAGAATTCGCTGAAACTCCAGGAATATCCTCCGGCATAAACCGCCGCGAATATAAACGCCGCGGCAATTAACAGCGGCGAAAGAAGCGCCAGAAAATAGAATCTGGTTTTCCTGAAGATAAGTTCTACCCCGATGGCGATCAATATTACCGGCCAGAGCGAAAAAAGCGCCGGAAATACGAGGCTATCCAGGACTCCGAAATTGATCGCCAAAAACAGCAGCCCGATGCCGATCCAGATTATCCCCCATCTAATGGAACTAACTTTCATCTTCTTTTTTTTCGGCGCCTTTCTTTAAAACCAGGATACCGATAACAATCAGGATTACCGGCCACAGCTTACCTATCGAGAAAAAGATTACCGGTACGAAATTCTGGAGAAGAAACAGCGCGCCCAGCACGATTAAGCCCGCGCCGATAAATATAATGCCGTTTTTTCTCTCGGTTTTAATTTCGACAGATTCCGGGCCGGCGGTTTGAGATGCCTCGCCTTCACCGACAGCTTCCTCCAACGGTTTTTGAGGAACGACTATCCAGAAAATCAAGTAGGCCAATAGCCCGGCTCCATGCGCAGTGAGGGCCAGTATCACCGCGGCTATACGGACTAAAATAGTGTCAACGCTAAAATATTCCGCCAGGCCGCCGCAAACTCCGGCTATCATGCTGTCTGTTCTCGACCGATAAAGCTTTCTATTCATATCATGCTCCTGGTTTACCTAATCATACGGAGAATAAAGGGTTATGTTACCCCGAAAAACTCTAATTTTCTTTACCCTTTCTTATGGGTTTCAGGATCAGGAATAAAATAACGGCTATTACGAGCACCGTTATTACAACGTTCAACCAGCGCCACTGCCTGGATACGATTTCGATATCGTAATCCCGGGCGAAGAAATCCATTCTGTTAAACGACCAGGCCGAAACGCCGCTAACCGTAGTATCGGCATTCGAACCTATCAAACACCCGGGGGCGACAACTTCGACTCTGAAATTATGCACGTCCAT
Source organism: Candidatus Zixiibacteriota bacterium (assembly GCA_020344055.1). Lineage (GTDB taxonomy): Bacteria > Zixibacteria > MSB-5A5 > UBA10806 > UBA10806. Next base: position 980,551 of record CP070813.1, on the reverse strand, counting down.
ATCATCTATTCCGAAACTCCCGAACAGTCCGGGATGATCGCTGAGTAGAGTATCCCAGGCGGCGTCGTAAACATCATGGATCAGCCTGTTGAGGGAATCGGGATTTTGCTTGATCCCTTCAAATCCGGCAAGGCTGTCGGCCACAGTTGAAATATGTTCGTCATACATCCCCGACAACGTATCCAATTGTGCGGGATCCTCCAGTATTTTTCTGAAAAGATCGAGCCCGGCTTCGGTTTCCAGTGAATACAACAATCCAGCGACCCGGGCCGAATCCCGGACCCCCTTCAGGGCATAATGGCTCATAATAGTCTCCGAGGCCTTCGAGAGCCCCGACCGGATCATCGGGAAATATTTGACCGTATCTACGGGATCGGAAAACGTTTCCCCGTAAATTATATCCCCGTAAACCCACCTGTTTTTTCGCGTAACGGAAATCCTGTTTATAGCCGCGGGCCCCTCCTTGGATTTATGGATATAATCCGATGCCGGCATGTTATCGCGGGCAATTTCCCCCTCCCAGGAAACGGTCAAAACGCTGTCTCCATAATCCAGGGAAACCTCAAACAAAGCCTCATCGGGAACCACATAATTATCGTTATAAAATTGCGTCAATTTCAATGAATCTTCATTGACATCCCTTTCCCCGGAAATCCGAATCTCCAGGCTGCCTCTCCTGCTGAGGCTCCCATCATCGTTTATGATCGAATCAGCCTGAAACGATACTTCATGTTCCACACAGGATAAAAAGCCGATCGAAAGACCGGCCAAAAACAATCCGAAAGCCTTAATCCTGATCATCGTCCTCCGCCTTTCCGGTCATGGGAACGAATCTAACCGGTACGTTCCTCTCTCGCTTGAATTTATCGCCGACCCTGGTATAAACCTCCAGGTACTGCATATAAGCGCCGACAGGTATCACCAGCTTTGCTCCCTCTTTAAGCTGGTCGAGTAGCGGCTGGGGCACCTTTTCTGGCGCCGCCGTTACAATAACGCCGTCAAAGGGAGCCGCTTCGGGCCAGCCGTCATAACCGTCGCCGCATTTGGTTATGACGTTATTATATCCAAGGGACTTCAAAGTGGAATCGGCCCTTTCTTGCAGCTCGCATATTATCTCGATGCTGTAAACGGTATCGACAATCTCTGCCAGCACCGCCGCCTGGTAACCGGAACCGGTGCCGATCTCCAGGATCCGGTCCCCTTCCTGCGGCTCCAGAAGCTCCGTCATCAAAGCCACGATATATGGCTGGCTGATGGTCTGTCCTTCTCCGATGGGAAGGGGGCCGTCGTCATAAGCGCGGAACCTTTTGTCTTCGGGCACGAAACGATGGCGGGGTACTTTCATCATGGCCCCGATAACCCGGCTGTCTTTTATTCCGCGAGTCATTATCTGGTACTCAACCATCTTGGCGCGCATTTTATGGTAGTCGGGTTCTTGGGGCGGTTTAGAGAACAACATCAACACCGCCAAAAAAATATCCATAAACACTCATATATCTCCTTGCCGAATTATATCGGGGATATTGTCTGAGGTCAAGATACTTTTAAAAATTACGATTTAACGTAAGAGAAATGGAGTTCGAATCGAATTCAAGCTGACCTTCTTTGCTCGTGTCAAGAAGCGTCACCCGCTTGCCCACAAGATTGTAATCCAATTCGATCCCCACTTTAGCGGGCAATCGCCCGGCCATGCCGATCCTGAAATAATAATTGCTGTCTTTGCGGCCGAATCTGTAATCATCGACATATTTTAAAGTCTGATATTTTATCCGCCTGTACTTGAGGGTGGTTACGAACTCGGGTTTATATTTTTTAAGAAAATCTGCGTAATATCTCACGCCGAATAAAATTTCCCAGGCGTCGTAAGAAACGTCCTTTACGTCAAGGTCCGGGATATCCGCCCCTTTCGCCTCTGCCCTTTCCAGGCCGTAAAACACCCAGAACTTGATCCAGTCCATCGCTCTCCAGATACCGTCAAGTCTCAATCCGTTTTCGGAGAGATCCCGCTCGCTGAACTCCTCGTTGAAGGTCTTGTGCTCATATCGATAAGAAACATCCCCTTTCAAAGACGGCAACAGGTTCATCCCGTACTCGAGCTTGAGGTAATGCTTCAAAAAGTTGGCCTCCCGATAAGTGCCGGTTCCGGATTCTTCCTCGTAATACTGATTGCGGTAATAATAATCGGGGATGATTGAATATTCCGCTTCCACGTAGCCGGATGGAAACAGATAATGCCTTCCGTTTAAACCGATTTTGTAAAATCGTCGGATGTCGTTGCGGGAATAGTAATCATACCGGAAAAACGGCTCCAGCCAGGCCGTATGCCCCCCGAATAAATTTCCCTTTATTCTCGCCTCTATTCTGGGAATAAAAATCCAATCGTCTTCGGAATCTATGGGGAATCTAGATTCGTTTTCGCCGCCCGCGTACAGATCCAGCTCATCATCGGAATAGTTGATTACGTTATCGTCATATCTGATTTCAAGCTGGGCGTTAAACGTAACCATTTGCCAGAATTTCGGCTTTTTGGGACGTTTCTTTTTCCTGGCGGCCTCCGACGGGACGGAAAATGAAACCAATATCACGAAAATCAGCGGAAACACCGCCTTCGATTTATTGAACAGGCCCAGCATATTTACTTCTTCTTCCCCAGGCTGTTTTCTTTCATTTTGAACCTGATGCCGATATTGGGAGCCGCGGAGTTTACCTTTTTAAAGGTATAGGTATGTTTCCCGGAAGGCACATTCAGAGTATATTTATGCAGGGTGGACGGAATTAGATCGGTACGGTCGGCATAAACCGACTTCGTCGATTTTTTTGCGATTCCCGTAAAATTCTTTACCGTTTCCCCGTTTTCGAAAACACCGAGACCGAATTTTGATTTTTCCTTTATGTTTTTATCGAAATTGGTCCTGCAGTAAATCATTACCTCCGCGGGCCCTATAACGCTCAGCTCCACCCCTCCCTCTTTATTAACAAGATAATATGTTATATCCGATTTGCTGGATTTCAGCTTGACGGTCTCCCCGAATTTCGACGGTTTATAAGAGATATATTTCGGTTTGCGCTTTTTCTTTTCCTGATAAAATCTCACATAAGACTTCTTCAGATCGGACGAAACAACTTTGATTTCGTAATTGTGTCTGCCTCTGGGCGCTTTGAAAAAAAGATCGCGCGCCAGTCCGACATCCACCCCCTTATCGTCAACCTTGAGCTTAGATTTTCCAGACTCCGCTTTTCTACCGACGATCATTTTCTTGCCTTCCCAGACCTGAATCTCAAAATTCGCGGATTTGATTCCCCCCTCCATTGCCGGCCGAACTCTTATCTTAACCTTCGTGGGACCGATAACACTAAAATCGATAACCTGCCCCCGCTCCAGGGTGAAATATTTGTATTTCTTGCCGTCGGACTGCAAAAACGCAGATTTTCCCGCGCCCTCGGGCCTGAATACCTTATATTTTGTTTTTGCTGCCACCGATATACTGAAAGCCAGTATCAAAATCGCTGTGCAAAAAATAATTGATTTTCTCATGTCACATCTCCGGATCATCACTCCTGCGAGGAGAGAATAAGATTTTAGATTGTTTTTTAACATAGTACTTAACGTCTATCCTTATGGCCGTCCAGACCACCACGATCAAAAGGACGGTGAAAATAAGCGTTGATGAAATCGAATACTCGTCTCTGAAAAATATCGGATCCTCGCCCACAACCGGCCGGGGAATGATATTTATAGGTAAACCATAATCCCCGGCAATTTCCGGCAAACGCAAAATATGTAAAATCGGGATGTTCTTCTCGGCCATCATATTGACCACCCCCCGAGCGGGAAAATTCCTGCGCTGGAGATCATAATTTACGCCCGATGGAATAAGTCTGCCGTTCTGGGATGATCCCAACGAGGCCAGACTGCCTCCTATATTCACGTAAGCCGCATACTGCCGACCCTTGCTTTGCCTCTCGTAAATTTCCATCCGCCGTTCAATATTACTCCTGAGAGACCCGCGGGATTCCAGTATATTTTCGAGATTTCCGCTAAAAATAAGCTCCACATTATTCTTTTTTATGTTCTCCAGTAATAATGTCCGACCCTGAACCGACAGCCCTCTGCCGTTATCGGTACCGCCTCCCAATGATGCTGCAACCGAGTAATGAGTAATAATATTCGCAGCGTAAAGAGTCTTCTCCATATCGAGCCAGGTGTAATCCGAATGATTGGCTCCCCAATTTGACGCTCCAACGGAGGTGATTACTATCGGTGTAATTCCCATTTCTTCGCAAACAGCATACAGAGCTATATTGACCCCCGGAAACGAACCTGTTAGGCCGACAGCTATCAAATCGCCCCTTTTTAATCCGCACTCCTTGAACATTATAACCAATACCGCGGCGAAATTCGGATTGGTGGAAAGGAGCTTGCTTCTCAACTCCCCTCTGTCAGTTGTTACCAGTGTATATTGTTCACCAATAAGCCCGGTGCCGTTGGGATCGTTTTCATAATCAATCGGAATGCCCATCTCGGTAATTCTGCTTTTTATCGCCTCCTGCGCCCTCAGGGCCCTGTCCGACGCGCGGATTTTCAGGTCCCAGTATGGCGCCTGCTTGTGTTCTCGCGTGCCCTCGGCCAGGATGAATATCAGAATGGAAAACAGGGCCAGAAACAGAAGAAGGCGTTTGGAGGGATTTTTTAGCCGCTGCCTCATGCTATAACTTCACCGCCTGAAAATATTATTAGCAAAAGACGCACGAAAACCGCCGCCACAATCATCGTCGTAAGGGTCTGTATAATCCCCTGTCTCTCCATCCAATTGGCGATTAAACCCGGAATGATAAATCCGATAGCTTGAAATTCGAGGGATGCTCCTTCCGCTATGCCGAAAATGAAAAACTGCCTGGAGAGCCATCCGTATAAAAATCCGACAATAATAATCATTACCGTTCTACGTCGCCCGTAGATAAACATATAATTCGACAATAACATTATTGTGTAATAAGTTACGAGGCTCACAACGATCGTACCGGCAATCCTGGCGGGATCATGAATCATCAAAGCCATATATCCGGGCACAACCATTCCACCGGCCGCCAAACCCAGAGTCTCGGAAAAAACAAGACTGACCACAAGCCCCAATCCCACCGACTGCATCATAAAGATTTCAGACAAGCTCTCTACCCCTGTCTTTGAAATATTCGACTATCTTCTCTCCGAAACCGACGATATTCCCCATTCCGAATATCAACGCTTTATCGGACGTCAGGCTGACCAGAGTCTTAAATATGATCTCCTGCGATCTTCCGCCCAGATCCTCGATCTTATTATGGGGCAACCCGCTGGCTATGGCCTTGGCCACCAGCGGCTTTGTATATTCACCCACGATCACAAAATAGTCAGCATCGAGCTCCGTGGCGATAAATTCTCCCAATTGTTCCGCCCTCTGGATCCTGTCTTTACGGGAGTTGACCATCACCATAAGAGTCTTATCGGGTTCATGGTGGATTTTCAACAAATCCCATATCTTCAGAAAACTCTCGGGGTCGTTGGCCGCGAAGGCGTTCACGAATTCGATCGATTTTCCATGAACCATGAGATGATACCGTCTCACCACGCCGGGATCGGGCTCGATCTTGTACATACCCTCAATGGCTTCCTCTCGCGATACCCCGAAATGCTGGCAAACTGAAAGGGCCAGGGCCACGTTTTCTTTATGTTCAAGATAAGAGAAACCTCGCATTTCGGAATCCGGAATCCCGTTGTCCTCCACCGGATGGACTTCGGTTTTCAAGATCTTCGCTCTATCATTGAATATTTCATGATATCGTCTTTCAGTGGTGAATAAATGCCCGTTTCGGGGGATAGTGGTGGAGATGGAATGCGCCACCTCAAACAGCGAGGGCCCCATGGTATCCAGATGATCCGGTCGAACGTTGGTAATTACGCCGACCTGTGATCGAATCAATTGTCTTTCAAGCAACTCCTGTAGGTGAGGTTGGATACCCATACATTCGGTCACAAAATAATCCGGTTTCTGTTCCGCCGCTCTCGCCACCATTCTTATCTGTTCGATAATGTTCGGCTTCCCTACCCGGTGAACAGGCACCTCGTTGCCATTAACAAAAAGCATGCGGGGCTTGGTTCCGGTTGTTTTAGCGAATACCCTGTATCCCCCTCCCCGCAAGCCTCCCGCTATAAGTCTAGTGACGGACGATTTGCCGCGGGAGCCGTTGACATGAATCCTGACGGGCAACCGGTTCAGATGGTATTGGTGGCTGCGATATTCCCAGAAACCGTATATTGCAAGTATTAAAAAAAGAGCAAAAACTACCCACATCGTGAAAAACAGACCCCGCCGTTAAGTTGACAACTGGTCATTATAGATATCTAATAACAAATTAGCAAGTTAAAAAGATGCAAAAAATTTATTTACTTGGTTTGAATCAATTCCAGCTCAATCAGATAGCGACGGAATTCCTCAACGTCTCCCGAATCGAGGGGCATGCTGAGATAGCCCCAATTGCTGGAAACGCCGTTAAAAATACTATTAAAGCCGTCCCCGGAAACCGAAAATTCTAATTTTCCGTTTAGCGAACCCGTATTATCGACTTTATTGTTTACCTCGGACAAGATCCCGGCAGCGATCATGGATGAACTCAAGCGATAGTCCTCATTTATCTTGTCAAACCTGGTTCTTGCCGGTTCACGCGAGACATTGTTCAAGTCGCTGAGTATCAGTTCGGGTTTTTTAATAGCGATATTGTCACTAAAATAGGTCAGAATTTGCTCATCCGCTATGGGCGCTTGGCCGGATCCCTCCGTTTGCCCGCTCTCTGTCGAGACCAGCTCTGTCACCTGCGGGACAGAACTCACCGATTCCGGATTTTCAGCAGGAGCCGTTGGGTCGGGCTCGCCGGGAATCAAGGGTTCTAACGATTGAGTGTTATCGATCACCTCAGCAACCGAAATAGGTTCGGCCGGCTCCGTTGTCTCTCCCTGACTGATGCTCTTTTCAGTCATTAAATTTAAAACGTCCGGTAAAAAATTTATTGCCAGAAGAACAGCAATCGACAGAGAGACGATTGCGAGAGAATAGGTCCCGATCTTTAACCGAATCCCCTTGCGGGGATTTTTGGATGTTTCATAAGGCGTTAAGTTTCTTGAAATTATCCTGTTCAAAGCGCGCGCGTAAAAGCTCTCCCAGTAACCTCTTTCGGGAGCTTCATCCGCTATCTCCAATGCCGCCGATGAGACGTCCTCAAGTTCCACGAGCTCCGCCTGGCAGACGGGACAATTCTTTAGGTGTCTTTCAAAACGCGTGGCCTCGGAATCGTCCATCCATCCATCCAGGTATATCTGAAGTCTTTTTTTATACTTACATATTTTCATCGCTGATGTCCTTCTCCGATTCGGCCGCCGCCAGTACGCCGCGGAGTTTATGCCGTGCCCGAAACAGCCTTGACATTACGGTCCCGATGGAACAACTCATGACCGTGGCTATCTCTTCATAAGTCATATTTTCATAAGTTCTTAAGATAAACACAGCCTTTTGATCCGGGGGAATTCTCTCCAGGGCCTCTTTTACCAAGGTCGCTTGCTCCGACGTAATCATGCTCTCCAACTGGTTAGACACATTTTTGGAGAATTGCAAAAGCTCCCCATCTGAAATTAGGTCGGTGGACACAGAATTTCTCTCTTTTTTCAAAAAGTTTATCGAAAGATTTACACAGATTCTGTAAATCCAGGTGTAAAAACTGTACCCCTTCTTAAATCTCGATAATGCCTGATAAGCCTTCACAAAACTTTCCTGTGCCAATTCATCCGCGCTGTCGTGATCTCGTGTCATCTTGTACGCAAGATAATAGATCCTCTTTTTATACTTTTCGACCAGTTTTTCAAAGGCGCGATTATCGCCGCCTAAAACCCTTTCCACCAGAACTTGGTCCTCGATGGCTCCTGCGCTCCTTTCTTTCCCCGGTCCTTCCCTCATAGTTTATACACCCATTAGACGTTATTATTCCCCGCGATCTCCAAAAATAATTTCATAACCAGCGACTCGATAACGACGTCCGGTCTGAATCTGGCCGATTTCAACGAATATTCCGCCCTGAAAATATCGGCAAGCCCCCTGAAAGCGGCTTTCGGCGTGATTTTTCCAGATTGAGCCATTACGGTTCTCGCGGCATAAAACGGCATCTGACCGAGTCTCATAACCTCTTTTATATCATGATGATTGTAGGATACGCATAGCCTGAACAAATGGTTTTTCAGGATATACAGAATCTGCATTTCGCTTATACCCGACATTAGCGCTCTTGATGTAAGCTCAAGAGCCGCAGCAAGTTGGCCTGAGAATATCAGGTCCGGAAGGTCATATGGCGTCTCAATTCTGGCAAAACCGGCCGAAAACGCCAGGTCTTTCTTTCCGATTTCCGCTTCGTCGCCGGTGTAAAGAGCCAATTTCTCCACTTCATTTTCAAGTCTGTAGGGATCGATGCCGAAAATCGACACCAGCATATCCGCTACCCGAAGATCGATCTTTTTCCCGCGTCTCGCGGCAAAACCGACCACAAGTTTCGCGGCTTCCGATGACGTAAATTCGCCATATTTGAAAGATTGCTTTTTATCCAGGGCGAGGAGCTTTTTGAATAATCCCGATCTTTTATCCGCCCTGGACGCCGTCATGGCAAGAACGGAATATTCCGGAATCTTATCCAGGAATTCTGAGAGCATTTTCTGCCCCGAGGCGGGCAATTTTTCGGTATTGCTCAGCAAGACAATCCTTAACGGGCTCATGACCGGCGGAGTTGATACGCTGTTAATCAACTCTGGAACGTCGCAGCGTCTGCCCTCGAACCGATCCAGATCGAATATTTCGGAACCCTCCGGAATTACCGCTTTTACAAGCGCCGACACTCTCTCATCGAGCTTGTATTCATTCGTTCCGTAAAAAAGATAAAAGCGTCTTATCTTATCAATTATATTTTTGTCTCCGGACACCCTATTCCGACCTTTTAAAAAGACTCACTTTCGAAAACAGATTTACCGCGCTTCCCGTTCAAAGTTTACTGCAAAAAAAAGTTATTTCAAATATACCATCTTTCCGCTTGTTTTTCGATAAGAATCATCTATAAGATAAAAATAGGTCCCGCTGGGACACTCTCCGCTCTCATTATCCAACCCGTCCCATTTGAAAAAAAGGCTACCTTCTCTTATATCATAAGGCGTAAGCTCTATGATTTTTCTGCCCAGCAGATCGAAAATACTCAACCGCGCGTCGGGGCCCGAAATACCGTCCGCAAATATTACCGTACTGGCGTTAAAGGGATTGGGATAATTCCGGCAGGATACGAACGATCCCGGAATATCACAGACAGCTTCTACATTCGTCTGTTGAGGGCCGTAATAAATTATCTCCGCGTTTTCATAACCGGGATGGCTGATTATCCCCCGTAATATCAGAGCCCCCACGGGA
>CP070813.1:922695-970981 GCA_020344055.1 Candidatus Zixiibacteriota bacterium | reverse complement strand
GGCTACGGGCAGCATCTACGCCCAGGTCAAAGAAAAGATCGACCTGAAAGTGGAAACCCAGGGCAAGACCGACGAAGAGGTGAGAAAAGAACTGGAGGAGGGATTGAAAAAACGGGGATATAAAGATCCCCGTGTCACGGTGACCTCAGATGTGGAGGGACAAAGACGAATAGTGATCAAAAACGTCGAATTGTCCGAAGATGAGAATAAAGCGTTCGAGACCATGGAGATGATGGAGCTGTTGGTGGGCGGAGGGGGAGAGATAGAAATTAAATCCCCCGCCAAAGAGAGTCTCGATATCGACACCAAAGGGAAAACCAACGAGCAGATAAAAGAGGAGTTGAAGAAAAAGCTGGCCGAGAAAGGTATGAAAAATCCCAGAATCACCATAAAAGATCTCCCCGATGGCAAACGCGAAATCAATGTCGAGGTGGAAGAGGAAAAGAAAATAGATTGATATGATGAAGGAATATATGAGATAAGGGCGCTTCAGCCGCCCTTTCTTATGTTATGTTACTGATCGCTCTCCTCTTCGCCGCTCGGTCTCTTCCAGTAATAAATCCAGAGATGAATGATATAGGCGATAATTACCGCGCTGATCAACGTACCGGCAAGGTCGAGAGTGGTAATATGGCCTGCTACTAAGACGACGGCCAATATAAGCAGTATGGCCAAAACCATAATTACCGCGATAACCTTGGAAAACAGTGACGGAATAAAAATTGGATTGTTCATCTTTCATCAATCGTTTTAATAATTTCTTTCGATGAAAAATAATATTTGTATTTAAAACAAACAAGGACAAAAAATGCATATTGAGAAATAGGTTGATTTGAAGTTATCTTAATTTCAATGCCCGCATGCCGTTAATAATAACCATCAAAGAAACGCCCATATCGGCAAATACAGCCATCCAGAGCGTAGCCAGCCCGGCGGAAGCCAATCCTATGAATACTGCCTTAATGCCTATAGCCATTACAATATTGGCGATAATTATCTGATAAGCCTTCTTCGATAGCCTGTAAGCCCAGGGAATTCTCGAAAGATCATCGGACATAAGCGCTATATCGGCTGTTTCAAGCGCTACGTCAGAGCCGATGGCTCCCATGGCGATGCCTATATCGGACGCCGCCAGGGCCGGCGCGTCATTGACTCCGTCTCCGATCATTACCACGGAATCATGCCGATTTTTAAGATTTTCTATAAATCCGACCTTATCCTCGGGCATTAAGTCGGCTCTTGTCTCATCGACTCCAACCTCTTTTCCGACCTCCGCCGCTATCCGATCATTATCCCCCGTGACCATAACGGTATTTGCCACCCCCAATGACATCAGTTGTCGCACGACGGCGATCGATTCGGGCCTTATCGTATCCGATATAAATATAAATCCCAGGGCTTTTTCCTTTGAACCTAAGACAACGACGGTTCGGGCCTCTTTCTCGATCTCGCTTTGGAAATCTCCTTCTTTTATAGCCCCGAATCCCTCAAAAAGAGAGGGACTCCCGACGCAGATTTCGATACCGTCAACTATCCCGCAGGCGCCCTTGCCGGGCATTGAACGAAATTCCTGCACCGGCATAAGAGATATCCCTTTTTCCTCGGCATATCTTACGATGGCGTCTCCTATGGGATGCTGGCTCATTTTCTCGATGGAGGCAGCGATCCGGAGGATTTCCTCCTCGCTCTTATTATCCAGGCCGATTATCTTATGAACCGACAATACCCCCCTTGTGATTGTGCCGGTTTTGTCGAAGGCGACGGATCTTATTTTATGCAGATTCTCGATGAAAATCCCCCCCTTGATAAGAACTCCGTTTCTGGCGGCGTTTGTCAACGCCGATACGACCGTAACCGGTGTCGATATCACCAGCGCGCAGGGGCAGGCTATGACCAGCAGGGCCAGGGCCCTGTAAATCCATTCGATCCATAAGGCGTTAAACAGAAGCGGAGGGATTATGGCCACCAATACAGCGAGAACGGTGACGATCGGGGTATAGATAGCGGCGAATTTATCTACGAAACTCTGGGACGGGGCTCTTTTCGCCCGCGCCTCTTCCACCAGCCTTACGATTCGGCTCAGCTTGAAATCGTCGGGATTTTTCAACGTTTTGATCTCCAGAAATCCATCCCCGTTAATGGTGCCCGCATAAACCGGATCGCCGGCCTTTTTTGATACCGGTATCGATTCGCCGGTGATGGTGGCCTGGTTGACCGATGAAAAACCGCCCGTTACGTTGCCGTCGACAGGGATCTGCTCCCCGGGCTTGACCGATACGATATCGCCGATAATTATTTCTTGAATATCTATTATGATTTCTTCGCCGTTGCGCTTTACTACCGCCTTTTTAGGGGAGAGATCCATCAGCGATTTTACAGCGCGGTTGGAACGCGCCAGGCTGTAGGATTCCAGAAGCTGGGCGATAGCAAACAGGATAATAACCACTCCGCCTTCCAGCCATTCCCCTATAAGTATCGCGCCGATAACCGCCGCCGACATAAGGAAATTCATATCCAGCCTTAACTTACGGAGCGCCAGATAGCCTTTCCTGCCTATATTATTCCCGCTGATCACAATCCCCGAGAGGATCAATATCTTGCCGATAAGGGAGAATCCCTCGGTATGTAATAGAATCCCGCCGGCGATAGCCAGAATACCAGCCGCTACAACCTCGATAAGCTGCCTTTTTCGGGTTTTTCGGTCTATCTCGTCCTTGTCCACAACAGATTCCCCGTAGCTGACGGCCCTGTAGCCCAGGGATTTTACCTCACCGGCGATATCGCTTTCGCTGATTCCGGTGCCGATGGCGGTCATTTTACCGGATATAAAATCGACGTTGACGGAATCGACTCCCGGCATCCCTGATATGCCTTTTTCCAGCTTCATGGCGCAATCGGGGCAATCCATGCCCTGTATACCGAGGCTGATCTTGCACGATAGATTTTGTTTATTGTCCTGCTTTGAAGTCATGCTTTAACCCTTTAATTGACTGTGTCAACATATTAATGCTAGTCCATTTGAATATTTATCATAGGTCAAACATATTTTCTGGAAAAATCCCGCGCCACGGCCAGAAGACCGGAAATCCGAATATCCTTCAAGGAGTACAAAGTCATTTTGCCCGATTTTCTGAATTTGATAATCCCCAGTTGCCTCAAGGCCTTCAGATGATGCGAAACCGATGGTTGCGGTAAATCGATTAAAGCGGCTATGTCACATACACATAACTCCCCGTTTTCCAGCGTCTGAAGTATCCGTATCCTGGTGGGATCGCAAAGTGCCCTGAAAGTTTCGGACATGGCGTTAATCAGGTTTTCAGGCACGATAGATTCCCTTATCGTGTTTATTTTATCGTTATCTACGACCAGAAAATGATTCTTCTTTGCAAGCATAAGACCTCCAATCAATATATCTAAATATGTTGATATGATGTTATTTCATGAAAATCGGTCCGTCAAGCTTTTTTCCGGGTATAACACCATAAAATCAAATTTTCTATCGATAGATTCCAGATCACTGAATTTCCTAAAAGCGTTCGCCGCAAGAAATAATTTGACATTATTTAGATGATAATCCCATAATCGTCTCATGGGCCATTATCTTTTAATGCTCTTGGGTCTTTGTATTTCGGCGATAATCTACTGGGGTTCCGATAGGCGAGCCCGAGGAATTATCTTCCATATATTCTGGGTTTCGGGATTGTTGCTGATATTATTGAGCTTTTATTTCTATCAATCGATCACTCTTTTCGACCAGGACCTCAAGCCTTTTCCGCTTTATCAGAAATTAATGCTGATCGGCCTTTGCTCTTTGGTTATCTGCAGGATTTTCGCCATTGTTTTCGGTAAATCCGCCATCTATGCCGAACTGGCGGAGGAAAAACAACAGCGTGCCATAAGCGAAATAACCCAGCTGGCCGCCTCCAGCGGGAGCCTGATGGAGCTTCTGAACTTCGCCGTCGACAAGATCATATCCATACTAAATATGTCGGCGGGAGCAGTTCATATCTATCATGCCGCCCGCCAGAACCTGGTTCTCGGCTCATATATAGGGCTCTCCGCGCGCATGGCTCGGCGATTGGAGACACTCGGTCTCGAAGATACCGCTATCGGCAGGACCGCCCGGAATAAACGCCTCCTGATAATCAGAAACCTGAGATTAAGCCACGATTACGAAATATTCGGCGGCAAAAGCGATGGATTCACGCATATGGCCCTGATCCCGGTAGTCTCCAACGGTCAGAACTGGGGCGTAATTACAATATTCGGCAGGGGCGCCTATAAGCCCGGGAAACTCCGGGTCGATCTCCTGGAGCAATTCGGGGAACAGCTGGGCGCCGCCCTGGTTTTTGGCCGAAGAATGCGCACCACTATAAATTCGCTTGAAAATACCAGGGCGTTTCTGGGATCTCTGGGCGACGAGTTATATGCCACCTCGAGGTTGGCCGGCACCGGTCCCGGGGCTATCAGGGGGATAACCTGGACTCTTACCCGCATCCTGGGCGGAGATCGCTTCGACCTGGTCGAGAAACCGGGGAAGGCCTGGAAAATAATACTGTCGTCAGAACCGGATGCTGCCGGTAGAGTTTTAAACTTAAACGATCAGCTCGAGGTCGATATAAAGACGGCCCCGTCGGGAATCATCGGCTGGAATCAAAATCCGCCATTTAAGGAATTCGCCGAAAGAAGGCCTTACGTTTTCTGCGCCATGCCCGATAAAACGGCGCTTCTTTTCGTCAGAATGGAAAGCCGACGCAGCCCTTCGGTCAATTTTGAATTTTTCTATGACGCCTGCAAAATTATTCACGGACTTTCCCTGCGGTTGATCGATACCGGCAGGCCCGCCAAAAAACCGGCCGTTGATTCCGCGCGATCGGTGACCATCAGACGCGGCCCGGAGACCTCTAAGGCGATGGAACAGATCTTTGAAAAATTCGAGAAGATAGGCTGGGATCTAGAAAAACTGATCGACGACTATTCCGGATCGGAGGGCGAACCGGCGAAGAAAAGCCTCATCAGCTGGCTGGAGATCATAAAGCAATCCGTCGATGAAGGCAAAGATGCAGCGCGCCTGTTTTCGGACTCTGCCGGAGCAAAATCGGCCGCTAAACCCTCGATCCCGGCGGAAGCAGGGCCGCGAAAAACCGTTGGCGCGGACGCGAAACCTGTCCGCGTTCTCGCCGTCGACAGCCAGGATGTAATTCGCGAGCTTTTGACCAGCATGCTCACGGGAATGGGTTACGATGCTGTGGTCGTATCCGAATCGAAGGAGGCAATCGGCGAATTTCAAAGGGCATCCGAGAAAAACGGAAAATTCGAGATAGTCATCGCCGATAACGTCCTCGATACCATAAGCGGCCTGGAATTGTCGTCGAGACTAAAGGAAATCGATCCCGAATTCAGCTTCGTTCTTATTTCGGGATGGGGGCAGGAGCCGGAATACTCGGAATTGGAGAGTAGCGGAGTGGACAGGGTCCTGAGAAAACCGTTCAGGATCGAGCAGCTTTCGGACGTCATCGGCGATCTGTTGCGGGAGAAATCCTCCACTTGAGCGGGAGATTCCACACCTCCTGGAGAGTACGATTCGATGAAGTGGACCTTCAGGGGGTGGTTCACCATACCAATATAGTCACATACCTGGAAATCGCCAGGGTGGAGTTCTGGCGCGAACTGGGAATATCATATAAGGCCATGCGGAACGATGGATATGAGTTTATTATAAACGGCGTAAATATCGAGTATATCAAATCTCTCACTTTCGATGAGATTATCGACGTATACGTTGAAGTGAAGTCGTTAAAAAAAGCCAGCTTTGTCCTGAAATATGAGATTTATAATCAACAGGGGGAGAGGGCAATTTACGCCGAGACCGGATTGCTCTGTTCAAGGGTAGGAACCGGAAAGCCGAGCGGCCTGCCGGAAAAATATTTAGACCGGCTGAAAAATCCCGATTTATAGTGACAGGAAAGCCTTAAATTCATATTGACTTTTAGGGGGCTCTTTCTATCTTAAATCGTCGCGTTTGAAAGCGGCGATGGCAGAATACGGGGCGTAGCGCAGCCTGGTAGCGCACACGGTTCGGGTCCGTGGAGTCGGAGGTTCAAATCCTCTCGCCCCGATTTTTTTATTGTTTTTGATCGGGAATTACCGAATATGAAAAGCTGTAGTAGGTCAGAAGCCCGTTGCGCTCCTGACAAATAAGAAAAGCTATGAATTTGATTTAATAAATATTTCCTAAAAAAACTTCTCGTAGTTCAAGCTCAGGTAATACCTATCGTCGAGATAGTAGGAGTAGATCAAAAGCTCGTAGGAGCCGTCCTCATAGCGGCTCACGAAACGGGTCTTGATATCGGTGGTGCTGTCCACGGATGATCCGTTGGGACGCTCATTGACGTCGTATATCGATCTTATCCTGGCTATAAAATCCCGGAGCCTTTTGTTATGATCCTCGTCCGATTTCTCGCCGGCGGTTCTGAGCGATACGCTGCGAAGTTCGCCCTCGAAAAACTCCAGGTCGATATCCTCGATAACAACGCCGTAAAACTCTTTGTTGTAGTGGGCGTGAATCGACCGTTCCGAATCTTTAATGACCGGGGCCTCGAGGCTTTTTAGAACCTTCAGGGCGGCTTCCTGGCTCATGCCATGTTTGAATCCCAGCGGGTATTTTACCGGCCTTTTGGGTTGCGCCGACGCCGCCACAGTGAGGAAAAGCGCCAGAATCGCTGAAAAAACCGTTATTTTCACTAAATTTCTCATATCTTCTTTTCCGGCGTATTTAATATTTATTCGGCCTCGCCGGATATTGCGTTAATATACCCTGAAAATCCCTTCCCGGTTTCCTGTTTCAAAAAAAAACAGCCGTTATTTTAGAATTTCGGCCATTTCCGTTCTCCGATTACGGAAATTTGAAACGGGCGCGTAAATTCGGGCCCGGCACGATACGACTATTATAATTTATTGAAAAAAAAGTAAAATAAAAATATAATAAAACTCGGGAAAAATGACTGCTTCTAATGAGGAGGTTTGTCCATGATCAAATTCTTTTTGCCTGTTGTCTCGATAATGCTGTTGATTGCCGGTCCCGCCCGGGCGGAAGGAAACGGCGATTTCGGCTTGGGGATAATACTGGGCGAGCCTACCGGCATCAGCGGTAAGCTCTGGATAAGCGGAAAATCGGCGGTCGATGGCGCCGCGGCCTGGTCGCTGGGGAATAACAAGGCCCTGCACCTGCACGCCGATTACCTGCTGCATAATTTCACGCTCATTGAGGTGGAAAAAGGACGGCTGCCTTTTTACTACGGTATCGGGGGAAGAATCAGGTTCGCGGATAACGGCGATGACTTCATCGGCGTTAGAATCCCGGTAGGCCTGGCCTATCTTTTCAAGGGCGCCCCGCTGGATCTGTTCCTGGAGGTCGTCCCCATTCTTGATCTCGCGCCCGATACCGATTTCGACCTCAACGCCGCCGTCGGTGTCAGGTATTTCTTCTAACGGAAGTTATAAATATTAATCTATATGCGTCTGGATGGAATGAAATGACATCCTGACGCTTTTCAATTTCTTGATTATGGATGGGAGGTCACTGAGGGTGGCATGCTTTTTCCCATGAAATGGGAATAAGCATGTAAGCCTGTAAGCGCGCCTGAACTTTCGGTTAAAGCATGCCGCCCCGGCGCAATACAAAGCCTATCTATAATAATTTTTTAGATATATTTTTAATCCCGCCGATAACGAACAAGAATCCCAGCTGGTCTTATCTTTCCGGACAATTGGTGACGGGTCCCAGGATATATGGGAATGGTAAAACGAACCTCCCAGAAGCAGCGATAGCCTATTGGAAACCGGCATTGTCATTTGAATTGAAAGATCCATCGCTTTCGGTTCTGATTCCTGGAGTAGTATGAAACCGTAGCTATCTCTTATTTCGCTTTTTCCATATCCAAAATAATCGAATTGGTAATCTATCGAAACTACCAGGTTCCTGTCCGGATTTCCCGGAAACTTGGGCGTCTGCCCGTGGAGATTAACTGTTGAAAGTAAGAAAATAATAAATGATATTCTCATTTTGTGCCTCGCTTAAATTATATTTTCTAATCATCATAAAGCGCAGATTATTTCTCTAAATGATATGATTGAGTTCTTTTCATAATCCACCAAAAAAAACAATGAGAACATTCTATCTATTTCCACGATTTTGCCGAAATTAATCAGAATATCATCCTTACAGCAATCATATTTGACCTCCGAAATGGTCCCGAATATGCTGACCAGGCTGACTCGACCTCCGTCAAAGTCAACCAGCCACATCGAATCCTCATCCTCAAACACGAAGGCTACGATATCTTCGAAAAAGGGCGTATCGATAATTGTAGCTATATAAGTACCGTCATAATCATATTTCTTAATGGTAGAGGTGGATTTATCAAGAACGTAAAGGAACATATTATAGTCTTCTATCCTCGCAGGCAGACCCAGGTAGGAGCTTTTGCGCTGGAAAGCGCCTTCTTTATTGTAAATTTTCAAAGAGCCGTCTCCCGAATCCACTATAAATATCTCTCCTATGTAATTGATGGTTACGGCTTTTGCATCTATCAATATCGTCGTGTCATCTCCGGCCCATCCGAATTCAAACAGTAAATTGAAATCTTTATCAAGCTTGAAACATCTATTCGAGTAAAGAGCCAAAATGAAGTACTCATTTTCCGGGGGCTCCAATTCATAAGGATGATCCGAAAAATTGGAGTGCACTATTTTATCGTCGTAAATGGCGATATCAACAATAGAATCGCTGCCGCAAATTTCATCGAGCGAATAAATTAGGACCCAGGGAGGTCCCCAAATCTCTATTTCGACGACGCCGCTTTCGTATAGAATTAGCTGATGCTGATAATCGTATTTTATGGGACGGATATAGGGGGCGGTTTTATCAATTACTCCGCAGGTATACAGTCCATCGCCGCATCCCCGTTCACAACAGGAGCATCCAAACAGTGTGAATCCTGAAAGAATAAAAATAATCCTGGCCAATCATTTGCTCCCGGTTCCGATCTACGATATATTCTACATTTTGAAAGTGGTAATATTCCGCTATTTTTTGGATTGCCTTGCATAATTTATCCTTATTTTCAATACAATTCTTTATGAGAATAGCTTATGCGTTAAAACTGTCTCTTCTTGACAAAACCACTTCCACATCCTAAATCATCCCCATGAACAAAACCATCATCGGCGTGATCGGCGGGTCGGCGGGGGACGAGAAGGTGCGGAAGACAGCCTATGAGGTCGGCAGGCTGATCGCCGAGGCGGGAGCTTTGCTTATCTGCGGCGGGCTCTCCGGTGTCATGGAGGCCGCCTGCAAAGGGGCCAGGGAGGCCGGAGGTACCACCATCGGCATACTCAAGGGGCAATCCATCGACGACGCCAATCCCTACGTCGACATCCCCGTCGCCACCGGGCTGGGGCACGGCCGTAACCTGGTCATTATAAACACCGCGCACGCCCTGATAGCGGTATCGGGGCGCTACGGCACCCTCTCGGAAATAGCCTTCGCAATCCAGTCGGGCAAGCCGGTATTTGGTCTCGGCACCTGGGAAATCGAGGGTGTGGTCAAATGCGCCACGCCGGAAGAGGCGGTTAATAAGGCGCTGGAGGCAGGTCAGAGTCCCCGATAGAAATCGTCGATATTTTTAACTATTTTCTTCAAGAAATATTGCGCCGGGGTAAATAAAATTATATATTTGCGAATTCTATGGCGGATTATTACTCGGCACCCAACGGGAATTCGAACCGAAAATCGGGCAAGAATAAGTCCGTTCGCGTAGTCGTAAGCGGTTTGGTGCAGGGTGTCGGTTTCCGCTGGTATGTGAAGCGGGTGGCCGATGACTATGGCGTAAACGGATACGTGCGCAACCTTGACGATGGCTCCGTGGAATCGGTAGCCGAGGGCGACAGCTCTTCGGTTCACGGTTTTTTGGATGAGGTTAAGGTTGGACCATCGTCGGCGCATATTACGGGCATCAATATTGAGTGGCTGGAGTATGCGGGTAATTACGAGGGCTTCAATATACAGCTATGAAAATTGAAGACCTTAAGGGCAGAATAAGAAATATCCCCGATTTTCCCATAAAAGGAGTCATATTCAGAGATATTTCAACGCTCATCCACGATCCGGAAGCGTACAGGTTTACCATAAATCACCTGCATGAGAGGTATAAAGATAAAGATCTCGATCTGCTGGTCGGCATAGAGTCGCGCGGATTCATTTTCGGCGGCGCCCTGGCGGATCGTTTGAAAATAGGTTTCGTTCCGGCCCGGAAACCGGGCAAACTCCCCTGGGAAACGGTCGAGGAGTCGTATGATCTGGAGTACGGCAAGGCGACACTGCAGATTCATGCCGACGCCATCAAAAAAGGGCAGAGAGTCCTGATCCTGGATGATCTTCTGGCCACCGGCGGTACCCTCGGCGCCACCGTGAAACTGGTGGAAAGGCTCGGCGGTATAATCGATGAAATAGCGATAATTATCGAATTAACGTTTCTGAACGGACGCAGTAAACTGCCCGGCAAGAATATCTATTCGCTGGTGCGATATGATTCGGAATAGGTAATAAAGCGATTCTTTATAACGCCTATTCAGACGGGCAATCCGGACATCCCACCGGCATCGGCCCTGTTCCCTTTAGGGCAGCCACGCTATAAATTACATCCATTCCGTTGAATAGGCAATCTCCGTTGGAATCAGCGTTGGCGCCATAAAAACCATGGGTACCGCAATAGCAGTCCGTCGGGGGCGGGGAACCCTGGCTTTTAAAATAACTCACGCTGTAAATAACATCGAGGCCGTTGAAACTGCCGTCGCCGTTGGCATCACCGTAAATATAATCACAGGCCGCGATTTCCACCATTATCGAGCCTTCTATTATTACAGGCTGATAAACAACATAATTTGAATCGACTATATTGGCTCGCGCTCTTAACCGGATGTTCTCGCCGCCGCTGAAGCCGGAATCGGCCATCCTGAGCGTAAAATGGGCGATGGCATCACTCCATTGACCGTTTGTGTTTAAACCCTCGCTTTCAGCGGCAATCATTAACGCGGTCAAGCCTCTATATCCCGGTTGGTAATCTATTTCGGAACTAACATGGAAATTCCAATCACTCAATACTGAAGTAGATTCCGCGCCAATGCTTTCCATGATCTGAGTATTATCCGACATGATTCTCAGCGCGATCCCTCTAATAACCTCGTCGGTTTTTGCATAGATTGGAATATCGACCGTTTGGCCGGGATAACCGATAATCGGACTGCCGTCAAGATTGCCAATAGAAAAAGCGTCTCGTTCACCGGGATCAATATCGGAAAGGAATCTTAAAACGGGATAATCTCCATAGGTATTGATGCCCTGAGCCAGATAAATAAATAAAAGAAGATCAGCGATATCCACAAATCCATTACTATTTATATCCGCACTAATTTCCTGGATGGCGTCGTCGCCGGTACCGTTTCTGCTCCAGACGATATACCCATAAATAAGGCGGTCGGCCACGATCGCTAAATCACCGATATCGGCACGCCAGCCGTTGGCGTTAGGGTCATACGCCCGCCACACATCATCGGCATAAAATATCGAATTGCCCAAATGACCGTCAAAATTAATCGCCTGACCCGCGGAATCATATATGGCGTTATCGGATTGCGATCCGCCAAACCATACAGGTATAAAACTAATTTCATTTACAGACGTATCTGGTAGCATTTGCAGCCAAGCTACATAATGTGTACCACCCGGTATCGGGCTGTTTATTCCCGCTTCCCAATGAATCCTGACTGTTCCCGGGCCGGCATAATCAATGAAATACTCGAAATTCCCATAGCCGATGGGGTCTATTGAAATTAATGTCAAATAATCTGCCGGCCACTTAATTACGAGATTAAATTCGCCTATGGCGTTACCGCTGGTTATGCTTAGTGGGACCCAGGTTGAATTACCGGGGAAACACTGCGGCCCGCCCAAAAACCCGTAACAAGATGGGGAAAGCTCGATATTCAGCTCGGTTATAGAATCTTGTTCAACAGCGACGTCCGAGATAATTGTGTCATTGAATTCCGAGTGATTTATGGATACGTCATAACTGCCGGGTTCAAGATCCTCGATTAAATAAGACCCGCTGAAATCGGTAATCGCGGCGTCAACCGTTCCGTTTACCGAGATTCGGGCATATTCAACAGGATTCTGCAGGCTGTCGGTTATGATGCCCGAAATCGACCCGCTCTGCGCCTCCACCGAATAGGGCATTATGATTGAAAGGCCGATTGCTAATAAAATGATTTTATTTCTCATATCTAATTTCTCCATTGCTCCGTGCGCCAAAAATCGTAGGGTGAATATCAAAGAAGCCTATTTTTAGTAAATATAATCTACGTGGATCCAGCGGGCAACATTTTTTTGAATGGCGGAACCTTTTCCCGGAATTGGCCGTTTTTATCAGAGTTAGTATTGAATATCATTTTCAAATTACCTTTGAAAATAGAAAGGGTTTTAAAATGGCTTACGAGTGGAAATTCAATAAACGTCCCTACACGGATGACGAAGCGAAGAAATTGTTGAAAAACGTGGTCTCACCGGAGACCACCGACTGGCATTACAATAAACACCACAAGGGTTACGTGGCGGCGTTGAATACCATCGAAGCGGGACTGGAGAATGCCGATCCCGCCGACGCCAACGGCAATTACTCCGAGATCGGCGAGCTCAAACGCCAGCGCAACTGGAACCACGCCGGTGCGCTTCTTCATGACGTTTACTGGGAAGTGCTCGGCGGTGACGGCGACCCTAAAAAGGGTCCCGAGGTGCTGGCCGCCATCGAGAAGGAGTTCGGCAGTTTCGAGAAATGGAAAGAGGATTTCAAGGCCACCGCATTCGCGGCCAAACTATCCGGCTGGGGAGTGCTGGTCTTCGATAAGCTTTACAGCGGACGGCTGATCAACGTCCTGGTCGATCACCATCACCACGGCGCCATGTGGGGCGGAATACCGCTTATCTCCTGCGACGTCTTCGAGCACGCCTATTACCACAAGGACGGTCCCGGCCGCGCCACTTACATCGATAACTTCCTTAATAGCCTGCATTGGGCGCGCATAAACGAGCGCTATAAAAAATTCGTCTCCTGAGCAATTTGGCGAACTGAATCCTGATGCCTGATCCCCGGAGATCATCTCTCCGGGGATTTTTTTGGATAAAATTGTATCAAAAGTATAGTTAATTGACTATATTGTGGCGGAGTATTTATGGAAGATACCACCATAATTTATAAACTTCCGGAAAAGAGGCGGATCTGGGTTTCGATTATTCTAACCTTTTTTGGTCTGGGCCTCCCCTTGATTTATTGCGGAAGGCTTAGACCGGGAATAATTGTACAAGCATCGTTGATTGTGATCTATTTTTTATTTATAGTTATTATGGCGTTAATTCCTGAATTTTTCATGGTTTTGATTTTGGTTTTTGTGGCAATTTCGATTTTCTTTGTTTTTCTGGTTCTTAATATTAATCTAACCGTAAAAACGAATCATTTGAAGATCCCCCGTTTGAAAAGAACCTGGACGTTAATAATTCTGGTCGGGATCTTATCGGCAATAGCGGACGAGGGAGTTTCAATATTAGTTAAAGGTAATTTCATCGAGGCTTATAAGATGTCGGCGTCCTCCATGGAAAACACGTTATTGGTTGGGGACTATTTAATGGCCACAAAAGATGTAGATCCTGAGAATATCCAAAACGGCGACATAATCGTTTTCAAATACCCCGGCGATCCCCGGCGGAACTACAGCGGCAAAGGCACGAATTGGATTAAGCGCGTAATCGCAATCGAAAGGCAGACCGTAAAGATCGTAAACAAGCAGGTTTTCGTCGATGGCGAGCCGTTTGACGAACCATCAACCGTCAAAATAGACCTTTATAGAATATTGCCTCACTATAGTGATCGATATCAATGGGGACCGGGCAACCGCGATAATATGCCGGAAATCGTGGTACCCGAAGGCAAGCTGTTTGTCATGGGCGATAACCGGGATAACTCCTCGGATTCGCGGTTCTGGGGATTTGTTG
Source organism: Candidatus Zixiibacteriota bacterium (assembly GCA_020344055.1). Lineage (GTDB taxonomy): Bacteria > Zixibacteria > MSB-5A5 > UBA10806 > UBA10806. Next base: position 956,877 of record CP070813.1, on the reverse strand, counting down.
ATATTAAGGATGTGATCGGTAAGCCCAGGTTTATACACTTTTCCTGGGATTCGGAAAAAAGCCGCGTCCGCCTGGAGCGGATAGGGTTGCGGCTGGATAACTGAAACAAAGACCGGCTAAATAAACTCGTACATTTCTTCCAGCGGCATGATGGGGTAGGTCTCGCATTCCAGCGCCCCCAGCGTGCCGATCATGGTGGTAAGCTCAAAAGCCGTATGCAGATCCGGGGCCTCGGTTATGAAAAGCAGGTCGTACTGCCCCATAACCGCGTAGGCGTTGAGGATTTTGGAATCCTTGGCCATGAACATCCCGCCGAGCTTCTCGAAACTTTTTTTGGCTTCCTTCAGGTCTTTCTTGGTTTCAATGGTCCCTCTGGCCAGCACCGCGAATCGGGGCATAACCTACTCCTTTCGTTTTGTGGCGGCCGGGAAAATTTACATATCTTCTATCGCCTCTGCTTCAACTTAAGGGAATACCAATCCAGCGCCCGGATATTAGGGGATAGGCCAGGTTTTTTCAAGGGGAAAATGCAACTCACTATTAGCTTGCCAATATTAGATATCGCTCTTATCTTTTTACAGGAAAATTGAATATTTGATAAAGCACCCGCCCCCGTAGCTCAGAGGATAGAGCGTCGGCCTCCGGAGCCGTGTGCGGCCGTTCGAGTCGGCCCGGGGGTACTTTTTTGTGCGTGGTCAAGCTGTAGGGCAGGAGTCACCGACTCCTGCCATTTAGGCTAACCGATCGTATCCAGGTCGTCCGTCAACATCTTCTTAATCTCAGGATCGAGGACCTTATCGGCATATTCACGCGCTTTTAAGAGATACTCCTTTGATTTATCTCGATTGCCTGCCACGGATTCGGCCCGGGCGAGTGCTTCATAGGCGTACCCGGTATAGAACGGTTCCCCGCCATCGCTTTTTTCGAGGCTAAGGTTTCCATATCGCCGGGCGTTATCGGCCTGCCCGACCAACGAATAGACTCTGGATGCCTGCCAGTAGCCTATCGACAAGTTCTGATCCGTACAGTCCTCCCGCTCTGTCCAGTGCCATATGGAAGCCTGCGCCAGATTGATCATGCGCTCATTCTCTTCAGCCGTCCGGTCTTTTTTATCTATCATATCCCACGCCCTGTTAAAACAATGAGCCGAAAAATACTTATGCGCCTGGTTAACATCGAATTCGGGTGTTTTTGCCATAATTGCCTCCAGAAAATGATTAGTTGCCATTGTCGATCAAGTAGTCTGATTCATAATAAACATCAAACCCGTTCATGGAAAAGATGGTGCCCGTTATTATCGCTTTCACTATCATCGAATTGCCTCAAATTACGCCTAGCCGCGACCTGAAAGAAAAATACGTCCGAAACAACCGTTGCCAAGCACCCCGTATTTATATTATCTTCCCGTCTGAATAAGTCAAATTGGAGGGAGAAACCGATGCTTGCGATATTTACCACATTTCCGGTAGGCAAGAGCGAATCGCTGTCCAAAGACGTTGCCCAGGTTATCAAAATAATCGAGGATTCCGGCATCGAATGCCAGACCACCGCCATGGGCACCCTGGTGGAAGGGGAGTGGGACGAGATAATGGAGCTTATAAAAAGATGTCACTACAAACTCCGTGAAACCTCCAGCCGGGTTTACACCAAGATAACAGTAGACGACCGCGAGGGCGCAACCGGGCGGCTCAAAGGCAAGGTGGCATCCGTGGAAAAACATCTTGGCCGCGAGGTGAAGAAATAGAGAATCTCCTGGTAGTCTACGTTACCTGCGGCTCGGAGGAGGAAGCCCGCAGGCTCGCCAGCATGCTGGTGGAAAACCGGCTCGCCGCCTGCGTGAACGTTACCGACGTCTCCTCGGTGTATGAATGGAAAGGCAAGATCGAGAACGATCGTGAGAAGCTCCTGATAATCAAGACCATCGAACAGAAATTCGGGGAACTGGAAGAATTCGTCAAGAAAAACCATTCTTACCAATGCCCGGAGATAATCGCCCTGGAGGTTAAAGCCGGCTCGAAGGAGTATATCGAGTGGGCGAACTCGGTAATAAAGGCTGATAAGAAGTAGAGGTATCTATGCAATTTGCAAAAATCCAAAACGGTTTTCTGGTCCGCTGCGATATCGGCGACGAGGTCGTATCAGTATTGACCAGGTTCGCCTATGAAAAGGATATCGGCTCCGGGACCGTAACCGGAATAGGCGCTTTGAAAAACCCGGTGCTGGGCTATTTCGACCTGCCCCGGAAAGAATACCTGAGAAAAGAGTTTGAGGGGAATTTCGAGCTTTTGAGCCTGGCTGGCAATTTCGCAGTTATAGATTCGGATATTATCCTGCATTGCCACGCCGCTATCTCCGACGCCGATTTCCGGGTTTTCGGAGGTCATCTTTTCCGGGGCGAGATAGCGGTTACAGGCGAGTTTTATATATACCCCGGCGAAATCGCGATCCGGCGCGGCCCGGATGATAATACCGGTCTCAATCTTATTAAGCTTTAGATGAGCATAATAACGATCGCTACAGATTTCGGGACAGCGGACGGTTTTGCCGCCGCCATGATCGGCGTAATTAAGTCTATCGTCCCCCAAACGGAGGTTGTTGAAGTTACGCACAGCCTTAAAGGAATAGTTAAAACAAACCTCGTAATTGAAAGATATTATTCATATTACCCCAGAAACACAATTCATCTGGTGGTGGTCGATCCGACGGTCGGTTCTGATCGTAAAGCCTTGATAGGCTATACCGGCGACTATTTTTTTGTCGGTCCCGATAACGGCATTTTCGGCAAGGCGGCGGCCAGATCCAGGCAATGCGACTGGTGGGCCATAGATACGTCATGTCTGCCTTCCGGTCCGGTATCCTCGACCTTTCACGGCAGGGATATATTCGCTCCGGCGGCGGCCCTGTTGGCGACCGGCAAAACGCCGAATGAACTCGGAGTTAAGCTGGAATCGGTTGAGATAATAGATCTGCCCCGGCCCGTCGTTAAACCTAAAATGATCGAGGGCGAGGTCATCGACATCGATAATTTCGGCAATCTTGTTACCAATATAGAATCGGGGATGTTTACTACCGGTATGTTCGTTCGTTTTGAAAACGGAGAGAAGATACCGGTCGTCAGTACATACTCGGACGTTGCCAGGGGTAATCCGCTCGGTTATACCGGCAGCGCCGGCTATCTTGAGATAGGAGTTAATATGGGCCGCGCCGACCTGCTTTTTAACGCTGATCTGGGAACGAAAGTGATGGTGATGTTATGATCTGCCCGGCATGTAAAGCCGACGGCGACAAGGTTATCGATTCCCGTCCCGCCGCCGACGGCAGGGCCATACGAAGACGCCGGGAATGCCTCGCCTGCGGTAAACGTTTTACCACCTACGAACAGGTCGAAAGTTCCGGTCCCGAGGTTGTCAAAAAAGATGGAAGAAAAGAGCCGTTCGACGGTGACAAAATATACAGATCGCTGCAGATCGCCGTCAAAAACAGGCCGGTTTCCGACGAAAGGCTGCAGGCCGTCGTCTCCGATGTTACCGTGAAAATTAAAAACGAATTTGCGGGCGGGATTTCGACCGCTCAGATAGCGGAGCTGGTCCTAAATGAGCTGTTGAAACTCGACGAGGTTTCATATGTGAGGTTCGCCTCCACCCATAAACAGTTTTACGATAAAGACGAATTTATCACCTCCTTAAAGGCCCTGCCCAGATCGCTGCAGGTGATTAAGTCGAACGGCCGCTACGAACCGTTTAAACGCGAAAAACTGATTTCATCTCTCAGCGTCGCCCTCAGAAAACGTCCCGTTTCCCAACGGAGAATAGAGACCGCGGTGGATCAGATAATCGATAAACTCAAAGACCGCGACGAGGTATCGTCGTCGGAGCTGGGAACTATACTTATGAATCTCTTGAAGGAAATTGACGAGGTCGCCTATATCCGCTACGCCTCCGTCTACCGCAAATTCCAGGACGTTTCGGAATTTACTCGAGAGGTGGAAAGCCTGTCCGAAGAGGAAAGACTTGAAAGATAAAAGCAGGGGAGAGATGCCTTTCCTCGATCACCTGGAGGAACTTCGGTGGCGGATTATTAAGATCCTGGCCGGCATGATTATAGCGTCGGTAGCATGTTATTTTTTCTCCGATTTCCTTTTTATCTGGCTTCGCTACCCTCTTGAAAAAGCCGTCCCCGACGGCAGTGTCGACCTGAATTTCCTCAAGGTCGCCGAAGGATTTACCGTAAGACTCAAACTTTCTTTCCTGGCGGGCATTTTCGTATCCATTCCCATCACCATTTACCAGGTTTGGGCATTTATTATGCCGGGCCTCTACGAACATGAGATAAAAGCGATTATTCCTCTGGTTTTCATATCATCGATCCTGTTTCTGGTGGGAGCCGCGATCTGTTTTATTTGGGTGCTTCCATTCACAATTAATTTCCTGTTGAATATCGCCCCGGAAGACGTCAAACCGGTTCTGACCATAAATGAATACCTGACATTCGTTATGTGGACCACCATCGCCTACGGACTGGTATTCCAGACCCCCATCGTGGCTTTATTTTTAGGCAAATTGGGCATTGTCAACGCCAGAATCCTCGGTAAGGGGAGACGTTACGCAATCGTAGCGGTAGCGGCTATATCATCGATTGTTACCCCTCCCGATATCTTTTCAATGGCCATGATGGGCCTGCCGCTTTATTTGCTTTATGAGGCTTCTATTATTATCTTGAAAATCATCGGAAAGAGAGGAAAAGAACCCGAACTTGCCGGCTAAATTAATCGTCAATATTATGTCAAAATCGTTCAAATATCGGTATTGATTTTGCATTATGTTAATTAGATTTGACATGGGGGATAACAAAATAAAGATCTTAAGCCAAAAAATCTCAATGCCTGCCGATTTCATGCCAGCTGGAGCAATACCAGGAACATCTAAACGTTTGATCGCTGTTAACTTAATAGAAATTGGGAGGTTTGTATGAATTCGAGATTTTTAACAACTTTGGTTATCCTCCTGTTACTATGTTTGGTTTCTACGACTGAAGCACAATATTATTTCGGGCAGAACAAGATTCAATATACTGATTTCGACTGGCAAGTGCTTACTACCGAACATTTTAATATCTATTTCTACCCGGAAGAGAGAGAAATCGCGGAGGCTGCTGCCTATCTTGCGGAGGAATCATACGTATATCTTCAGGAAAAATTTAACCATACCATCGAAGATAAGGTCCCGTTTATCGTCTACAGTTCTCCCGTATTTTTCGAGCAAACCAACGTGATTCCGGGTATTTTGCCCGAAAACGTGGCCGGATTTACAGAATATTTCAAACAGAGAGTTGTTATTCCATTTAATGGCTCTTTCGCAGACTTCTCTCATGTGGTGAGGCATGAAATAGTCCACGTTTTCACTATGCAAAAACTTGCCTATGTTGCGAAAATGCATAGGAGAAGTAGCGTCGCCACTCCGCCTCTGTGGTTTATGGAAGGTATCGCCGAATACTGGTCCATCGGATGGGATACTCAGGCGGACATGTTCATGCGGGATATGACCATGTCCGGCCGTATAATATCCATTAAAAACATGGGCAGCGTTTCAGGCACCTTTTTAATGTACAAAATAGGCCAATCCATTCTGAAATATATGGGAGAAACCTATGGCGACGATAAACTCACGGATCTGTTCGACGGCTGGTGGAAGGGTAGGAGTTTTTCCGATAACATAAAGCTGACCTACGGGAAGACTCTAACGGAAATCGGCAAAGAATGGGAATACTACCTCAAGAAGAAATACTATCCCTATATAGAGTACCAGGAACTGCCCGATCGAGTGGGCAAGAAATTGACGCGCGACGGATATAATTTAAAGCCGACGGTCTTCCTGAAAGATACCAGGGAAGGTAGAAAAGAATATATCGCTTTCAAGACCTATCGTCTCGGTTATTCTATGATAGCCGAAATGTCTTTTGACGGCGAGAAAGAACATTTCAGTACTCTTATCAAAGCGGGCCGGTCCGAACAGTTCGAGTCTCTTCATATGACCGACTCCGGTCTTGATGCCAACGATGACGGTCTGATCGCCTTCGCCTCGAAAACCCAGGAGTCCGACGCTTTATATATTTACGACACCAAACGCGGCAAAGTGATAAAGAAGATCAAGAATAAAAAGCTCATTTCGATCTCGTCGCCTTCCTGGGCCCCCGATCGCAGCCATATTGTATTTGAAGGTGTAACCAAAGCCGGTATATCGGATCTATATCTGGTAGATATTGAAACCGAGGAATTCAGGCAGTTGACGAACGATATCTATCTGGATATGACCCCATCGTTCTCGTATACCGACGGTCTAATTGCCTTTTCTTCGGACAGGCAGGCCTATGGAAATAAGGGTTCCCGAAACCTCTTCTTATACAATCTTGATACCGGGGAGATCGTCAAATTGACCTCCGGCGAACATATCGATGAATCGCCGATCTGGGCCAGAACTGGTGACCGTTTGATATTCGCATCGGATCGCAGCGGCAGTATGAACTTATATGTACTGAACGACGTAACCAACGGTTCACAAACCGTCGCGCAGTTGACGGAATTCGTAACCGGCGTTTTTGATCCGGTTCTGGCAAATAATGATTCTACCATAGTATTTTCCGCCTATCAGAACTTCGGATTTCATATTTATTACATGGATTTTCCCGATTCCGCTATCTCCCGGATCGATGAACCGGAGTATACCGCCAAACACTGGCATCTGGCCGATTCCTGGTCATTTCCCAAGCTGACCGGCGAAACCACCAAAGGTTCGGCCAAGTATAAAACCCAGCTCTCTTTTGATATTGCTCAATCGACCGTCGCCTACGACGCCGTGGTCGGTACGCTCGGCGGACTGCAGTTTGCCCTGACCGATATTCTCGGCAACCATCAATGGTATTTTCTTCTTTTTAATACCGCCAACACCAAAAGCTCCTTTTTGAAAAGCATTAATTTCGCGACCACCTACCTCAACAAAACAAAAAGGATAAACTACGGCGCCGGTATATTCCATTTCTACAGCGAGTATTCCGATGATTTTTACGGTTTTGTCGATGAACGTACTTACGGTGGTTTGCTGGCCGCCAGCTATCCGATTTCAAGGTACAGGCGGATTGAAAGCGCCTTATATGTCCGCAAGATAGATAAAAAGACGACCTTTTTTGATGATACCAACGCGACCACCTCGACGCTGACCCTGTCCTACATCAAGGATACGTCAATCTGGGATCCCACCGGCCCGATAGATGGAACCAGGATAAATATCGGCATGGCGCAGTCGATAAATATAAAAGGACTGAAATATTTCAACAGCACTTACAATGTAGATTTCAGGAAATATTTCAGGCTGGCATCGGCGTCGGCATACGCCACGCGGTTTTTGTACCTCCATTCCGTGGGTGAGGATCCTCAAAGGTATTATCTGGGAGGAAGCTGGTCGCTGAGAGGTTATCCAAGAAGGAGTTTTTACGGAAGAAATCTGCTTCTGGTAAATAATGAATTGAGATTTCCGTTGGTGAACGATCTCATTATCGGATTTCCCATCGGGGCGCTGAGATTCCAGGCCATTCGCGGCGCGCTGTTTTTCGACGCCGGCAACGCCTGGGAAGATGACTACAGGGATCTCGTTGGAAGTTTCGGTTTCGGTATAAGAGTGGCTCTGGGATATGTTACCGTTTTAAGATTTGACTTTGCGAGGAAAACCGACTTTAAAAACGTTTCAAATAGATACGATTTCGATTTCTTTTTCGGGTGGAACTTTTAGGGAAAATCTTTTCCTGTATGCTCCTGGCGGGAGTGATCGTCGCCGGTTGCGGGCACCCACCTCCAATAATCATAGATAACGCGGATTCGGACTGCGCGTGGAATCAAGGAGGGGGCGACTTCAAACGGGCGTCGTATACTCCTCTGGAGTCTTCGGATATCGCCGGACTCCTGTGGACCAGAGACTTCAAGAAACGTCTAACTGTAGAACCTACAGCGGCTTACGGTAGAATACTGGTTCCCACCACCGATAGAAGATTATTTGTTATATCGAGCACAGACGGCTCCCGCCTGGCCGTGAAAAAATATAAAAAGGTCATTGTCGCTCCCGCCGTAGTGTCGGATTCTCTTGCCGTTTTGCTGGTGGATGGTGAGAAACTTATTATCGAAAACTGGATTTCTCATCAAACCCTGTGGGAAGCCGATCTTGGGGGCTCTTTTATCGAGCCGTTGGTAATGGATGGCAAAGTATACTGGATCGATGGCAAAAACCTTCTTCGCTGTTACAGATTGGAGGACGGTGTCAGGATCTGGGACCGAAAGCTTGATAATCATTACAGTTGTACCGTTACCGGTTCATCCGCGGGCGTTTTTTTAGCCTGTGACCAGGGGATAATTTATTGCTATGAAACTAATTCGGGACAAACAAAATGGATCTACGACAGCGGAGATAGGATGCGTAATCCCCCCGTGATTGCCGGTGATCAACTCGTATTCTGCTGCACCGAGGGTAAGGTGGGGAGACTGAACGCAGCGGACGGCTCCCCGGTTTGGAAAACCGACCTTAAATCCCCGATTATCGCCCCTCCGGCCTCGGATGGCCAAGGCGTATATTTGGGCACAAACGACCGATATATATATAGACTGGACTTCGATTCCGGCGATGTTATCTGGAGAAGAAAAATAGGGGGGCCGGTAAAGGCCGGGCCGACTCTGACGGAAAACCTCGCCATTTTCGTTAGCATTGATTATCGGGCTTATTTTGTCGATAAAAATAGTGGGAAAATTCTTTACAGGTATGAGACCGACGGAATGCTGACGACGCGTCCTCTCGTCTGTGATGGGAAAGTGCTTATCGCCGGCGAGGACAGGAAATTGTATTGCTTTGATATTGCCGGGGAAGAATAATAATGGATATTAAAAAACTGGGGCTTGAAATCCTGCGCGAACTCTACGGCGGGTCGCGACGTCTTTCCATGTATCCCCTGGGGCATCCTATCACCCAGGAAACGCTGAAAAAACCGCTGGCTCTTTTAAATCAAATCTATTCTTTCAAACACAGTTTCAATATTGAGTTTTTCAAAGATCGCCTCCTGGCCGAGGGAATATTGCTCGATGATACCGTCTACGTTGCGGGACTCGCCCTGGATATGAAAAAACATAAACTCTCCAGCATCTCGCTTTATTCGCAAATAAAGACCGACGATTTATATCATTTTCTATCGATTCTTATTTCCAAACCGATGCCATTTGATGACGGAGTGGCTCAATCTTTGAATTCAAAAAACATCGAGAGCATCGCCGTAAACAGGAAAAATCTGCGCAATCTCTTCCATTTTGAGAGCGGGGAGCTTTCTGCGGGCCAACCGACAAAAACTCTGGAAAAGAGGGTCAGGGGGATATTGTTGAAAAATCCCTCGATCATATCTACATATTATATGGGGCGTATTAAAGATGATGATGATATTTTAAAATATATAAACGTGGATTTTCGTCTGGTATTCCTGTCGAAATTTTTCAGAGAGTCGCTGCTTTCATTACCCGATGAAAACGCGAAAAAGCTTCTGGAAAACACCGTGTTTTCAACAAACTGGCTTGACGATAGTATCGATACCAGGGCTATTGAGGGATTGAAACGGTTGTTCAACGATTACTTATCCAACCAGGATGACAATCGCGCTTTAAACGATATTTACGCTTTGTTTAAAAAAGTCGGCGCCCCCGAGGTAATATTGAACCAGTTATTTGATCGATCAAAGGTGTTAAAATTGAAGACCTTCCAGGATTCCGAGGAGATCATAAACACTCTGAAATTCTCCGATCCTTCCCTGATAGACACGGAATACTTGAAAAAAACCGTTTTCAAACTTACCTCCGCGGGCCAAAGAGAATACCTGTTTGATATCCTGGACCAGCTTATGAACTCTCTGTCCGGCTCCACCAAAGCCATAAGGCAGCAGGCGCTCCATCTGCTGACGACCGCCAGTGAAGTGATCTCCGGCGGCGGTTTTTTTGAAGAGTACGCTTCGCTATGCAGATCGGTGGTAAGGTTGGCGCTATTTCCCGCGGAAACGCTGGAGGCATCCGAACTAACCTGCAATCTGGCGTGGCAAGCGTTAAAGAAAAAGCGCTGGCAGGAATTGAAATTCCTGGCAAGGATGCTGAAGGGGATAACATCGGACTATTTGCAGCCGGAAAGCAAAAGGGAATTTGTGGCCGCGCGGCTTCTTGAAATCAGCGAAGCGAATCTGCTGTCCGAACTGACAACAGATTTCCTCGAAAACAATCTTTCTGAGGAACCGGGAGACTTTCTGGAGGCCATAAGCAACCTGGGTTCCAAAAAAGTAATACAGATGCTGGTCGAAAGGATTACGGACCCCGATATCAATATAAGGTCGCGAATTATTAAGATACTGATAAGGATGAAAGCGGATTCCGCAGAGACGATATCGCAACTGCTTTCCGAAGAGGTGGAATCCTATAATGGAGATAAAATAGAAGAAGAAAAGTGGTATTACCTCAGAAATATCCTGCGCGTTTTAAGGGAAGTTAGTGCGGAAGAAGCGTTGCCGAGTCTGGAAATAATGTCCGCCTGGCCGGATAATCGTCTGAAACTCGAAATAGTCAAGACTCTCGAGGGAATGCCGGTCGAAGGATCGGCGAAACTTCTGGAAAAATTGTCCTTTGACGAAGATTACGAAGTAAGAAAGGGAGCCGTGATTGCGATGGGGCTCAGCGGTCATCCCGACATGATACCGAAACTGGAGGCCATTATCGGAAGATCATCCGATTGTCAAATCCTGGCGATCGCTTCTCTGGGAAGAATCGGAGGCCCCAAAGCCCGCAACATACTGATCGATCTTTTTGAAAACGATGAATTTTATCAAATTCAGGGCTTATCCAAAAAGGATATTGAGGAAATTCGCGTCGCAATCATAAAAGCGCTTTCCCGAATAGGTGATCAGATTTCGCTTCGGAAATTAGAGGAATTCTCCAAGAAAAACTTCGATAAGTCTCTATTCAAAAAGGATATGCTATCCAATACCGCCAAGATCGTACTCGGTATTAAAGACAAGTAGCTGTCGAAATGGCAGATTAAAGACAATTAGGCATATTATGGTTGTCATATTGGCAGCCAATTTTTTTACCAATTAAAATCCAACCGCTCATATTATTGCTTATCTCTTTATTTTATATAGACTTACCAGCCAGCGACCGTTTTTGGCACGCGTTTTGAAATAGTAATAAGCGGATTTGAGAATTGAACTGAAAAGGAGGATTGAAATGATAAGGTTTGATTTGATACCGCAATCGAGGGTAAGGACGGTGAGGAGAGAGTATTCGCTTTATCCCAGCGTGGATATCAGCGAAAACAAGGATAATTACTCTCTCAAGTTTGAAATTCCCGGTATGGCCAGAGAGGATGTCAAGATCTGGATCGAGAAGGACATGCTTATGGTATCCGGGGAGAAAAAGCAAAATCTCGATGAAAATGAAATTCGTCATCTGGGCGAGAGGCGTTTCGGGAAATTCGAGCGTTCGTTCTGGATTCCCGAGGATGCCGATCGTGAAAAGGTGAAGGCGGAGTTTGTAAACGGCCTGTTGACTATTACGGTGCCGAAGGCGGCCGAGTCCAGGCCCAGAGAAATAAAAATAGGTTAAGGGAGGTGTAAGTATATGGCTATTGTAAGATGGAAACCGATGCGCGAGCTGATGAGCCTGAGAGACGAGATGGACAGAATGTTCGACAGTTTCTGGGGCGAAAATGATGGTCGCGATGGCGGTATGCTTATGCCGCCGGTCGATATGATCGAGAACGACGACAATTTCGTCGTATCGGTCGAGCTGCCGGGTCTTAAAAAGGACGAAATCAAGATGACCATGCAGAACAACGTGCTGACCATTAGCGGCAGCAAAAAGCATGAGTTCGAGTCCAAGGAAGACACGGTACATCGGGTAGAACGTTCCTACGGTTCGTTCTGCAGATCGATCAGTCTGTCGAGCACTATCGACTCATCGGCGATAAAGGCCTCTTACGATTCCGGAGTGCTGAAAGTCACTCTGCCGAAGGTTGAAGAGGCCAAGCCGAAAGAGATCGCCATCGATATTAAGTAATTCAGGACGGCACGGGCTTGTCCCGTGTCTCGCCCGGGCTCTTCGATTATCACGCGGGAAGGATCGGAGAGTCCGGGCGAGACCTGTTCTGAGACGAGAAGGTTAAGAAAGGCGATTTAGAAACGGACTTTAGATAATAACGGCAAATGCAAAAAAATGACGGTTTTGATCAAAGTATATTTTCGGTATCAAAACCGCGGGTAAGAATAAGAAAGAATAAGGGAGGAATAATAAATGTCTAAGGTAATAGGAATTGATCTGGGTACGACCAACTCCTGCGTGGCAGTGATGGAAGGCGGCGATCCGGCAGTTATCCCGAATTCAGAGGGTGGACGCACGACACCGTCGGTTGTGGCCATAAGCAAAAGCAGCGAGAGATTGGTCGGCCAGGTAGCGAAACGTCAGGCCGTATCCAATCCCAGGGACACCGTGTTTTCGGTAAAGCGTTTCATGGGAAGGCTTTACAACGAGGTAACGTCCGAGATAAAGAATTTCCCATACAGGGTGAAATCCGGCGATAGCGGGGTGGTCGAAATCGATATGGGCGGAAAATCATACACGCCCCCCGAGATTTCGGCTATGGTTCTCCAGAAACTGAAACAGACAGCGGAAGACTATCTGGGTCAAAAGGTTACGCAGGCGGTCATTACCGTGCCGGCGTACTTTAACGATTCCCAGAGAAAGGCCACCAAGGACGCCGGGAAGATAGCGGGATTAGAGGTGTTGAGGATCATTAACGAACCCACGGCCGCATCTCTGGCTTACGGCCTGGATAAGAAAAAAGATCAGAAAATAGCGGTCTATGACCTCGGCGGCGGTACTTTCGATATCTCCATACTTGAGATTGGCGACGGGGTTTTCGAGGTTCGATCCACCAACGGCGATACCCATCTCGGCGGTGACGATTTCGATAAGAGGATTATTGACTGGCTGGTCGACCAGTTTAAAAAGTCCGACGGCATAGATCTATCCAAAGACCCTATGGCTATACAGAGGTTGAAGGAAGCGGCCGAGAAAGCCAAAATGGAGCTTTCCAGCACCTCGGAGACGTCGATCAACCTGCCCTTTATCACCGCCGATCAAAACGGACCGAAACATCTGAACCTCAACCTGACCAGGGCGAAATTTGAGCAGTTGGTGGACGATCTGGTGGAACGGACCGTGGAACCGTGCAAAAGAGCGCTGAGTGACGCCAAAATGACTCCCGGCGATATAGACGAAGTCATTCTCGTCGGCGGTATGACCAGGATGCCCAAGGTGCAGGAAACGGTAAAGAGATTATTCGGCAAGGAGCCGCATAAGGGTGTGAATCCCGATGAGGTGGTTGCGGTCGGTGCCGCCATTCAGGGCGGTGTCCTAGCCGGGGACGTCAAGGACGTACTTCTTCTTGATGTTACTCCTTTGTCGCTGGGTATAGAGACTCTGGGCGGAGTGTTCACGAGGTTAATCGAACGCAACACCACCATACCGACCAAGAAATCGGAGATCTTCTCCACCGCCGCCGACAACCAAACTTCGGTGGAGGTACATGTGCTTCAGGGCGAGCGTGAGATGGCTGTTAACAACAAGACCATCGGGCGATTCCATCTCGACGGTATCCCGCCGGCGCTCCGGGGTATGCCGCAGATCGAAGTAGCTTTCGACATAGATGCCAACGGTATACTGAACGTTTCCGCAAAAGATAAGGCGACCGGAAAAGAGCAGTCTATCAGAATCGAGGCCACCTCAGGATTGACGGAGCAGGATATCGATAAAATGGTGAAGGACGCTGAGGCTCATGCTTCCGAGGATAAAACCCGAAGAGAGAAAATCGATCTCAAAAACCGGGCCGACCAGGAAATCTACCAGGCCGAAAAACAGCTCAAGGAGTTTGAGGGTAAAATCGATGCCGATTCGAAAGCAAAGGTTGAGGCCGCAATTGAACGATTGAAGGATGCCGTCAAACGGGAAAATAAGGACGAAATGAAGTCTGCTTCTGAAGCCTTGACATCCATCTGGCACGAGATCTCAGCCAAGCTGTATCAGCGGCAGGCTTCCGCGCAGGGCCCCGGCGGAAATGGCGATAATGGCACGTCTCAGCAAGCGGACGAGAAGAAGGATAAGGACGCCGTGGATGCCGATTTCGAGGTCGTGGACGACAAATAGGAGTCACAATGCCTACGTACGAATTCAAATGCAAAAAATGCAGGCATCTGTTCGAGAGATTCTTGCCGATAACGGACAATTCGAAGATCGGATGCCCGATTTGCGGGAATGATTCGGAAAGGCTGATCTCATCCGGCGCGGGCCTGATATTCAAGGGAAGCGGTTTCTACATAACCGACTACCGCAAACCACAAAAGCCTGAGAAGACGACCGATGAAAAGTCGAAGTAGAATTCGCGAATAGTAGAGGAAGCGGAATTGAATAACGGCCCGGCCAGTATTTACGATATTGCCCGGGTCGTTTTTTTGAACTGTTGACGGAGGATGCCGTAAAGATTAGTTTGATTTCAAAAGGGCAGAATTTTTGGGATGAAGGATTATTATAAAATACTGGGCGTATCTGAAAACGCTTCTGAGGATGAGATAAAAAAAGCCTATCGCAAACTGGCCAAGAAATTTCATCCCGACGTGAACAAAGGCGACAGGCACGCGGAAGCGAAGTTCAAGGAGATCTCTGAGGCCCATAATACGTTGGCCGACAGGAACAAGAGATCTCAATACGATCAGATGCGCAAGTATGGAGCCGGGTTCGGCGGTTTCGAGGGCGCGCGGCCCGGCGGCGGATTCGGGGGTGGGCAGGATTTCAGGTTTGAGGATCTATCCTCGATATTCGGACAGTCGGGCGGATTCGGATCCTTCGCCGATATATTCTCCTCCATATTCGGTGATAATATTAGCGGCTTCGGCCGGGGCGGCGGTTTCGAGCAGCAGCTCGGACCCCGCCGCGGGAGCGATCTTTATACAGATGTAACCGTTCCGTTCGGCACCGCCGTAAAGGGCGGTAAGGCCAAATTGCGTTTGAAGGTGAGTGAAAGCTGTACGGTCTGCAGCGGTTCCGGAGTGAATCCCGGCTCCGGGCAAACAACCTGCCCGGACTGCGGGGGACGCGGAACCGTGACCTTTACGCAGGGCAACTTCGCGATATCAAGACCATGCCCGCGATGTCTCGGGCGCGGAATAATATCGGGGGACCCGTGCCGCAACTGCCGCGGCAGCGGATCGGTTACAAACCCGAGGGCTATAACCGTAAAGATTCCTGCCGGAACCGAGAACGGAAGCAAAATCCGGCTTAAGGGGCTCGGAAACCCCGGTACCAAAGGCGGATCGCCGGGTGACCTTTATCTGAGAGTTACCGTCAAAGGCGATCATTTCTTCTGGCGTGAGGGACTGAATATTTTCTGCAAGGTTAAGCTGGGATTGGACCAGGTTGTCAGGGGAACCAGAATCAGGGTCCGGACCGTAACCGGGGATAAGGTAGAGCTGAAAATCCCTGCCAATACCAGGGCGGGATCGAAATTCAGGCTGAAAGGATTGGGTCTGGCGGATAAAGGGAAGAAAGGCGACCAGATTGTGGTCGTCGATATCCATCAGCCGGATAATATGACTGAGGAAGAGAAAAAACTGTATGAAAAAATGACCGAGAGGGTCGCTTGAAAGAAAGTCGGTGATATAAATGCGTTTTGATAAATTGACACAGAATTCAAGGGAAGCGTTGGAATATGCCCAGCAACTGGCCGAATCCAGGAATCACGCCGAGATCGGCGGATTGCACCTGCTAAGAGGCCTTATCTCCAATCATGAGAGTATAGTTCGCGATATTCTCGTCGAAGCCGGTGTGAATGTAGCCGAATTAGAAAGCAACCTCGACAGCAAACTGGATTCCTTACCCGGGGTATCGGGCTCCAACAGGCTTTACATGTCGCCCGATCTCGACCGGGCATTGCGGATCGCCTTTGAGGAGGCCGGAAGACTCAAGGATGAATTTATCTCTGTTGAACATCTCCTGATCGGCTTGATCGAGGTGAAGTCGGATCCGGCATCGCAGCTTCTGGCCGAATCGGGAGTCACTAAAGATAAAATATATTCCATAATGCAGAAAATCAGGGGCAATCAGCCTGTAACCGACGATCACCCCGAATCAAAATACAAGGTCCTTGAAAAGTATTCGAGGAATCTCACCGATCTCGCCGGAAAAGGGAAGCTTGATCCGGTTATCGGGCGCGATGAGGAGATCAGAAGAGTCTTGAAGGTTTTATCACGCCGCACTAAGAACAATCCGGTGTTGATCGGGGAACCGGGTGTGGGGAAGACCGCCATCGCCGAAGGGCTGGCATTGAAAATAACCCAGGGCGACGTGCCGGAATCGTTGAAGACCAAAAAGATCGTGGCTCTTGACCTCGGTTCGCTGGTGGCCGGCTCCAAGTTCAGGGGCGAGTTCGAGGAAAGATTGAAGGCCATCATTAAAGAGGTGGAAAAATCGGAAGGCGGGATAATTCTATTCATCGACGAGCTTCACACCCTGGTGGGCGCCGGCGCGGTGGAGGGTTCACTCGACGCTTCCAACATGCTGAAACCGGCGCTGGCGAGGGGCGAGCTGCACGTTATCGGCGCGACCACCATCGACGAATACAGAAAAAATATCGAAAAAGACGCCGCCTTCGAAAGACGATTGGCCCCGATCCTTATCGAGGAGCCCTCCATCGAAGATACGGTCTCGATATTGAGGGGTTTGAAAGACCGGTATGAAATTCATCACGGTGTCAGAATCACCGACAGCGCCATTGTGGCGGCCGCGCAGCTTTCCGAAAGATATATATCCGACCGCTTCCTTCCCGATAAGGCGATTGATTTAATAGACGAGACGGCAGCCAACGTCCGGCTGGAGATAGACTCCATGCCCGAGGAGCTCGATTCCATCGAAAAACAGATCCGCCAGCTGGAAGTGGAAAAAGAGGGCGTGGCCAGGGAGAAAGACGCCAGGGAAAGGATAAAGCCGATAGAATCCGAGCTCAAAATATTATATGAAGAATGCGATCGATTGCGGGAACACTGGAATAAGGAAAAAGGATACGTGACCGACATAAAAAATCTGAAGGAAAGGCTGGAGCAGGTCAAGCACGAGATAGAGATCGCCATGCGCGAGGGCAACTATGAAAAAGCGGCTCGTCTGAGATACAGCGAATCTGCCTCTATCGAAAAGATGATCGAACAGAAATCCAAAGCCCTGGTTGAGCTGCAGAGCGGCCTTAAGATGCTCAAAGAGGAGATTGACGAGGACGATATCGCCGAAACGGTTTCAAAATGGACCGGGATACCGGTAACGAGGCTGACCGAAACGGAATCGGAAAAGCTGCTCAGGCTGGAGGATTATTTACATGAGCGGGTGGTCGGTCAAGATGAAGCTGTCCGACTGGTCAGTCAAGTAATCAGGTCCGCCCGGGCCGGTCTATCCGATCCCGGAAAGCCCGATGGCTCGTTTATTTTCCTCGGCCCCACCGGCGTAGGGAAGACCGAGCTGGCCAAAACCCTGGCCGAATTCCTCTTCGGTTCCGAGGATTATATGATCAGAATAGACATGTCGGAATATATGGAGAAGTTCTCCGTCTCCAGGTTGATCGGCGCCCCTCCCGGTTATGTTGGTTACGATGAAGGAGGGCAGCTGACAGAGGCTGTCCGGCGTCATCCTTATTCGGTGATATTGCTCGATGAAATCGAAAAGGCGCATCCGGAGGTATTCAATGTTCTTCTGCAAATTCTCGATGACGGTCGGCTCACCGACAACAAGGGTAGAACCGTCGATTTCAAAAACAGCATACTTATCATGACCTCCAACCTGGGTTCGGATATAATTATGTCCAAGTACGACAACATGGTCGATTCGGGCCCCGGCGAAATATACGAATCCATGAAATCCGATGTTTTAAACCTGCTGCGAAGGTCTCTCAGGCCCGAATTCCTTAACCGCATAGACGAGATAGTCGTGTTTAAGCCTTTGACGCAGACCGAGATCGCGGGGATCGTGAAATTGGAATTCAACAAGATCATAAGGCATCTTGTACCGAGGAATTTAACGGCCCGGTTGTCGGAAAAAGCCGCTCTCTATCTGGCGGAGCAGGGTTTCGATCCGCAATTCGGGGCCCGGCCTATCAAACGGTTGCTCAACAGGTTGATTACCAACAGAATCGCCAACGGCATACTGGCCGGAGAATTCAAACCGGGCGATGATATTGCCATCGATTTCAAAAACGAAAACCTGGCATTCGAGCCGAAACCCAGAGAAAAAACTGCCGTTTCTAATTCTTGACATCCGGTAAAATAATAATTATTGTTGCCGACATGCGTTATATGTCAAGGGAGGGAAAATTGAAATTATATCCGGCTATTCTTTGCGCGCTATTATTTATGATCTCCTGCGGCTCCAAATTACCGTCCGATAACGACCTTTTTGTGCAGGCGCAGGAGCACGAGGGCAGGCAGGAATTCAACGAGGCCCTTAAAAAATACAACCTGATTATCGAGAAATATCCTGAAAGCGAGCTTCGGTATAAGGCTGTTTTTATGAAGGGCTTGATCCTTCTGGAGAATATTAAGGATAATAAACGCGCGGTAGAGGCGTTCGACGCTTTGCTCTCGGAATATCCCAACTGCGATCTGGCGGACGACGCATTGGTTTTACGTGAAGTCGCCGCCCACGATGGCGATATTATGTCGACATTTGAGGATTCCCTCAAACAAGAGTAACCTTCTTTTTACCCGGTTCGGCTGAAAACCGAAGGCGGCTGAAAATTACCGGAATCCCGCTTTTTTATTGACTGATTCGAACATCTATTATAAGCTTACCTGCCGATTGGAGGCGAAGTGAAAGCGGTGTTGCAGCGGGTTTCGGAGGCTTCGGTTGAGGTTTCCGGCGCGACAATCGGGGCCATCGGGAAAGGACTCTTACTTCTGGTGGGCGCCGATGCGGGAGATTCGCGGAAAAACGCCGAGTATTTGGCTGATAGATGTCTGGGACTCAGGATATTCGAGGACCAAGCCGGGAAAATGAACCTGTCGGTAAAAGATATCGGAGGCCAGGTACTTGCCGTGAGCCAGTTTACCCTATCCGCCGACATTTCCAGAGGCAGACGCCCCAGTTTTTCGTCGGCCATGGAGCCCCATGAGGCCAGGGAATTGTTTGACTATTTTGTGAAGGAGCTTGAAAAAAGTGGATTGAACGTAAAAACCGGTGAATTCGGAGCCAAAATGAGAGTCCGGCTTTTGAACGATGGACCGGTCACATTCGTATTAGAGGGATGAAGGAAACTGTTTGTATGAAGATAGTCCTGGCTTCGGGATCGCCGAGAAGAAGGAAAATTCTGACTGAAATGGGTTTCGATTTTGAAATAGCGGTTGCCGACGTGGTCGAGGATATTATCCCCGGTGAAACGCCGGCCGGTCACGTTATACGTCTCTCGGGCAATAAAGCTGAAAAAGTGGCGGTGGGTTACCCTGATGACATGGTCGTGGGCGCCGATACCGCTGTGGTACTGGATGGGGTAATCCTGGGAAAACCGGAATCGGAAAAAGAGGCTTTCGAGATGCTGCTAAAATTATCCGGCAAGGCGCATACTGTTTTTACCGGAATCACCGTTATGGTGATGAACGAAAAAATCAGGCGGTCGGGTTTTGACAGAACCGACGTCACTTTTAACGAGTTATCCGAAACACAGGTGTCCGAATATGTAAGTTCCGGCGAGCCGCTGGATAAGGCCGGTTCTTATGGCATACAGGGCATGGGTTCCTTTCTGGTTAAAAGTTATGCCGGTGAAATTGATACGGTGATCGGTTTCCCGTCCAAGCTTTTTAAAAAAATGTATACGGAGGTGCGCTCCTGCCTGAGTCTTTAGGCGAAAAACTCCGCGAAGCCCGCGAAGCCCGGGGAATGACGATTGAGCAGCTGTCGTCGGTTACGCGATTGAACGCCAAATTTATTGAGGCGCTCGAATCCGGCAGAAGGGATCTCCTCCCGGGACAGGTTTACCTCAAGCCCTTTGTCAAAACCTGCGCCGAGGCCCTTAATCTGGATGTAAAGGAGCTTTATAAAATTATTAACGGTGAACCGGGCCATGACGATCAGGGCGAACGCAGAATAGAGTTTCATGGTGAAATAAAGAAACGCCGCGATTATAAACTTCTGCTGGTGCTTTTAATAGCCGTTATCATCATCGCCGTTATTTACTTCACGGTTAAGACGAGAGAAAAGACGTCGCCGGATACCGGGATTACGGAAGTAATCCCTGCCGAGGCTACCAAGATCCGGGATAAGATCAACTGGAGCAGGCCCTGGGAACGGCCGGCTTTCTACAGCCCGGGTAATCTCAGGCAAAATCTGGTGCTGGTGGCCAGTGACAGCGTGGATGTTCTAATTTTATCCGCTGGCGACACATTATTTGACGGGATTTTAGCCGGAAATGAAAGAAAAGTATTGTCGTCGGAAAAAGGTTTCGTTTTGAATTTATCCAGAAACGTTGGCGTAATCGGTTTTGTCAATGGTCAAAAAGATACGGTGATCGGCTCGGGCGGTGGAAAATTGGAAAATTATTCGATTGCAAAACGGGAGGATCGCTGAGTGGCGGTAAAGGTTAGTTCATTAGCCGAACGATTTTTGAACATGAAGTACAGGTTAAGGCCCGAATACGGTCAGGTCAATTTCAGCGAGCTGTCCCGTGACCTGCAGGGTTGCCTCGTATGTATGCCGTCGAAGCTGGATTTAATAAAACCTGCGGCCGACGTTCTCCCGGCCCTGGCTGAAACATTTTCCGATAGAAATATAAAGATTCTGCTGACATCCAATATAGATCCCCAGTCTCACGAGATCATCAAGAAATTTATCGTTATAAAACCACTGGCTTACGATCTCGATAGATTTTCTTTGCCCAAAAAGAATTTTATAGAGCGAATCGCCGAGGGGGGATTGGCGGTCGCCATAGACATGGATACGGAGCCCAATTTTTTCAACGCCGTCGTCGCCTTGAAAGCCGGCGCCGTTGTAAGAACCGCGTTTGACAAAGGTGTGGGTTTGCCCTATTATAATTTTATCCTGGGGGTACCGTCCGCCGAGGCGGCACCCAGGGTATCGTATCGTGCCATGGCCGATATTCTGGGTAATTTTAAAACTTGAAGGAGTCTGAATGTTACTTTCTCGTCTGGAGTTAACGGGATTTAAATCCTTCCCGGAGAAGACTGTTCTGGAATTTAACGGCGGAATTACGGGCGTCGTCGGTCCCAACGGATGCGGCAAATCCAATATTCTCGATTCCATCAGGTGGGCGCTCGGAGAACAGCGCACCAGCGTACTCAGGAGCGCGAAGATGGAAGAGGTTATATTCAGCGGCACCCGGACGCTCAAGCCCACCGGTATGGCGGAAGTCAATCTGCATATAAAAAACAATCGGGGTGTCCTTCCGATCGAATATGATGATATCGTTATTACCCGACGTCTCTTCCGTTCGGGAGAGTCGGAGTATTATCTTAACAAGAGCAGATGCCGTCTGAAGGATATAATGGAGCTCTTCTTCGATACCGGCATGGGGCCGCACGCCTACAGCGTTATACAGCAGGGGATGATAGATTCCATTCTATCCGATAAGACCGAGGATCGCAGATCGCTTTTCGAGGAAGCGGCGGGAGTCACCAAATACAAGCATCGCAAAAAGGAAGCCGAAAACAAGCTGCAGGCAACCGAGGCCGATTTGCTTCGGCTTGGCGATGTCTTAGCCGAGATTGAAAAACAGGTAATGCAACTACGTCGTCAGGCCAAAAGAGCGCGCAGATATTCCAGAAGAAAGGATGACCTGATAGATGTCGAGCTCGCTCTCGCCGCTTCTTTATTATTCGATTCGCAGGAAAACTATAAAAATCTTCAAGAGCAAAAACGCGCTCTGGAGCTGAAGATCGAATCATCTATCGCGGAATCCGACAGGTTAGAGGTAAATATTCAGGATTTGAAACTGAATTTATCGCAGCAGGAGGCTGAGGCCGCCGAATTCAGGAAGGAGGAGTCCGGGTTGTCGCTGAAAGCGGCGGAGGTGGAAAGCGAAATCAAACTGAACAAACAGCGGATGGATTCGAGCATTGAAGAGATCGAGAAAAGGAAATCCGATATATCCGCGCTTCAAAATCGTATTGAATATTTACAGGAAGAGATTGACGGAAAAAGCGAAAAACTAAACAGCACCGAACTCCAGAAAACTCAGATCTCCGGCCGATCGGAAGCGGCCGAGAATGACCTCTCGGTTTTAATGGAGGATTATTCAAAAGCCGAAAACGATCTCGAATCTCAAAAGGTTGAATATAATGAGATTTCCGAAAAAATCTCGGCTCTCAAGGCCGAACGCGCTTCGCTGGATGAAATGAAAAAAGCGCTGCTTCATAAAATGGCCGAGATTGAAACAAGCGCGCAGAGTTATGATGACATTAAGCGGGAAAATCATGACCATATCCTGAGGCTCGAAAAAAGTCACGACGAATCGCTCTCCCTGCTTGCCGACCTGAGATCAAAACAGGATTCGGCGGAAAAAGAACTCGCGGGCCGAACAGAATCGGCGGCTCTCATGCGCGATAGGCTATCTATTAAAAAGGCGGAATTAACGGGATTGCAGGCCAGGCGAGATCTGCTTGAACAGCTGATTGAATCCGGCGAAGGTTACTCCAGCGGCGCAAAGGCGATTATGGCATGGCAGGATAAACCATCGGGCATAATGATGCCGGTGGCGGAAGCGCTCGATGTCCCTGAACAATACAGGGTCGCCGTAAACGCCGCCATGGGAGATATGGGAGAGATAATCCCCGTGAAGACCTATGACGACGCTATGTCGGCAATTGAATATCTGAAAACCAATAGCGCGGGAAGATCCACATTTCTGGCGCTCGACAGGCTCGGTAATCTGCCCGATCCAGATGAACGACCCAATGATTCTGAAGGTCTTATAGGCTACCTTGATGATCTTGTGACTTTTCCCGATGACTACAAGCCGGCCGTACGGCTGCTGCTCGGACGGGTAGCACTTTTTGAAACCGAAAACGCCGCTTTAAACGCTAACGGGCGCTGGGAATATTATACGCGCGTCAGCAGGGATGGCCTTGTGATTCTCCCCTCCGCCATGTTTTCGGGGGGCAAGGCGATCGGCGGTATTCTGGGGAGACGGTACGATTTACAGGAGATAAAGGATAAGTTAGAGGAGCTATCGTGCGAGGTAAATAAGGAAGAGGGACGTCTCGACGAAGAGCGAGAAAAGCTAGATAAAATCCACGACGAACTGGATGACCGCGGAAAGAAAATCGCCGAACTCGACGTCGACAAAAATAAGATCGAGGCCGAACTGGCCCAGATGAATTTCGATTTCAGGCAAAAAGAGAACGAGCATTCCGCCGCCGTCAATGAAGTGTCGGTATTGAGAGATGATATCGAAAGATATGAAAACAAAATCGCCGTTCTGGATGAAGAGCTGAACGCTTTCGCGCAAAATCTGACGGCTAAAGAATCCGGGGTCAGGAGTCTATCGGAGGCCGTCGAAAATCTGAAATCACGAATTAAGGAAGCGGAAAATAATCTTACCAAAATACGGATAAAGAAAGTGGAGCTGGACGGCCTGGCGGACAAGATAAGATCTGATATAGATCACGCGAATGAGGTCCGTCAGGAAGCCGAGAGAATGATCGAAACCAATAACGATGGCATCGAGAAATCCGAAATGGCGATCGATAACGCCCGCAAGAAAAATGATAATTTAAAAAGCGACCTGGAATCTCATTTCGTTGAAAGGGCGAAGGCGAGGGACAACCTGTTACGGATCGAGGGAATTATCTCGGAGAAGAAAGGCAAGATCGGCGATATCGAAAAACAGCTGATTGAAAAACGTAAATCCAGAGAAAAATCGCAATCCTCGCTGCACGATCTTGAAATGGAATTGATGGACCTCGAATCTTCCCGAAAATCGATTGCCGAAAGAATCAATTATGAATTCGGGATATCCCGTATCGAACCGGCGCCGCTTGCGGAAAATCAGACTACAGAATTCCTGAAAGAGCGGGCGGACAGGATCCGCCGGGAACTTCAAAGAATGGAACCGGTCAATTTAATGGCGGAAGAGGATTACGAACGCGAGAACGACAGGTATAATTTCCTGATCCGTCAGAGGGAAGACCTGCTTGACGCCAAGGCATCGTTAAAGGAGGCTATCAACCGGATAAACACCACCGCCGAACAGAGGTTCCTGAAGACTTTCGACGCCATAGAAAAGAATTACCAGTATGTTTTTTCAAGGCTATTTGAGAACGGCGAAGCCCACGTGGAGCTGGAGGATCCATCATTGCCCCTGGAGAGTCCTATCAGGATACTGGCCAGGCCCGGCGGAAAGAAACTGCTTTCGGTAACGCAACTATCCGGCGGCGAAAGGGCGCTTACCGCCATATCTCTTTTGTTCGCCATATATCTGGTAAAGCCCAGCCCCTTCTGTATCCTCGATGAGGTGGACGCCCCGCTTGATGACGTTAATCTCCTGCGCTTTTTAAAATTGATCAAGGGATTCGCGAAAGATACGCAGTTTATAATTATAACGCATAATAAACTGACCATGGAGGCTTCCGATATTCTTTACGGCGTCACCATGGAAAATCCGGGAGTCTCCAAGGTGGTATCGGTCAAATTTGGCGGCGGCAACGGCGACGGAGACGACGATTAACGAATGCTTAATAGGTTCCTTTCCGGACTGAAAAAAACCCGACAGGCCATATCCGAGAGCGTTTCTGATTTCAAAAGCCTTTTAGCGCGCGGGAAAAAACTGGATGATGAAACTCTGCAGGGATTGGAGGAAGCGTTGATTCTCGCCGACGTCGGCTCCGGAGCGGCGTCGGAGATAATTGAACAACTGCAATCATCCGGAGAAGCAGATGACCCGCTTAAGGCGCTGGCTGAAATTATCGCGCGGAAATTCGAGTTCGGTGGCATGCCGGGTTATGATGTTAAAACGCCCCATGTTATTCTGGTGGTCGGCGTTAACGGTTCCGGCAAGACCACCACCATTGCGAAAATGGCGCAAAAAGAGATAGCCGCCGGCAAAAAGGTAATTATGGCGGCCGCGGATACGTTTAGAGCGGCGGCGGGAGAACAGCTGGAGTTCTGGGCCAACAGGGTCGGCGCCGAGATCATCAAGCAGAAAAGCGGGGCCGATCCCGCTGCGGTCGCCTACGATGCGGTTACGGCGGCCGTCTACCGCAAAATAGACTGCGTTATTATCGATACCGCCGGACGCCTGCAGACTAAAACTAATCTCATGGAGGAGCTCAAAAAGATCAAAAGGGTGGTGGGCAAGGCGTTGCCCGGCGCGCCGCAAGAGATTTTGATGGTTATGGATGCCACTACCGGCCAGAACGGGCTTTCCCAGGTTAGGCTCTTCAACGAAGCGGTGGGATTGACCGGTATTATCGTAACCAAGCTCGACGGGACCGCCAAAGGAGGCGTCCTGGTGGCGGCGTCGGATAGATATGGTATCCCCATAAAATATGTTGGCCTGGGTGAAAAACCGGATGATCTGGTGGAGTTCGATCCCATGGCCTTCGCGAAAGGATTGGTGGGAATAAATGAGTGATTTGATTTATCTCGATGTAAAAACCGAAAAACGCGGTCAGTTCATAGACGTTACGCCGGAAATCCTGAAAGTAATTGCGGATTCGGGGATTAAAGATGGAACCATTGAGCTTTTTGTCCCGCATACTACGGCAGCTATTACCATCAATGAAAACGCTGATCCCTCGGTGAGATCCGATATCCTGTCCTATCTTGAGAAACTGATTCCTCAGAACGGCCGATTCAGCCATTCCGAGGGCAACTCCGATGCGCATATTAAGTCGAGCCTGATCGGTGCGCGGTTATCGATATTCGTATCCGGCGGAGAGCCGGTTCTGGGCACCTGGCAGGGGATATACTTCTGCGAATTCGACGGCCCCCGGAATAGAAAACTGATCGTAAAAATAAAAAGCGATTAGACCGTGGCGTCAGCCCCGCCTCTGGCGGGGATTCCTGATATTTTTTCTATTGTGTTTCGGGAACTATGATTCCCGAAACAAAAAACGTAGGCGGTCGGTTTTTCCGGCCGCAGGTATTTATTTAGTGCCGTATCAGGAATCGTTTCCTGACGCTCCTGTCATCCCGGACTCGATCCGGGATCTATCAAGGCCCACCCTCTTGGATTCCCGATTAGAGATTTCGGGAATGACAACGTTTGGCTATTTCTTAATGCGGCGTCAGGAACCCATTCCTGACGCTTCTTGCATCAGTTATAAGGGCGAATTTCAATTCGGCACTGCAAGATTATTTTATTAGCAGCATCCGTTTTACGTCAGAATAATCATCTGCTCGAAGCCGGTAAAAATATAATCCCGATGATACGTTATCGGCATTCCAGATGGCGGTATACGAGCCAGGAGATCGGAATCCGTCAACCAGCGTCTCGACTTTGCGGCCAAGAATATCGAAGATCTCAATAGCCATCGCCGAAGCGATAGGAACGTCGTATTCGATTGTCGTACTAGCATTGAACGGATTGGGATAATTCTGGTCTAATAGGAATTTTGATGGAATATTCGCCTGCTCGAGCGTCCCGGTCTCCCGGTCGAGATGCAGGATCATTAGCGAATACTGATCGGCGATAAAAATATAGTCACCTGCAATTTCGCAATCGTAGGCATAGCCCGGAGTATCGTAATTCCCCGCGATAACTGGGGTACCGGCTTCGGAGATATTGATCAATTGTAATCCCGCGCTGTCGTCAGCGATCAAGGCGTAATCTCCTGATACTACTACATCCCGCGCGTAATCTTCCGTATCGACATTGAAGCTCAGGAACGGATTCGCGGGATTTTCGACGTTTATGATTTGCAGCCCGTAGTATCCATCAGCGATATAAGCGAAAGCGCCCTCAATATCGATCCCCAATCCGTGTCCGGGTGTGTCGTAGTTTCCGACAAGCGCCGGATTGGAGATATCGGTTATATCGACTATATAAAGGCCGTCCCAATAATTGGCGATATAGGCATAATTCCCTTGAACGCGGATATCATAAGAATATTCGGGAAGTTGTAGATTGGAGGTATATATAGGATTAGAGGGATCCGCTATATTGCAGATAACCAGACCATCGCCGAAAATCGTCATGAAAGCGTAATCACCCAGGACAAAAACGGAACTTAATCCCTGCTGCGGGTAGGAACCCAAATATACAGGTGACGAGGGGTCGCTGATATCCATTATAACCAGGCCTTCGAAAGCGCATACATAAGCATAATCACCCAGAAGTTCGATATCCCTGATAGAACCTAACGATTCGTTTTGGGCCAGAATTAACGGATTTCCTATATTTGAAATATCGATCGTCCACAGGCCGATATCGGTACCGGCGTACGCTACGCTTTCGCTCGCGGCGACGACGCCTAAAAAATTCGGAAGATCATATCTGCCAACGAATCTGGGATTATGGGGATTGTTGACGTTCAATGTTAAAAATCCGTTAAAGCCTGTCACCATATGGCAGAAAGGCATAGAAATACATGGATTATCTGGAGACCACTGACTATGACTCCCCACCAGTGCCGGGGATTGGGGATCGGAAATATCGATTACCGCGAGGCCGAACCCATTATGGCCGGCATAAGTTGCATATGCATAATCAGCTTCTACATAAACTCCCCAGGCGTTTGCGGGCGTCATATAGCGGCCGGCAAAAGTCGGAGTTTCAGGATTTGAGATATCCACAATCGTCAAAAAGCCTGGAGAAGGATCTATAAATACCTGGGCGAGATATGCGTAATCTCCTCGAATACAAATCGAGTTTGTCCCCCATGTGGAGTCATATATACCGACCGTACTAATATTTTGAATATCAGTTATGTCCAATATTACTAAATCTGAAGATGATGTAGAAACATAGGCGTAATCTTCTAAAATGGTTACATATTGTTCGTTGCCTGGTAATTCGTATTGCGTTACGACATTTAAATTTGAGGGATTAGTAATATCCAGAACCACCAGGCCGTCGAAAAACGAGGCGACGAAAGCGTAGTCCCCATAAATAGCAACAGAATTACCGTCGTCACCGATTTCCAGGCTATCAAGATGCGATAGGAAATTGGCAGGCGAAAAAGAGAAACTCCTGATGAAATTTCTGCGATAATACGGATAATAGCCGATCTGTTCTGTTAAAAATACATATTCGCCCGAAACGGCCACATCATGGACATTGCCCCTCAGCGGATAACCTGTAATGAAAATGGGATTCTCTGGATCTTCAATCGATATAATTTGGAAGAATTTCGTTCCGCCGCAATAACCATATGATCCTTGTACTATTACCGAGTGCATACTTCCGGAGAAAAGGGTGGAGGAAACATATTCAATTTCCTGGGCATAAACCAATGCCGTTGGAATCAATAATAAAATAATAAACAGCTTTTTCAATCCATCCTCCTGGATGACATTAAAATATATCCATAAGCTATGAATTGATCAACGAATATCCACTTTTCAGGCTCCCATCCCTCAAAGACCTCGGTCTACTCACAATACAAATCAGCCGAAAAAAAATTCCCCCATCCTCTTGACATTCATTATTAATTTCTTATATTTGGATTGTCTTCGGGGCGAGGCGGAAATCCTCGACCGGCGGTGAAAGCCCGCGAGTCCCGCCAAAGGCGGGACAGAGCCTGTGAAATCCAGGCGCCGACGGTGAAAGTCCGGATGGGAGAAGACGGCTATCCGCGTGCTTGCGCGCGGTTCGTATGCCATCTTACATCCCCCGGAGTACGGGGTTTTTTAATGGCAGTCTTTGAAAAATTAATGCGTCAGGCCTTCAAACTGGCCGAGAAGGGACTGGGATACACCAGCCCCAACCCGCCGGTGGGGGCAATTATTCTCAATGGCGGCGAGGTTATCGCAAAAGGCTACCACAGACGTTTTGGCGCCCCCCATGCCGAAATCGAGGCCTTAAGAAAGGCCGGAGATAAATCCCGAAACGCCACCATAATCACCACCCTGGAGCCCTGCTCCCATTTCGGCAAAACCCCGCCCTGCGCCGATGCGCTGATAGAATCCGGAATTAACAAAGTCGTAAGCGCAATTGAAGACCCCAATCCCATGGTTTCCGGGAATGGATTCAAGAGACTCAAAGAAGCCGGAATCGAAGTCGTAAACGGAGTCGGGAAAAGCTGTGCGGAGAGTTTTTATCGTCCGTATTTCAAATTTATAACGACCGGTATCCCATATGTGACCGTAAAATTCGCGCAGAGCGTTGACGGCCGGATCGCTACCGCCACCGGTCATTCCCGCTGGATATCGTCGCCCGATTCGCTCAAATTCGCGCATAAACTGAGGGCGGTAAACGACGCTATTCTGGTGGGGGCGAACACGCTCGATAGGGACGATCCTCTCCTAACGACCCGGTTGGTCAAGGGAGCCAGCCCGATCAGGATCGTGCTTACCGGATCGGGGAGATTGAATTTCAAAAGCAAGCTGTTTAAAGATAATTCCACCCGTACTTTCATCGCCGTCGGCCGAGATTCCGGCATAAAGCCTAAGAATAATTATGAGATTATTTATCTGAGAAAACAGTCGGGCGCGCTTTCTCTGTGGGATCTGCTGAAGAAACTGGGCCGGATCGGTATTATGACCTTGCTGGTAGAAGGCGGTTCGGAAGTTATTACCTCTTTTCTGAAACAAAAACTGGTGGATAAGGTTTTTATATGTCTGGCGCCCTTTATGATCGGTGAAGGCCTGAACTCGACCGGCGACCTGGGAATAAAAAAGATTTCCGGAGCAATAGGGTTTGAAGAGATCGAATGGAGAAAATCGGGCCCGGACATGATATGGTCCGGAAGACCGGTGTGGAAATAAGATGTTTACCGGGATAGTTCAGGATATCGGAAAAGTCGAATCGGCTGCCAAGCGCGGGGGCAATCTCATCTTGAGGATTCACTCCGATAAGTTGTCGCCGCAATTACAGGTCGGCTCGTCGGTATCGATTAATGGCGCCTGCCAGACAGTGACCGAGATTCATAAAAACAGTATCGTCGTGGAGGCGATTTCCGAAACTCTCGAAAAGACCAATCTGGGCGATTTAAAAACCGGCTCCAATGTCAACCTGGAGTTGCCTCTTACGCCGCAAAGCCTGCTGGACGGTCATCTGGTACAGGGGCATATCGATTGCACCGGAAAAATCTCAAAAATCACCCCCCTTTCAGGCAGCACAATCTTCGCGATTAATTACCTGGATAAATTCGATAGATATCTCATCATTAAAGGCTCCGTTGCGGTTGATGGCATAAGTTTGACGGTGATAAACACCGCGTCGGGGATGTTCGAGATCGCGATTATACCGCATACATTGAAAAATACCATTTTAGCAGATAAGAAAGTCGGCGATGTTGTCAATCTGGAGTTCGATATGATCGCCAAATATATCGAAAAACAGACTTCGCCCGGGAAAAAAGAATTAACCATGGATTTTTTAAAGGAGCACGGTTTTTCATAGAGTTAAATCGTGAAACGTCATGTCTGAATTTTCAACCATAGAAGAGGCCATTGAGGCCATAAAAAACGGCGAGATTATTATCGTTGTAGACGATGAGGATCGCGAGAACGAAGGAGACCTTATCCTGGCGGCGCAGTTCATCACGCCGGAAAAGGTCAACTTTTTAACCAAGCACGGCCGGGGCCTGATATGCGTTCCCATGCCGGAGGAGAGAATCGAGGAACTGGAATTGGCTCCCATGGTGCAGCGCAATACTGCGCTCCACGGAACCAAGTTCACAATCTCCGTCGACGCCCTTAAAAACACCACCACCGGTATCTCCGCGCATGACCGGGCAACGACCATCTCCGTCCTGGCCGATGAATACGCCGAGCCGGAGGACCTGGGACGTCCGGGGCACATCTTCCCGATCCAGGCCATGCCGGGCGGCGTGCTGTCGCGAGCCGGCCATACCGAGGCCACCGTCGATCTGTGCCGCCTCGCCGGTTTGAAGCCCTACGGAGTATTATGCGAGATCCTGGACGATAGTGGTCAGATGGCGCGTTTCCCGCAGCTTGCCGAAATGGCCGAGAAATTCAATCTCAAGTTCATTACGGTAGCGGCGCTGATTGAATACAGACGCCGAACCGAAAAACTGGTGAAACGAATAACGACCGTGGATTTTCCCACCAAATACGGGCAATTCAAGCTGCATCTCTACAAAAGCTCCATCGACGATCATCATCACCTCGCTATTGAAAAGGGCGAGGTCGCCGGTAAAGAAGACGTGATGACGCGTGTCCATTCATCGTGTCTTACGGGGGATGTCCTCGGTTCCAGCAGGTGTGACTGCGGCGAGCAGTTGGCCGAGGCGTTGCGCATGATCGAAAAGGAAGGTCTCGGCGTCGTTCTGTATATGCGCCAGGAAGGAAGAGGAATCGGGCTGGCAAACAAGATTCTCGCCTATGAACTGCAGGATAAAGGGAAAGACACGGTTGAGGCCAACGCCGAACTCGGCTTCCCGCCCGATCTTCGGGACTACGGGATCGGCGCGCAGATACTGTCGGACATCGGGCTTACCAGCATCAGGCTAATAACCAATAATCCCAAAAAGATCGTCGGAATCGAGGGGTACAATCTGAAAGTAACCGGGCGCGTCCCGCTGCAGGTTTCGCCTAACAAGCATAACGTCCGGTATCTGGAAACCAAAAGAGACAAACTCGGCCACCTCATGGAAATCGC
Organism: Candidatus Zixiibacteriota bacterium; assembly: GCA_020344055.1. Taxonomy (GTDB): domain Bacteria; phylum Zixibacteria; class MSB-5A5; order UBA10806; family UBA10806. The sequence goes on along the minus strand of CP070813.1, from coordinate 924,997 downwards.
TAAAGATGAATAAATATAGAGATAAAGGAGCAAGAAATGGTTAAGGAGATTGGCGGAGAGCTAAACGCGTCGGGGAAAAAATTCGCTATCGTCATATCCCGGTTCAACGATTTTCTCACGGTGAAATTAAAGGACGGCGCCATCGATTGCCTGGTCAGACACGGCGCCAAAGATACCGATATCGCGGTGGTCTGGGTGCCAGGTTCGTTCGACATCCCCCCGGCGGCCGCCCGTCTGGCCGATAGCGCCGATTATGACGCCGTTATCTGCCTCGGAGCGGTGATCAGGGGCCAGACCCCGCATTTCGATTACATAGCATCCGAAGTCGCCAAGGGAATCGCCAGAATCGCTATGGATAAAAACAAACCGGTTATTTTCGGCGTGGTAACCGCCGATACTCTGGAACAGGCCATAGAAAGAACCGGAACCAAACAGGGGAATAAAGGTTTCCAGGCGGCCATGTCTGCCATAGAACTGGTAAATTTATATTCAAAAATCTGATGGGTGCCAGGCGAAAAGCGCGCGAGACTGTTCTTAAGGCGCTGTATTGTTACGAGATTCGCAATGACGATCAAAATCTCGCGGAGATCTTTGGCTATTGCGCCGAAGGATATAAACTTGAAAAGAACGGCCGGGAATTCGGCTTGAATTTGCTGAGAAAAATCATCGAAAAATTGGAGGAGCTCGATAAAGCCATTGCCGGGCATACCGAAAATTGGGATTTTTCAAGGCTGGCTATAATTGACAAAAATATACTGCGGCTGGGACTCGCGGAGATTTATTATTTTCCGGATATCCCCAAAAAAGTAGCCATCGATGAGGCCATAGAACTGGCAAAAACGTTCGGGTCCGCCGATTCCAGCAGGTTTGTTAACGGGATACTTGACGCCCTGGGTAAGGATTTATAATCCGATTATATTTGACTTGCGTATAATAGATGGTAAATTAATCTGCGCGCCTTTAAGGTGCTTTTTTAAAATATCTCTGATTAAAAGAGATCGGGACGAGAGCGGATAACATTCAGCAAATTCCAAATGATACCCGGGAAAAATAGATTTTATTTGGTAATATCGCTTCTTGCCGCCGCCTTCAGCTTTGTTATTTATTATATTACCAAGGCCCCCACGACCTCTTTCTGGGATTGCGGTGAATTTATAGCGTCCTCATATATTTTGGGCGTGCCCCACCCCCCGGGATACCCGATGTATATTATAATCGGGCGATTTTTCACCCTGCTGCCGTTATCGTCCGAGATAGCCGTTCGCGTCAATATGATATCAGTCCTGGGAGCGGCGGCGGCGGTGTTCGTCGCCTACTGGTTGATCGTATATATGGCGGAGGCGGGAAATTCAAACGCGACGGGGAGATTTTCCCGAATCGGCACCGGGATCGGCGCGTTCTGCGGCATCGTAATAATGGGATTCTCATACACATTCTGGTCCAGTGCCGTGGAAGCGGAGGTCTATTCTCTTTCTATGCTCCTTATGCTTTTGGTTAGCCTGTTTTCCGTGATCTGGGCCAGGAATATCGATAAACCCGGAAACGATAGATACCTGGTTGTCATCTCATTCCTGTTATGGTTTTCTCTGGGAATACATATGACGACGTTTATCATACTGATTCCGATTCTGGGCTATCTTGCGTACTTCGACTATAGAAAAAGCTCTTTTTCTCGCTGGCCGGTATGGTGTGCCATGACGCTCTTCGTTCTCTATGCGGTCCCGATTCAAATACTGGTTCTGAAGATTGTGAGCATAGATATTTCCAGATATGAGCTCGAATCCTTTATCGTGATTTTTGCGGCGGCATTGATCGCCGTTATCGTTAAGACTCTTATGTCTCTTGCAAAAAGATCCCGGGTCACGGGTATCTGGTATACCGCCCTGCTTATAATCACTGCCGCTATTGTAGGATTATCATCTCAACTATATATACCTTTACGGGCGGCGCAGAAACCTATCATCAACGAAAACAATCCCTCCAACTGGACCAGGTTTAAGGGATTCCTCGAAAGAAAACAGTATCAGAGAGAATCGATGGTGGAGAGGATGTTCAACCGGAGAGGGAGCTGGAAAAATCAGCTAATAAGCCATCCGCGCTTCGGGTTTATGTATTATTTCGAAAGACAGTTCGCCTCTTCCGACGCCAAATTAACGCTGTTCGCCGACGACGAAAGCAATGAAACCGGGGGATTCGATATCAAGCTTTCCATGTTGTATATTATCATAATCGGACTCTGGGGATTGTACGAGACGACCAGACGATCTCCTCCCGAGGGAATATTCCTGCTTGTCATCTTCCT
>CP070813.1:870195-922595 GCA_020344055.1 Candidatus Zixiibacteriota bacterium | reverse complement strand
ACATAAAGGAAACGAATCCTGAAAAGCCTCTGCATGCGCTTATGACAGTCGAGGATTACGCGGATGTAATTGTCTGGGGTTTAAAGGGTCTCCTGACGAGAGAAATGCCGGGGTGCGTACGATGGAACTTCATAGATGAATATTGGAACACAAAAGAGAAACAAGATGAATGGCGAGAGCTAATTAAGAGCCATTTCTGGTCTTTTACCGGCATGGAGGACTTTAAGGTTCCCAACCCCTTTTGCATAGAGATGGCCACCGATCTTCTTAATGAGCTTAAGGAAATGAAACCCGGCATAGCCGGAATGAGTGATGATGAAATAAGAAACCGGATAATGAAAATGGCGGAGTCTGTGCAAAAAACTTGGGATGAGGAAGAGAGGGGGGGCGTTCGAGCCGGGGTCAAGGCCGGAGGCGGCGAATTGCCGCCGGATGTCAGGGAGAAGGAATATGTCGGTCCGGTGGGCACGGGCACGAGAAGCAAAGCCATAGAACTTATGTATGAGGTTGCGATAAGCTGCGGTCTTGCCGTAGTCAAGGATGATCTTTATTTGCTCAAGGGCAATAAGAAATACAAACCTGAGGAGATCACCGACAGGGTTAGTAAAGCTAGGGTTTATTTGAAAACCTGGCTTCGTCCCGGGAAGTGGGGGGCCGCCGCGAATCCCATCAAGGCGCCGACCACCCAGGATTTGACGAGGTCTGATTTTTCGTCTCCGAAGTTTGACGCCGAATGCGTGGACAGGGCCTTTTATAAGTCCTGCAATATGATGGCCTTGCAAACAATGGCGTGGAGTGTGTTTCGTGAAGAGTAGGCCGCTGTAAAGCCAGAGGTTGATCGGATTCGTGCCGTTGTGATCATGCGTCTTATCTATTCCTGAGGAATGAGCCGGTTGCTTTTAAATCTTTTATGGAAGCGTTACTATGGGCTAAACCAATAAAATGACTTGACTTTGGGAGTTCGATATCTATATTTTTCGCTGGGCTGGACGGTATTCTTGGATAAGGGCGTTGCCCTTAGGAACGGTAGGGAGGATAAGCCGGCAATCTCATTTCGGCCTGGCATAATTATATTTTAGGATTACGCGCAAGTTAATATGAATATTTCGGAGCTTAGCAAAGACGCCAAAGAGGCCTTGATCGCCGCCCAGGATATCGCCCTGTCCAAGAGGCATACCGAGGTAATGCCGGAACATCTACTCCTGGCGGTGCTCCGGAAAAGATCCGGCCCGGTGGAATCGCTTTTATCATACCTGGATAAGAATATGGTCCTGCTTCAGTCGATTGTGGAGATGGACATGGAGGGTTTCCCGAAATCGGAAATGGCCAAGCTGAAGCTCCCCATGTCCCCGTTGATCGAGGATGTGATTTCGGCCGCCGACCTGGAACGGGACAATTTTAAGTCCCCCAAAATCGGATGCGAGCATATATTCCTGGCCCTGCTTGATTCCGGCTCCAGCATCTCTCCCGAGCTGATCGCCAAGATGGAGATTTCCAAGGGCGAACTGTACAGGGCGCTGGGTGAAATGCCCGAAGATATTCAGCCGTCCGTCGGCGTTTCCGATGAGTTAATAACCGTAGCGGGTACCGGCAATTATTGTCGTGATCTCACCGCTTTGGCAGGCGCCGGCAAGCTCGATCCCGCTATCGGTTACGACGACAAAATGATCGAGATACTGCAGATCCTGGTGCGTCGCCACCGCTCCAATCCCATACTGGTCGGTCCCGACGGTGTCGGGAAATCGGCTCTTCTAAGGGGATTCGCGCAGCGCATGGTGGATGGCAATTTACTGGGTGAGATGAAAGCCAAAAGACTTTTGCAGCTGGACATCGATGAGATCACTTCGGGGATAAAATACCGGGGCGAACTGGAAGAAAGATTCAGGACCGTTCTGGAAAACGTCAAGGAATCGTCCAGAAGCGCTATCCTTGCTATCGATGATATTCAGGAATTGCTAACGATATCCCCCACAGGCGGGCCGCCGGAGATGGTGGGGCCTTTAAAGGCTTTCCTGGGCAGGGGTGAGGTTACGGTGATTGCCTCGACCAACGAAGAGGATTTCACCCGGCATTTTTCGCTGGATAAGGCACTGGCATCGCTTTTCCAGAGGATTAGTATCCAGCCTCCCACATTAGAGCAGGCGCTGGAGATTATAGAGGGCATAAAGAAAAGATATGAAGAACATCATGACCTAAAGATTGACCAGGAAGCCATAAGCGACTCTGTCAGAATGTCAAAACGTTACCTGGGGGGTCGGATACTCCCCGACGTGGCCATCGACGTTCTGGATGAGGCGGCTTCATTATTCCGGTTGGTGTCGGAAAACCTTAAAAGCAAACTGCAGAAAACAATCGGCAAGATTGAAGGCGGTGACGGCAAAGACGCGTCCGATAACCTCTCGGAGCTGAAAGACATTTTTGAAAATTGCTCCTACAGGCCGGAAATAAAATCCCTGTCGATTACATTACCGGACGAGCCGAAGCCGGACTTCGATCTCGCGGCGCCGGCGAAAAAACTTATGGAGGCTTTGAATTCTATTGAGAAGAAAGTGACGTCCGATGATGTCGCCCGTACGGTATCCCGGTGGACCGGGATACCTCTGGCCAAGATGAGGGAGGACGAAGCGCAGAAGGTCCTGCATATGGAAGAATATCTTACCAAGCGCGTGGTCGGGCAGGACGAAGCCGTACGGATAATATCGGAGGCTGTACGCAAAGCCCGGGCCGGGCTTAAGAGGCCCAATCGTCCCATCGGAGCGTTTATATTTCTCGGTCCAACCGGTACCGGTAAGACGGAACTGGCCAAAGCCATCGCGGAATTTCTGTTCGATGATGAGAAAAACATCGTCCGGCTGGATATGTCCGAGTATATGGAGAAACACAACGTCGCCAAGCTTATAGGAGCGCCGCCCGGATATGTCGGCTATGAAGAGGGGGGGATATTGACCGAATCGGTAAAACGGCAGCCGTATTCCGTCGTACTTTTTGATGAAATTGAAAAAGCGCATCTGGATATTTTCAATGTACTGCTTCAGCTTCTGGATGACGGCCGTTTGACTGACGGCAAGAATCGTACTATCGACTTTTCCAATACTATCGTGATCATGACCTCCAATTACGCGGGAATGGAGATAGTGGAGAAGGATCGCAAGAACGAATCGTTTACCCCGGAAGAACTGCGGGAATTGATGCTCAGAAAATTCAAACCGGAGATACTCAACAGGATTCAGGAGGTAATAGTCTTCCATACGTTGAGCAAGGAATCTTTAAAGGTTATCGTCGATATTCAGATTAACGAGGTGCGGAAGCTCCTGTCCGATAAAAATATTGGACTGCAGCTTACGCAGGAAGCCGTCGATAAGTTATCCGAAGAGGGGTACGATTTTGAAATGGGTGCCCGGCCGCTTCAAAGGTTGATTGAGAAGGAGATACTCTCCAGGCTGTCCGTGAAAATTATAACGGGAGAAGTCAAACCCGGCGACCGAATAGAAATCGGCGTTTCGGAGGGGAGTTTTAAAATAGATGTTTTGCAGGAATAAAAATTTGTAATTTAGGCGAGATGTTGCTCGCGATAAACGGAGGTTACTATGCCGCAGAATAAGCCCCATATTGGAGGAGAAGAGGTCAAACAAGATTCCGGCGCAATCCCGATAGAAGGATTACCGTCGAATAAAACCCTTTATGTCGCCAAGCTGAACAATGAGGGGCCTGACATCACACCCCAGAAATGTAAAAATCTGAAGGAGGTTTTTAAAACCTTTAATCCCAGCCAGGAGGTTTCCATAACCAATCGGGAGGGCGGGGAGGAGACAATCGAGCTCAAATTCAGCGCCATGGAAGATTTTAATCCCAAAAACGTGATGGCACAATCGGAAACGCTTACCCAGGCAAACAATGAGAAGGAAGTGCTGGACGACCTGGCCAAGCAGTTGAATAAAAACACCGCGCTGAAAAAGCTGCTTGCCGATCCCGCCAAGAAGAAGTTATTTCTGGAGTTGATAGAAAAGAACCTGGAGCTGCTGGGCGGTTCTGTAGAAGAATGAGAAAATTGTTTTTGTAGCATACAATCCTGGAGGATGATAAATGGCGGATGAAGAAAAATTGCAGCCCGCTGCAGACGATAGTGATGCCACAAGACAGCAACCTGCTGAAGCCAAGCCCGCCGTCGATCCTAGCGCAAGAATCGGCGAGCTGGTCAAGGAATTTGAAAAGGAAAAACTTCCTTTTAAAAAAATCGAGGGATTGATGCCGCAGGTAAAGGCTTCAAGCGGCGATACCATGGTGGGTCTGTCGGTATTTAATCCCGCGAAAAAAGATGCAAGACACAAGTTTCTGACAAGGCCGCAATTTGAGGAATCCCGGAAGCTTATGGTGCGGCGTCTGGCGTTGTGGCGTAAAATGCTTGCATCAAGCGAAGATATTGAGGATCTGCGCAATACGGCGGTTCTGGAGGCTCAGGCCCTGGAAGAGAATATAAATTCGAACATGGCTACGGTATATGAGGAAATAAAACCCCTGGAAATGTCGTACAGAAATATCCAGCAGTTCTTTGGCAACAGTTCGCCGTCGGGAGACCCCGTAAACGCTCATTTTTCCAACGTCTCTCTGGAAGAGCTTATCGATCCCGACAGCGAATCCTTTAACGAGCTGGCTGAATTCGTTAAAAAGCCTTTCAGGGCATTCAGCCTGAACGATTGCTATTCGATTATGGTGGTTCCAGGTTTTCTGGAGGATATTCCCAATATCGATAAGTTTTCCAAGCTCGGCGAGGAGAATAAGGTTCATGTATTTACCGATCTGCCCGATTTTGAGAGCTATGAGGAAGCCGAGGAACAGATGAACGGTCCCGGTCTTGAGGGTCTGGCGGGTTCGACTCCCGAAAAGGCGCACGTGTCGGTGGCGGCAAACTGGATTTTGGGGAGGTCGAAAAACCGTTATGAGGACGACGACATGTGGCTGCCCCCGTCGTCGGTTCTGGCCGGATTGGTTTACAAACAGGATAATACTGTGGGCATGCAGCAGCCTTGCGCCGGTTATCAATACGGGGCTTCCGATTCGGTTAAAGCCGTTCGCTTTGAGGTGGATCGAGCCGTGGGCGCCAAGGAATTTTTAAACAAGGGCGTTATCCCCTCGGTTTTATGGGATGCCAAGGTCCGTTTTCTCGGGGATTGCTCGCTGTTTAAAGGCGAGTCATACGACGTATACGCCACCAAAAGGACCGCGGACTATATTTCCAAGAACGTGTGTCATTACCTCAACAAGCAAACCTTTAAGTTGATCGACAATACCCTGTTGGAGAGGGTTAAAAAGGATATTTACGATTTCGCCAGGGCGAATACGGGTAAAGGAAAACTCATTAGCGATTTTAATCTTGAGGTAACATCGACTCCCGAACAGAGGGCCAAGCATATTATCGACGTCAAATTGAATATCACTCCATTTACGTCTGTCAGGCAATTTGACGTTTATCTGACCGCGCGGCATTCGGAAGAGGGTGATTTTACCGAAGTTGAAATGAAATAATTCTTATTAAAGGAGGAAATTTATGGCTCACACACCGGATCTGTTTATCGAAGGTGAAAGAATACCGAAGGTTAAAGCGGTATCTTACGAAGTTACCACCGCGAAGGATGTCCGGGGTAAGCCCTCGGACCAGGCTCGTCTGGCAAAAATAAGCGTAACCCGGGAAGCGGATGATAACAACACTATTTTCCGCTGGGCCTGCCGTTCGACGGCGGATAATTTCAAAGGTGGTGAAATCGTCCTGAAAAATCCGCGCGATGGACAGGAGATGAAACGGCTGACATGGAACGACGGCTTTATCTTAAAATACAAGGAAACCTATCCGGATTTTGAGGCCAGCAAATCCAACCAGGTCTACGAGGAATTCGAAATTTCGGCTGAGCTTGTTTCGGTAGGCGATGCGGAGCTTTTCAGCAACTGGGAGGACAGAGTTTAATAAATAAAACGGTGGGGCGGGCGCGGGTGCCCGCCCTTTTGGTATCAAACTTTATAGGCTGGTAGATCATGGTTCCCTCAAAAATCGAGTTGTTGATAGATAATGTAAAGGTCCCCAGTCCTGTTGTCGAGTCATTTGAGCTCAGGCAGGTTCTGGGAGATCACCATCATTTCAAAATTGAGCTGCGGCGCCGGGCCGAATTGGAAAAGGTCTTCGGGAAAACCATGGAAGATAACCTTAAAGCCTGCCTTTCCAAAACCGCCAGCGTGAAGCTCACTCATACTGAAGGCTCGGCAGCCGATCCCGGGGAGATCAGGTTTATCGGGATTATAACGGAGATTAACTTTTCCAGCAAGGTCGACAGTCTGGGGAATATAATTATTGCCGGATACAGCCCGTCTATAATTTTGGATCTGAATAAGATGTATCATATCTGGTGCGATACCAGTTCCAGCGCCATAATAAATCAGCTTGTTTCCAATGAGGGATTGCCGAATGCCGATATATCCGCTTCCGGCGGAACCTCCCATCCGGGATTTCTGGCCTATAATGATACCGCGTTCCGGATAATAAAATACCTTTCGGGATTCGAGGGATGGTGGATGTATTACGACGGACTTAGTTTTCATGTTGCCCAGGATCTCCCGGACGAAAGAATAGAATTGAAGGCCAATAATCTTGGTTCCTTTACCGTCGAGGTCGATTCCACCAGGCTTAAAGATCTCACTGGAAGCGCGTTCGAGTATAAAAAAGGCAGCTGGTTCTCCTCCAATGGTCCCAATCTCAATCCCTCAAGCATTCCCCTCGGGAAAGCCGCGTCAGAAGCCCCCAAACTCTCGAGTACGAGTGAGAGTATTTTGCTCCAGCACAACCCGATTTCCCAGAAAGACCTCGATCAACAGCTGGAAACGATCCTAAAGAAGTCAAACGCCGGTTTATTGAGATCCCGCGGCACCACCGACCGCTTCGGATTGATCCCCGGGAAGAGCCTGACGATCTCCTGGTCACCGAAAAAGCAGGTTACCGAGTCAAGGCGAGAAGAGAGCTTCAATGGCTTGTACCTTATCTTCAGGGCCGAGCATAAATATAAAGATGCCAAGTATTCGTGTGATTTTAAAGCGGTGGCCCGGGATCTGGCCAATCCTTACTACCAGGATGACTCGTTTCCCAGAAGCCTTATAGAGAGGGCCTGGGTGACCGATGTCAGCGACTCCGAAAAAAATAAGCTCGGCGCCGTACGGGTAAGATTCGACTGGAAACCCGAGAGGGCTGACGGAATCGAATCGCCTTTTATCAGGGTATGCCAGCTTCAGGCGGGAACGGACGGCAATAAAACCCACGGAACCTGGTTGCTGCCGGAGGTCGGGGATGGCGTACTGGTCTCCATACGGGGACGCCACCTGGAAAACGCCGCCGTAATCGGTTCCCTGTATGATGGTTCCCATCAGCCGCGAAAAGACATGTATACCGACAATAATACTGTGAAGGCTATCAGCACCAAATCGGGCAACGAAATCCTGTTCAACGATACTGAGGATAAAGAGCAGCTGATTATGAAGGCCAAGGGGGGGGCCTGCTCGATTCAGATGGATTCATCTAAAAACAGCGAGAAGATATCGCTGGCCGTACAGAAGGAAGGCGCCAGTATCGTCATGGACGGGGCCAGCGGCAGCGAGCAGATAAGTATAGCCAGCAAGGGTTCTGCCTGCAATATATCCATGAGCGGTTCCAAAAATTCCATCAAGATAGAAACCAGGGGCTCTATAACATTGAAGGCCAGCGAGATCACGCTCGACGCCAAAACGGCCATTAATCTTAAATCGCAAGCCCAGATCAAGCAAAAGGCCGGCGCTACCATGGATGTTGATGGCGGAGCCATGCTGACCATCAAGGGCGGGCTGGTGAAGATTAATTGAGTATTAAACTTATATATTTCGATTGAGTCAATATGGAAGACATTTATCTGGATCTGCCGCTACGGTTTGACGGTTCTAAATTCAAGAGCATCTCGTTAAGCAAATCGATCACCAGGATCGTTTCAGTAATTATTTCAACCCCCAAGGGTTCGGCCCTGAGCGACCCGGAGTTCGGGACCGATCAGCTGAGTCCTGACGAGGCCCTCGTCGAGATGGAAACCATTAAGGAGGATCTGGCGAAAACCATCAGATCCGCCCTGGAAAGAAACGAGCCTCGATTGGAAAAAGTCTCGGTCAAAGTCCAGGGAGGGATGAAGCCCGACAAAACCGGGATAGTGCCGTTGAAGATCATAATAAGCGCCAGTGAGACAGCCACAGGTAAAAGCTTTAAATTGGAAAAAACTCTTACGGAGGATTATTATCGAACGCCATTTCCAGGGAGAATGGGCTGAACAATTAACGGCGGAGGAGATTCTCGAGAGGTTATTTGATGACGCCCGCCGCGTCTGGCCGGAATTTTCCACGTCACCGCAACAGATAGATCCTGTTGTACATATGATGTTCAAGGCCATGGCCTTCAGGCTAAAGGAAATAAATGACAAAATCAATAATGTTTCCGAGACAATAATCAAGGATCTTGCCTGCCGCATTTTTTTTGACGGGTTGCTTCATCCCATTCCCGCTTCCACCGTCCTGAAATTTTCGACCGGGTCGAGCATGACGACCGTGGACATCCTGACGGAAACCTGCTGGGTGAACACGTCGATTCAGCCCAGCGTAACTTTCTACTTCTCGCCCGTGGAACCGAAGGATCTTTATCCCGTTGAGGCGGCCTTTGCCTTTTCGGTTCATAGCGACGGCATAAATACATTATGGACAAACCCGGAATGGGAGGGAAGAAGCGAATTCTCGGGCAATTTCGAGGTGGAGAAAACGTCCGATATACCGGTGGAAAAGGATTATATTTATATCGGCCTCAGATCGAAGGGCCAGGATGCCGCCATTCCCCGGAGCGATATATTTGTTCAGGCTTCGTCCGCATTGCTGGAGCATTTAAGGTGGAGCCGATGGAGGTTTACCGATTCGGACGGCGTTTTCGGAGACGCCGTTGTGCCCGGCCGAGAAAGGCTGAACAAAATTCAAAAAGGGCGTGTGGTTCCGGAGCTTTCTGTCTGGGGCCATAATTATTACCCCTTTGAACACCAGGAGGAATATCAGGAGTATTTTTTTGATCTGGCGGAGGGCCGGATCGGGCCGACTCCTTCACCATTGCGCCGGGTTCTTTCCCCGGCAAGCGTCGAACTGCTGGATAACCTCGGACCCCTTTACTGGATACAGATCGAATCCGACAGGAAAATTCCGGCACAGGAGATGAAGAGTTTTGAACTGGCGGCCACCAATTGCGTAGTTGCGTTAAACGCCCATTATGTCAAGCAGAATTATTTCTATCATGGGCCGGGTCCGATGGAAATCGTACCCCAGAATAAAGCCAGGGAGATTTATGAGATTGTATCGCTGGACGACAACCTCGGGCACAGCTACTCCAATATATATACTTCGACAGGAGACGGCGGCAGGCAATTCAGTTTCATCCCGCGAATCGAGGGAAGCACATTCAGCCTGAATGTAATCCCTCCCGAGGGCGACCAGGTCCCCGACCGGTTTTCACTGGCGTATAGGGTTTCTTCCGGCGAGACCGCGAACGGTATAAGCCCCGGTTTATTGAATTCTCTTTATAATCCTCATCCCGGTGTCGAGTCCGTTATCAATATCACCACCACCAAAGGAGGGACTTCCGCCAGGTCTTTCGCTGACATGATCAAGGTGTTTCCCAGGGTTTTGCAGTCCTATAACAGGGCGGTTGTTCCGTCCGATTTTGAATCGCTGGCCATCGCTTTCGATAAGAGGATAATATCGGCCAGGGCCACCACCGCATCCGTTGAAAGGGATGGTATCCTGCGGGGATGTATTGAGGTGGAGCTGGATATGGGAGGTTATAATTTCGACCTGGCGGAGGAGAGATCGCTGTTTTTATCGAGACTGGAGAAATTCCTGAAGTTAAGAAGCCCCGTAGGCACCATAGTCACGGCCAGGCTGGCCGATCGAGAACATGTTTGAACCTTTTAAAATGCCCGATTTCTGTTCCCGTCCCGGGGGGAGTTCGAGGACCTTAAAAGAGGCCTACGTCCTCCTGAGGCGGCGGGAAGTTCCCGATAATAATATTTTTATTTTCCCTCAGGGGGAGTTCAGCAGATTCAAGGGGGAAATTCTGGAGCAGCAGCCTCATGCGGGAGACACGATATATCAGGACAGCAGGATAACGCTTATAGCGGCGGTTTCGGGGATCTGTCATATTTTGCCCGATCTTTTCACCGATCAGATGAGCGATTTCCTCTCCGGGGAAGATAATCCTCGCCAGGGCGCCAAAAACCTGTTCGCTATTTTCGACAGTATGTTTTTGAAAATGCGTTGCCGGCTGGAATGGATAAGGGATATTTACGCCGGCGTTTATCAATCCTCCCGATTTATCGACTATCTGAATTCCATTTTCTTCGTCCCGGAGAGGGAAGCAAGCAAATCCAATTTAATTTCTCTGGGATTCATGCTTTCCCGCCTGTCCAGATTTCAGGGGACCGAAGGGGCGCTCCGGGTCTTCCTGGAATCGTTGACCGGGTTGAAAGTTAACGCTGAAATCCTGGGAAATCTGAAAATGGCAATCCCGCCGGACGCCGTAAAGGGGCTGGGAAGCGAGACCAGCCTGGGCGAAGATCTGTTTCTGGGCGATAGGTTCGAGAGCGAAAAACCGGAACTGGAGCTGAGTTTTCAGCTTCAAGGGCCGGAAGATGTCCAGAAGGCGATAAAGATTACCGAGGATCGAGAGATTCTCGAGGATATTTGCAGATACGCCCTGCCGTTTTATTTGGGCCGATTCGAAACCACCATTGATCCTGATAGCGTGGGAATAGATTTTACGTGCGGGAATTCATATCTTGGTTTTAGCACCTCCATGAATCCGGGTGAACGTGAAAGGGGTTGACAGTGTTTCCCGGGCTGTCTATTTTAATTAAACAGAAAACGTAAATTTAAAAGCGACGCTGGGAAAATGGAAAATTTGAGAAAATCCGGAAAGCTGCTGTCCGTCAATTGGCAAGACGGCATGATGATTAAATCTATACATTTCAACGAGCAGGAGGAGTATTTTGATAATCTGACTCGATGGGCTATCAGGAATAATCCCGTTTTCTACGGGCTCACCCGGCCGGCGGATATGTCGGCTCCATCGTTCGATTTGCGTATAGACCATGACGGGCAGAATTGGGTGGTGGTTCTTTCCAGGTGCTACGGCATTACCGCCAGCGGTAAGATAATACAGGTCGACGGAGAATCGGAAGAAGGAGTGAAAACCGAGCCGATAATAACCGGCGGTTCCGGCAGTATTCCGGTTTATATCTATGCCAGCGGCCTGAAAAAAAATATCGGCATGCCCGCCGAGGGAAACCTCTCCACGAAGTATCCCTACAAGTGTTTCGATTATCGCCTGATCGTGGGCGAGGCCGCCGATATCGACCCGGCGGATTGCCTGAAAATCGGCGAAATTATTTTTAGCCAGGAAAAACCGGATCTTTCTCTGGATTTCATACCGCCATGCTCCATAATCGGGGCGCATCCCGCCCTATCCGATTATTGCCACAGAACTAAGGGGATCCTGACTCAGGCCCGTCAGGGCGCCCTGAACGGATACAAGGCTTTTGTGGCCGCCTCCCAGGGCGAAGGCGGCAGGTTCGGGCCGGAACATACGCTGTTTCAGGATATCTTATCGGAGCTATCGATCAAGCTGGGTTCCGTGTTGAAAATACATCCCAGGCCGGATCTGCCTGTTTCCCCCTATCACTTTGTCCTTTATTATAAGGAAATTCTGGGCACTGTGGAATCCATGCTGGAAACGTACGGAGACGCCGCCGGAATGCTGAAAAAGAAATATGCCGAGAACGAACTGTATATCAAATTTATGGAAGGGCTGACAGCCTTTACCAATACCAGGTACAACCACCAGGAAATCGGCCCCACGGTCAAATCCCTGATATTACTTATGAATAATTTCGTGGAATTTATAAATCTGATCACCGATCTGGCGGGGGTCTTGCCTCAAGCGGGCAAGGTACTTCACTATCGCCAGAAGGACTACATGCTGCAATCTTTCAGCTCTTTGGATACGCAGCCCGAAAGGGACGGCCTGACCATAAAGATTATGGGACTGAATAATATCGTCACCCGCGATATAATAGCTACGATCAAGAAAGATTTGTTCAGCGGGGTCGATTACAGGTATATCATGGTCAAGGTGGGCATCAACGAGAACGATACTCCCGGCAGAATGGACCCCGTCTATGTTGACGCCGAATCGTCACCGGAAAATCTCATTCTTAAGCCCATGGAGGATCTTAAGAGTCAGTCGTTGAATGTCGTTAATTTGAATCTTAGAGGAAACTTTAATCCGCAAGCGCTCTCCAGTGTCAACAGCGAGAATCTTGCGATATATGTTTATTAGATGGGATCGATATGGGAGAATTAGACAGGCATAAAGCGATTCCGATACTCTTCGGCTATATTGATGAGTATGAAAGAGGAGGCAAGTTCGAGACCGAAGAGTTCATAAATTATTTTGAGAACGTACTGGCCCATATGAAGCTGGTCCGGGATCAGAATAACCTGGAAATAATAAGAGGCGTGGACGACACCCTGGTGACGCAGTTTGATAAAGTGCCCTTTACCACTCCTTTCGGGGGCACGGATATAAGGTATTTCACCTGCCATATCCTGGCCACCTTTTTCCCGGTTCTGATCCCCATGTCGGCCCAGTTTCAGGAGGCCTACAGGTTCTGTCTGAAGCTCAGGGGGAAGAGATCGGATCTCGATTTTATGGAATCGGAATTGGCGCCGAACCTCTTTATCAAAGATATACTCAAACGATCAGGCGAGTTGCGATATTATTTTCTGAGTAAAGTTTCCGAAATGCAGAATCTGAATAACGATCCCATGATACTGGATGATCCCTACTATCAAAGTCTGGATAAGTTGCGGGAGATCCCACCGTCTAAATTGCTATTATCCTTAAGACGGCGTCAATTGAAATCGGATCATAAGGTGCTGCTTCAGGATAAGACCTCTCCCGAATATAAGCTCCTGGAGTATAACGTCTTTTCCAGGATGGCCGCTTCGAGTCTGATATATCAGGGCATTCTTCATGAAATGGGTTATCTCAAGGCCGAGCTACCGATCGCCGATCGTCTGAAGCGAATTCTGTCGAACCTGATTCAGTTTGTCACCGGAATCGTTAAAGTGCCCAGATACATGTTTTTTATTTTCAGCAAGAGCAGGGGCAACTATATCTATTTCACGATGGCCGTTTTGATAATTGTGATAATTCTGGTGAGCATTTTCCAGTGGCTGGGCAGCTATAACGAAAAGAAATTAAAGAGCTTCGAAACGCAGATAGAATCTTTGAGATAACTCTTATTATACATTTTTCGCCTTTTATGAATATTATAACATTTCATAAATTATGTATATCCCCCAGCCGGATACAGAAGATGGATATTAAACCGGCATTTTAATAGAGCCATAATGAAAGGCTTAGTTCTCTATCCAGCCGTCCAGAAGCTTTACAATCCTGTTTCCGTAGGCCGCGTTTTTCTCCGAGTGGGTTACCTGGAGAATGGTTGTACCCTCGTCGTTGAGCTTTTTCAACAGATCCATGATCTCCTTACCCTGCTCGGAATGCAGGTTTCCGGTAGGTTCGTCGGCCAATAGCAGTTTGGGCTCGGCGATGATGGCCCTGGCGATACCGACCAGCTGCTGCTGGCCGCCGGACAACTGGTTCGGGAAAAGGTCTTTTTTCCCGACTATCTGGAACCTGTCGAGGGTATCGCATACCATGCTTTTGCGCTGAGAGCTTTTTATTTTTTTATAGATAAGGGGAGTATCTAAATTCTCATAGACGGTTAATTCGTCGATAAGGTGATAGCTCTGGAAAATGAATCCGATAAACTGCTTATAAAGGTCGACTCTTTTTCTCTCGTTCAACTTATGCACCGATTCCCCGAGAAAATGATATTTCCCCTCGGACATCTCATCCAGCATCCCGATTATATTCAGGAGAGTCGATTTGCCGGCGCCGGAGGGCCCCATGATGGTTACGAACTCTCCTTCATTGATCTCGAGGTTTATCTTCTGCAAGACATAGGTATTGACTTTGCCGGTGGTATAGCATTTGGAAACGTTTTTTAAATCTATCATGCTGTTAAATCCTTTGTAAAGTTTCAATTCGAGATTTACGATTTCCTGTCGTTATTCGTCCCTGAGGGAATTGACCGGATTTGCCGCCGCCGCCGAGTAGACCTGATAGCCGACCGTCAAGGAGCCGATAATGAAAGCCAGAATGGCGGCGACGAAAAACGGGAAAATTCCGAAATCGGTGTAATATGCCCAGATACTGGCCATCATGGTATCGAGCATGAAGTAGGCCATAACCGAGGCCAGGATGCTGCCAACGAGAAAGAGGATTATGAACTCTTTTGAGATGATGGCGCCGATATTCGCCACGGTGGCTCCCAGTACTTTTCGAATTCCGATCTCTTTTATTCTTCTGGTTATATTTAAAGAAACCAGAGCGAACAGCCCCATGGCGGCGATTGAAACGGCCATTATGGCTATATATACAAACACCAGTCTTATGCTCCGGTTCGTCTGCGTATCGTCCTCCATGATTTCTTCCTGAAAGCGAGCGTCATAGGGCAAATGCGGGAAAAGCCTTTTCCAGGTGTCCTGAATGTACGCCGATACCTCCGGGAGTTTGTCCGGTTTGTATTTTAACGAGAGATGCCAGTACCTTTCTTCGGGGCCCAGGCGTAACGCTATGGGAGTTAATCTGGTGGCAACGCCGTTAATATGAAAATCCCTTACGACCCCGATAACGTTGCATTCTTTAACCGAATCCTCATAGATAAATTTGATACGTTTATCCTGATGAGAAGTCCATCCTAATTCCTCCATGAAGGTTTCATTAACGATAGTTGAGTTATTGATTTCGGTTTTCAGGCCGTAGTCAAAGCTGCGACCTTCGGAGAGCTTGAAACCCGCGGTCTCAAAATAATTTTCGCCGATCTCCATATACCAGATAACGTCCTTGCCTTTCTCGGTCTCGATATCGACTCCGGCCCAGACTCGACCCATCAGGTGCCGGGAACCGCCGATGCCTGTGATATCCGGGTGATTCTCGATGGTAGTTTTTAATAAGCGGTAATTTCCTTCGCCTCGAACCGGTACGACCAGAATATTTTCTTTGGTAAAACCGGGATCGAAATTCTTTATAAAAGACGCGTTCTTGTTGAAAATAACGGCGGCGATTATGACCGTAATGGCGAGCGAAAACTGGAAGGTAAGCAGTACTTTAATCAGTACATTTATACCGCCTATGCTTTGCTTTCCCTTAAGTATGGTGGCGGGTTTGAATCCGCTTATATAAAATGCGGGATAAAAGCCGGCCGCCAGGCCGGTGAATATCAACAGCCCGACCAGGGCGCCGACAATCCCGAGGTTTTCCGAATAATTCATGGAGAGGGAAATTTCCGGCCAGAGGCTGTCGTAGGCGGGAACGAAGACCTCTGCCAGCGCGCAGGCGAGAAGCAACGCTATCAGGCACAACAGCAGGTTTTCTCCCATGAATTGGATTATCAATTGTTTGCGCGTGCCGCCGGTTACCTTGCGGATGCCGATTTCCTTGAGCCGTCTGGAGGCGAAAGCGATGGAGGTGTTAATGAAGTTGAAGCAGGCCAGAAGTAATATCAATATTGCCGTTACCGAGGGCGCGATGATGGCGGCGGGATGCATTCCCGGGCGGAAAGGATCTCCCCTGAGTTCGCGGGAAACCGAGGCCAGCTCATTCAGCGGCAGCAGGTAAAATCCGTTTACCAGCCAATCAGGATTGGCCTCATTAGCCTGTTGAACGTAACCCTGAAGTTGCTGTTCAATTGGACGCACGTTGGATTCGTCTTTTATCTGCACCACCGTCGCCGCGGCCCACATATCCCAGCCGAGTAGATCGAATTCAGCAATATCTTTCAGCCTGTCGTATGGTAAAATGGCGTCCATTTGCAAACAGGAGTTCATCGGGGGCGCGGGGATTACCGCGCCTACAATAAATTCGTATTCCTTATCCCCATCCCGGCTGAAAATCAATTGTTTGCCGACGGCCTCTCCATCGTCAAAATATTTCTTTGCGAGTTCATCGGTAATAACAATATTGTTTTTTTCCGTGAGAGCGTCGGAGGCTCCCGCCAACGTAGAGAGCGGGAACAGCTCCAGAAATTTTTCATCGACGTAGTAAAAAAATTCGTTAAATATTTTATCCTCGAATCTCAGAGTACCGCTCCCCGTCGTGACTCTGCAGATTTTTTCAATCCCGGCGATATCATTCTTTATGGCGGGCGTCATGGGAATCGGGATATTGGAGTATTCCAGCCGCTCATTGTCCTGTATCTTGTAGCTGTTAACAAGATATAATTGGCTTCTGTTTTCATACATGGAATTAAAGCTCCGGCTGAATTCGTGGTTTACATACGCTGCCACGCAAAGGGCTATAGATATTCCCAGCCCGACGATATTGATAATGGAGTAAAGCTTGTTTTTATATAAATTACGGAAAGCAATCTTTAGATAATTTTTTAACATCTTTCACCTACCTTGTATTATTCACATCTTAAAGCGTCGACTGGATTCGCCGCCGCGGCCCTGACAGCCTGAAACCCTGACGTAATCATAGCCAGCGCCAGCGCCATGAAACCCGTAAATAAAAAGGTTCCAACCCCTATGGATACCCTGAAGGGAAACCACTGCAGGAAACTCTGCATCAATAAATAAGCCAGGGGCCAGGCGATGATACTGGAAATTGCTATGAGGATTACAAACTCCCTTGAAAGCATTTTCACGATATTGGGAACGGAAGCCCCCAGGACCTTTCTGATACCAATTTCTTTCGTCTTTTTTTCCGCGGTAAAGGATACCAGGCCGAATATTCCCAGGCAAGCGATCAGTATCGCCAGCGCGGAAAGAACCGTAAACATCTTGACGCTTCCCCTGTCATCACTGTAATTGCCCTCAATCAGATCATCCAGAAACGCGTAGTTGAAAGTCTTTCCCGGAAAGGTCGAGTCCCAGGTATCCTTGATGGCGGCTACCGAGGCCGATATATCTTCCGGCGGCAATTTTACCGCGAGGGTCGTGAGCTCCTCCGGCTCAGGCTTTAAAATGATATTAGGCTTGTAAGAATAATTCAATGGCGTCCCGTGGAAATCCTTTAATACCCCGATGATTTCAACGAGACCGTCCTGTCGGTAAAGCTTGTGGCCGATTGGCTCGGTTATTTTGAGGTTCCTGACCACCGCCTCGGTTACCATGACAGCGTTTCTACCATCGGCCGAACCATACTCGGAAAATGTTTGGCCTCTTATTACCTCGAGGCCGAACGTTGATACGAAGTTATTATCCACGCTGAATTTTTTAAATACAACTTTGGAGCTGTCCTCGAACGATTGATCTTTGTAATAAATGTAGGGGCTATATGCCTGCGCGCCCGGGGGGGCGTTTGCGGCGGTGATGGACAACACCTTGTTCTTATTCTGAATTTCATTCTTCAATATGGCGGCGTTTTCGGCGGCCTGTTTACCGTTTAAATTTATAACCAGCATATTTTCGCTGTTAAATCCCAATTCCATGTTGGTGATAAAGTTTATTTGTCTGTATATGATTGTGGTCGAGCATATGAAGCCGATGGCTATGGTGAACTGAAACACCACCAATCCCCTCCTCAATAAGGACCTTGACGATTTGATGCCGGATTTTCCCTGCAAAACGGCGATGGGGCGAAACCTGGATAGATACAAAGCGGGATAATATCCGGCTATTACGCCGACTGCTATTGTGAGGGCGGCGATGAGCAGTATCATGGTATTATTATTATAAAAATCGGCGAGCATCTGGCGGGGAAGAGCATCCTGAACTATTATCTTAAAAATCTCGTAAGCTAAAAGCCCTATCAACACGGCGATAAATGTTATGATGATAGATTCGCCTATAAACTGCTTTATCAGATCTATCTTATGGGCTCCGAATACCTTTCTCACCCCGACTTCCCGGTTCCGGTCTGATGATCTGGCGGTGGAAAGATTGATGAAATTGGCTATGGCCAGAAGCAGCACGAAACCGGCGATTACGCCCATTTCAATCATCATGGAAATCTCCCCGTGCGGGCTTATATCTCCCATGCGGCCGGAACCGTAATAACTGAAGTAAATATCTTTGAGCGGCTGAAGCTCAAATTCGTGCCTTGAGGCCAATTCTTTTCCCACACGGCTTTCAAATATGGCCGATATTTTCGCCTCAACCTCCTCAAGATCAACATCCTCATTTAAGAGCATATAAACGTAATCCTGATCGTATTTTTCCCAGGAAGCTAAATTTTCATCAATGTGTTGAAGGCTGGAATATGATACTATGAACTCGCAATTAAGCTGGGTATTGGGAGGAATCTCCTTCAAAACGCCGGTTATCCGGCAGGTGATTTTATCGTTAATTTTAACAATCTGGCCGATAGGATTTATACCCTTGAAATATTTCCGGGCCGCGGTTTCGGTGATCAGCATGGTGAACGGCTCTACAAGCGCAGATTTCGGATCGCCGTCGACTAAAGGCAGGGTGAAAATTTCAAGGTATTCGGGCCCGGCGCAAAAAACGTTGGCGTCATACTTGAAACCTTCCCGCGCCGCCTCGTACCGCTCCCTGAAACTGTCCTCACCGATGGAGAGATCGATATTTCCGATGACCCTGAAAACCGCGACCTTTTCGGCCTCGGGAAGGCTCTCCCTGAGCGCCGGCCCCAGCGGCGACATAACCAGGGAGGAATACAGCTCGGTATCCTCAGACATGTATTTGAGATTAATCCGGTAAATGCGATCCTTGTTTTCGTGGAAATTCTCGAAGCTGAGCTCGTAGCTGATATGCCCGATTACGATCAGGCATAACGCCAGTCCCACCGCCAGCCCGAAAATGTTGATCAGAGAATATATCTTATGTCTGGCCAGTGACCTTAATGCTACCGTGATGTAGTTTTTTAGCATATCAACTCCTCATTTATTCGTGTCTCAATGCGTTTACGGGGTTGGCCAGGGCAGCTTTTGCCGCCTGAAAACTCACGGTTGCACTGGCGATGGCTATTACGATGAAAGTTGCGGCCGCAAAAATCCACCAGTGGATATTTACTCGATAAACGTAATTTTGAAGTAATTTTTCCATGATAAGATATGAAATGGGCCAGGCTATCAGATTGGCAATGCACACCGGAATTAAAAAATCCTTCGTAATGATATATAAAATATTGAAAACCGAACCGCCCAGTATCTTGCGTATCCCGACTTCCTTGGTGCGTCGTTCGGCGACACTGGAAATCAATCCGAACAGCCCCAGACAGGAGATAAATATCGCCAGGATTGTAAATATGTTTATAATAAAACCGATATTCCTCTCGCGGCGGTAAAGATTCTCGTAGGTATCGTCAAGGAGTTCAAACTCAAAAGGAGAAAGCTTATTGAATTTATTCCAGACGGACCTTGTGTGCGATAGGGCTTCGCCATAGTTGCTTTCGGCAAACCTTATCAACACCTTACCGCGCTCCGATGCGCCGGCGAAATTGGTCAGAGGATAATAAACCCGGGGGCCTATCGCCCGTGTGAGCGATTCCATGTTGGCGTTTTTAACAACACCGATAATGGTAGCGTCCAGCTCTTGAAACCCGAATCTTTTTCCCACCGGCTCTGTCAATCCCATTTGAACCGCTGCCTCTTCGTTGATAATAACCGCTTCGCTCGTATCGCTGGAAAACTCTTCCGAGAAATACCTGCCGTCGACAAGCCCCAGGTTCAGAGTCTCGAAGTAATCGATTCCCACCTGGCTGGTATGGAATTGTAATTCGAAATTAGGGGTGCCCCCCTCCCAGACAAAACCGTTGGTGCTGAAATCGATCGTTGCCTCCAGGTTGTATTGCGACGTCACCGATTTTATATAGGGAGACGCAAGCAGTTCCTCTTTAACGGCGGGGTATCGGGCGGCTATGTTTTCCTTTAAAGGAATGTGAATTACATTTTCCTTATCGAAGCCGAGATCTTTGGAATTGATATAGCGGAGTTGAAGGTAAATGACAAGTGCGCCGATTAATAACGCTGTTGAAAGCGAGAACTGGAAGACAACCAGTATTTTTCTGAAGAGAGATTTGCCGGAAACCGATAAGATGTTACTCTTTATGACATTTGCAGGCTTAAAAGAGGATAAATAAAAGGCCGGGTAGAGGCCGGCGATTACCCCGGTGACGGCGATAATGACGAATCCTGCCAGGATTAACGGGAGTTCGAATAGATTCATAGCAAGCGATTTGCGCACCAGGTTGTTAAATGCAGGAAGCGAGAGTTCTGCCAGGACAACCGCAAAAACGAGGGAGATGGCCGAAAAGAATACCGTTTCGCCGAGAAATTGCCTGATCAGATTACCGCGGCCGGCGCCCAGGGTTTTTCTCATGCCTACTTCCCTGGCGCGTACCATGGACCTGGCGGTCGAAAGGTTTATGAAATTTACGCAGGCGATTAAAAGTACAAACATGGCGATAACCGAAAAACTGTACACCAGCAGGGAATTTCCGATATCGGCGTAATCGTGATAATCGTTCTTGCCGTCCAGGTGAACATCGAGGAAGGGTTGTAGATCGAAGGAAACCCCGTCTCTGAATTGGGGGCAGTTGTTTTTCTCGCCTATTCCGTTCAATTTCCGTATTATGTTATCGGTACTCGCCTCCGGGTTTATCCTGATGTAATTGGAGGTCATAAATGCTCCCCAGTGAGATTCCAGCTCGGCAAATTCGTCCCCCTTAATTTTCAGAGGAGCTATTATGTCGAATTTGAATGTCGAGTTGTCAGGAACATTCTCGACGACTCCGGTGACTATTACCGGGTATTTGCCGTCGACAATCAGGTTTTTTCCGATAGGATTTTCATCGCCGAAGTATTTATCGGCTATATTTTGCGTAATGATAACGTCGTTGGGATTCAGTAGCGCATTTTGCGGACTACCGTATAAAAAGGAAAATGAAAAAATGTTGAAAAACGATTGCTCCGTAAGCATGATACGCGTTTCGTAAAAGGATTTATCATTGTAACTTATGACCAGTTTGGGCACGTCCATAACCCTGGCCACGTCTGTTACGTCAGGTATTTCAGCTCTAATGGCGTTGGCCAGGGGGGCCGGGGCGCCGTCGATACCGTCCTCAAAGTAAGCCCCCTTACCCACTATCCGGTATATATGGTCGACATCGTCATGGAATCTATCGTAACTCAATTCATCGGTAACCCACAATGCGATTAGAATAAAAACGGTCATTCCCACTGCCAGCCCGGCAATATTGATAAGAGAATATGTTTTGTGTCTCGCCAGCATTCTTATTGCTACTTTGATATAGTTTTTTAGCATAATAATCCTCACTTATTCATGCCGCAATGCGTTTACTGGATTGGCGAGGGCGGCCTTGAACGTCTGTGACGCCACGGCGACCATCGCGATGATAACCGTGATGGATATAACCAGTAGATATGTTCCCGGACCGATAGCCGTTATAAACAAGAGCCCTGTCTGCAACAATCTATTCCAGGCTATATATATGATGGATAGCCCGACCACGTTGGCAATCGCCACCAGAATCATAAACTCCCTTGATATCACCCAGAAAACCCTGTTCAGACCGGCGCCAAGAACCTTTCTGATCCCGATCTCTTTAGTTCTTCTTTCGATCATGTATGAAGCCAGGCCGAACAGGCCCAGGCTTGAGAAAAATATGGCGATGAAACCGATGAGGTTGAAAAACCCCGCCAGCTTGTTTAAAAGTCCGAGAGTATTCTGAAAATAATCGTCAAGAGTAAAGCATTCGAAAGGCATGTCGCCGGCTATATTGCGCCATTGGCTTTCCAGCTTATCGCGGAGCGATGTGAATGACGTTCCCGAGGAGAATTTCAGCAGCATATAATTCAGATTTTCCCGCTCCAGAAATAAGATCGCCGGTTCGATCTCGAAGCCGATATCGCCGAAGATAAAATCCCTGGAGACACCTATAACGGTTCCGGTCTTATCCTCGATGGTCAGCCGCTTTCCCAGAGGATCGTCCCATTGGAGCTTTGAGGCCGCGGTCTCGGAAATTACCAGGCTGTTATCGTCGGTAAATTCCCGCGAGAAAGTCCTTCCCCTGATAATCCCGATATCGAGCATCTCGATAAAGTCATAATCGACGCCGTATACCGCCATGGCTATTGACTCGTCGGGGCCTTTGTCGGGCTCCGATACTGGGCTGGACGTTATCCATACAATGGGCAAATTGGCCGACGCCGAAATAGAGGTAATCTCGGGATTTTGTGCAAAATCGTTTTGCAGCAAATGCCGGCTGGAACGTAATTCCTCCGAAAGAGCAACCGCCGCAACACCTCCTCTATTGAAACCGAAGTCGGAAGTCTTAAAATTGATAAACTGTTCATTTAAAATAGCTGCAAAGGCGATGAATATAATTGAAAATATGAACTGGAATATGATCATGGCTTTGCTGCCGAATCTTCTTTTTTTGCCCGATTGGAATCTGCCTTTCAAAATCAGCAGGGGACGGAAAGAGGAAAGATAAAATGCGGGATAAATACCGGAAATAAATCCGACCAAAATTGTTGTCGCCAGAAAATACTTGATAAGGAAGGGGTATCCCCACATTGAAAATGAAACATGAGGCATGTCCGAAGACGGCGAGAACCCATTCATATAAGTCAGGAATAATGGATAAAGGAATTCAAAAAGGACCATTGCCAGCGGCAAGGCGATAAAAGCGATCAAAAGAGATTCCCCCAAAAACTGGGCGATTAATTGCGCCCGCCTGGCTCCTATCACCTTGCGAAGCCCCACCTCCTTTGCCCGGTACATAAATCGAGCCGTCGCAAGGTTGATGAAATTGATACAAACGACCAGCAGCAATAGGATACCGATACACAGTATTATGATAACGCCTGTCTTGTTACTCTGGTGAAACAGGGATTCGATATCTCCGGAACTCAACCGGAAATCCAGGAGGGGGAAAAGATACAGGCGTTCCGGAGATTTATCCGGATTGGTGAAATATTTTCGGATAAATGCCGGGAATTTATTTTCAAGCCGCTCTTTATCGTAGCCGTCGGGGAGCATCACAAACGTGGAATGCAGATTTGATTCCCATTCATAGGAAAGATCGGATAGAGAGCGCGACATTTCCATGGGTATCAGAAAATGAAAACGGATGGAAGAGGTGCCCGTGAGATTTTTAAAAATACCGGTTACCGTCAGTTCCGTATCTTTCTTGAATATCAGAGTCCTTCCAACCGGATTTTCGTTTCCGAAGTACTTTAAGGCGGCGGATTCGGAAATTACGATGGAATTGGGATCGGAAAGCGCCGTCTGGGGATTTCCGGACACCATATCGAATGTGAAAAATGTAAGGAATCCGGAATCTACAAACATGATATCGCTTTCGTAAAAAGCCCTGCCGTCGCGCCTGATGGGCATTTTACCGGCGGGCAGGATTCGCACCGCCTTTTCTATTTCGGGAAATTCATCAAGCAACGCGTCCTTAAGGGGCGCGGGTGTAAACAACGTATGTGATTGGCCTTTGTTCTCAGCCGGCAACACCTGTATTACGCCGAAGATTCTGTCGGCGTTTTTGTGGAACTTTTCCGCATTTAATTTGACCCCGGCGGATATGGCGAATATGCCGAAACCAGCCATGCCGACCGCCATACCGAGTACGTTTATGATGGAGAACAGTTTTTGTTTTTTAAGATTTCTAAGGGCTACTAAAAGATAATTTTTAAGCATTTTGAATCACCTTGTTACTCGTATTTCAGCGCCTCCACCGGGTCGGCGACGGCGGCCTTGACCGCCTGAAAAATCACAATAGCCATGGCTAAAATAAGAGCGATTGATCCGGATAGAATAAATATTTGCGAACCGATTTCAGAACGATAAGGAAATGTCTGCAGCCATCCCTTTATGGCCAGATAAGCCACTGGCCAGGCTATGATGTTTGCCAACATAACGATAAGTAAAAATTCTTTAGTTATTAGTTGGATTATATTGGCGATTGTGGCGCCCAGGACTTTTCTTACGGCGATTTCCTTTGTTCTCCTTTCAGCCGAAAAAGCGGCCAGGCCGAACAGGCCGAGGCAGGCTATGACAATGCCCAATATGGTAAATACGCCGAATAATTTACCCAGCCGTTCCTCGGAATTATACTGGCTATCAAAATCGGAATCCAGGAAGAAGTGATTGAATATGCTTTCTGGGAAATGCTCGTTGTATTTTTGCTCGATAAAGGCAACAGTGTTTCCGATGTTATCAGTGCCCAGCCTGAGGCTGAGATATCGAAAATCATCATTAATCAAGTACATGACGAGCGGCATGATGGCATTTTGTAATCCGTGAGAGTGGTAATCTTTTAATACCCCTTTTACTCGATTATTTTGTCTGTTAAGGGATTTGCCCAGGCCGTCATCATTGGTTGCCCACCCGAATGTCCTGACTGCGGTTTCGTTTATTATCAGTTCCCCGAGACGGTTTGCGTTTTCGCCGAGGCTGAATGATGTTCCGGCGGCAAATTTAAGATTATATTCGGAGATAAAATCCTGATCCGCCTGGAGCCAATTGATGGCGTGGGTGTTTGTGGCCTCCTCACCGAACGGAAAAGTCCTCCATAGATACCTCCATCTGCCGGGTACGCTGGATGAGAAAGTGGCTCCGAGTATTGAAGGATTCTGCAAAAACTCTTCCTTTATAGCCCTGTAATTATCTTCATTCACCGCCTGTTCCGGCATTTCGATTATGAATTTCTGCTCTTTTTCAAATCCCAGAGGTTTGTTTTTCATGAAATCGATCTGGCGTTGTATTGAAAGCATCCCGATAATCAACGCAATAGAGATTATAAATTGCCCTCCCACAAAGAGTCTTCTTAAAAGAGATCCTCCGGAGCCGGAAACGATCCCGCCCTTTATAACATATGAAGGATTCGCGGAAGATAAGATAAAAGCTGGATAAGCGCCGGCGGCGATTCCGAGGGACAGCATAAATCCAGTCAGAAGAAAGGCGTATTTTAAACTGAAGAGCCTGCCCACGGTAAAATTAATCCCGATCAGCGCGTTGAAGTGCGGAAGAGATATTTCCACCAGAATTAAGGCCAGCGCCGTGCCGATGCCGAAGATAACTAAAGCCTCAACTAAAAATTGATATATCACCTGCGAACGTCTGGCGCCGATGACCTTCCTGGTTCCGACCTCACGGGATCGGATCGCCACCCGGGCGGTCGACAGGTTTATAAAGTTTATGCAGGCTATAATCAAAATCAATAATCCTATGGAAGAGAAAATATATACATAAAGCACGTTTCCTGGAGTCGAGAGTTCCCACGTCAAATTCGAATGAAGATGTATTTCGGAAAGGGGCTGCAAGAAAAGCGAGACCTTTGCCCCCCTGCGATCCAGTTCTTCTCCCGCATATTCATGAATTAAATTTGCGATCCGTTTTTCAAAAACTGCGGGATCCACATTTGAGGCAAGTTTTACGTACGTTGGCACATTGGCGGGCGACCGCCAGCCCATTCGCATGTATTCGTCGCTTTCAATTGATTTCCAGGACCCGATTATGTCGATTTTGAGATGGGTATTTGATGGGAAATTCTCAATCACCCCCGTGATTTCATATCCGACGGTATCAATCATTAAGGTCTTGCCCAAGGGATTTTCGTCTTTGAAATACTTGCGAGCGATATCCTCCGTAATAACCACGCTAAATGGCCTGGTCAGGGCTGTTTCAGGATTACCGCTAACAAAAGGTATGGTGAAAATATCGAATATGCCGGGATCGGCATGCTTGAAATTTTCTTCCATGAAGATTCTGTCTTCATATCTGACCGGTTTGGGCCGCTCAAACGAAAATCTGACATACTGTTCGACGGCATCAAAACTCTCCTTGAGAGTGGGGCCAGTCATAAGATTTACGGAGGCGAAAGAATCGCTGCGGCTTTTGGATTGGCTCGATTTGGCGACGCGGAAGATCCTATCAGAATCTCGGTGATAAGTATCATAACTCAATTCATTGGATACGTATATAAAGATGAGAATACAACAGGCCAATCCAATAGCCAGCCCGAATATATTCAAAAAGGAAAATCCCTTCTGCCTTGCGATATTTCTAAAAGATAAGATAATGTAATTCTTGAGCATATGGGAATCTCTCCATTCTATTCATATTTCAACGCCTTCACGGGATCGGCGACGGCCGCCTTGATCGCCTGAAAAATCACTGTCAGTAATGCGATACTGATTGCGATTACAGATGAAATAATGAAAATGTTCATATTGATCTCGACGCGGTAAGCGAAATTTTCCAGCCATCTGGTCATTACCAGATAAGCGATCGGCCAGGCGATCAGAGTCGCCACAAGAGCCTGGAGGACGAACTCCTTTGTCAACATGGAAATTATATTTGCAACCGAGGCGCCCAGGGCTTTCCGGATTCCGATCTCCTTGGTACGTTGCTCCGTTATAAAAGCCGCCAGCCCCAGAAGTCCCAGACAGGCGATGAATAATCCGACAATGGAGAATGTACCGAGTATCGTACCCTGTTTTAATTCCGCCGAGTATATATTTTCGTAAAGGTCGTCCACGAAATGAAATTCAAACGGGTAGTCCGGGAACATGGCATCCCACTTTTCCTTAATCGACGCGAGCGTTGTGTTAAAATCGGACGGCCCGGTTTTGATTACTATGCTGAAATACCAGTTTGGCCGCTGGAACAAGACCAAGGGCTTGATTTTCTTTTTTAAGTCGGAAAAGTAAAAATCTTTAACAACACCGATTACTCTTCCCGGTTTTATCGTGGCGTAGCCCGGAGTCAACTCCAGGCGCTTTCCAATTGCTTCTTCAGGCGACTCCCAGCCCATTATTTTCACGGCGCTTTCATTTATTATAAAGTCCGGCTCGGCATCATCGATCGGGCCCCGGGGGAACCCGGTCCCTGTCAGAAGCTCCAGCTTGAAGAAATCGATAAAATTGCTATCGACCGGAAGGATATACGTTATCGGCGCGTCTTCCTGCTCGGGCATGCCCTCGGCGGTAAAGGGGCTGGCGTCCAGTATCTGCCTGGACGGTGGCTCCATGACCGCCGTGACTTCTCTTACTCCCTTTATATTTGAAAATTCGGTCTTGACGGTATTATACCGGTCGCGCATGGTGTTTTGCAGGTAAGAAACAGCTATGACCGGTTCGCCCAGCTTTCCAAGTCTCTGGTTCATCATGAAGTCACGTTGTCCTCTGGTTACGAAATAACATATAATCAACGCGATGGTGGCGGAAAGCTGCAACACAACCAGGATATTCCGGAGCGTAACCCTTTTTAGAATTATATTCCGAACCGGCAACCTTCCTCCACCGGGTGCGCCCTTGAGAACCGAGACCGGTTTGAATGAGGATAGGAACAAAGCCGGGTAGCTTCCGGCGATCAGGCCCGAGACCATAAACAGCGAAGCCAGAACGGCCGAATACTCCCAGTCGACAAAAGGGTCGAAGCTCATGGATTTCCCGGTGAGGTTGTTAAACGCCGGAAGGGAAATTTCAATTATCAATACCGCGATAACCAGGGCTAATAAGCTGATAAGCAGCGATTCCCCCAGTAGATATGTTATCAGTTGCATCCGGCTGGAGCCGATTGTTTTCCTTAAACCGATTTCCATGGCCCTCCTGGCTGATCTGGCGGTCGAGAGATTTATAAAATTGATGCAGGCGATCAGCAGGGTGATTATGGCAACCAGCGCGAAGATATAAACATATAATATATTACCGTTAGGCTCAATCTCTCTGTCTATATGCGAGTAAAGGTGTATCGATGTAAGGGGCTGGAGTCTCAATGTATGCGACGGGGCCCAATCGGCGGAAAGATATTTGGCCACGAATTGGGGAAGGCGGCTTTCCAGGCTTTTATAATCACTCCCCTCTTCAAGAAGTATGTAAATATAATTCCATTGGTCGACATTGGCGGTTCGGGAATCATCGAAGGAAGCGAGAAAATCGATATGGAAATGGGAATTTTCGGGTGTGTCTTTTAATATCCCTGTGACCTTATAGTCTTTTTCTTCCGAGGATTCAATATTGATGGTAGTAATTGTTTTTCCCATAGGATCGGTATCGCCGAAATACCTGCGGGCGGCATCACGGGTCAGAACAATCGAGCCGGGCTCCGACAGGGCTGTACGGGTATCTCCCTCCAAAAGCTCGTAGCTGAATACCTCAAATACATTGGGGTCCACGTTGTAAAAACGCGTCTCATTGAATTTAATATCATCTTTTTTAATCACAATCTGCACGTCGTGGTGAAACCGTATCAGATCCAGTATTTCGGGATACTCTTCCGGAAGCGAATTCACATAACCGTAAGGACAACGAGCGAAATGGGGATTGTAATTCGGACGGTTGATTTCGTAGGTGACCCTGTAAATATTATCGGCGTTTTGGTGATACCTGTCGTAACTCAACTCGTCGAGAATCCACAGCATGATCAGCGCGCAGCAGGCCATTCCCACCGCCAGACCGACGATGTTTATAAGAGA
This sequence comes from Candidatus Zixiibacteriota bacterium, assembly GCA_020344055.1. Lineage (GTDB taxonomy): Bacteria > Zixibacteria > MSB-5A5 > UBA10806 > UBA10806. The sequence continues at coordinate 893,965 of CP070813.1, read as the reverse complement.
ATAGCCCTTGTTGCGAAGCAGATTCCTTACGGAGACTTTCAAATAGTTTTTAAACATTCGATTCCCGTTTATTCATATTTCAACGATTTGACTGGATTCGCCAGGGCCGCCCTGATCGATTGAAAGCTGATTGTAAGCATCGCTATGGCTAATGCGAAAAATCCGGCGAAAATAAATATGTAAATATCCAGACTGATCCTGTAGGCGAAATTCTGCAGCCACCTGTTGAGGGCGTAAAAAGAGATGGGCCAGGCAATGACGCAGGCGATGGCGATTAAAACCAGAACCTCTTTTGAAAGCAAACGCAAAATGCCGGGGACGGTGGCGCCGAGCACCTTCCTGATCCCGATCTCCTTGGTGCGCCGCTCGGCGGCATAGGACGACATGCCGAACAGTCCCATGCATCCGATAAAAATAGCAAGGATGCTGAAATAGAATGCCAGTTTCCCCATCCTCTCTTCGGCGCGGTACATCTTATCATACTCGTCATCAACAAAGTAGAAATTCAAAGGTTGATCGGGAGCTATTTCGCCCCATTTGTTCCTGATTTGGGCAACGGTACTGCTTATATCGTTCGTGGACAGTCTGAGAATCGCCAGGCTCAAATCTTCATTGGCGTTAATAATAAAAACCGGCCCGATCTCCTTGTGAAGCGGTTCGACGTGGAAATCTCTGACCACGCCGACAATCTTCTTTGTTTCCCATTCAGATTTATCGGTGTCCATATCGGGGGATGTGAGTGTTTTTCCAATCGGATTTTCCCATCCCAGCAGCTTTGCTGCGGTCTCGTTTATTATGACAGCGTCGCTGACGTCGGATTTAATATCCGCCGAGAAATTCCTTCCCTGAACGATTTCAATTTCCAGGGTGGGTATATAATCGTAGCCGGCATAAATCTGGTACATCATTATCCCTTGGTCATCGGCATATCCCTCGGGAATAATTATGCTGGAGCTGGTACCGGATCCAGGGGATTTCGATCCGAAGGCGATTTTTTGCACTCCGGGTATAGCTGATAATTTATCTCTTATCAACATTGAGGACCTTTGTAGAGACTCGTCCAGAGCCGGCAGGACCAGCAATTGTTCCTTATCAAATCCCAGCTTTTTATTTTTCATGTAGTTTATCTGTTTATATATGATAAATGTGCCTGCTATAAGAGTGATAGAAATTACAAACTGGCATATGACAAGCGCGCTTCTTAAACCGGAGCCGGAGGTTCCAGTGCTCAAATTGCCTTTTAAGACATGGACCGGTCTGAATGCGGAAAGGATAAACGCGGGGTAGCATCCGGCAAGAACTCCCACCCCGACGGCAATTAGTAATAAAGCGAGTATAAAGGAGGGGATGGCAATTGAAGCCAGCGATAATTCCACGTCGGCAATTGAATTAATCAATGGTAAAGCCATTTCCAGGATTAATATCGCCAGAAGTATGGAAATAACGCTGAAAATAATTGACTCGCAAAGAAACTGAAGGATCAATTTACTTTTATGCGCGCCCAATGTTTTCCGCAATCCGACTTCCCTGGCTCTGGCGGAAGCGCGGGCCGTAGTCAGGTTAATAAAATTGAAACAGGCTATCAGCAGAATAAATAAAGCGATTCCCGAAAAAAGATAAACATAGGTTATATTTCCGGCGCTTTCGAAATCATCGTACTCCAGATCGGAATAAAGATGAATGGATGTTAAGGGTTGAAGGAAATAATTCATTCCTATTCCGAAAGCGGCGAGGCGTTCCCCCATATGATTGTCGACAAAAGACGGGAATTTTGATTCGAGATTTTTAAAATCACCGTTTTCCTTTAAGAGCAGATAGGTAACATAACTGAAGTATATCCACTCATCCATGAGCTCGCGGTTTTCAGTATATCTTGTCTCAAATGAGCAGAGCATGTCGAATTTTATATGAGAGTTAGCCGGCACGTTTTCCACAACCCCGGTTACGGTGAAGTCACGTTCATTATTTAACCTCATGGTTTTTCCAAGAGGATCATCCTCGCCGAAGTATCGTTTAGCCATATCCCGGGTGATCACCGCGGTATAAGGCCTTTCAAGAGGGTGTTCTTCTCCCCTGGAGACTAACGGGAATGTAAAAATGTCAAATAGGGAATTGTCGGCCCAGAGGATATTCTCCTCGAAAAAAATTTTGTCCTGGTACTTGACCGGGATTGTCGGCATAACGTCTATTCTCGCAGAATTGATTACTTCAGGGAAATCGCGAACCATGGCGGGGCCAGCGGGGGCGTTGCTTGCGGGGGTGCGAGTGGTTCTTCCGCCGATCTGGCCGTCGATACACAGACGGTAAATCCGATCGGCGTTTTCATGGAATCTGTCATAACTGAACTCATTCTGTACCCAGAGCATTATCATCAGGCAGCAGGCAATTCCGACGGCCAGGCCGGCGATGTTTATCAGCGAATAGGTCTTATTCCTGGTCAGGTTCCTGAATGAAATAAATAAAAAATTCTTAAACATTATTGTCCTGATTATTCATATTTCAACGATTTTACAGGGTTCGCCAGGGCCGCCCTGATCGATTGAAAGCTGATGGTCAGTATGGCAATGGCCAGGGCAATCAATCCGGCGAAAATGAATATGGAAAAATCCAGGTTGATTCTATAGGCGAAATTCTGCAGCCATCTGTTTATAGCATAGAAAGCGATAGGCCAAGCGATAATACAGGCGACAGCGATTAAAACCAGAACCTCCCTGGAAAGCAATCGCAGGATATTCGGAACCGTGGCCCCAAGCACCTTCCTGATCCCGATCTCCTTGGTGCGTTGCTCGGCGGCATAGGACGACATTCCGAACAGGCCCATGCATCCGATGAAAATGGCGAGAATGCTGAAGTAAAATGCCAGCTTTCCCATTCTCTCTTCTGCGCGGTACATCTCATCGAATTCATCGTCCACAAAGAAGAAGTTAAACGGTTGTTCAGGCGCTATTTCGCTCCATTTGTTTTTTATTTTATCGACGGTACCGGTTATAGCGACCGTGGACAGCCTGAGAATCGCTAGGCTCGGATCCTCATTGGCATTAATGATAAAAACCGGCCCGATTTCCCTATATAGCGGTTCGATATGGAAATCTTTTACAACGCCGACGACTTTTCTCGTTTCCCATTCCGAATTATCAACGTCCGGATCAGGCATACGGAATGTTTTTCCAATTGGGTCTTCCCAACCCAGCGACTTTACCGCGGTCTCGTTTATTATGGCGGCATTGCCGGTATCGGATTTAATATCCGCCGAGAAATTCCTTCCCTGAGCGATTTCAATCCCCAGGGCGGGTATATAATTATAATCAGCATAAATATGATTCATTAATATACCCTGATCGTCGGCATACCCTTCAGGAACGAACACGCTGGCGCTGGTGCCCGATCCAGGGGATTCCGAGCCGAAGCCGATTTTTTCCACTCCCGGTATCGACGATAATTTGTCTCTTATAAGATCGGGAGATTGCTGTAGGGACTCGTCCAGTTCCCGCAAGATCAGCAACTGTTCTTTGTCAAATCCCAATTTTTTATTTTTCATATAGTTTATCTGTTTATATATGAAGACAGTGCCGGCTATAAGCGTTATAGATATAATAAACTGACCGATAACCAGGGCGCTTCTCAGTCTGGACCTGAAACTTCCGGCCCTGAGATTCCCTTTTAATACTCGAACCGGACTGAAGCCCGAGAGGAAAAATGCCGGGTAACTTCCGGCGAGGATACCTACAACGGCGGCTATAAAGAGCATGGCGAGTATAAAGGAGGGGATGTTAACTGTCGCCAGAGAAAGTTCAGTTCCGGCTATGGAATTTAAAATGGGCAAGGCGATTTCCACTATAAGCAAAGCCAGGAGCATGGAGAAAACGCTATATATGACGGACTCCATAAGAAACTGGGAAATCAACCTGCCTTTATGGGCGCCCAGGGTCTTCCGCAATCCCACCTCCTTGGCCCTCGCCGTTGCCCTGGCGGTGGTGAGATTGATAAAATTAAAACAGGCGATCAAAAGAACAAAAAGGGCGATTCCAGAGAAAAGGTATACATAGGTAATGTTTCCGCTGCCCTCCGATTCCTCATATTCCAGGCTGGAGTAAAGGTGTATGGACGTTAAAGGCTGCAGAAAATAATCCAATCCTATCCCGAAGGCAGCCAGGCGTTCTCCCATATGATTCTCGATAAAGGACGGAAATTTGGTTTCGAGAGTTTTATAATCGCTGTTTTCTTCCAGAAGCAGATATGTAACATAACTGAAGTTAATCCACTCTTCCATAAGTTCGCGATTTTCCGCGTACCTGGTTTCAAACGAGCAAAGCATGTCAAAATCGAAAAGCGAGTTCTTCGGAGGGCTCTGTACAATTCCCGTTACGGTGCATTCTATATCGTTATGCACAGTCATGGTTTTGCCCAGAGGACTCTCATCGCCAAAGTATCGTTCTGCAGTATTCTCGGTAATCACCAGCGTGTATGGCTTGGCAAGCGGAGATTCCTCACTTCTGGAAATCAGGGGAAAAGTGAAGACATCAAATATAGAGTTGTCGGCAAAAATGATATTTTCCTCGAAAAATACTTTATCCTGATATTTGACCGGGATGGTGGGTATATTATCGGTCCTGACGGCGTTTATGACCTCGGGAAAATCATTGACCATGGCCGGGCCCGCCGGGGAGTTGCTTATGGGCGCCCGCACAACTCTTCCGCTGACCTGGCCATCGATACAAAGCCGGTATATCCTATCGGTCTTTTCATGGAATCTGTCGTAACTATACTCGTTCTGTACCCACAGCATTATCATCAGACAGCAGGCCATACCGATGGCCAGCCCGGCGATATTAATCAACGAATAAGTCTTGTTCCTGGCCAGGTTTCTGAATGAAATAATTAGAAAATTTTTATACATCGAAATACTCCCGGTTTATTCATATCTTAAATATTCCACAGGATTTGCCACGGCGGTTCTTAAAGATCTAAAGCTTACTGTCAACATGGCAACCGAAAGCGTAATAAATCCCGCCAATGGAAATATTCCGGGATTTATCTGAATTCTGTAGGCGAAGTTTTCCAGCCAGTAATTTATGACGAAATACGCCGCCGGCCACGCCACCACGTTGGATATCGTAACCAGTATCAAAAAATCCTTGTTCAGTAATAACAAAATATCTCTCAACGTGCCCCCCAGGACCTTTCTGATACTGATTTCCTTGGCTCTGCGGTTCACGGCCAGTGAACTGATTCCGAAAAGCCCCAGAGAGGCGATAAACAGAGAAAATATAGAGGAATATTGCAGTATTCTGCTCCATCTCTCTTCGTAAAAATACTGCCGGTTGAAATCCTCATCCAGAAAGTAAAACTCAAACGGAGAATAGGGCGCGATCCTGGTCCAGGCCTCTTTAATTTTCGCGATAGTCGCATCAATGTTCTCATAATCGATCTTAATAGAAATATAACGTATTCTGTGCTCGGGTGATACATGCAACAGAGCCGGTTCAATATCGGTATGCAAAGAGAGAAAATTATAATCTCTGACAACGCCGATAATATTTCCGGTATTGTTTTCCAGCGCCCCGATACGGCATATGATCTCCTCACCAAGAGGGGAGTCGATGTTCAACCGGTCGACAAATGTTTCATTTACTATAACCGAACCGGTGGCGTCATAAGGAAATTCCGGGGAGAAATTTCTTCCGGCTAATAACTCTATTTCCATTGTCGATAGGAAATTTTCGTCCACCCGGAAGACGAAACAATCGGACGAAGCGCCTTTATACTCCGCCGGGGAGACCGCGTAAGTGGTTTCATCTCCCAGGGTCTGTCCCGATCCGCAAATTCCCTTTATTGAGGGAAGCTGTCTCAGCTCATTTTTTAAGAGGCCCAGCATCTTCTCGCCGTCTCCGGCTTTCTGGGGAATAACGAGAATATGATCATTTTTGAATCCCAGATCGGCGCCTTTTATGAAATCCAGTTGATTGAGCATTAAAAAGGTACAGATTATAAAGAATACCGACATGGAAAATTGAATTACTACTAAAGATTTCGTAATGAAATTGGGCCCGGCGGTTCTGGTCGTTCCCTTGATGATAGCTGCTACATTAAACCGTGAAAGGTAGAAAGCGGGATATGCTCCTCCCAGCAGGTTGGCCGCGGCCAGAAGCGCGGCGAATAAAGCCAGGGTTTGAAGATTAAGCATACTCGATAAGGTCATTTCAGAGCCCGTGAGATCGTTGAATAAAGGCGTGAATAGCTCCACCAGCATCAGGGCCGCAAGAAAAGCGATCAAAGTAAGCAGAGTGGATTCCAGCAGGAATTGAAGGATAATTCCGGAACGGCCGGAACCCAGGATTTTTCGGGACCCTATTTCCTTGAAGCGGGTGACGGCGCGGCCGATGGTAAGATTAATGAAATTGATACAGGCCAGAATAAGAATGAAACAGCCTATAGCGAACATAATATAGAGATGGAACGGGTTTCCGACGGGCTCGTTCGAGTTGTAATAGCGGGTATCGAGATGAATATCCTCGATCGGCTGTAAATGCAATTGGACGTTATCGACCCGGTCGCCATATATGGGCCTGAGGATTTTGTCCAGCAGTTCGCGAATTTTATTCTCAGTCAGCCCCGGCAGGGTGCCTCGATCAAGCTGAAAATAGGTGCGGGTAGTCCGGGCTCCCCAGCTCCGGATAAATATGTCTGGCAATTTATCCAGCATTACGCCGTATGGCAGAAGAATATCGTATTTAATGGTGGAATTATAGGGGACATTTTTAGTAACGCCGGTAATAATGAAATCCTCAAAACCGCCTTTATATTTAATTGACAATATCTTGCCGAGGGGATTGATATCCCCGAAATACTTTTCCGCCGCGCTTTCGGTTATAACGGCCGAATTCCTCTCACCCAGAGGATTTTCCGCATCCCCCTTCAGGATTTGAAATGAGAATATATTCAGCATGCCCGGGTCGGCGTAAAGTAGAGTCTCGTAGAATGCTTTATCGTTCGCCCTGACTACTGTTGTGGAGTTTGATAAACGGGTGAATCTTGTTATCTCCGGGATCTCATCCGTCACGGTCGGCCCCAGCTGAATCGGGGATAGCGAACTGTGGTCTATTTCATCGCCCTGACGGGTCGAGGTAACAAACCTGTATATATTCTCGCCGTTCTCATGGAAGGAATCATATGACGACTCTATCTGGATATATTTAAACAGCAGAATACAGAAAGCCAGGGCGACGGACAGACCTATAATGTTGATAAAGGTGTATAACTTGTATTTCCTGAAATTCCTGAATGTTACTTTGAGGAAATTTCTAAACATGGAACTGTTCTTTTATGTTTTCCGTAACCACGTGGCCGTCGAACAGATGCACCGTACGGTTGCCGTACTCGGCGTAGGTGGGAGAATGGGTGACCATTACGATGGTCGTTCCCGCTTCGTTCAGGCTGCTCAAAAGCTGCATGACCTCGTCGCCATGTTTGGAGTCCAGGTTTCCGGTGGGCTCGTCGGCGAGTATCACTTTGGGATTGGAGATAACCGCGCGGGCGACAGCCACCCTTTGCTGCTGACCGCCGGACAGCTGTTGGGGGAAATGCTTTTTCCTGGCGGATATCTGCATTTTCTCCAGAATCTCCTCAACCCGCCTTTTTCGCTCTCTCTTGGAAATGCCCAGGTATAACAGCGGCAGTTCGATGTTCTCGAAGACCGTGAGCTCATCGATCAGATTAAAGCTCTGGAATACGAAACCGATCGCTCCTTTCCGGATGTTGGCCCGACGCCTTTCGGAATATCTGGAGACTTCCTCGTTGAAGATGTAATATTCTCCTTCGGTGGGGTTATCCAGAAGCCCCAGGAGATTCAACAGGGTCGATTTGCCGCAACCTGACGGTCCCATGATGGCCACAAACTCACCCTCGTTGATCTCCAGGTTGATGTTGTTCAGCGCGGTCGTTTCCACTTCCTCGGTTGTGTATATTTTCTTCAAATTGTTCACCCGAATCATGTGCAACTCCATTCATTCATTTTTTAAAACCAGTCTATCGAAATCCTTAAAGTTCGCGTACGATGATGTTACCGCCCGCTCTCCCGGTTCGAGACCCTCCAGAACCTCATATACCTGCGGGTTCATCCTTCCCAGCCTTATTTCGCGCCGGACGGCAAAATCCCCTGACTTATCTACTACGAAGATCCAGTTGCCGCCGGTTTCATTAAAAAATCCGCCCCGGGGAAGCAATATCGCTTCGGAAAGATCCCCCAGAGCCAGCTTCACCTGGGCGGTCTGCCCTCTTCTGATATTCTCCGGCGGGTCGCCGGTGAATTCCATGTCGACGAAAAATCTCCCGTTTCTGACCTCGGGATATACTTTGGTGGCCACGAGGTAGTAATCGTCTCCGGCTATTTTCACCTCCCCTTTTTGACCGACACTTATTCTGGCTATATAATACTCGTCGATTTCAGCCCTGATTTTAAAACCCTCCAGCACATCGATCTGGCCCAGCCTTTCACCCCGCGCTTTCGATTCCCCCACCTCGGCGTTCAGCGAGGTCAAATGCCCGGCTATGGGCGCCCGGACGATCAGGTTTTCGAGTTTTTTTCTGACTATCTCCATATTGGACTGCATGCGGCTTACCGATTCCTCGAGCTGGCTGATTTGAATCTCTCTTAAGATAGAATCCTGTCTCTGGGTCTCCAGCGTAAGAACTTTACGCTCTTTCCAATATTCAAAATCGTTTCTATTCTGTTCGAATTCTTCGTCGGAAATAAGATTTTTTTCCTTTAGCTTTACGCTGGTATTATAATCGCGCTGGGAGTTTCTAATCATACGGTCTATATCGAGGAGATCGCCTCGGAGTCTAAGGCTGTTTTGCTCCATGGCCAGCCTGGTGTTGCGAAGGTTGTTGATCTGCTCGATCAGTTGCGCTTCCCGGTACATTATGTCCAGATGAAGATCGGTGTTATCAAGGCGCAAAATGCTGTCTCCGATTTCCACGAGAATGCCCTCCTCAAGAAAAGTCTCCACCACCGTTCCCCCCTGGAGGGCGTCGAGGTAAAAGGTCTTGATCGGCATTATGGTGCCCTGGACCGGAATGAATTCCAGAAACTTATCATAGGTAATTTCGGAAATTATCAGCTTTTCGGAATCGACCCTCAGGATCGATCCGCTGCCGGCCGTCTTCAATCCGAGTATGATAAGTATTATTATAAAAAGACCGCCGGCCGCCATCGCTATCCGCCTGGGAGTTATCTTTTTCTTCTGGATCGGTCTGTCCATGGCATTTCCCATAGTTATTTTTCCTCCGATGAAATTAAAGCAAAATACAATCCAATCGGGTTAACTCATTTGCAAACAAAGACTTAAATTTATCACACGGGCAAAATACTGTTCGAAAATGAAAAAAAACTTGTACGAATTCGAACAGTCTTCCGTATATAAAACTGGGAAATATGGGAATAGAATAAAGAGAGGGCCAATTTAACGAATTTGTATACTGGCAGATCAAATGAAATCTGGTTGGTTCATCGCGACGGTGAATGGCTATATTCCAATATAGGTGCGGGGTCATGTGGATATCGCAAACTCGGGCGGTTAACGATCTAACGTAGAAAAAAATATCTGACTGTCCCATAAAAAGGGTAAGAAGAATGGCTGAGATAAAGGGAAGATTGCTGGTTGTGGATGATGATGAAGATATACTTCACGCGGCGGAGTTATATTTGAGGAGGTATGACTTTGCGGTGATGAAGGAAAAAAATCCAAACAAGATCCCGTCTCTTATTTCCAAGCAGGATTTCGATGTCATTCTTTTGGATATGAATTTCACCAAGGATGTCAGCAGCGGTAAAGAGGGCATATACTGGTTGAAGAAAATAATTGATTATGATCCGAGGGCCGTGGTGGTGATGATCACCGCCTTCGGGGATATCGAACTTTCGGTGGAGGCGATCAAGGCCGGGGCGATCGATTTTATACAGAAACCGTGGCAGAATGAGAAGCTGCTGGGTAGCATAACGGCGGGGATCAGCCTGAGGAGATCCAGGAAGGAGGTAGAGGATTTGAAATCGAAAGAAAAGCAGCTTTCGGAGGATCTGGGCCACCATTTTTCGGGAATAATAGGAGATTCAGAAGCCGTCAAAGAGGTTTTCAACATCATAGAGAAAGTCGCGAAGACCGATGCCAACGTCTTGATACTGGGTGAAAGCGGCACCGGTAAGGAGCTTGTGGCCCGTGAGATTCATCGCCGGTCGAAAAGATCGACCCAGACTTTCATTTCGGTGGACATGGGAGCGCTGACTGAGACCCTGTTTGAAAGCGAGCTTTTCGGGCACAAAAAGGGTGCTTTTACCGATGCCCGGGAAGATCGCGCGGGCAGGTTTGAGATCGCCAATGGCGGGACCCTGTTTCTCGATGAGATCGGCAATATCCCCGTTCCGTTACAGGCGAAATTGCTCTCCGTCCTTCAAAACCGCAGCGTGACCCGCTTGGGTACAAACAGGCCGATACCGATTGACGTACGTCTGATCTCGGCCACCAATATGCCGGTTCCCGAGATGATAGAGACCAGCAGGTTCAGGCAGGATCTGCTTTTCAGGATTAATACCGTCGAGATAAAGATCGCTCCTTTAAGGGAACGTGCCGGCGATATCCCCCTTCTGATCGACCATTTTATGAGATTGTATTCGAAGAAATATAATAAGGATATAGGAACCGTGTCGAAATCGACCATTCAGAGGCTGGAGAAATATGATTGGCCGGGGAATGTGCGGGAGCTCGAGCATGCCGTAGAACGGGCCGTCATCATGTGCGATTCCGATAAGTTGAGGGAGGATGACTTTTTCCTGGCCGAACGGGGATATAAAGCCGAAGGGCTGATGGTTAATAACTATGATCTCGAAGAGGTTGAAAAAGCTGTTATAATAATGGTAATGAACAAGAACCGGGGCAATATATCGCTGGCGGCCAGAGAGCTCGGCCTGACCAGGGCTTCGTTATACAGACGAATAAGGAAATATGAACTATAAGTATTTCAAATTTAATTGTGTATTAAGAATTATCCTGCTAACGGCATCAATAGGCCTGTTCATATATCTTCTGTCTAAGACCGAGCTTTACGCATCGATTTTTATTGTTGGATTACTGGTGATTCTCCAGGCAGCCATGCTTGTGAAGTACGTGGAGAGGACCAACCGGGACCTGGCGCGCTTTCTGGGATCCATAAAGTATAGCGATTTCTCGGTCACCTTTCCGAAAGGACGTAAATCTACGTTCGGCGAGCTGGGCGAGGCTTTCAATGACGTCGTGGACGAATTCCGTAGGGCGCGGGCCGAGAAAGAGGAGCAGTATCATTATCTCCAAACCATCGTCCAGCATGTAGGGCATGGACTGCTCGCGTTTGACGCCGACGGGAAGGTCGACCTGGTCAACAACGCCGCGAAAAGATTGTTGAATATACCACGCCTCAGGAATATCAAGGAGTTGTCGCCGAGATACCCCTCCCTGGTTGATGCCCTCCTGAAAATCAGTTCGGGAGAAAAGGAGCTGGTAAAGATCGAAACCGAACATGAATTTATGCAGCTCGCGGTTTTCGCCACCGGCATAAAACTGCGAGATAAGGCGGTGACCCTGGTTTCCATCCAGAATATCGAGAGCGAGCTCTCCGAGCAGGAACTGGAATCGTGGCAGAAAATCATAAGGGTGCTTAACCATGAGATAATGAATTCGGTTACCCCCATAACGTCGATAGCGTCCACCGTCAACGACCTCATAAGGGAATCCGCCATGTCGGTGGATAACGGTTTCATCAGCCTCAGCGCGGAATCGGGCAAGGATATTAAAGACGCTCTCGCCACTATAGAAAAGAGAGGCAAGGGGCTGGTCAAATTTATAAATTCCTACCGCAATCTTTCCAATATTCCCAAGCCCGAGTTCCAGATCTTCCCGGTATCCGAGCTTTTTGATAGAGTGGCCATACTTTTGAAGGACAAGTTGGAGAGCCAGAATATCGATTTCAACCGCCTGGTGGAGCCGGAATCCCTGGAGTTGACGGCGGATAAAGAACTGCTGGAACAGGCCCTGATAAACCTGGTTTTGAACGCCGCCGACGCCGTTAACGGGAATAAAAAAGCGAGAATCGAGCTCTGCTCGCGGCTCGATGAAAAGGGAAGGGTGCTTATTTCCGTCGAGGATAACGGCAGCGGCATCGATCCGGACGCCATAGACAAGATTTTCACCCCCTTTTACACCACCAAAAAGGAGGGCGCGGGCATCGGTTTGAGTTTTACCAGGCAGGTAATGCGCCTGCATAAGGGAAAAATATCCGTGAAATCCGAGCCCGAAAAGATGACCCAGTTTACTCTGCTTTTTTAATTATTCCGATATTCTATTTATAGTACAGCATAAGAACAATCTATGACGGTCATTATCCGCAATCGGACACCCTGTCCGGTTTCGGGCGATTCATAAAAATATCGTTTAGCGCAATCCCTTGTAAATTAAAGAATTGCAATATGGCATGGGATTTGAATATAGCCAGATTGAGGCAACAGAAATGGATAAAGAACTTAGCCAGACCGAACAGCGCAAAATAAAACTGAGGAAAGCGTCCTATACTTTGATTCCGATCTGCCTGGTGGTAATCGGAGTACTGGCCTTTCGCTCCATAATCAATCCATCCATCAGCAAAGACTCTATCCTGACCGCTTACGCCGAGATAGGATCCATTGAGGGGACCGTTTCCGCTTCCGGCAAAGTCATTCCAGAATACGAGCAGGTGCTGACCAGTCCCATATCAACAAAAATAGAAAAGGTATACTTCCAGGCCGGCGAAAATGTGAAAACCGGGGATTCAATTATGAGGCTCGACACTGAATCTTTGAATAACGATTACGAGAAATTTAATAGCGAACTCGAATTGAAAAAGAACAGCAAGGCGCAGCTGAATCTGAAACTCGAAAAGTTAAGAATAGATCTCCAGGCTCAATATGATATTAAGGAGTTACAAGCCAGATCGATAGAAGCCGAGGTCGAGCAAAAGAGGCGGTTGTATGAAATGGGCGCGGGTACGAAACTCGATCTGGACCGGGCGGAATTGAAACTGGATATCGCCCGGCGTGAACTGACCCAGTTGAGAAACCAGATGGAGAACCAGGAGGCTTTGCTGGCGGCCGATCTGAAAGAGCTGGATCTCGAGATAAACATCCAGAATTCCAGAATAAAGGAACTGGAACGCCGGATGGATCTTGCCGGGGCGAAATCGGAGCGGGATGGCGTTATAACCTGGGTTAAGGACGATATAGGCTCATCCGCAAATCCGGGCGAGGTAATAGCCAGGATCGCCGATCTGAGCAGCTTCAAGGTGGAGGCGGAAATATCCGATATCCATGCGAATAAGCTCAAGATCAACGGGCCAGCGAAAGTACGTCTGAATGATAATCAGTTGTCAGGCCGGATATCCAGTATCATGCCCACTATTCAAGACGGCGTGATTACTTTTATCATAGAACTGGATGATAAGACAGAAAAGTCTCTTAGATCGAATCTCAGGGTCGACGTTGATGTGGTAATATCGAACGTGGAAGATGTCATCAGGGCGAAAAACGGCCCCTATATCAACGGTTCCGGTCTCCAGGAGATCTTCGTAATAGATGGCGATAAGGCGCATAAGAGGAAGGTGATGGTCGGAGCGACCAATTTCTTCTATGTCGAGATTCAAAGCGGCGTTAAGGAAGGCGAAGAAGTAATTATCTCCAATATGGAAGATTACATTCATCGAAGCGAGATAAAGATAAAATGATCTTAAATAAAGGATTGTACTATGGTAGAACTTAAGAACGTAGAAAAGGTTTACCGCACGGAAAGCATAGAGACTCTGGCGTTGCATCACATAAACATTGATGTGGCCGACGGGGAATTCGTATCCGTCATGGGGCCGTCGGGATGCGGTAAGAGCACGTTGCTCAATATAATGGGGCTTCTGGATACCCCCACAAAAGGCGAGGTGGAAATAGACGGGCAGCCGGTCAAAAAATACCGCGATCGAAAACTCGCTAGGCTCAGGAACGAAAGGATCGGGTTTATTTTCCAGAGCTTTCATCTGATAAACGACCTGAACGTCGTCGACAACGTCGAAATTCCCCTTTTATACCGTCGGGAGTCTTCATCAAAGAGAAGAAAACTGGCGCTCTCTGCCCTGGAGAAAGTGGGACTCTCCGCCAGGACCAAGCATTTTCCCAGCCAGCTTTCGGGCGGCCAGTGCCAGAGGGTCGCCATCGCCCGGGCCATAGTGGGCAAACCGGATCTCATACTGGCGGACGAACCTACCGGAAATCTCGACTCGGTTATGGGGGGCGAGGTGATGGATATCCTGACCAACCTGCACGACAACGAAAAGACGACCATCGTCATGGTCACGCACGACGAGAGGCTGGCGGGCAAGACCGAACGGCTGATAAGGTTATTCGACGGAAGCCAGGTGGATTGAGGAGGCCCGGATGATCAAGAACTATGTGAAGATAGCCATCAAAGTCCTGCTCCGTCACAAGCTGTTTACTTTCATCAGCCTGTTTGGGATCAGCTTTACGCTTCTGATCCTGGTGGTGATAACCTCGCTGATCGACCACTCTTTCGGCGCCATGCCCCCCGAGAAAAAGCTGGACAGGACGTTGTCGGTGACCATGGCGAAACTGGAATCGAAAAAAGGAGGGATGTGGACCGGCCCCATGCTAAGCTACTGGTTTCATAACAAATATGTGAAAAGCCTCCAGACTGCGCAGTATGTTTCGGTCTCATCGTTCCACTGTCCCATCATTACCTACAGTGGGAACAAAAGGCTGGTCCTCGATATGAAATTTACCGACGGTGAGTTCTGGAAGATACTGGATTTTGAATTTCTGGAAGGAAAACCGTTCTCGTCGGAAGATGTCGAGAATAGAAATCCGGTGGTGGTCATAAATGAAAAGACCCGCGATGAATATTTCGACGGGCAGAGGGCGTACGGGAAAATGATGGAGGCCGACGGCACGAATTACAGGGTGATCGGGGTGGTGAAAAATATATCCATCTTGAGAATAATGCCTTACGCCGACATCTGGGTTCCCGCAACCTATCATAAAGAAGATCTGAGCAAAAAGTCTCTGGTCGCCAGTTTCCCCTCTTTCTTCTCCATGATTCTGGCGAAAGATAAATCGGATTTAAGAGCCATAAGAGATGAATTCCAGCAAAAAATAGCGAACGTTGAGTTCCCCGAAGGAAGATTTGAAACTCTAACGGTGGAGGCATCGACCTACGGGGAGGCCATTGCCCGGACTCTTTTCCGGACGGAGAAAGGCAAGGTCGGCCCGTTGGTGCTAATTCTGTTTATCCTGATGATCCTATTTTTGCTACTTCCTACTATAAACCTGGTCAACATCAATGTAAGCCGGATTATAGAGAGACTGTCTGAGATCGGAATTCGCAAATCGTTCGGCGCTTCCTCTTTCACGCTTGCCGGGCAGTTCCTTCTGGAAAACATAATAATTACTCTCATCGGAGGAGCCATCAGCCTGGTTTTTTCGGCGATTGTATTGGCCATGATAAACGATAGCGGTCTTATCCCGCACTCGCATCTGGCCTTGAATCACAGGATATTTTTCTACGCTTTAATAATATGTTTCATTTTCGGGATAATTTCCGGCGTATACCCCGCCTACAAGATGTCGCGATTGAATCCGGCGGAAGCGCTCAGAGGAGGTAGAGAATGATCAAGCAGTTCTTCAAACTTATATGGAACCGGAAAAAACATAATTTCTTTATGATCTCCGGAATTTTCGTCTCTTTTCTGGCCCTCTCGCTGGTCGCGACGTCAATAAGCTACTCAATTACAAATTACGTCAAACCTCTGGGATTTAATTACGAAGACGTCTGGATCCTGAACATCGATTGGAAAAACCTGAGCCCGGAATCGGTGGGTAAGACTCTAGCCCAGATCGAGAATACGCTGAAGTCGACCAAAGAAATCAAAAGTCACGCCTTATCCGCCAATTATATCTTTCAACCCATGGTCTACAGCGGTATGGATTATTACTATGAAGGAAAAAAGCTCAGTTGTTTTTTAGGCGAGGGAGGTCCGGGTCTCAGCGAGGTGCTGGATATGGAGTTGGTTGAAGGAAAATGGTTTGAAGAAGTCGACGCGCCGGCGCACCGAACTCCTCTGGTTATCAACACCGATTTCAAGAACAAATTCTCACCCGATGAAAAAGCTGTAGGGAAAATATTGACCGACGACGACAATGACGAATACGAGATCATAGGAGTAATAGGTGAGTTTCGGAGGTCGGGTGAACTGGCCGGTTCCGAGTCAGCGGTCTTCCGAAAATCATCGTATCATGACGAAAAAAGCCTTAAGCGGCTGACAGCGGATAACTGGTATCGTATATTATTCAAGGTCGAGAAAGGTTCGCCCATTGCCTTCGAGGCGCAGCTTTTGAACCGGTTGAAATCCATTGCCAGGGACTGGACCTTGAGAATAGATACCCTGGATAAAGCGAGAAAGAGAGCCTTTAAAACCACCCTGATCCTTCCAATTATCCTTACCGTGGTCTGCGGATTTTTAACTATCAACGTCGCCCTCGGATTGTTCGGCATAGTCTGGTACAGCACCAACCGGCGGAAGGCTGAAATCGGTCTGCGGCGCGCTCTCGGGGCCAATACAAAGACGATTTACGCCCAGATTGTAGGCGAGACTCTCGCCATGGCCACCATCGGAATAGCGGCCGGTTGTTTTTTGGCATTTCAATTCCCTATTCTTGACGTATTCGGTTTTATTGAAGACAGGGTATATTATTTCGCCTACGCCTTTTCCATCATCGGGATTTATGTAATATCGGCGTTGTGCGCCTTGTACCCTGCCTGGCTGGCGGCAAAAATCCAGCCGGCCGAGGCGCTTCGCAATGAGTAATTGATATTTCAAATAAGGTTTCTTAAATTGAGCAAGGAATGGTGGCGCAAACGATATTGATAATTGACGACGACGTTGCCGTCAGAACGTCACTGGAACTCGGCCTGAAACAGGCGGGATTTCATGCCCTCAGTGTCTCGTCTCCCGAAGAAGCATTACCGGCCATAAAAGCCCAGCCGATTGATCTCATTATTATGGATATGAATTTCTCGGTGGATACGTCGGGCGAGGAGGGGCTTAAACTGCTGAAAGATATAAAAAAGGATTCGCCCGGTATTCCCGTAATCCTCATAACCGCCTGGGCCTCGATCCAGCTTGCCGTCGAGGGTATGAAATCCGGCGCCGCCGATTTTATCAGCAAACCCTGGGATAACGACCATCTTCTGCGATCGGTGAACACCGCGCTGGCCATCTCCAGCAGTAGAAAAACAACCGGCAGGGCGAAACTTGAAAGAAAGAAACTGGACAGCCAGTATGATCTCAAGAATCTCGTGGGCGAAAATCCGGAGTTCCTCGCGGTACTGGATACTATCTGTAAGATAAGCGTCACCGATGCGTCCGTATTGATAATCGGGGAGAGCGGTACCGGCAAGGAACTCATAGCGGAGGCCATTCATAACAACAGCCATCGAAAGAATCAGCCATTTGTCAAGGTAAACCTCGGCGGTATCGCCTCCACATTGTTCGAAAGCGAGATGTTCGGTCATAAAAAAGGGGCTTTTACGGATGCCAAACATGACCGTATGGGACGGTTCGAAATGGCCGATAAAGGCAGCATCTTCCTCGATGAGATCGGCGATCTTTCCCTGAACAATCAGGTTAAAATGCTCAGGGTTCTCCAGGATAGAAAATTCGAAGTCCTGGGCTCAAGCGAGACAAAATCCGTCGACGTTCGGGTGATATCGGCCACTAACAGGGATCTCAGCGAGATGGTGGCGGGCAGCGACTTCCGTGAGGATCTTTTCTACAGGATAAATCTGATTTCGGTTAAGATTCCGGCGCTAAACGAGCGAATCGATGACATACCGCTTCTGGTCAATCATTTTTTGAATAACCTGAGAATAAATTACAAAAGGCCCGAATTGACCGTGACTCGAAACGCTCTGGAATGGCTTAAGAATCTTCCCTGGCCCGGGAATATACGCGAGTTGAAAAATTTGATTGAGAGATCCGTGCTGGTAACAAACAAGAACTCCTTGGATGTCGATGATTTTGCGAAACATTACCAGGCTTACCGCCAGAGACCCGCGGCGGGGAGTTTGCCCCCCGTCGGCTCGGCGACCCTGGATGATATGGAGATATCGTTGATAGAACAGGCCCTGAAATTTCACAGCAATAACATCAGCAAGGCCGCGAAATCACTGGGCCTGAGCCGGTCGGCGCTTTACCGCCGCATGGAAAAATACGGGCTGGATAAATGAGGCTCCGGCTTAAGTTTATACTCTTCGTATTTATACTGCATCTTATACTCATACTTCTTTCCCTGAGACTGTTGCGGGAATACAGGCTTCTGTTCATGGGCGTTGAAATACTGATTCTGGTTTCAGTGGTTGTATCAATTTATCTGTATAAGTCTTTTATACACCCCCTGAACCTGATATCGGCCGGTATCGAATCGCTGAAGGATAAGGATTTCAATACCAAATTCGTAAAAGTCGGGCAGCGGGATATGGATGACCTTATAGAAGTGTACAACCGAATGATAGATGAGCTGAGAACCGAAAGAGTGAAACTCAAAGAACAGCATTATTTTCTTAATAAGTTGATCAACGCCTCCCCGTCGGGGATTATCGTACTTGATTTCGAAGGCAGGATTTCCCATTTGAATCCCGCGGCCCTGTCGCTTTTGAACTCAGGCGGAGAGGACGTTATCGGAAAACGTTTAATTGAAATTAAGGGAATTCTTCCCCGGAGACTGGGCCAGCTCGGGGACGGGGAATCCGCTATAATGAACATTGACGGCCTGCATTCATATAAATGCAGAAAATCTCATTTTCTGGACCGCGGCTTTCAGCACCACTTCATCATGATCGAGGAACTGACCGAGGAGATATTGAAGACTGAAAAACGGGCTTACGGCAAGGTTATTCGCATGATGTCTCACGAGGTAAGCAATTCCATAGGAGCGATCAACTCGATCCTGAGTTCTTCGCTCAATTATAAGGATCAACTGAATGCCGAGGACAAAGCGGATTTCGAAAACGCGGTCAAAGTAGCAATCGAGCGTAATTCCAGGCTCTCGCAGTTTATGACCAACTTCACCGACGTGGTAAAAATCCCTCTCCCGGATAAAGAACCTTGCGATTTAAACAAAATATTGAGTTCCGTAGAAGTTTTGATGGGACCGCTGTGCGAGAGCAGCAACATAAAGCTGACAATGGAGCTTACCGGTCATCCGTTTCCGGTCGATATAGACCCGCGTCAGTTGGAGCAGGTGGTTGTGAATATCGTAAAAAATTCGATTGAATCGATCGGTGAGAACGGGGGAATTCTTGTTCGCCTGGAGAACGCCCCCGCCAAGCGATTGCTGATAAGGGATAATGGTAAAGGCATTCCCGAAGACATTCAGAAAAATATTTTTACGCCTTTCTTCAGCACAAAAAAGGACGGGCAGGGAATCGGCCTTACGGTAATCCGAGAGATACTGATGAATCATGGTTTCGATTTTTCTCTGGATACGAAAGCCGATGGTAACACCGATTTTTCCATCTGGTTTGAGAAAAGACGCCTTTAGATCGGCTCCAGCAGAATATTATAATTATAAAACGTTATATATAAGTAACCGATGCTTGTATCACATATCTACTTGTTGGTGTTCTTTGTGCCTTTTACCAACCTGGTGTTCGTAATGTGTAATAAAAACGCCGGGTGATATCCGGAGATCACCCGACGTTATGAGTTCTTTCACAGGAGCGGTAATGAGTAATTTACAAATCATACCGAATGGCGCTCCTCTGTTTTGCCTTGGCAATAGCATAACCGAAGATAACGGAAATCCTGTTGCCGTCCGGATTGGTGGCGTAAACCAGGTTCAGCGGGATGCTTACTCCGCCGTAATTGAAGCTTTTGCCGACCCCCAGGACCAGAGCGGTCTTGGCCGGGCTTTTGCCCATGTCGTTCTTTCCGATCAGCAGAATATTGGGACCCAGCCCGAACTCGATTCCGCTGGGGAAACGCACGCCCATGGCCAGGGTGCCGCTCGGTATGAGTTTGCCGTATTCAACGCCGGCAATCAACGGTACCAGCTGGACCACGAACTGCGGGCCTCCCCCCTCCGGTATCACCTGGTATTCGAAATGCCATCCGAACTGGCTTACCGAGCGCCCCATTTTTTCGTCCTCTAATCTTTGCCACAGATCTCCATTCCCGGTGACGATCGAGATTCCGAGCCGCGGTCCCCCCAGGTTCCGCTTGGCGAAACTGACAGTCTCGTCAGGGCGTAAGGATTGAGAGGCCGCCCTGTCGGGCATAAGGCCGATCATCATGATGACGATCAGCGCCGAGGTTAAAAATATCTTCCGTTTCATTTCATCCTCCATTTTTTCTCTTTTTACTTTTCAATCGGCGCACTCGATTTCAAGCTCGTAACCGCTGTGGCCGTTGGGACCGATCTCCATCCATGAAACCAGCCTGCCGTGGAACGGTCCCGAAGGCGGTATCTCCATCTGCATGCGGAAACTCGAGATAAGAGTGACACCGTTGGTAACTATTCCCCTGTGACGTTCGCTGACCACCGCCCTGTACGTCTCGCCGATAGGCGTGGGAGGGGTGGTTGAGGGATCGACGGGAGTTATATCGAGACGGCCGTGGGCGCGGAACCTGCTGGTGATATTCCCGTTGGGAAGAACCTGCACGGTCTGGTTGAGATCAACCGGTCCGGTAACATATACATATTGATATTGACCTCCGGCGCAGAACGGTTTCGGGATTACCTGATTGAAATTCACGGTGAGTTCCTGCCTCGCCACCTCCGGCGACCAGCCAAAATTAGTCGTTATATTCAGGACTGTCGCGTAGCCATTATTCCCGATACCGACCGGGTCCGTCACGTCGCCCAGCGGTCCGCCGATGGCCGCACGAAGCTCGACCGGCAATTCATTGTAGATATACGGCGGGATCTCACGCCAGGTGGGGGCGTCGTTGATCTGTTGCGTGGGGAACATCGGTACGGTCTCATCCAGCAGGCCGCTTCGCAGCAGGTCGACAACCACCAGCTGCTCCGCCAGCTCCCAGCTGATAACCTGGTGATCGGTGGTGCCGGGAATCAGGATCTCGAAATGTGCCGTTCCCATTGTCCAGTCGCCCATATCGAACAGCCTCAGGTGAATTCTGATGGGGTCAAATGCGCCGCATTCCATCTGGATTACGTTGCCGACCCACCCCGCCGGCGTTCCATAGGTGGCCTGTACGTCGCCCATGGCGTCCCGCCAGGTGGCGTTAAACGGATACGCGTCGGGAAAACCGTATGCAGTTCTGTCCCCATCGAGGAACATCAAAGCGGCACGGAGAGCCGCGGGATTGGCCTCACCGGCGAAAATGAGGCTGGCGGGATCCCAGGGGGTACCGGAAAGGTCGCTGCCGGCCCAGGGCCAGAACTCCACCGATTGCCCGCCGATATCAACCGTTACCAGGTCGGCCGGCGGCGCCGCCGGATTGGCCATATCGGGAGTCGACACTGTTTCACCGGATGTCAAACTTTCATCGTATAGATTTTCATTAATTGAATTTACGGCTTTCTTGTCGCAGCCGGTGACCAGCATCAGCGCCGCTGTGATCAAAGTAATCGTATAAATTAAAGCCTTCATTTTGTTAACCTCCATTGAAATTGATTTAGCTATTCTCCTATATCAGAACTGTTTTTCATTGGCATACCTCCTTTTTAATAAATTTGAGTGTGTTGGCCTCATGGCAATCTCAAAAGTTATGAATAGAAATGTCTAAGGAACTTATCCACCAGACCAGCACGATATCTACAATCAGGCCTGTCATGAAGCCCAGGTGTTTCGCTTCTTTAATGTTTCTGACTTCTATATAGCTTATGGAATTTACCGGAATGCATTCCTTTTCCCGGCTGCCATCCGGGAAATACGGTGACTGAATGATGAGCACGCATTCATGGAGGGTCAGGGTCGTATCTATATCCGAAACCGCAGCTTCTTTTGGCTTCTCGTTAGTAATTCCCTGGAATTCCCCGGATCTGGAGGAACCGTCGTCTAAATATAAAGTAGCATCTCTCCCACGAGCTATGGATTGTGCCTGATCGCTTTTGACCTTCTTATAATCCGGTGTCTTGCGGTCTATTGCCGCGCCCACTCCCAGCCCCACCACGCTACAGCCGTACATGTAGTTTGTCAACGCCACCAACACGGCCATGGCTAATATTCTGATTTTGTTTGAATTTTTCATCTCCATCACCTCGTTCTTTGTGCCTAAAATGTTACATTAAGCTGCAGGCCTGTAGCGCCCGAGTCAGCGAAGTATGTGGGCAGAAGAGTTACCTCAGGGCCTTTCTGCTGCCCTATCCTTATATTTTTCTTTTCAACTGCGCCCTTGACTAACGCCATATCGGCTATGGCTTCGATGACAATTATGCCGGAGCCGATAGCTCCCACCGTTAAGGCGGCCTCCAATCCTGAAAAATCCATAAACCCGTCGCTCTCATGAGCATCCGCCGCCGCCTTGGCGGCGACAGCGGTCAGAGCGCCGGTCCCGACCCTAATCAGAATGCCGGTAGCTCCCCTTTCGGGGCAACCTCCATAAAAGTACCCGGCTGAAGGTCCCAGGACGACTCCCGATACGATCAACATAACTGGAATTGTCCGGTCGGGATTTTCATAACCATAAGGCGAATCGGGGCTGTCAATTTGCCACAAGGCTACTCCAGCGGCGATCGGGAGCAGAACTCCCATCATGGAATATTGAGCAGCTCTTACGGGCGATTTGAGCTTGTCTTCTGAAAAATCAAGACTATTTTTCTGTACCTGGCCGGCCGCTCCGACCGAAAGGATGACGACTGTCATGGTGACCGTTAGTGATACCTTAAAAATCTTCATCTTCTCCTCCCATTAAATGCTAAAACGTTATATTCAATTCCAATCCGCCCGCGCCGGAGTCGGCGAAGTATGTGGGGACTATGGAAACGCTTTCCCTCTTTTGCTTCATAAGTTTCGCGTTTTTTTCGCGCACACGCTTACCAACTTTAACAACATCGTAAATAGCGAATGCCGATATCGCCGCGATTGTAACAGCCGACGTAGAAAACGCGACCATGAATTTCGCCCCGGGCGGACCGCCGCCGTCGCGGGTCAGGGTCACTGCTATGGAGCATATGAATAAACCGGACAGGCCCAATCCCGCTCTATTTCTGATGCCTTTCATCGCGTATTCAGGCATGTCGGCATAGAAATATCCCGATGCCGGTCCTACAATGAGGCAAGTACCTAAGGCGAATATTGTGGCAGCAGAAAATCGGTCGTCTATATCCTGAACCAGAATCGGTGAAGCCGCGATTGGTAAGATCAACCCGGCCAATGACGCTGAAAAAGCCAGAAATGGGGATTTTAGTTCTTCGGATGAATCAATAGCGTATGTTTCTGTAATGATCAGCCGAGATTGCCGCTCATAAATGGCCTCGTATGTCGAATCCGCGAATTCCTTATTCTCCGATAACTTATGGGAAAACGTTTCCTGC
Organism: Candidatus Zixiibacteriota bacterium; assembly: GCA_020344055.1. GTDB lineage: Bacteria > Zixibacteria > MSB-5A5 > UBA10806 > UBA10806. The sequence goes on along the minus strand of CP070813.1, from coordinate 870,354 downwards.
GAAAGCGCCATAGATGCGCAAAGCGCCTCAATTAGAATAATTATTATGCCACGTAACATCATTTTCTCCCATCCGGTATTAGAATGTTATATTCAATTCCAGTCCGCCCGCACCCGAGTCGGCGAAGTATTTCGGGTAGAGGGTAACCGATGTTTCGTC
>CP070813.1:817254-870095 GCA_020344055.1 Candidatus Zixiibacteriota bacterium | reverse complement strand
GCGTAGGTCTGTAATTGTCCTGTCTGGATTTTTCTTATATGCCTGCCGAAAAACATGGATAGATATCCCGTCCCGTTGACGGCGCCGTCGACTACGTAAGTATCGAAGCGTTCGTTAAGCCAGGAGGTGAACAGGGTTACTTTCCCGAATCCATTAACAATACCGTCAATGACCAGCAGATCGAACTTGAATAAAACCTCCATCAGCCAGTAAGTGGGATTTATGACGGTCGCCATGTAAAGTTCGTCGAAATACCATTTATTATACAGGAAAGTATAGATCGGTTTGAAGGCTCTACCGATAGCCTCGGCGGTTATGGTCTTTTTGACATATATAATGTAAGCCAGCCCGATACCGCTCAAGGCCACAACGAGGGAGATCAGCATGAGGATCAGGTTGGGTTCAACGTGGTGGACGGCGCCGTAATAGACGAACGATGAGTATCCTTTATGCAGCCAGGGAATTCCGACCCAGCCGGCGCAGACAGAGAGAACCGCCAGTATTATCAGCGGCACGGTCATATTCTTCGGAGATTCGTGAGCGTGATCGTAGGCGTGTTTATCGCGGGGTTCACCGGTGAAGGTGAGGAAGTATAATCTGAACATATAAAACGCAGTCATACCAGCGACAAGAATTCCGACGACCAGGAAAGGATAATGGCCGCCTTCAAAAGCGACGGCGAATATTTCGTCCTTGGACCAGAACCCGGAAAGCGGGAAGATGCCGGCGATGGAAAGGCTGGCGATAAGGAAAGTCTTTGACGTAATCTTCATCTTCTTGCTCAGACCCCCCATGTACTGGATATCGTTAGTGTGTACCGCGTGTATGACCGATCCGGCGGCGAGGAATAGCAAGGCTTTGAAGAAAGCGTGGGTCATCAAATGAAATGTACCGGCTGTGTATCCTGCCAGACCCAGCGCCATCATCATATATCCGAGCTGGGATACGGTGGAATATGCCAGGACGCGCTTAATATCGTTCTGCACCAATCCGATAGACGCCGCCAGGAAGGCGGTGAAAGCTCCTATAGACGCCACCACGTACATCATGGTTTCGGAGATCATTATAATCCCCATCATGCGGGCGGCGAGGTAGACGCCGGCCGCGACCATGGTGGCGGCATGGATCAACGCTGAAACGGGAGTGGGGCCCTCCATGGCATCGGGCAGCCAGACATGCAGAGGGAACTGCGCCGATTTACCGACCGCGCCGCAAAACATCAGAATCCCGGCGATAGCGACAAGGGGCATGAGATTTTCGGAGATCTGGCCGTTGGCGATCATGTAGTCGAGTTCCGGCAGCGATGCCGACCCGACGGCGAAAATCAGTATGGCCAGACCGAGCAGGAATCCCAGGTCGCCTATTTTAGTGGTAACAAAGGCCTTCTTGCCGGCGTCGGAGGCCGATTTTTTCTCGAACCAGAACCCGATCAAGAAATATGAGGTAAGCCCCACCAGCTCCCAGAAAACAAACATCAAAACATAAGTGCCGGCCAGGACCAGTCCCAGCATGGAAAAAGTAAACAATGACAGATAAGCGTAATACCTGGCGAATCGCGGATCGCCGGCCATGTAGCCGAGAGAGTATATTTGAATCAAGGCGGCCACAATTGAGACGACCATCAGCATAATCGCCGTCAGTGGATCGATGTAGATTCCCATCGGTATTACGAAGGAGCCCTTCTTACCGTGACGTTGCGGTTCCTTGAAACTGAGATGATGCCCGGAGTCGCGTTCCGATGGTTCATCGTGATGAGCTACTGCAACGACGGCTGTATCCTGGATATCCTCCGAATGATGCTCGACCTCTTCGTCAAGCGCTTCATCGGGAGCGCTCTCGATCCGGGAAGTGTCTTGTTTAAGAGTGTCTTCGAGTTCTTGATGCTCATATTCCGGTTCAACCGTTTCGCGAAGGTGTTCAAGTAATTGATCGACCTCTTCCAATTCAGGCTCAGATGAAATCTGGTCGGCCCCGGATAGGCCGTAATCGCCGAAGGTGAGCCAATCCACCCAGTATTCTTTGGGCGTGGGATCATCCAGAACCTGGACCAAAACCACGCATGAAAGGACGAATGACGCCAGGACCATCGCTATGGAGAAGTAACTGGAGATTTTATTGCTCCTGTTGAGGAAAAAGACTATTAGAACAAAAGCCAAAAGAGGTAAAGCAGCTATTATCCAGCTATACGGCAGCATCAGTTCGATCCTCCCGATTTTTTAGCGGCCAGCTTGACGCCGGCGGTTGTATCCGATTCGTTCCCGGAAAACATACTTTCACCAGCATATAGGAACGCTCCGGCGACGGGGGACGCGAAGGGATTGCCCGATAGCAACGTGGGAATACCTGTCAGCAGGCTCATTTTCACATTGTAAGTTATCCTGTCGTTATTAAATCCTGATAACCCGATATTGTATGAAAGCGATGTCAAAGATATCGCTATTACAGCTATTGCCAATACCCCCAATTTTCGAAGATTACCCGGTTCGGCGCCGGCGAATGCCCTCCAGACGGTGATAAAGGGAAAGGCCGATATCAACGCGGTGCCTATTATGCCGAATAAAACGCCTCGCCAGAGGATTATTATTATATTGGAGGTAAACTGCACGTTAATTGGATTTGATTTAACAGCCAAAGTATACGATAACAAACCTAGCCCGATGAACAAAGCCAGGATTGCCCCCAACGCCCACCCGGAATTCAGAGCATACCTCAGTCTTAGCGATGTTCTATTTCCATAGAACCACAGAAAAGCGACGCCCGCCACCAGGAAGACGAGATAAAAAAGATCGATTCCTAAGTTCAGGATTTTGAGCGACATATAGGGTATCCCGAAAACCAGAAGACAGACTACCGGCAACCATACTACATGTTTCCAACTTCTGTTATTTAGATTAACCGATACCACGTCATCACCATTTCATAAAATTGATTTTATCAACCTCGATGCCCCTGAAGTTGCGATATATAAGGATCACGATAGCCAGCCCGACGGCGGCTTCCGCCGCCGCGATGGTAATAATGAATATGGCGAAAATCTGCCCCGATAGGGCGTCGGGCGATAGAAATCTCGAAAAGGCTACGAAATTGATATTTACGGCGTTAAACATCAACTCTATGGACATCAGAACCCCAACGGCGTTGCGCCGGGTCAGGAGGCCGAATATGCCGATGCAGAACAGGGCGGCGGCCAGAATCAGGTAATGGGAGAGCCCCGGCATATTAATCGTCCTTCCTCGCGATAATTATGGCGCCCATCAAAGCCGCCAGCAGGAGCACCGAAACCACCTCGAAGGGCAACACGAACGTCGACATCAGCAGACGGCCTATTGATTCCGAATTGCTGTTGGAAAGTTGAATGGTGACAATATCTTCATCACTGATCGAACTCAGCAACCTCCAGGGTTCCTCTTCGTCCCAATCGGCATTGAAAATGTGCCATTCGGCGTTTGATATCAGGCGGTAATCTACATCTTCGCTCCAGATCATAAAGTAGATATTCTGGCCTCGCGAGAAGATCGTATCCAGCGATGAAAAACCGGCGTTGGATGATATGATATAACCGTTACCCGCACCGTTGCCGGATTTCAATTTCGTTCCCGGCCCCAATCTGGCGGCTTCATCGACCACTCTAAAACTGCCGTAGGCGCTATAATCTTTGCCGTCCTCATCTTGCAGTCGAGCGCTCCAGCCGTATAAATCCGATTCTTGAGGCAGCTTTTCGGTATCAAACGTGGCGGTCCACGATCCCCTGTTTTCGCTTTTCTGGGGTGCGTCTCCGAAAGTACGGACTATTGTAAATATCGAAATGGCGAGCAAAAGCCCGGCGATAATGATTGCCGGTAGAACCTGCTCGTTGACCTGGCGTACGGCTTTGGCGAATATGTTGTGCGTGAGCATAATGGCGAACAGGATCAATACCGTAACCGCTCCGACGTAGATCAATACCTGTACCGCCGCCAGGAACTCCGCGCTCAACATCACATATATTCCGGCTACCAGGAAAAATGTCGCCACCAAAAACAGCGCCGAATGGAATATGTTACGTAGAGTAACCACCAGAAGCGCGGCGATCAAAATCGCGGCCCCGAGGATGTAGAAGATCACCAGGCTCAAGAGTCTTTCTCCTCCGGATTGGATTCGGTTTTTTCCCCGGCAGTTTTGGTCTCGGATTTTTCTTCCGCCGGTTTCGCTTCTTTTTTCTCCGTCTTTTCGTCTTCGTCGGAGGCCTTCTTCTTTTTCCTGGGTGTATATTTTACATCTCGCCCGAGTTCCTGGAGTTTTTCCTTATTATATATGAGCTCCTCTTTGTTGAAGACGGAGAATTCGTACTTTCCGGTGAGTTTGATGGCGTCGAAATTGCACACCTCTTCGCATATCCCGCAGAAACAGCAGATGGTGTTATCAATGGTGAAGTTCCCCGGGTATCTTTTCTTGGTTTCGGGATCTTTGATCTGATCGACGTTTATGGCGTGCACGGGGCATTGCTTCATACAGACCTGGCAGGCGTTGCAGTTCAATTCGCCGGTTTGGGGGTCGGATAGAAGGACGACCACGCCGCGCGATCGTTCGGGCATATTCCATCTCTCGTCGGGATACTGCAGCGTCACCGATTTTCTGGGAAGGTATTTACCGGTCGTGAACAGCCCCAGTATGAGGTTCCAGAAACCTTTTATTGTAGCGGTCGCGATTCCCATAATATTATCCGAAGAAGTAGACCCCCAGGCCGGTCAGGAAAAGGTTGGCAAACGCCAACGGGAGGAGAAATTTCCAGGCGAATCCCATTAGCTGATCGACTCTCAGGCGGGGGTATGTCCATCGGAACCACATTATAACGAAAACCAGAAAAAGGGTTTTGCCGAAGAACCAGATCCAGCTGGGGATAAATGATAAACCGGGCAGAGGCGGCTGCCATCCGCCGAGGAACAGGGTGGTGGCGATAGCCGACACGGTAAACATGTTTGCGAATTCGGCCAGGAAGAACATGGCGAACTTCATTCCGGAATACTCGACGTTGAAACCGGCGACGAGTTCCTGCTCCGCTTCGGGGAGATCGAACGGGGTCCGGTTAGCCTCGGCGGTGGCCGCCACAAAATAAATTCCGAATCCCAGTATCTGGGGCAACCAGTACCACCGCCAGAAATAGGGACCCTGGGCTTTCACGATATCGACCATAGATAACGAGCCGGCCAGCATGACGGCGCCTATAACGGCGAGGGTCAGGGGGACTTCATAGGACACTATCTGGGCGGCCGATCTCATTCCTCCCAGAAGAGCGTATTTATTGTTGGAGGCCCAACCCGCCATCAAAAGCGATATAATGGTAAAGGACGTTATGGCCACTATATAGAAGATACCTATATTCAAATCGCGGGCGATGAGGCCTTTGCCGAAGGGGATCACTATATAGGCCATGTACGCTGTTACAAAACAGACGACCGGCGCCCAGAAGTAGACTTTTTTATCGGCCACCCTGGGAACTATATCCTCTTTCTGCAATAGCTTTATTCCGTCGGCGAGAGTTTGCAGTACTCCGTGCTTACCGGTACGCATGGGACCCAGCCGATCCTGGATATGCGCCGAGACTTTTCTTTCCCACCAGACCAGGAACAGGACCGATACCGCTATAACGCCCAGGATTACAGCCCCGGCGAAAACCATGACGAGGAGATCGAGCCAGATTAACGGGACGCCGAGGGATTCAAACCATAAGGATAACGAATTGTAGATGTTTAAGAGCAGGCCGTCGAATTCCAGCATCAGCGATCGACCTCCGGCAGGATTACATCAAGAGAGCCGAATATGGCCACCAGGTCGGCTATTTTTAGCCCGATGGAGATTGGACCGAGGCACTGCAAATTGTTATACGAGGCGGTCCTAATTTTTACCCTGTAAGGTTTCTTATCCCCGGCGGAGACGATATAATAGCCCATTTCACCCCGGGGGGCCTCGATGCGGGAGAAGACCTCGCCGGCCGGCGGCCTGAATACAGCCTTCATTTTCGCCCGGATGGTATCACTTTCGGGGAGGCCGTCGAGGGCCTGTTCGACGATATTGCAGGATTGCCGGAACTCCTCGATCCTGACCATATACCTGTCCCAGACATCGCCGTTTTTACCGGTGGGTATCTTGAAATCGAATTTATTATAAACGGAATAGGGCTCTACTTTTCTTATATCCCATTCATAGTTCGAGCCCCGTATGGTCGGGCCGCTGGCGCCCAGATCCTTGGCCAGATCCAAGGGAAGTATTCCGATTCCCTTGGTTCTGCTGAGAAAAATGGGGTTTTCAGTCAGGATCGCCTCGTAGTCGTCGACCTTTTTCCGGAACGATTTTATGAACGCCCGACAGGATTTTTCGAATTCGGGAGGTATGTCTCGGGAGACGCCGCCCACCCTTATATAATGATAGGTCAATCTCTGGCCGCAGGTCATTTCGAAGAGATCGAGAATCCATTCTCTTTCCCTGAAGGCATAAAGGAATGGCGTCACCGCCCCCAGGTCGAGGGACATGGTACCCAGCCATATAAGATGGGACGCTATCCTGTTGAGCTCGACCATTATTACGCGCAGGTATTCGGCGCGCTCGGGCACTTCCATCTCCGCCAGTTTTTCCACAGCCACAGCGAAAGCCAGGTTGGACGGCATGGAGGCGCAGTAGTCGATCCTGTCGGTGAAAGGCATGAATTGATTGTAGGTGCGGTTTTCGGCGATTTTTTCGATAGAGCGGTGCAGGTAACCCACGTGCGGGGTGAGTTCGCGAATGAACTCGCCCTCCATTTTCAAAACCAGCCGCAGCACGCCGTGGGTGGAGGGGTGCTGGGGTCCCATATTAATAAGGAATTCTTCTTCTCTGAGTTTTTTACCGTATGTCGCGCTTTCCATTTTTACTCTTCCGGCATGGGAATAAAATCGGGCCCGGTCCAGCCTTTTCTCATGGGATAACCGTGATCCCAATCCTCCACCAGCAACAGCGGCCTGGGATCGGGGTGATTTTTGAATTTTATCCCGAAAAGTTCCATCGCTTCTCTTTCAAACCAGTTGGCAGCTTCCCAGACATCGGATATGGTAACGGTCTCCGGATTGTCTTTGTCGAGTTTGACTTTGATTATGGCGTTATGTCTTTTTTCATGAGAGGATAGACAGAGCACTATCTCGAAACGCTCTTCGGGATAATGCGCACCGCCGAAGTTGAAGAGGTAGTCGAAATCGAGGTCGGGATCGTTTTTGGCGAACTCGCAGAGTTCGTGATATCTGGATTCCGAAATATATAGATAAGTTTCCGGCTGGCCGGTCTCGAGAACTTCGAGATCGGGGCCGAATCTGGTTTTAAATTTCTCGGTAATTTCCTGTTTAGTCATTCCGTATTAATCGAAAGTCCGCCTCAGGCTTTTTTCCTGTCGGATGCCCAGTCCGACATCTTCTCTTTTTTGATTTTCTGCTGGAGTTTCAGGCACCCTTCCATCAACGATTCCGGTCGGGGAGGACATCCGGGCACGTAAACATCAACCGGAATGACCTTATCTATGCCTTTCAAAACAGAGTAACAATCATAGTAAAACGGGCCGCCGTTACAGGCGCAGCCGCCCATGGCCAGCACGTATCTGGGTTCAGCCATCTGCTCGTACAATACTTTGACGCGTTTGGCCATTTTGTGCGTGACAGTTCCGGCGACGAACATGAGGTCGGATTGACGGGGTGAGGCCCTGAACATCATGCCGAAGCGGTCGAAATCGTATCGCGAAGCTCCCGCCGCCATCATCTCTATGGCGCAACAGGCCAGCCCGAAAAGCATATACCATAAAGAACATGCCCGCGACTGATTTAAAACCCAGTCCATGGTGGTAGTTACAATTCCGCCGCCGGGTATTCTTTCTATATATGCTGGTACTTTTTCAATTATACCCATCGTAAGGCTCCTTTTTTCCAGGCGTAGACAAGTCCAAAAATGAGAATGGCGAGAAAGATAAACATCTCTATCAGAGCAAAAAGACCCAGCTTTTTGAAAGCCACCGCCCAGGGGAAGAGGAATATAACCTCGACGTCGAAGATGACAAAGATCAATGCGAATATGTAATAGCCGACATTATATTGAATCCAGGAGCTGCCCATTATCTGTTCGCCGCACTCGTAAGTCTCCAGTTTGACGTCACTTGGCCTATGGGGCCGCAAAAGCCTGGCAATGAAGAAGGTAACCAGCACGAATCCGATCCCGATAAGGAGAAAAATTCCTATTATCGCATAATCATCAGCCATCAAAAATCCTACTTGTGACTAATTTCACTATTTCCGGTCAGGGCGAAAGAACACTATATGGGAAAAAATGTCAAGGTTATTTTTAGAAATGAGATATTTTTTTACCTTTGGTGAAATTTAGATCTATTTATCTCATGATCCGGGAATATAGATTAACCAAGGAATTGAAAAGTGAATCAATATTCATAATTGCCTAAATGGATATCCTCCGGTCAATTTACTGGACAAAAAAACTAAATAGATTATATTAGATGGGGGAGAAGTATATCTTCTTTCGCTTCAGGTTTTGTCTGGATGTTTTTAAATGACTAAGAGATGATTTAACGTCGAATTTCGGCTGAGCGAGGTTTCCGGTCAATTCAAAATACCCGCTGGCAACCAGAAAGGTTTTAAAGCTCGGAATTTTTATTTGGATAGAGGTTTTAAAAATTATTCCTGGAGATGAAGAAGGGAGAAAAGGTGATTAAAGATTGTTTGTTCAGGAGTTCCGCGATTTTTATCCTGATTCTTATGTTATCTGTTGCCGCCATAGCGACGGGCGAACATTCCCCGGCGGACCTGATCGCGCAGGAGGAATCCGGTTTGGAGAATGCCGCCGAACTGGATAGCGCGCCGGTTTCAAAGGTCCCGAGCGGGCCGGGTCTGGTTACCAACACCATCCCGCAGGACAGCGTTCTTTTGATTCCCGATGCAACCGACGACAATGTAGGAATGTATGACCCGTTCGACGGGGATTTCCTCGGTGTATTGATCACGACGGATACTGCTCATCTGGAGACGCCCCAATGCGCCATAAAAGGCCCCGACGGCAATATTTATGTTTCCGATCAGATCAAGGACGGTGCCTATGTCTATGATACTTCCGGCACATTTCTGTTCGCTTTTTGCGATGGGACTGACGGTCTCAACAACATCAGGGGGATTGATTTCCGAGGCGACACTCTTTTTCTGACCAGCGGCGACGATTACGTGGCTATGTTCGACGCCCCGCATAACCGTCTTCCCGATTTTATCTCCGGCGGATTCGAACCGTACGATATACACTTTCTGGATGACGGGCGGGCTTTGATATCTGATAATGGTGGCGATAACGTACGTTTATATAACGCCGACGGCACATTCGCGATGGAGATCTTTAGCGTGGACTTCCCGCAGCAGGTAACCTATGACGATCTGGCTCCTGGAGATTTCCTGAACGCGGCTTTCCTTACAAGCAACCAGATTACCGATTTCGACCTGGATGGGACCATCCAGCAGACAACCGCCTGGACTTATGGCCGGGGAGTTTATCGTCTGGGCAATGGCAATCTTCTCGCCACCAGCAACCATTCAAGCCACAGCGGCGTATATGAGATCGAGCCCGGCACCGGTAATATCATCGAGCAGAAAAACAGCGGTACGGGGTTTCGTATGATCGAGCTGTTCGTTCTGGAGAGCGGCCCGCCACCCACAGGTCGCTGCTGCTACAACGATTTTCAGGATTGCGTCGACACCACCGAGGCGGCCTGTACCGCGCTCGGCGGAGAATGGGACGCGGATCTGAATTGCGCCGGCAACCCCTGCCCGGTAGAGGGACGCTGCTGCTACAACGATAATCAAGACTGTGCTGATACCACGGAGGCCGTATGCCTGGATCTGGGCGGCGACTGGGATGATACCCTTAACTGCATCGATAATCCCTGTCCCACCGGCGGATGCGATTATGTTCCCGGCGATGTCAACGGCAGCGACAGCTACAACGGGTTGGATATAACCTACGGTGTGGCCTTCTTTAAAGGCGGCGCGGATCCGATGTGTGACCCGAACTGTCCGCCGTGTCCCGATTGGTTCTATTGTGGAGATGTCAACGGAAGCTGCAGCTATAACGGCCTCGACATCACTTATGGAGTCGCGTATTTCAAAGGCGGTCCCGATCCTATTTATTGCGTTGACTGCCCGCCGAATCCGTAATATAATTTTTTAAGGGGGAGAGAGAGAAAGATGGAGCCCTGCCCCGGGCGGGACTCCATTTCTTTTAAAGTCCCACTGGCGATATTGCCCGCGATGTTGAAGTCGCGGTCATTAAAATGGCCGCCTAAATTTATTGTAGCAAAGAAAAATTCTATTACGGTGAGGAGAGCGGTCACCGCAAGTCTCTGGATCCCGCGAAGCGGGGCAGTGACTCGCGGACAAGAATTGGTTTAATAAATTAAATCCCCGCTTTGGTGACGTTTTTTCATAGGGGAAAAAGTAAAATTCGATTTAAAAGCAAAACGAACTCGATTAAAAACTTTTTTAAGTTGGAGTTAATTTTTTTAAAAAATAAAAAATAATTCTTGTTTTTAATTTGACAGTTTATTGAAAAACGTCATAAAATCGTTTTGCCATTATGAAAGCGACGATCGGAAAAACAAGCGAGAAGTTTGCCGCTAACTTAAAGCAGCTTAAAAAAGAATCGGCAACGCAGATAAAAAGATCGTTCGATTCTATAACCACGCTTAAAGATTTCCTTATAGAAACGAAGGAGAATGAAAGGACCAAACATTATACCTTATTGAACGGGAAAATAGATTCCGTGGAGCAGAAGCTTTCGGGTTTCGAAGACTCGCTGAATACCCGCGTCGCCAAACTGATTCGCGAGTACGATAAATTGAAATCGAGCCTCGAGCACCTTTCCAAGGAGCGTGATATATATAAGACGCTGTACGAATTTTCCATCGATGTAATATCGGAAAGGGATCTCAGGTCGGTTTTAAAAAGGGTGGTGCAGACCACCACCGAGATTCTGGTCTGCGATTACGTGTCGCTGCAGATAATGGGGGATGACGGCGAAATTATTTTTAAATACGATTCCTCGTCGAAAAACGGCTCCAACCATAAAAGAAGATTTATACGGCATATCGCCGAGGCGGTGATTTCCACCGGGGATCCCGTAAGGATCGATACTGATGACGGCGCGGGTAATATAGCCTGCGTTCCGCTGAAAACGGGAGAGGATACCCTCGGCGTTCTATATTCGGTTCGCTATGAGACCAGTTTTACCGAATTCGATCTTGAACTGCTCCGGACAATTACCGACAAGATAGCCATCTCGGTGGAGTCCGAACGGCTTTTCTGCGCCCTTGAGGATTACAGGGAAACGTTGATAGAGGATCTGAGAGATAAATACGATTTTGATGAAATAAAAGGCACCTCTCCCCAGGTTACGAAAGTCCTTGCGACGGTGGCCGACGTAGCCGAAACCGAAAGCGCGGTTTTAATTGAGGGCGAATCTGGAACGGGAAAAGAGTTGCTGGCGCGGGCTCTTCACAACAACTCTTCCAGAAAAGACCATCCTTTCGTAGCCATCAACTGCGCGGCCATTCCGGAGACGCTTCTGGAGTCTGAATTATTCGGATATGAGAAGGGGGCTTTCACCGGGGCGGTCGGCCGCAAACCGGGCAAATTCGAAATCGCGGACAAGGGCACCATTTTTCTGGATGAGATCGGAGAGTTATCGCCCTTATTGCAGGTCAAACTGCTGAGGTTTTTACAATCGCACGAGTTCGAACCGCTGGGCTCTACGATATTGAAACGGGCGGACGTGAGAATAATATCAGCCACCAAAAAGGATTTAATGAAAACGGTGGAAGACGGCGAGTTCCGTGATGATCTCTACTATAGAATAAACGTGATAGATATAAAACTGCCCCCTCTTTATAAGAGGCAGGGCGATGTTGAAACGCTGGCGTACCATTTCCTCCGTGAATATGCCGGGAAAAACGACAAGCAGATATCGTCCATAAGCGAAACAGCATTGAGTTATCTGAGGAGTTACAGGTATCCGGGGAATGTCAGGGAGCTTGAGAATATTATTGAAAGGGCTGTCGTATTATGCAAGGGGAATATACTGACTCCTAACGAGCTGCCTGACACTGTAAAAAGGACAGACTTAAAATACGAGAGGATACCCGGCACGTTAAAAGAATTAGATGATTATAAAAAAGAGTTGTGGGAAAAGACAATAGTTCCCCTGGAACGGGGTTTCGCGTCAAAACTGCTTGAATCATCGGGCGGAAATATATCGGCGGCGGCCAGATTGGGAGGCATGCATAGAAAACAACTTCAGAGGATCTTAAATCGAGCGAATCTCAAGGAGACATCAGAAACTGAGAGGGGGATGAAAGATTAGTCTTTATGGACAGATGCGACCCTGCCGTCGCATTGATTTATATAGGGGGAATTTTTTTTCTCATAACTTTCTTATAGAAATTGCGACCTCACTGTCGCGATATTTTAATTTATTGCTTTTCAACAGGATATGGCCACGTCATTTTAATTTATTGGTATCAAATGAGTTACGGGACAACAGGGCAATTGGCTATATGATTGGCACGTTATTTGCGCTTATGGAGTTACGGGAAACGTTATGAAAGATAGTGAGTTAACGATAGATTCCAGGACCGTTATCAATGACCTGCGATCTCAAGTAGTCAACGCCGCCCTTGAAGTGCATAAAAATATGGGGCTGGGATTCGGGAGAAAGGAATACTGCAGGGCTCTGGCACATGAATTCGGCCTTAGAAATATCCCCTTTGAAAGTCATAAGAATATAAAACTTTCCTATAAAGGATCGGTGGCGGGGGAATACAATTTGGATTTTGTAGTGGAAAAAGCGCTGGTAGTTCTGATTTCCACCGACGATCATCTGACAGATATTGTCGAATCGAAGCTCAGGAGCATATTAAAATCAATAAGGCTAAAAAAAGGGCTCATTGTTAATTTTTCCAAGGATATCTTGGAGATAAAAACCGTTAAACGATGAATTTTGAGAGGAGGTGAATTCATGCCGGCCAAGAAGAAGAAAGCCAAGAAGAAAACTGCTAAGAAGAAGACAGCCAAGAAGAAGACTGCCAAGAGGAAACGCTAACGCAGAAGATTTCTGGCGTTTTTCATTCGATATCATAAGTCCGCCTACGGGCGGACTTTTTATTTGCAATTTACTTTTTATTGATTATAGTTCCGGTTCTTATGCATGACGGAAGACTGAAACCATTTGTACCGGCTATTTTGTGGGCCGTTATAATATTTTGCGTGTCATCGATTCCGAATCTCTCGACGCCATCTTTCGGATTCAAGATGACCGATAAAATGGCTCATTTTGGCGAATTTTTCGTTCTGGGATTGTTGGTTTCCTATTCTTTAAGCAAGCGGAATCTCAGTCTGGCGAGAGTCTTCTGGATCTCCTCATGTATATCCGGTCTCTATGGAATTGTAGATGAATTGCATCAGTTTTTTATACCCGGCCGTCAGGCGGACGGGTTTGATATGCTGGCTGACGTTCTGGGGGCCGCCTCCGCCTCCGGGGTATATGTCCTGAAGTTGCGGAAACGTATTTCATAAGCTATTTTACGTTGCATAATAAAGTGTTAAATGTTATTGATTCCTGAGCGTATGGCGTGTAAATTAAAGGCGGCAATTTATGTCAGTTGACAAAATCAAGGCGATTTACGGTACCCGGGATATTTTGCCTGCCGAGGCGGATATATGGAGGAAGATCGCTACCACCGTTGCAAAAGTCGCGGACGAATATAATTATAGTTTTATAAGTACCCCGATCTTTGAAGCCACGGAGTTATTTTCTCGCGGAATCGGCGAAACCAGCGAAGTGGTGACCAAGGAAATGTATACATTTAAAGACCAGGGCGACCGATCGTTGACTTTGAGGCCCGAGGGTACGGCGTCCGTGGTGCGGTCATATATTGAGCATTCCATGGGAGCTAGGCAGGGATTGGCGAAGGTCTGGTATGCGGGGCCCATGTTCCGCCAGGAACGGCCGCAGGCGGGTCGGTTCCGCCAGTTCTATCAATTCGGATTTGAGGCTATCGGCTCTCTCGATCCGTCGATTGACGCCGAGATAATCGCGGCCAATTACCATATCATGGAATTGCTCGGAATAGATGATAAAAAACTATATGTAAATTCCATCGGGATGCCCGGGGAACGGAAGAAGCATAAGGAAGCTTTTTCGGATTTCGTGGCGCCCTTGATCGGGAAATTTTGCGCCGATTGTCGGAAAAGGTTTGAGACCAATCCTTTGAGAATGTTCGACTGCAAGCAGGATGCATGTATGGCTCTTTTAAAAGACGCGCCGGTGATATTCGATTATCTTTCCGACGATAACAGGAAACATTTTGATACGGTGTGCGACTTTCTCGATCATATAGGGATATCCTATGAGCTCGATAAGAAACTGGTGAGGGGGCTCGATTACTATACTCGAACGGCCTGGGAGATTAAATCCGATAAGCTGGGATCTCAGGATGCGATTTCGGGAGGGGGTCGTTATGATCTTCTGGTGGAGCAGCTTGGAGGGAAACCCACACCCGGTATCGGATTCGCGGCCGGCATTGAGAGAGTGATACTGGCGATGCCCGGCAAAGAGTCCGGACAGGATCGTAAAGACCTTGGATTCTTTGTGGTTATCGGGAATTCCAGGTATAAAAAAGAGGCGTTCGGCCTGTTGACGAAAATCAGGAAACTCGGTTTTCCTGCCGATATTGATTATTTGGGACGGTCCTTAAAGGCTCAGATGAAACAGGCGGATAAAAGCGGATTTTATTATTCTTTTATTTTCGCGGAAGAGGAGATGACCAGGGGGAAGGTGATATTGAGGAACATGGTCGATTCCAGGCAATTCGAGATAGGATTGGCGGATATCCTAAAGGCCGGGAACACGATTCAGCTCGGAGAATTGATTGGATATATCCAATAGAGACTTCAGCACGTCCTTAAGGACTCATACCTGCGGGCAGCTGGGGGAATCGGATGTCGGGCGAAAGGTAGCGCTGTGCGGTTGGGTGGACGGCCACCGCGATCTGGGAGGATTGATTTTCATAGATTTGAGAGACAGATGGGGAGTTACGCAGGTCGCGTTCGACCCCGAAGCGATCCCCGAAGAATATATAGAGCTCGCCCGTTCGGTCAGGTATGAGTATTCTTTAAGAGTATCCGGAGAAGTCAGATTGCGCCCCGAAGAAATGGAAAACAGGCAGATGGCTACCGGGAAGATCGAGGTGAAGGCCGACAAAGTAGAAATACTAAATGTCTCGGAAACGCCCCCGTTTCTGGTGGAGGACGACACCGCCGCGTCGGAAGAGTTGCGTTTGAAGTATCGATACCTGGATTTAAGAAGACCCTGGTTGACGAGAAAGATTGAAGTTCGCCACCAGGCCACGCGCGCGGTAAGGGAGTACCTGGATTCGAGGGGATTTGTGGAGATCGAAACCCCGATGCTGATCAGGTCCACGCCGGAAGGGGCCAGGGATTACGTGGTGCCATCCCGAGAGCAGAAAGGCAAATTCTACGCCCTGCCACAATCGCCGCAACTTTTAAAGCAGATTTTGATGATTTCCGGTTTTGACAGGTATTACCAGCTGGCCCGCTGTTTGAGAGACGAAGACTTAAGGGCCGATCGCCAGCCCGAGCACACTCAAATAGATATGGAGATGTCTTATGTCAGCCAGGACGATGTTTTCGAGGTGGTCGAAGGGATGATGAGACACCTGTTCAAGAAAGTCCTGGGCGACGATATCGAAACGCCGTTCACGAGATATACCTATAAAGAGGTTATGGATAGATACGGTATTGATAAGCCGGATCTTCGCCATGATCTTCAGATAACGGACCTGTCGAACATTTTCGCGAAGTCGGGATTCAAGGTGTTTTCAGAAGCCCTGTCGAGGGGCGGCGTGATCAGGGGTATCAGATATACAGGCGGGGCCGATATCTCACGCAAGAAGATCGACGATTTGACGGAGATCGCGAGAAGCAACGGCGCGAAGGGAATGGCGTATCTATTGAGGAAGGACGGCGAGATCAAGTCGCCGATAGCCAAATTTCTTGCCCAGGATGAAACAGAACGCGCTTTCGAGAGAGCCGGAATCGAAACGGGTGACGGTCTACTCATCGTGGCCGATCAATGGAAAACGGTTTGCGATTCGCTGGGAGCATTGAGAATCAAGCTTGGAGAGGAGCTAAAGGAAACCTCCCGGACGAAGTGGGCGTTTTTATGGGTGTGTGAATTCCCGCTATTCGAGTATAATCCCGAGCTGGGCAGGTTCGACGCGATGCATAATATTGTGACATCACCCAATGTGGAAGACGTGGAACTCCTTGATTCCGGCGGGAAATCGAAGCTGGATCTATCCAATCCAGCGCATCCCTGGGCCAGGATAAGGGGGAATCAATACGATCTGGTTTTAAACGGAGTCGAGATCGCCTCGGGTGGAATCAGGATACATAGCAGGAAAATGCAGGAGAAGGTTTTATCGATACTGGGCATAGATGAGAAGAGAGCGGACAGGATGTTCGGATTTCTTCTGCAGGCCCTGGAATATGGCGCGCCGCCGCATGGCGGAATAGCTCCGGGATTCGATAGAATAGTGGCGTTGATGACAGGTTCGGAATCGATAAGGGACGTTATAGCTTTTCCCAAGACGACAGCCGCCCAATCGCTCATGGACGGCGCTCCCACAGAGATCGATCAGGCTCAGCTCGATGAACTGGGTTTGATGATCAAGGAGAAAAAAAAGAGATAGATGGCATCCAAAATCCAGAAGACCATCGAGCTCAGGGATATTGATCCCCGGCTGCTTTTCGGCGCCGATCATACTCATCTCGGCATTATTGAGGATGAGATAGATGTCGAAATATCCTCGCGCGGCGATTGGATCAATATAATGGGCGATCCCGACAATGTCAAAAAGGCGGAGAAAATTATATATGATATTATTGACCACGTTAAGGCCACCGGCGAGCTGGATAACAGATATATCCTTTATTCCATCGCTATCATCAAAGACGAGGGCATAGCGCCATCCAGAGAGGTTGACGGCAATTCCGGGATAGTAACGTCTTTATCCACGCAGAAGATCATCAAACCGAGGACCGTGGGGCAGAAAAATTATCTGGATTTGATTGAATCCAAGGATATCGTTTTTGCCATCGGCCCCGCGGGCACCGGAAAGACCTATCTCGCGGTCGCCATGGCGGTTCAAGCCTTTAAGGCCAGGCGGGTCTCCCGGATAATTTTGACTCGGCCGGCGGTGGAGGCGGGGGAGAGCCTCGGATTTCTGCCCGGCGATATCAGGGCCAAGGTCGATCCTTACCTTCGTCCGCTTTATGACGCTCTGCAGGATATGCTTCCGTTTGAGAGGATTAAGAAACTAATGGAGCTGGGAGTCATTGAGATAGCACCGCTGGCTTTTATGAGAGGCAGAACTTTGAACAACGCTTTCGTAATTCTGGATGAGGCCCAGAATACCACCAACCCCCAGATGTTCATGTTTTTGACCAGGCTGGGGGAGGGATCGAAAGCGGTCATTACCGGGGACATCACCCAGATCGACTTAGAAAATAAAAGAGCCTCGGGGCTTCCGCCGGTGGAGAAAAAACTTGGCCACATAAAGGGCATAGGTTTTATTGAACTTACCGAGAAAGACGTGGTCAGGCATCGACTTGTTCAGGATATTATTAAAGCTTACGAAAAATCTTCAGCTTCTCGGCGTACCGGGAAGGGCAAAACCAAATGAAGCTATCCAATAGAAAGAGGAATGCTTCAAAAAGAAAATCGTCGGAGCCCGGGGATATCGGACCGAAGGACGAGCTTCTCAGCGGTCGCAACCTCATATTTCGCGTTGCCCTGGCGGCGGTCCTGGTTTTCGGTATAACGTTCCTGTATCCCATAGACAAGGTTTACCTTCCCATAGAGATTCCGCAGGTCGGGGAGATAGCCTCAAAAGACCTGGTCGCTCCTTTCGATTTCCCGATATTGAAAACCGAAGAGGAGATGGAAAGAGACCGGAACCTGGTCATCAGAAACCTGAGGCCCGTCGTGGTTTATGATACCCTTCTTGCGGGCATAGTCGACGAAAGAATTACGGGATTTTTTAAGAAGGTCGATTCGCTTGTTATGTTAAAAATCGGAGGCCGGGATTTTATAGATTCCCTGCGGAGCGAATATGATATTTTCCCGGAATCGTTACTGGCGGCCCTGGCTGATCCCGGCACCGCCGACAGCGTGGAAAAATTCTGCGGGGAAGTTGCGGATTATATTTTAACGGCCGGCCTGATTTCCGATCTGGAGAATTTGCCTTTCAAGGAGTCCGGCCTGGTAACTCTGCTTTCGGGAGAGGAATCGAGGACGGTTTCGCGGGAGCAGATTTTCGATTCCCCCAAATCGGAAAATTATATAAACATCAAAGCGGGCACGACCTTTCCGGAGGAACCGTTGAAGAGGAAGGCGGCCACGACAATAGCGAGCCGTTTTCTTGATCCGAATCTGAAATTTGACAGGGATCTCACGACCGATAACAAAGATGCCGAGATTGAGGCGATCACTCCATATAAGGGATGGATTTATAACGGCGAGAAAATAATAAATGCCAATGAACGCGTCACCGAGAGCCATCGTGACAAGCTTCTGTCGCTGGCGCACCATAAGAGGGTGGAATTCAGCAAACGCAATTTCTGGCAATTTGTTCTTCCCCCACTGGGGAGGTTATTCCTGATCGCGTTTCCCATACTGTTTTTCGGTTTTTATTTATACTTTTTCCGGCGGAATATATTCGCCTCGAGCTCGGCCCTGATACTTTTCGGAATTCTCCTGGCGGGTCTGGTGATAATTTTGTACCTGGTGGTTTCTCAGAGATTTCTTTCCCCGTATCTCGTTCCCATAACGATAGCGTCCATGCTGGTAACCATAGCGTTCGATATTGAGACCGGATTGTTTCTTACCATCGCCGCCTCATTTTTGGTGGGCGTGCTTTCCGGTTTTAAGCTGGATGTGGCTTTCGTCGGCATTTCCGCCGGTACGGTTGCGGCATTTTCGGTGAGGAACGTGCGTCACCGACACGAATTTTATCGGTCGATTATTTATTTAACGGTCGTTTACTTCGGGGTCGTTTATATAATAGAATCTTTGAAGTTGGCTCCGGTAACGGATCTGTGGCGTCACAGCGGCCTGGCCGTCTTAAACGGTTTTCTTTCGCCGGTATTGACTATCGGTCTATTGCCGCTTTTCGAATCGACCTTTGGTTTGACGACCGATATTACGCTTCTGGAGTTCTCGGATCTTAACAGGCCCCTGTTGAAGCGGCTGGCGCTGGAGGCCCCCGGCACCTATCATCATTCCATCATGATCGGCACTCTGGCGGAGGAAGCCGCGAAATCGATTAACGCCAATTCGCTTCTGGCCCGGGTGGGGTCGTATTATCACGATATCGGAAAGATGCTGAAACCGGAGTATTTCGTCGAGAATCAGATGGGAGCCAAAAACAAGCATGAGAAACTGGCGCCCTCCATGTCCGCCCTGATACTGGAGGCGCATGTGAAGGAAGGAAAGGAACTGGCCGAGGCCAACGGCCTTCCGCAATGCCTGGTGGAGTTTATAACCGGACATCATGGTAAAAGCGTGATGACTTATTTTTATGAAAAGGCGAAAAAGACTGAAGACGAGGACGTCAACGTAGAGGATTACCGCTATCCGGGTCCCAAACCGGTATCCAAGGAAGTGGCGATCGTCATGCTGGGCGATTCGGTGGAAGCGGCCTCAAGAACCCTCGAAGACCCCACTCCGGCCCGCATAAAAGGCCTGGTTAAAAAGATTATATTCTCGCGGTTCGAATCCGGCGAACTGGATGATTGCGACCTGACACTCAGAGACCTGCATCAGATTGAGGAGAGTTTTGTCAGGGTTCTCACGGGAATATTCCATCGCAGAATAGCATATCCGGAGAAGGAGGCCGAGGAGATACCCTCGTGACGGTAAAATTATTGCTTTCGGACAGACGGTTCAGCATCGATAGACGTCGCCTGAAAACGCTGGTTAAAATGGTCATGGGAAAGGAATCGGCGAGAAATAGGGGTGTTAATATAGTATATTGTACCGATAAATTGATAAAGGAGCTTAACGCCCGTTACCTGAATAAAAATCTGGTTACCGATGTCTTAGCATTTGAATTGAAAGATAGCGGCGACGGAGGTTTTCTGGGAGAAGTATATGTTAATTTGCAGCAGGCCAGAAGACAGGCCCTGGAAAACGGCGTAAATTATAGAGAGGAGGTTGAAAGGTTAACTGTCCACGGAGTATTGCATCTTCTGGGATACGGCGACAGGGATAAAGAGAAGCGGCGGAAGATGTGGATTCGGCAGGAAAGTTACCTGAATCGATGGAAAAAGTAGAGAGCGAACCGGACGATCAACCGGAGCGACCGGAAAGATCCGGTTTATCGGTCCGTAAACTGTTTAAGAAATTCTTCGGTAAAGCTAAAACCAATGATCTTACCCCCGAGGAGAGAGAAAAAGCCATTGAAGAATCCATAGAGCAATTCGCGTCTCAGGTTTCGTCGGAAGATATTATTCTCGAGGAAGACGATCGCGAGATGATCCACGGCGTGGTGGAGCTGGGTGAAACGATGGCTAAAGAGATAATGGTACCGCGGGTCGATATGGTGAACGTGGAGCTCAATACGCCTCTGGAGGAGGTAATCGAGATTATCAGGAAATCAGGACATTCGAGGATTCCCCTATACCGGAATTCTCCGGATGAAATTATAGGGATTATTTACGCCAAGGATCTGCTGACTTACGCCCTTAAGGGCGGCGACGTTGACTTGGCGAAAATCGCCCGAAAATCCTATTTTATTCCGGAGAACATAAAAATAGATGATTTGCTGGCCCAGATGCGGAAGAAGAAATTGCATATCGCCATTGTGGCGGATGAATACGGGGGTACTTCCGGTCTTGTCACAATGGAGGATATAATAGAGGAGATTGTCGGCGAGATCGAAGACGAGTACGATCTCGAGCCTCCTCCTATCGTTAAAATGGGGGAGGGGATTTATATGGTGGACGCCACGGTTACCATATCCGATTTAAACGAGGAACTCGATTTAAGACTTCCGGAGGATGAAATCGAGACGGTGGGAGGATTGATATACGACCTTGTGGGATCTTTACCGGAGACGGGTCAGATCCTGGAGTATGATGGCATCAAATTTACCGTTCATGAGATTGATGGCCAGAGGATTGTAAAGGTAAAAATAAATCTGTCGGGGGAGAATACCGAAAAGCGGAACGTTCAGGAGTGATCTCTGACCCCGGGATTTTAATGGCAGCGGCGATTTATCGAGACGGGAATTGAGCGTTTTAGTTAATTCGATTCTAATAGATTCATACGATTTCGAAAAGCTTTCAGCGGCGGTATTATCCTTGATGGAGCCGCTGGGAGGTTTCGGGCGATTCGTGAAGCCGGGCATGACGGTTCTGATTAATCCCAATCTTCTCTCGGCCAGGACGCCGGACCGGGCGGTTACCACGCATCCCGAGCTGGTTCGCGTGGTCGCAAGGGAATGCCTGAACCTGGGGGCAAAGGTATTGATAGGCGATTCTCCCGGCGGCGTCGAGAAAGGATTGAAGAGGGTCTGGGATAATACCGGCATGACCGGAATCGCGGAGTTAACGGGCGCCGAACTGGTGGGATTTGAGCAGGGCGATGTAAAGAGGGTTTCGGTCGGAGACCGCGCTTATTATATATCGCGCTACGCTTTCGACGTGGATTTTATAATATCGCTGCCGAAATTAAAGACGCATGTTTTAACCAATTTTACCGGTGCCATCAAGAACAGCTACGGTTTTATTCCGGGAATAAGAAAATCTGATTATCATAAAAAGCATCCCAACGCCAGATCGTTTTCCGGAGTCATAGTGGACATATTTTCCATTGTGAAACCGGGGCTTTATATAATGGATGGCGGATTGGCAATGGAGGGCGACGGGCCGGCTTCGGGTAGTCCCAGGTGGCTGGGCTGTCTTTTCGCGTCGGAGGACGCAGTCGCCATGGATAGCTCCGTTATGACGCTTATCTGCAAAAAGGAGCGCCGGGTATGGCCCACCGAGATCGCCGCCGGCCGCGGACTGGGGATAGCCGAAGCCTCCCGCATCCGAAGAGCCGGTCCCGCCTTTAAACCGGGTTCGGTCGCAGGTCTCAAAATGCCGGGCAACTTTTATCTTAATTTGGTCCCCTCGGTTCTGGTGAAGACTATTGAACCGTTGGTCTGGGTACGTCCCGCCATGAATGACGACGACTGCACCATGTGCGAGATATGTAAGGATAATTGCCCTCAGGATGCCATTTACGTCAGGGACGGCAAAATGAGAATCGACTATGAAAAATGTATAAAATGCATGTGCTGTCATGAACTCTGTCCCGAGTACGCGGTTTTTCTGAATAGAAGCAGGTTGGCGAAAATCATCCGCTGAATTCGAGCGTCAAAAAAAAGCCCCTTCCGAATTGAAGGGGCTTTGCTTTAAGAGAGTCCTGCAGAGCTATCAGGACAGATGCTTGGAGACGAGCTTGGTCATCTCGAACATACTGACCTTGGTCTTGCCGCCAAAGACCGGCCTGAGCAGCGCGTCAGCGTTTATCATTCTTCTGTTTATGTTATCCTGCAGTTTATTCTTCTTGATGTAGTCCCAGAGTTTCTTTGTGATCTGGGTTCTGGGAAGAGGTCTGCTGCCCACTACGGCCTGTAATGCCAGGCTGGCCGTCATAGGTCTCATGAACGCCGGATTCGGTTTGCGTTTTACTTTTTTCCTGGCTTTCTTCTTGGCCACTTTTTTCCTGGCTGTTTTCTTTTTGGCGGTTTTCTTCTTAGCCGTTTTCTTCTTGGCTACTTTTTTCCTGGCTGTTTTCTTTTTGGCTTTTTTCTTGGCCGTTTTCTTCTTGGCGGTTCTCTTTTTGGCGGTTTTCTTCTTAGCCGTTTTCTTCTTGGCTACTTTTTTCCTGGCTGTTTTCTTTTTGGCTTTTTTCTTGGCCGCCCTCTTTTTTGCAGGCATACTGCCCTCCTTTAAATGTGGTTTCAGCCGTTCTCTTTATCCATGTTGAATTAATTTTTAATTATTATCCTCTCCTTTGATCCACAATTTGGTGTCATCAGGGATAGATTGTAGGGGATTAAGGCGAGAAAATACAACAAAAAATAATCGATTTTTCAAAAAAAATTAAAAAAAATTACCGCCATAATTCGCTTATTTTCATCCTGATAGCCGGTATCCGGAGGGGAAATTATTACGGAGGGCTTGACCGGGGGATTTATTTTATTATATTATAGTGTAGTTAACAGGAAGGTAGGTAGGCTATGGGAGTAAAGTATATTACCGACATCGGTAAGATTGCGGAGATCCCCGAGCAGGAGAGAAAAAGACTTGAAGAGGTACTGAAGCATTTCTCTTTTCGCACCAACAGCTATTATCTTTCCTTGATTAATTGGAATGATCCGGAAGATCCTATCAGGAAAATAATCATTCCCGATATCCGGGAACTGGATGCCTGGGGAGATTTGGATGCCAGCAACGAGGCGGCCAATTACGTGGCTCCGGGGTGTCAACATAAATACCCGCATACCGTGGTAATCCTGGTGAACGAGGTGTGCGGAGGATATTGCCGTTTCTGCTTCCGCAAAAGGATATTCCACGAGGATAACGACGAGTTTTCCCGGGATATATCCGGGGCGCTGGATTACGTGAGGAAAGTCCCCCGGATTACCAACGTGCTTCTAACCGGTGGAGACCCTCTTGTACTATCGTCCAAAAAACTCGATAAGATTATCGGAGCCGTCCGAGAGATAGATCATGTGAAGATTATCAGGATCGGCACGAAAATTCCGGCCTTTAATCCCTTGCGGATTATAGACGATCCCCGGTTCCCGGAAGTTATTTCCCGCTACAGCACAAAGCAGAAACGGCTATATTTTCTGGTCCAGTTCAATCATCCCAGGGAAATAACCGATGAAGCCCTTCATGCGGTTGACATAATCCTTAAGGCCGGCGCTCAGATCGCCAATCAGACCCCCATACTGCGCGGGATAAATGATGATCCCGAGGTACTGACGGAACTTATGAGAAAGCTGTCTCATGCCGGTGTTCCTCCCTATTATTTCTTCCAGTGCCGTCCGACCATGGGAAACAGGCTTTTTACAGTGCCCATAACTGAGGCCTACTCAAAGCTGGAAGAAGCTAAGAAAGCCGTGAGCGGGCTGGGGAAAAGAGCCAAATATGTCATGTCTCACGCCACCGGAAAGATCGAAATTGTTGGCCTGACGGACAAAAGGATCTACCTGAAATATCATCGCGCCCGCAATCCTCGCGACGAATCGCGGTTCATGGTTTTCGCCCGTGACGATAACGCCTACTGGCTGGAAGATCTCCGGGAAATAGGGCAGCCGGTTAAAGACCATACCTTCCCCCATCTGCCGCAACGGGAAATTTAGGCTTTAAAAAAGAGAAACCGCAATCAGCTCCCCCGTGCCAACCGGGGGTGCCTTTTAACATTAGCCCGTTTCGATTCATATCCGTATCTCATCTGGATTGAATTATTAGCTTGAATCAAAGCGGCGCAGACCATAAAATTCGGTCTAAATGGCGAGTTATTCGGGGGTCCGGATATTAAAAACAAGGCGCCCTTCGAGGGCGCCGATCGTGAAAAGACGGAATGATTCTATTTTTTGATGGCCCTGGAAAGCCTGGATTTGGCTCTGGCCGCCTTGTTTTTATGAATAACGTTTTTACCGGCGGCCTTATCCAGAGTGGAGGCAACCTTTTTCATTTTTTCGGCTTTTTTGGCGGTATCTTTTTCGTCGCTGAGTTCTTTTATGGCGCCGCGCATAAGGGATTTGACCCTGCGGTTTCTCTGACGCGCTTTTTCCGCGGTTTTCATTCTTTTTTCCGCCGATCTGTGAGTAGGCAATTAACTCTCCTTAAATTTAGCATTCAAATTGAATCAGGAATATAAGGAACGCGGATAAATTGTCAACCGAAAAAAAAACGTTCCTTAAAAGCACCGGCCGTTTTTCAATCGCCACCATAATATCGAGAATAATGGGGCTGTTACGGGAAGTCTCCTTTGCGGCGGTGTTCGGAGCCGCCAGTAGTATGGACGCTTTTGTCGCCGCATTCAGGATCCCCAATCTGCTTCGAGATCTCTTTGCCGAAGGGGCCCTGTCGGCCGCCTATGTGCCGGTATTTACCGAAAAGCTGAAAAAGGAGGGAGCCCGAAAAGCCTTCCTTATTACGTCCTCCGTATTTTCGATCATGCTGGTGGTGCTGGGTTTGATAGTGATTCTGGGAATACTGTTGGCGCCATATTATGTGAAATATTACGTCTCCGGATTCGGGGATGACGCGTCGCAGATGGCGTTGACCACAAGGCTAACGCAGATCATGTTCCCGTTTATTCTTCTAATAGCGTTTGCCGCCGTGAGCATGGGGACACTGAATTCGCTCGGAAGGTTTGGCATACCGGCGCTGGCCCCGGCGTTATTCAATCTCGTGATGATTATATCTGCGCTATATCTGACAAGATTTTTCAACCCCCCGGTTCTGGGCCTTGGTTTCGGAGCGGTAATCGGGGGAGGGGGGCAATTTATCATTCAAATTCCGCAGCTTCTGAAAAACGGCTATCGCTATGAGTTCAGGCTGGATTTCAAAAATGAATCGGTGCGGAAGATATTCAAGTTGATGCTGCCCGCCGCTCTCGGCGTCGCGGCCTGGCAAATAAATGTCGTGGTAGCGACAATTATCGCTTCCTATCTTGAGTCCGGCAGCATTTCAAGCCTTTATTACGCCCTGCGGCTTATGCATCTCCCGCTCGGTGTATTCGGGGTGGCGCTGGCTACCGTATCTCTACCGGAAATATCCGCCCTGGTAGCTTCTAAGGATCTGGCCGGAACCGCTTCAGCCCAGAGGTTCTCCTCAAGAATGACGATTTTTCTATTGCTCCCTTCGGCCGCCTTTCTCATGGGTGGAGCGGAGGCTATCGTATCGGCCGTTTATCAGCGGGGGAGCTTTTCCTGGGACGATACCGTCAGGGTGGCGCAGGCGCTTCGCGCATACGCAATCGGCCTGGTATTTTTCGGCCTGGTAAGAGTCACCGCGCAGGTCTTTTACGCCTTCAAAGACACCGGGACGCCGGTGAAGATTTCGTTCCTCGCGGTGGCGGTCAATATTGTGCTGAGCCTGATTTTTATCAGGCCTTTCGGCTTCGCGGGCCTGGCGCTGGCGACCTCCATATCCGCGATTGTAAATTTCTCTCTTTTGAGTTTTTATTCTCATAGAAAGGCGCCCCCCCCGGACAGTTTTGGCCTGTTAAGGTACTTCCTGAGGATCTTGATGGTGTCGTTCGTATCCGGGCTGATAGCTCTTCTGGTTTCCCGATCCATTCTGGCTGATGGCGCGGCGGTCGCATTCAGCCGGGCTGTACTGGCGACGGTTATTTCGGGAGCGGCGGCAGGAGCGATTTATTTCATCATCTGCGGATTCTTAAAAATCGATGAGTTGAAACAGATAAAGTCTATTTTTAAATAGATGGAGAAGATAGCGGTAATTCAGACGGCGTTCCCCGGAGACGTGATTCTGGCGACGCCGATTTTCGAGGCTTTGAAAGATGCCCGGCCGGATAGCTTTCTCACCGCAGTCGTCAGACCCGAGTCCCATCCGTTATTGAGAGATAATCCTTATGTAGATGATATCCTGATATTTGATAAGTATGGCAGGGATAAAGGGCTGAAAGGATTAATAGGTATTTCCAGGCTCATTAAGGGCGCCGATTGGGCGGTTATTATACAGAGGTATTTGAGATCCGCCCTGGTCGCGTATCTGGCGGGGATAAAAAGAAGGACGGGTTTCGATTCGAGCGGTTTCAGGTTCCTGTATACCGAAACAAAACCATATCGTAAGGACAGGCACGAGGTATTGAGGTGTCTCGATCTGATCGATGTGGTCGAAACGGAAAGATATCGCCCCTGCATTTTCATAACGGATGAAACCAAATTAAAAACCGATAGACTGTTTCGGGAGGAAGCGATAATGGACGAATTTGCCGTAGCGACGCCGGGATCGGTATGGGCGACCAAACGTTATCCTCATTACGCGGATTTGATAGACATGGTTAAAGAGGAATTCGGCCTGGATACAGTTTTGTTGGGCGGCGCCGACGATGTTGAGGTCTCGAAAATGATCGCAAACGGCTCCCGGCATAAGCCGTTCAATCTGACGGGGAAGACCGACCTGCTGGTATCAGCCGAGATTATTTCAAGATCCCGGATCGCCTTTACGAACGATTCCGCCCCGGCGCATATGGCCGCCGCCGTTAAAACGCCGGTGATCGCCATATTCGGCCCCACCATACCGGAATTCGGATTTTCGCCTTATTCCGACATTTCGAGAGTTGTCGATATAGGGCAATTACATTGCCGGCCCTGTTCCACTCACGGTTCGAAGAAATGCCCGGAGAAGCATTTCAGATGTATGCTGGAATTGATGCCCGAACGGATAATTAGCGCGGCCAGATCCTTAATCGCCTGAGGATTCCAGAATCGATTCCGTTATTCGAAGTTTTTCGATAGCCTCCCGGAAATCCGGTTTTATATCGATGGCTATCCGGAAAGTCTCCGCCGCCTCGCGGAGAAGCCCCAATTTGCCCAGCGTCAGGCCGAGATTGTACAGCGTATACGGATTCTCAGGATCCAGATCCAGGGATTTCTTGAAGGCGCTCAAAGCCTCCTCATACATCTTCTTATGATCATAGGCCAGGGCCAGATTTGTCCAGGCGTCGGGGTACTCCGGCAGTATCTCGGTGGCTCGACGAAAATATACCAGGGCCGAATCGATTTCCCCCCTGCCGACGAAGATGTTGCCCAGCTCATAATAGGCCAGCGCCGGCATTCTGTGCGGTTTGTATCCGTATTCGGTCTGCGCCGAGTAAATGGTCGACAGATCGTACTTTTCGATGATGCTCTGTTCTCCTCGTCCGATAATGAACCGGAATTGCCCCGTAGCCTCATCGGTTCTCCCCAGTTCCTTCAGGAATATCCCGAGGAAATAACGCCCGGGTAGATAATCGGGGAAATTGAGGGTAAGATTTTTGGCGGTATCAAAAGCCTGTTGATTTTCCCCGAGCCTGCGCAGGGCGAGGATCTTGTTGATGTATGCCTCCAGGTATTGAGGGGACTGAGATATCGCCTCCGTGGCATGGGCCAGAGCTGATTGAAAATCCCCTGAAAGTCTATCCAGGACCGAGAGATTATTGTGCGCCTGCGCGGACCGGTGACAGGAAGACAGCTCCAGAACGAATTCCTTCCTGGCGTTTGCGAAATCGGTTTCCCCGAAATATATTATGCCCCTATTCAGGTGAGCGGAGGGCACGCAATCCTCCAGTTCCAGGGCGAGGGCGTACTCGTCCAGAGCTTGCTGTTTCAATCCTTTTTTTAGATATACGTTACCGAGAGAGAAATGCGACATGGCAAAACTGTCGTGCCGTATCTTAAAGAAATCTATGTTGCAGAGAGGTATGAGGATTATCAGTGCGACGATTGTATAGATCAGTTTTTTGATTTCTTTACGCTTGATATAGTCGATGGTTTTAAAAACCGTATACACAGACAGGATTATAAGAAAAGGCAGAACGGGAAGCCGGAACCTGCTGTTGACGAAAAATCCAATTACGGTGAGCATGTAGACTATTATGAAAAATCCCATGATATGATACCTGGGGTCTTTTGTAAAAACATGCCATAATCCGATTAAAGATAGCGGCGCTATTATGAAGAGAAGGGGCGGGAGGATAACTGTAACCGAGGCGAATTTTTTGAAAAAGTATAGATTCTGGTTGTTTGAAATCTCATATGCGTTCCAGAAATACGAAAGTTTTTTTATCATCAGATAAATCCATTCCGCCGGCTCGTTCAGGATGAATTTGATAGCTCTCTTATAGTAGAATGAGGAAACCTCGGATTGTTTCATTTCTTGTCCGATTCTGCCGGTTTCGAGTTTGGCCAGGTATTCGCAATCGGCGTATTGCCAGGTGGGGCCGAATTCCGGCATCACCGCGGTGGCGCCGGTGGCGTACGTATTATTGCCGATGTAGAAGTTGATCCCTCCCTGAGACGCTATTAATACCATATCATCGCCGATCAGGATGTTTCGAATGGTCACGGGGGAAATTATCAAAGCGCATCCGGCGCATAAAACCAGAATTCTCGCGATCTTTTCTTTAATGTGGAGTTTGAAGGCATAGAAGACCCAGATGGCGATTACCGGCAGCATTACCAGGAAGTTGGGCCTGGTGACGGCGGCCAGCCCGAGTATAATTCCCGTTATTAGGAAGCATTTCAAGCTCGGTCTTTCAAAAGCCTTAAGTAGCAGCCAGATCAAAATAACGGAAAATAGAATCAGGAGGGAATCCAGCAGAAGTTCGTCTTCGAAATAGATAAAAACCCAGTAAAAGGCGGAGATAAGACCGGATAGGATGGCGGTTCTCCTGTTGAAATATCTGTCGGCGAAAAGAAATATGACGGCGCAGGAGATCGCGCCGATGAGGTGTTGAATAATTTTCGCGGCCGTCAGGGATGGCCCGAAAATGGCGTAAATTGCGCCGAGAAAATAGGCATAGAGAGGGGCCCTGAAAAACGGACCGCTGCCGAGAATATCTCCCGAGGCGATCTGTTTTGCCCACAGGTCGTGGTATAGAGGATCGATTGTAGGAGTATCCCATCCCGGGTAATTGGAACGAACCTGCAAAAAATAAATTATACGAAGCGCCAGAGCCGCGGCGAAAATCGCCAGAGCCCAGATATATTTCGAATCTATTTTACGCATTGAGCTAATGATATTATCACCTTTATTTCTCGGCAAGGTAAATATATGCAACGCGTAAAAAAGTGAAAATAATTGCCTATTTGCAGCATATGGCTTCATTTGCCGTATTTCGGTTAATTGATATGATTTTCTGCCAAAAATTATTTGATTTGGCGATTGCGTTGAGAATTATAAGGTTAGGGGAATTTTATGGAACGGCTCAGGTATCCGGAATGTTTATATCAATAGGTATAAACGGCATAGATTTTGACTTGATTTATTGAGGTAATTTATTTACTTTAATTAGCTGATGTAAATTCTAAGAGAGAATAAATAAAAAAGAAAAAGGGAGAATCAAATGAGAATTGCAGTAGCGTTGGCCGTATTGTTGTCGATTCCGGCGACCATGATGGCGATGGGTCTGGAGACCGCCTTTTTGCCCGATGGCGCGGAGTATCTTGTCGATCGATTTATCGTGACAACAATGCCCGGCACGCCGCCTCTGGATACCGAGAGTCTGGTTTCCGGCACCGTTTTTACCGGCGTAAGCTCGATTGATAATCTATGCGTACAACATAGAGTTGTGGATATCGAGCCTTTCTACGATGGTCCTGTTACGGCCACTGGATTAAAAGATATAGTGCCGAGAATGTATATTCTTCACGTCGGGGATGGGATCGATGTTTTATCGGCATCTATGGCATTCAGAGGTTGCGCGGATATAGAATATTCCGATCTTTACGATATTCCTCACCTTTTCTATACTCCCAATGATCCGTCCATAAACGCGCAGTGGCATCTCGCCAAGGTGGAAGCTTATAACGCCTGGGATATTCTCCGGGGCGATACCACCAGAGTAGCCATTATCTCTATCTGCGACACCGGCATATACTGGATGCATCCGGATCTGGCCGCCAACATGTGGATCAACGTTCCCGAAGATCTTAACGGGAACGGCACCATGGATGCCGGCGATTTTAACGGCCTCGATGACGATGGAAACGGTTATGTTGATGACGTCATAGGCTGGGATAACGGCAATAACGATAACGATCCCAGAGAGGATTCGCCCATTCATGGTACCCATGTAGCCGGTTGCGCCTCGGAGGTAACCGATAACGCTCTTAACGGCGCCGGTCTGGGTTTCTCGGCGAGAGTCATGGCCAACAAGGGAGCGAATTACGCCGGTCAATTGACGGCGGTTTATCCGGCCATGATATGGGCCGCGAACAACGGGGCTCATATCGTAAACTGTTCCTGGGGTTCATCTTATTATAGTTCCAATTACCAGAACATCATTAATGGTCTCTGGGCTTCCGGGGTGCTGGTGGTAGCGGCCGCGGGCAACGAAGCCAATTCCCAGAACCATTACCCGGCGGCCTACAATCATGTCCTGGCGGTGGCGGCGACAACGCAGTCTGATACCAAGGCTTCTTTCAGCTCTTACGGCGCCTATGTTGACGTTTCCGCTCCCGGGGTGGGTATTTATGCCACCTGGTCCACCGGAAGCTTTATGGCGTTGGACGGCACCTCCATGGCGTCCCCCATTACCGCCGGCCTGGCCGGCCTTCTGAAGGCCGCCGATCCTTCGGCAGGTCCCGACGATATAGCCGATATTATTATCGCTTCGGCTGATAATATAGATGACATTAATCCGCAGTACGCGGGACAACTGGGTTCCGGCAGGATTAACGCTTACGCCGCCCTGGCTTCCTCGAGCACTCCCAATATTATCGAGAGAAGCAGGTCATTGACGATTACGAATGATGACGGGGACGGGATTTTGAATCCCGGGGAATCATTCGAGCTCGTTCTTACCCTTGAAAATATCTGGGCGGATGCGGAAAATGTGGTGGTTACGCTAACCGGCAATGACGATATAAGTTTCTCGGACGGTTCGGCCAATTTCGGGAATATCCCGCATGGCGGGACCGCAAATAACGCCAGCGATCCTTTTGACGGAACGGTCAGCATCGATAATATTCCCGGCCCCGTTGCGGTTAACATGAATATTCAGGCTGACGGCGGTTATAACGTCGACATCGATCTGATAATTGAAACCTCGCTCTACCAGCTTAATTTCCCGCTCGATATCCCCGGCAATATCGAGTCATCGCCCGTGATTTTTGATGTTGATGGAGACGGTGCCAGGGAGATCATAGTGGGCTGTTCCGATGATAATGTATATGTGATCGAGGCTGACGGCCAGAATTCCAACGGGTGGCCCAAGTCTGTAACAGGCGATGTCATAACCGGTCCGGCGGTGGGCAATCTGGATGCCCTGGGACGATATGAAGTCGTGGCGATATCGAAAAGCGGGTATTTCTATGCCTGGAGTTCCGCCGGAGACGCCCTTCCCGGGTTCCCGGTCAATATCGGCGGAATCTTTTATTCGGGCGTATTGCTTGCCGATATCGACGGCAATTACGATCTTGAAATTATTGCGGGCTCGTTTACCGATAACAATATATATGTTCTGAATCACGACGGTTCTAATTTCGGCGGTTGGCCCGTTGCGGGCGCCAATAGATGGTATGGCTCGCCCTCATCGGGCGACCTTGACGGCGACGGGGATATGGAGATTATCTACGCCGGTTTTGACTCTTCGCTCCACGCTTATAATTCCGATGGCAATGAAATGTCCGGTTTCCCGGTTGCTCTCGATGACGTTGTCTGGGGTTCCGCCCCGGTTGGCAACCTGGATGGCGATCCCAATATGGAAATCGCTGTCGTAACTTCATCGGCCAGCCTGTACGTGATAAATCATGACGGCAGCATTGCCGGGGGCTATCCGGTATCGGCCTCCGGCTTGGTACGGACTTCGCCGTCTCTTGCTGATGTGGATGGAGATGGCAATCTGGACATTATCTTTGGCGGTAACGACGGCGAAATTCATGTCTTTGATGTCGCCAGTGGATCGGAGATTACGGGATTCCCGCAGAGCACCGGCGGCAGCATTACCGCGACCGCGGTAGCAGGCGATATTACGGGAGATTCCGAGACCGATATAATTGTGGGAACCGGAAGCGGGACCATTTTTGGATTTGAAGGCGACGGTTCCGAAATCAGGAATTTCCCCATGGACGTTCCGACGGGAGGCCAGATTACCAGTACCGCCGCGCTGGGCGATCTCGACAGCGATGGCGATATGGAAATCGTAGTGGGGGTCCGCTCCACGGAACAGAATCTAATTGTTCTGGATTACAAGGAAACGGCTTCTGAGGACGACCTGCAATGGCCCAATTTCGGGCGTGATATCTGGAGAAGTCATAATAGCGCTGATGTCGTGACGTCGACGGATGAACCGACATCCATACCTTATGAATTAGGCCTGTATCAGAACTACCCCAATCCGTTCAACGCGCAGACCACGATAGAATTTTCCCTCGGTGTCCCGGGCGAAGTAAACCTTTCAGTTTATGATTTATTAGGACGAAAGATTACCAGCCTTAAATCGGGTATGTTGGGAGCCGGTCGGCACAGCCTGGTCTGGGATGGCACCAACGAAGGTGGCGACGTGGTTGCGTCGGGCATATATTTCTATCGCCTCGAAAGCCCTGAGGGCAGCAGAACGTTAAGAATGCTTCTTCTGAAATAATCTGTTATAAAGCAAGCGATTAAAGCCCCGGAAATACAGGGTCCGGGGCTTTTTAATTTTATATTTTTTTCGTATTTTGGGAAAAAGCCGAAGAATTTATCGAATCTTTGAATTATCCAGTCATTTATTAAGGGGAATCGTCTGAATTGGAGCGGATTTTTGTTAAATAATTAGCTATTATATGGCATAGAATCTGCTTATATATCAATGGTTTAAGGCAGATTTGCGGAGATTTAATTGTAGTTTTGGCTTGACAATATGAATGTAATTTTTAAATTACATAGAGGTATTTTTGCCTCGCATTTGTGTCGTAATATCATTTACGTTTTTGAGGAAAAAATTCGATCTTTGGGGAATTGCGAATAGTACAAATGCCTGATCGAAACATCGGGAGCCTTATATGAATGCAATCAAAAGGTTTATAATCGTAACCGTATTGATATTATCATCCCATAGCCTCGGTTATTCGGTCGATGGTATTCCGGGGGTAGACTTCGCGGAAAACAGGATTGTGTTCTCGGTTAGGCCCGGGATAGGGCTCTCGTTATATGATTTTGCGGAAAATGGATTCGGGTCGTCTGGAAATGAAAACATAGACATGATTATTGCCCGGGAAAATATAACGAAGATTGAGCGCTTTTACCCCCATCCTTTGAAAACCAGCGCCATGCGGGATATGGTCGGCAGGATGTACGTGGCCACGGTAGGCGATTACACTACTTTTGAGTCGGCCATAGAGGCGCTTGATAGCGATTCAAATATCGAATTTGCCGAACCGTATTATCTGAATTACGTAGATTATGTCCCCAACGATCCCATGATCTCATCCTGGTATCACCTCACCAATATCGAGGCTTATCTGGCCTGGGATATAATCAGGGGCGATTCCACCGACAGGTCTATCATCGGGATTGTGGATTCCGGAGTGTTTTACGATCACCCGGACCTCGAGGACAATATGTGGATTAACGGGCCGGAGGATATTAACGGCGACGGCAGGTTTACGGCCGCCGATCTGAACGGTCTCGATGACGACGGCAACGGCAGGGTGGATGATGTGGTTGGATATGATCTGGCCATGAACGATCCCGATCCCGCGGAGCCGTACGCCGAGCACGGCACTCATGTGGCGGGATGCGCCACCATGGTAACGGACAACGGCTATGGAGGCGCCGCCATCGGCTGGGCGGCCAGGATCATGGCCATTAAGGCGTCAACCGACTTCAATCCCGGCAATATGTCTCACGGCTATGCGGGGATCATCTACGCCGTGGAAAACGGGTGTCATGTCGTTAACTGCAGCTGGGGAAGGGGCGGAAATCCTTCGCAGGGGGAGCAGAATGTCATTAACGCCGCCTGGCAGCAGGGAGTGGTTGTGGTGGCATCTGCCGGCAACGATAATGTTTCGTCACCTCATTATCCGTCCTCTTACGAGCACGTACTCTCGGTCGCCTCTACGGGCGTGGATGATATAAAATCGTCTTTTTCCAATTACGGTACGACTGTTGACATTTGCGCTCCGGGAGAGGGCATCTTTTCCACATGGGACAGGAACTCCTTCGCTTCCCTTCAGGGGACGTCCATGTCGTCGCCTATCGTGGCGGGCGTGGTAGCTCTGGTAAGAGCCGCCAATCCCACGTGGGGTCCCGACGAGGCCATGAACAGGGTTATGGACACCGCGGATAATATCGACCACCTCAATCCCAATTACGCAGGGATGCTGGGATCGGGTCGAGTCAACGCCGCGGCAGCCGTAGGCATAGAACTTATGCCGAGACTGGATATCGATGATTTTGAGATTACGTTGACGCTTGACGACGGCGACGGGATTTTAAATCCCTCCGAATCCTTTGACCTGACGGTAACGCTGATAAATACGTGGGCCGATGCCGTCGGCGTAACCGGCGTTTTAAGGTCCGATAACCAGTTTATTATCGAGGATTCGGTCTCGACCTTCGGAAATATTCCCGGTCAGGGCGGAACGGCTAACAACTTTTCCGATCCCTACAGCGTTCATGTTAATCCGAACGCCGTTATCGGCTTCCATGAATTAACCCTGCACGTGACGGATACCGACGGCTATGAGAGAGATTTGAGCATACCTGTCGAGATAAGCCTTGAGCAGCTGGGATTTCCGGGGAATATTCCCGGCAACATCGAATCACCGGCGATAATTTTCGACTTTGATTCGGATGATGATAATGAGATCGTTGTTTCGGCGGCAGACGGGAATTATTACGCGTTTGAATCCGACGGCAGTCTTTCGCCGGGTTGGCCGCAAAGCGTCGGCACCAGCGCACCGGGGGGAGCGGCCATCGGGGATCTGGATGGAAACGGAGATTACGAAATCGTCGGAATCTCCAGGTCCGGCGATATTTTTGCCTGGGACGCTGCCGGCAATGTACTCACGGGATTCCCGTATGGCATTTCATCGATAACCTATTGCACGCCGGTACTGGCGGATATCGACGGCAACGGCGATCTTGAGATAATTACCACCGGTTTCAACAGCCGCAAGGTTTTTGTTATCAACCACGACGGGACGGTATTCGGCAACTGGCCCTATGACGGCACCGGTCCTTTCTACGGTTCGGCGGCCGCCGCTGATATTGACAATGACGATCTCCCCGAAATAATCGCCTGCGGATTTGATTCGCTCCTGCACGTATGGAATGAAGATAAAACCTATGTTAACGGTTTTCCGGTTTCTATTGCTTCAACATCGCAAACGTCGGCCGCCGTCGCCGATATCGATGGCGACGGGAATCTCAATATAGTCATAACCACGTTTTCCGGCGATGCGCATGTCTTTAATCATGACGGCAGCAGTCTGGAGGGATGGCCCGTAAATGTCGGGGGCATTATTAAATCGAGTCCTTCCCTGGCGGATGTTGAGCCCGACGGTTATCTGGAGGTACTATTCGGCAGTAACGGTGGGATGCTATACGTCAAAAACTGGTACGGCGGCAATCAGGGAGGTTATCCGGTTGATATCGGCAGCTCTATCAGCGGTTCACCGGTTGTGGGGGATATAAACGGAGATGGGGGTAATGACGTAATATTCGGCGCGGGCGACGGAGCGATTTATGCGCTGGATTCGAACGGTCAGCCTTTACGCAATTTCCCCATAATGACGCCGTTAGGCGCCCCGATATCCGCGTCGGCCGCCCTGGGGGATCTCGATTCCGATGATGACGCCGAGATCGTAATTGGCGTAAGGACCTCGGGAAATAACCTGGAAGTAATCGATTATAAAGATCCTATAAGCAATCCTGATTTCCCCTGGCCAGCGTTCGGGGCCGACAATCATAGAAGCGGTTTTTACGGCGATTTTCAAACAGATATCGGGGATGACGCTAATGAAAACGTCCCATATGAATTCCGCCTGATTTCGAACTATCCCAACCCGTTTAATATGAATACGCTGATCAGGTTTTCTATCCCCGCCGCCGGGGGCGTGAAATTGGATATATACGACCTGCTTGGCCGCAGGGTATGTTCTTTTGATCTAAATAACTTAAGCGCCGGCGCACATGAGATTAACTGGGACGGGCGAAATAGCAATGGCGAA
Source organism: Candidatus Zixiibacteriota bacterium (assembly GCA_020344055.1). Lineage (GTDB taxonomy): Bacteria > Zixibacteria > MSB-5A5 > UBA10806 > UBA10806. The sequence continues at coordinate 833,023 of CP070813.1, read as the reverse complement.
ACGCTTGCGTCCGGCATTTATTTTTATAAATTAGAGTTTGGTAGGTTGTCACAGACCAGAAGAATGACATTGATAAAATAGGGAACCAGCGAAAATTTCAAGAACCGAGTAAGGAGGTGAATTTCAGAGAGAAAAAAATATATTTAGAGTTAACCTTTTTCTAGTTCAGGAGGATTGATGAAAAGAATTACAACTTTGTCAGTAGTGTTTTTGTTCTTGGCGGGCATAGCTACTGCAGCCACAAACAGCGGAACATCGGAACCGCTTCCCATAACGTTTGATACCGGCGGCCCCGATGCATTCGGATATTCCTGGGAAGACAATGACGGCGGCGGCGCCCCGGTCTATGAATGGATCGATATTACATCCATCGGGACCCTGGTAACCGGTCTCGCCGACGACAACAATGTCGGTCCTGTCGGCATGGGATTCGAGTTCCCCTATTATTGGTACATGGTAAACCGCATGTGGATCGGATCGAACGGCTATATTTCGTTCTCGTCCAACGCTAACTTCGCCCATCCTTTTGCCGGAATTCCGACTGCCGGTCTCCCAAATGATTTAATCGCCATCCTGACCGGGGACCTCGATTTTTCCCAGGGTAACGGTGAATGCTGGTATTACACGAATAGCGTTGATACATTCATTATTTCCTATCTTCATGTAAGGGAATGGTATAACCCCAACACCAGCCATACTTTTCAGGCCATTTTCTCCGCAGGCGATTCGACCATTAAATTTCAGTATGGGCCGAACCAGGGTACATTTCTTGATTCCAACGGCCAAAATCGTACGGTAATTGGAATAGAAAACGTTAATGGTCAGGTGGGTCTCGAGTATCTTCACGACAACCTACCGTCTCAGAGGATGTGGCATGAGGGACTCGCCATCGTGTTCCATCCCGAACCGGATCCGAACTTCATAGTGCATGATTTCGGGATGGTCGATGGATTGGTGGACGGTTCTGCCGGGCAGTTTATACCGGTGAACGAGGCATTTACCGTACGGGCCAAGGCGAAAAACTTCGGCAACCAGCCCGAAGATTCATTGAGAGTTCGCTGTCAGATCCGTCGGGGATTCACCACCGTCTATGATGAGGACTACTGGATTTCTCATCTCGATCCCGGCGAGGAAATGTGGGTTACTTATACTGACCTGTTTACGCCGACTCAGGTAGCGGTATATCGCGCAACTTTCTCGGCTATTATGTCCGGTGACCAGAATACATTCAACAACTCTCGAACCTGTGAAATCGACGCCTATCAACTACCGCAGCAGATCGCCTTTTGCGATGATATCGCCGAGGACGGCCGGAGCTGGTCAGGCGATCATTCAGGTTTCGCCCAGGAATTTCAGATGCCGGAAGCGGTTCATATGACTAACGTTTACTTCAACGTATTCGGATTTACGACCTCTGGCTCAGCCTATATATGGGTGCTTCCCGATGACGGCACAGGTAATCCGGATGAGAATAATCCCCTCGCAGGCGATACCATGACTGTTACGTCCGAGGGATGGAAGACAGTCGATTTCTCGGCGGACGATCTGAATTTCGCGGCATACGATAAATTCTGGGTTGTTGTTATTCACGCACTTCAGTCCACATTCGGTTTCGGTATGGACCAGTCGATCCCGCTGTCCTACAGAGGCTGGGAATATACCGGCGGTCTCGCGCCCGATCGCGATAGATCCCTCTCGGATATCATGATAAAGTTTGACGCTCAGGAAGCCCAGACCGGAATCGATGACGAAAACATCGCCCCGACTGAATTCTCGCTTTCGCAGAACTACCCCAATCCCTTTAACGCCAAAACCAATATCGCCTTCACCATCGCCAACGAATCCGATGTCGCCATCGGTATCTACAACCTTACCGGCCAGAAAGTAGCCGATCTTTCGGGTCATTTCGGCGCCGGAGAGAATATTGTCAGCTGGGACGCCTCGGAAGTTGCGTCAGGAGTCTATTTCTACAGGATCAGCGTAGACGAAAATTCTCTGACCAGGAAAATGGTTCTTTTGAAGTAAAAAAAGAACATGTACCTATTGAAACCCCCGTTATTACAACGGGGGTTTTTTTATGCCGCTCTGGATGAAAGGGGGGGAATACACCGTTTTTTTCTACATGCCTTTACAGCGGTTTTGAGGGGAAATTCCCAAAACAGAATTCTATAATCATACAGGAAAAATACGCAAAGCCATGCATAGTGAAGCATTGGAAATCTCCTCTTCCAGATTGTGGATTACTCATATCTACTCTTCAACTTACTATAATGCAATAGCTTACCTCTAATCATCGAAAGGCGGGAATGATAATTTCAGGTGGCATTCCTTTTGATCTTCTATGATGGAGAACGGGAGGCCTATTGAAAATTAATAGAAAAATCGGATTATCGCTATTGTGCCCAATTCTCTTTTTCTTTCCGGTCGAGGCCCGGGCCGATTCCGCTTTTTTCCGATTGAAGTCTACCGGACCATCTCTTTCGACTTACGCGAGAGTGGGAGACAAGATTGCCGGGCATAAAGAAGTTATCGAGAATCTGAGGGCGCGGGCGACGGCATCGCAAGTCGGGTTTGTTGCCCGGCTTGAAGATCTGAAATCGAAAGGTTTGATTGAATCCTACAAAAGATTCTGGATCGCTAACCTGGTTTATGTCTCCGGCAGTCCCGAGGCCCTGGATGAATTGGCGGGCGGGCGGGACGTCGAGAGCGTTTTTGAGAATATCCCCGTGGCCTTGATTGAACCGGTTGCCATAGAGGACGCGGCCAGGTCGACAACAGCGGTTGAAACCGGCGTAAGAATAGTCAAGACTCCGGAGGTCTGGAGAATCGGGCTTGACGGGGCGGGGAGTTTGGTTTGCAATTTCGATACCGGTGTATTCGGAAATCATCCCGCATTAATGTCGAAATACAGAGGCAACAATGGCGGGACGGCCTCCGAGTGCTGGTTCGATCCTTATACAAATACGACTTACCCCATAGACAATAACGGTCACGGCACCCACACCATGGGTACCATGGTCGGATCGACTGGGACGGATACCGTTGGGGTGGCGCCGGGCGCTCAGTGGATCGCGGCCGGGGTAGTCGATAGGGGCGGCGGAATACAGCGCACCATCGCCGATATCCTGCTGGCGTTTGAATGGGCCGCCGATCCCGACGGTGATCCCTCGACGACGGATGACGTACCGGACGTCGTCAATAACTCCTGGGGCATTCCCCTGGGATACTATTCGGCCTGCGACCGGACCTTCTGGGACGCGGTGGACAACCTGGAGGCGGCGGGGGTCGTGTGTCTTTTCGCCGCGGGAAATGAGGGACCGTATTCCGGCACCATCCGCACGCCCGCTGACAGGATAACCACCGATTACAACTGTTTCTCCGTGGGGGCGATTAATCCCGGCGATCCGCTTTTGAGCGTCGCTTCCTTCTCCAGCCGGGGACCGTCCGGTTGCGATGGCGTCACCATTAAACCGGAGGTAACCGCGCCGGGCGTTGGCATCAGGTCCGCCAGCCGCACCGGGGGATATGTTTCCATGTCGGGCACCTCCATGGCGACCCCGCATGTTTCCGGAGCGGTGGCGATATTAAGGCAGTTCAATCCCAGCACCACGCCGGCACAGATCAAAGAGGCCCTGATGTTTTCGGCCAGGGATCTGGGAACGCAGGGAGAGGATAACAATTACGGCTGGGGAGTCATCGATATCAGGAAAGCGCTCTATTTCATGCCGCCGCCGGTCGGCATATTCCCGGTCGTCGTTTCGGTCAACGTCTCCGGAAACGGAATTGTCGATCCGGGTGAGACTTTCGGGCTCGACCTGGTTCTGGAAAATCTGGGGCGTCCGACCAGCAATATAAATGTAAGCCTCGCGTCTCTCCATCCCAACGCCCAGGTTTTAACCGGCAGTATCAACGTCGGGTTTTTCGATCATATCGATACTATAACGGTCGGCTCCTGGAACGTGTCGGTAGGGCAGGGTTTTGTAACGGGAGACCGGATACCGTTCAGGATCACGTTCGCGTACGGTGGTCAAACAAAGACCCTGGATTTTAATATAACCGTGGGCGGGGATGTTTATCCCGGTACGGCCAACCATGACAACGGATCACTGTCGTTTGGATTTTCCAACATCGGGCAGTTCGGACTGGGTGACGGTTCGGCGAATCCCATGGGGGCGGCCGGGTTCCGTTTTCCGACCACCGGCCCCGATTTTCTCAGAAACGGTTCTCTTTTGCTGGCGACTGATTCATACAGGGTATCCGACGGCGCGTACTCCTCCAGTATTTATATCACCGATAACGACTTCGAACCGCTTCCCGGCGGATATCCGCGCTTAATCGAACCGGGCCTCTATTCCGACCAGGATGGCTTTGCAGTCTATTCCGACGATGCCGCTGAGTTTCCCATAGGGCTTTCCGTAACGCAAAGGAGCTTTTGCTTTACGGGCTCGAACGCCTACCCGTTTGTGATAACCGAGTTCACTATCACGAACAGTTCAGGAGATGATATCCCTTCATTATATATAGGTCTGTTTTGCGACTGGGATCTGCCGCTGTCATCCGGAAACGATGATATTGTCGGCTATATAGATTACGAGTCGCTGGGGTATGTGAGCGACCTGTCCACGGGCGTATCGGTGGGGATAAAAGCCATAACCTCGCCGGCGTCATCGTACGCCGCTATCGATAATTATGTCGATCTTACCGACGGTTTTACCAGCGCCGAGAAATTCAATTTTATGACATCGGGATTCCAGAATGTCTCCTACGGCGCGCCAGGAAATTACTCGCATCTATTGACGGTGGGGCCTTATCAGATTCCAAATGGGGAGTCCGAGGTTGCGGCTTTTTCTTTCGTGGCCGGGAATAACCTCAATGAACTTATAACCAACGCGAGTATATCGTTTTTGATGTATCCAAATTTTACAGGCGTTTCATCGGAGCAGACGGTTCCGGAATCATATGAATTGATAACCAATTATCCCAATCCGTTTAACGGAAGTACCATTATAGAATTTTCCGGTTTCGTTAAAGAAGGTCAATCGTTGGAGATTTACGATATCGCCGGGCGGCTGGTGAAGAGTATCCCGTTAAGCGGCGGAAACAGCGTGGTGTGGGATGGCACGGATCGATCAGGCAACGATGTCTCGGCGGGGATATATTTCGCCAGGGTGACGGGGAATAATACAGCCATAAGAAAGATGTTATATTTGAAATAAGCGATGCGGAGCGTCCTTCTTTGTGTCAGGCCCCCATGCGAAGGCAGGGGGCTTTTTTATGTGTAAATGTAGGTCGGTAGCTTGTCTGCCGACACGAGAGTTTATAAGCATTCTATTTTAGATACAATACCCGAATGCTGTTTTCCCTGCTCCCTCCTTTCATGCTAATAAAATATATCCCACTCGATACAGGATTGTTGTGGAGGTCATCGGCGTTCCAGATAAAGGATGATTGACCATTTGAATAGGAAAATTCCCTTATTATTCTCCCAAGTATATCATAAATTACGATTGAACCAGGCGCTGTTGAATTGACAGTTATATTAAGGTGCGCATTAAAAGGATTGGGATAAGCTGCTATGCTGAAATCAGTCGGTCTTAAATTTGCGCTATCAATAACGCCCGTAGGATCAGGATCAAAGCGTTTATAAAATATCTCACTATATAAATCAGGAGCTCTATCATCATCATTCCAAACGACATGAATTTTACCGTTGTCCATAGAGATCCAGGGGGCATAGGATTGCCCCATCGCATATGTTAGCCTGTATTCCCCCTCCCAGGTCATTCCCAGGTTATCGCTGCGGTTGAAATAGATCTCATGCTGTCCTTCATCATAATTCTGCCTGTCCGACCAAACTACAACCAGCGTGTCGCCAGCAAAATCGATGTCGGGGTCCCAAGCGGCGTGGTTTTCAGTGGCCATGACCTCCAGCGGCCAGGTTAAACCGCCATCGTCGGAGATAGCCACAAAAATATCTCCATGGAAGGGATATATCTGATACCGGTAATCCATATAACCCACAGCCAATTGACCTGTTTCCTCGTTACAGGCTATACAGGCATCTTGAGCTGAATTTTGTATATGTTCCGGAGATATCCAGATCATATCCGACCAGGTCTGACCAGCATCAGTACTGCGATATCCTACTACGTGGTATCCCACATGCAAGGTATCCACGAATCCTGCCCAAACCGCCATTAGAACCCCATTGCAATATTGGATCAGGAGATCCTGCACATTCGAGGGCGGGTAGCCGATGGAGATCTCATCGCTCCAGGTTATGCCATAATCAGAGGAATACATGAATCGAAACGGATCTTCTCCCGTGGAATCCGGCCTCAGGCTACGGTATACAATGAATATCGAATCCCCCATAACTGTAGTTGCCGGGAGGGTGAAATGGCGCGGGTAATCTGTGATTCGGTAGATCGGATCGTCCCATGCGTTTCCGTCTGCCGAAGTGCGGATGGCTATCCTCTTAAATCCGGTAATTAAATTGACATCCAGCCAGGAGACAAGCATACCATTCTGGCCTATAGAGATATCAGGTGAAAAAGTCTGGTGATCTTCTTCCGAAATAGCTATATCATTATTCCAGTTCATTCCCCCGTTTGTACTCCTGATATATGAAATACTATCATGTGTTAGTCTATCCCAAACGACATGGATAGTGTCGTTCCTTGCCACAACCTGGGGATTAATCTCAAAGTGATTATCGTTCAATAGGAAATCCTCGGTCCACCCGGCGTAAGCGCAGGAAGCCGTTAAGATCACCGCAATTATTAACTTAATAATACTATACATTTTACCTCAGTTGTCTAAATTACCTTTGCTGTATAATAAGATAACAAATAAACTCATATTTTCAATCCATAAATATCTGCTTGGGCGTAGGTCGGCATTTTAATGCCGACACGAGTCGCGGGGAGACAAGCTCCCCGCCTACAGCATGGAAGTAGATCAAATCCTCCCGGGGATTTGATGCAACGCAGTAAGGAGTCGGGGGCTCCTGACCTACGACTACCCTTTGTACGGTACATGCTTATCCATCTTCGATGGAAAAGCATGCCACCCATACGGGAACCGTCGTTCGGTAATCGGCGTTATAGGACGCGAGCACAATGGAAAGAGTTTTTCACCGCCGGGCGGACAGACACCGTTCCGGCGGTTTCATTATGCGGGATGATTCAGATGAAAAAAGAGCTATCGGCAACAGAATAGACTCCTGTATTGGTTTTGTATCCGGTTATTTTATCATGGATTATAGAATAGGGATAGGATTAAGCCTTGAATAGCGAAAACAAAGAGAAAAAGGTGTATAAAAACCGTCTTGCCGATGAAAAAAGCCCTTATTTGCTTCAGCACGCCAGCAACCCGGTGGACTGGTATCCCTGGGGCGAGGAGGCGTTCGAGAAGGCGAAATCGGAAAACAAGCCGATCTTCCTCTCCATCGGCTATTCCACCTGCCACTGGTGCCACGTGATGGAGCACGAATCCTTCGAAGATTCGGAGGTGGCGAAGCTGATGAACGACGCTTTCGTATGTATCAAGGTCGACCGGGAGGAACGTCCCGATATCGACAATATCTATATGACGGCGGCGCGTCTTTCCACCGGCGGCGGGGGCTGGCCGCTGACCATCATAATGACCCCCGACAGGAAACCGTTTTTCACGGCTACGTATATTCCGAGAGATAATCGCTATGGCAACCTGGGAATGATGGAGCTTATTCCAAAAATCAAAGAGATCTGGTCTTTACAGAAAGGCGAAGTATTACGGTCCGCTGAACGATTTGTCGAAGCCTTACAGGATGCAGCCAGATATAAAAGCGGAGACGGCCTCGATGAAAAGGTATTGGATTCCGCGTTCGAGCATTTCGAGGCTACTTTCGATTCCCGTTTCGGAGGGTTCGGCCAGGCGCCGAAATTTCCGACACCGCATAACCTGATGTTTCTTATGCGCTACTGGAAACGTTCTGATAACCACAAAGCCATCGAGATGGCAGAAAAAACGTTGCGGGAAATGCGGAAGGGAGGAGTCTACGATCATCTCGGTTACGGCTTTCATCGCTACTCGACCGATCCGCAGTGGCTCCTGCCGCATTTCGAGAAGATGCTCTATGATCAGGCGCTTCTGGCGATGGCATATCTCGAAACCTACCAGGCGACGGGAAAAGACGAATATGCTCAAGCGGCGCGGGAGATATTCGAATATGTTTTGAGAGATATGACCGATCCGGGCGGCGGCTTCTATTCCGCCGAGGACGCCGACAGCGAGGGCGAGGAAGGGAAATTCTATGTATGGACAATTGAGGAGATTAAGGAACTCCTGGGAAAAGATGACGCCGAAATATTCATAAAAGTTTATGGTTTTGAAGAGGAAGGCAATTTCGCGGAGCAGGCTACCGGCAGAAAAACCGGGGATAACATAATTCATCTGGAAAAATCGTGGGCCGAACTTGCCGAAGGATTGAATCTGAAAGAGGATGAGCTTTTGTCAAAGATGAATGCGGCCCGAAAGAAGCTATTTGATATCCGCAAAAAGAGAATCCATCCCCATAAAGATGATAAGATCCTCACCGATTGGAACGGGCTCATGATCGCGGCGCTGGCGATGGGAGGTCGTATCCTTGATGAGCTGGATTATGAGAACGCGGCAATCAAAGCGGCTGATTTCGTTCTGTGTAAAATGCGTGATACCAACGGCGAATTGTTACATAGATATCGTGATGGAGAATCGGCCATAAAAGCCCATCTTGATGATTACGCGTTTTTAATATGGGGGCTGATAGAGTTGTATCAAACCGGGTTCGATATAAAATACCTTGAGGCCGCGATTGAACTGAACAGGGAGATGATCGATCTTTTCTATGATGAGGAATCGGGCGGATTATTCTTAAGCCAAAATGCCTCAAACGATCTGATTGTGCGACAAAAAGAGATATATGACGGCGCGACGCCATCGGGGAATTCGGTGGCCGCCTATAATTTTCTGCGTTTGGCAAGGATCACTGCCGACACCGAGTTCGAGAAAAAATCAGAGGAGATTATAACCCTGTTTTCATCCGAAGTAAAAAAAGCCCCATCAAACTATGCCATGTTGTTGAATGCTGTAAATTTCGAGATCGGCCCATCATTTGAAATTGTTATATCTGGAAAAGAAGGTTCGGAGGATACGATAAGAATGCTGAGAGCGTTGAACTCCGAATTTATCCCGAACAAGGTGGTTATTTTCAGGCCGGATGAGGAGACGCCGGAAATCTTGCGGATCGCCGGATATACCGAGAATCAGAAATCTATCGATGGCAAGGCAACCGCTTATGTCTGCCGGAATTACGCCTGTAGTTTACCAACCACGGAATCCGATGAAATGCTCGGCCTTATTAATCAAAGCGATGAATAATAAATCGGCGAGTATCGGGCCGCCCGGAAGACGGTTATAACGGATTGACTATTAACATGTTGCGATTCAACAGGATAACCGAAAATCCCTCTTGACATTCTATATTATTTAGGTATAATGAAAAAAAAGAAAATGCACTTACTACGGGAGGATAGATGAAAGCCAGATTGTTCGCGTTATTTTTTACCATACTAATGGTCAATTCAGCCTGGGCGGTAAGCATTTCGCCGGATATAGTCAGGGCCCTGCAGGCCAGCGGCCAGCTGGATGAGATCGTGTTTCAGGACAAAATCGCGCGAGAGAAGGGAGTATGGGAAGCCAATCCCAATCCGTACCGTATCGGCGTAGCGGCTGATGTCGACACCTTGAACTGTTTGATAATCCTGGCTGATTTCGACGATATGCCTCACGAAAATGGTTTGCACACCGAGCCGGCCGATTTCGATACGCTGTTGTTTTCATGGGATATAACACCTATCGGCAGCATGACCGATTATTATTTCGAAACATCCTACGGGCAGGTTTATCTCACCGGCCAGGTTACGCAATGGTACAGGATGCCGGAATTATACGCATATTATGTTGATGGCCAGCGCGGTTTCGGAGCCTATCCCCGGAATGCACAAAGATTAACGGAGGACGCGGTGATGGCCGCGGACCCCGATATTGATTTTTCTTTATACGATAACGACGGCGACGGTCAAGTGGACGCTCTGTTTGTGATACATGCCGGCCCCGGATACGAAGATACAGGGAACGTTAATTTTATTCACTCGCACGCCTGGGTAACCAGTTACCATGTACCTGTCGACGGGGTAACGGTTCACCGTTATTCCATGGAACCGGAGGAGACCGGTTCTAATCAACTTATAACAATCGGCGTTTTTTGCCATGAGCTGGGCCACGTGCTGGGATTGCCCGATCTGTACGACTACGACTACGATTCCAATGGTTGCGGTATGTGGACATTAATGGCCGGGGGATCGTGGGGCGGCGGCGGAGCGCGTCCCGTGCATTTCGACGCCTGGTGTAAATCGGCGCTTGGATGGGTTACTCCGCAGGTTGTGCAGGAGAGACTGGAGAACGAGCAAATAGACGCCGTCGAGCACGATCCCGATATATACCAGCTATTCGCTTTTGGTATTCCCACGTATGAATATTTCCTGGTTGAGAATCGCAGATGGATAAGTTTCGATATAAGCCTGCCCGGTGAGGGTCTTTTGATATATCACGTCGATGAGACAGTGCCTAATAACAACAACCAGTATCACTATAAGGTTGCCGTGGAGCAGGCAGACGGCGAATTCGACCTGGAGAATAATAACGGTTCCGACGCGGGCGATCCATGGCCGGGCACTACCAATAACCGCACGTTCGACGATTTCTCGGTTCCCGACGCCTGGTATTATTTCCTGGGACCATCGGAGATTTCCGTGGCCGATATCTCCGATTCCGATTCCAGCATGTTCGCCACTCTGGCGATTGAATACAATTTGCCGCTTTACGAACTGCTCGGCGTAACGTTTAATGACCTGATCGGGAATAATAACGGTTTTCCCGATCCCGGCGAGACAGTCGATTTAATCTTCTCAGCTCAGAATGTTCGGGCCCAGGTGGATGATCTGGTGGTAACCGCAAGCTGCTCGGAAAGTGGAATAACCTTTACCGATTCAATCGCCAATATGGGATCGCAGCCTCTCAATACTCCCTTCGGTAACGATACCGATCCGTTCGTCTTTACCGTGGACCCGAATTTTCCCACGAGTTTTGTCGAGTTCACGTTGACATTCACGGCGATGGGAGGAGATTACCAGCAGGAATTTCAGCATCGCGTGCTGGTGGGTCATCCCGATATATTGCTGGTGGACGACGACGGCGGGCTTCCCGAGCATGCTTATTATATCGAGGCTATGGAAACTCTGGAACTGCCGTATCATATCTGGGATATATCGGCCCAGGGTTCGCCCGGATCGCGGCTGTTTCAATATCCCATAACCATCTGGTTCACCGGCGATACCCGCACCGAACCGACGTCCTCGCAAGATGTCGGCAGGCTGATCAGCTATCTCGATTTCGGCGCCCGGTTGCTTGTAACCAGCCAGGATTTCGTCCAGAGGTTATTGGAGCGCGGCGAGGATAATGATATAATTCTGGTGAATGATTATCTGAAAGTCAGTTACCAGGGCCAGGAAAACAACCATATGACCTTCGGAGTCGCCGGTACCCCCTTCGAAAATTTACAGGTATTGACCGCTGGCAACGGCGGCGCCGGCAACCAGTATTCCATGGACGCGTTAACCATTCTTCCGGGCGGCCAGGAGATGCTCGAGTACGGGTCGGGCACGACCGCGGGTGTGGGCGTTTCCGGAAATTACGCCGCCATCACCATCGGTTTCGGCATCGAAGGGATTTATAACGGTTACCCCGGATACCATAACCGCGAGGATATCATCGACGCCGCGTTGACATTCCTCTGGGGCGCCACCGGAACGGATGAAATAACAACGGCAATTCCGGAAGTATTCGCTCTCAGCCAGAACTATCCTAATCCTTTCAATGCTTCAACAAACATCTCGTTTAGTCTGCCGAAAGCCGGTGAAGTGAAAATCGTCATTTATGATCTTCTCGGGCGGGTTGTTGATATTCCGCTGAACGAGTTCAAAGAAGCCGGGGATCATTTTATTACGTGGAACGCTGGCAATTATACCAGCGGCATCTATTTCTACCGCCTGGAGACGGCGGGCGGATCCTATACCAGGCGGATGACGCTGTTGAAGTAAAAATTAAAATAACTTTGATTTCGTAGGGGCGAATTGATATTCGCCCCTCTTTTGTTTTATGAAAATACGGTTTTTATTGACAACCGTAATTTTGAGATTTATTTTTTATTAAAAGAAATACCGATACAAGCGAGTAATATCGAAGTAAGGTTTTATTTACTTTTGGATCTCTAAATCAGGAGGTCGACAATGAGAAGTTCATTATTAAGTTTGATTATGGCATTTATATTCTTGAGATCTATAAACGCATTCGCTTTTGACCCTCTTTTTCATGCCAGGATAGATTATAGAGTCGGAACTGAACCCAGATCAGTTTTCGTGGCAGATCTCGATGGCGATAGCGACAATGACCTAGCCAACGCTAATTTCTATTCCGACAACGTTTCGGTCCTTTTGAATAATGGTGACGGAACATTCCAATCGGCGGTTAATTACGGAGCCGGGGATGGTCCCTGGTCATTGCACATAGCCGATCTCGATAATGATTACGATAATGACCTCGCCGTGGCTAATGTTTGGTCTAATAATGTTTCAATTCTTTTGAATAACGGTGACGGCACTTTTCAGACAGCGGTTAATTACGGAGTCAATTATGATCCTACCTCAGTTTTCGCCGCGGACCTTGACCGTGATGGCGACAAAGACCTGGCTGTAGCTAATAGTCGGTCCGACAATATTTCAATCCTTTTGAATAACGGCGACGGGACTTTTCAGTCGGCGGCCAATTATTACGCCGGAGATAAGCCTTTTTCAATTTTCGCGGTTGACCTAAACGACGACGATAATTATGACCTGGCTGTGGCTAATTATTATTCCGACGATGTTTCTGTCCTAATCAATAACGGAGATGGGACATTTCAGGGAGCGGTTAATTATGCGACCGGGAATGAACCTCATTCGGTTTTCGCTATTGACCTCGACGGCGATGGTGACAATGACCTGGCTGTGGCTAATTGTTGGTCTGACGATATATCGGCGCTTATGAATAATGGTGATGGAACGTTTCAGTCGGCGACCAATTACGGAGTCGGGAATGAACCTGTATCGATTTTCGCCGTTGACATTGATGAGGATGGCGACAATGATCTAGCTGTAGCGAATTTTGCTTCCGACAATGTTTCAATCCTCTTAAATAACGGAACCGGAGCCTTCCCGGCAACGGATAATATCGAAGCCGGGAATGCACCCAGTTCTATTTTCGCGGACGATCTTGATGGCGACGGTGACGAAGACCTGGCTATTGCTAATTGTTGGTCTCGTAGTGTTTCAGCCCTTTTTAATAATGATGACGGGACATTCCCGGTATTTAATTATGGAGCCGGGGATAACCCCCTGTCGGTTTTTGGGGCTGATCTCGATGGGGATAACGACAACGACCTGGCGGTGGCAAACATGGAATCAGATAGTATATCAATTTTTCTGAACAACGGCGGCGGAACATTTCCGGAACCCATTAATTATCCAGCGTGGGATGGTCCTTGCTCAGTTTTCGCCATCGATCTCGACGGCGATGGCGATAAGGACCTTGCAGTGACCAATTATTGGTCCGACGTTTTATCGATTATTCTGAACAATGGTGATGGGACATTTCAGATACCATTTAATTACGAGACAGAGGAATATCCCGGTTCTGTATTTGGCATTGATCTAGATGGAGATGTCGACAACGACCTGGCAGTAGTTAATGTGTGGTCAAACAATGTTTCTGTTTTCCTAAATAATGGCAATGGGACTTTCCAGGCGGGGATTACTTACGGAGTTGGGAATGTACCCAGTTCCGTATACGCAATTGATCTCGATGGAGACGGCGACAATGATCTTGCGGTAACTAATTCATATTCGGACGACATTTCAATTCTTCTAAATTATGGCGATGGTACATTTTCGGCGGCGGTTAATTACTTGACCGGGGAATGGCCTTCATCGGTATTCGCGATCGATCTCGATGGAGACGGAGATATTGACCTGGCGGTTGCCAACTGCGAGTCCAACGATGTAACCGTGCTTTTTAATAACGGTGATGGGACTTTTCAACTGCAGAATAATTACCAAACGGGAAGACGGCCTTCATCAGTATACGCTGCTGATCTCGATTGCGATGGCGATAATGATCTGGCAATTGTTAATTATTGGTGGAATAATATTTCTGTTTATCTGAATAATGGTGATGGGACGTTTCAGGCGGCAGGTGATTACGGTGCAGGGGACAGGCCTTTTTCAGTATTTGTTACTGACCTTGATGGCGACTGCGACAATGATTTGGCGGTTGCGAATAGTGAATCTAATAATCTTTCAATATTGTTGAACCTAAGCATCACTACGGGCATTGATAATTATCCTGAATTATATCAACCGGGTAAATTTGGCGTTTCCCAGAACTACCCCAACCCCTTCAACGCCGCCACCAACATCTCTTTCAGCCTACCGCAAGCGGGAGTTGTGAAAATCGTCATATACGACCTTCTCGGCAGAGTTGTGAATATTCCGTTTAACGGATTCAAAGAAGTAGGCGATCATTCTATTACATGGAATGCCAATGATTTCACCAGCGGCATCTATTTCTACCGCCTGGAGACGGCGGGCGGATCCTATACCAGGCGGATGACACTGCTGAAGTAGTATATATTAAAAGCTTACTCTCGTAGGGGAGAATTGATATTCGCCCTTTTTTATCAAATTACCGGGCATCATTGCCAACAGAGACCTATTAATCTATTATTATTTAAATTCAATTTATGGGAATTAAAATAGATTTAGCATTGTTTATCTAAGTGAGTATATAACGAGGAATAGGTCATGAGCCGTTCTATTATAGGTTTGATAATAACTACGGTATTTTTGGCGACAATAAGATCTTTCGCTTTTGATCCGCTTTTTTATGCGAGGATGGATTACAGCGTAGGTGAAAGACCGTCATCTGTTTATGCCGCAGACCTCGACGGCGATGGTGACGGTGATCTGGCGGTTACCAATTTTATACCCGATTCGATCTCGATCCTCTTTAACAACGGAAACGGGACATTTCAACGGGCGGTGAATTACGGGGTGGGTGTTGACCCATCTTCGATTTTCGCTGCTGACCTCGATGGCGATGGCGATAACGACCTGGTAGTGGCTAATAGCGACTTTTATACCGTCGGGACCATATCCGTTCTCTTGAATAACGGCGACGGAACGTTTACGCCTCATGTCAATTATATAACGGGTGATTGTCCACAGTCGGTTTTCGCCACCGACCTGGACGGCGATGGCGACAATGATCTTGCCCTGGCCAGCGGTGCTTCCGATAACGTTTCAATCCTCAAGAACAACAGTGACGGTACTTTTCAGCCGCCGATAAATTACGCCGCCGGCGATTTTCCCATTTCGGTTTTCGCGGCTGACCTTGACGGCGATAATGATAAAGATCTGGCAGTTGCCAATGATTTTTCCGATGACGTCTCAATCTTTCTGAATAATGGAGACGGTACTTTTCAAGCCGCGGTTAATTATGCGGCCGGTAATGCGGCCAAATCAGTTTATGCGAGCGATCTTGACGGAGATGATGATAATGACCTGGTTGTAGCAGGGGGAAATTCAGATAGTAT
>CP070813.1:763586-817154 GCA_020344055.1 Candidatus Zixiibacteriota bacterium | reverse complement strand
CCCGATAAAATCCTCAACCTCCGGAACGCCGCCCTGCATGATGAGGTAACCGTCGAACGGTTCCCGCTCGGTGATATCGCAGGCAATGGGCGTCAGCATCATCTCCTTCACCTTCGCAGGCTCCTGCGTATGACCCAGGACCCAACCCAGCTTCACATAGGCCACCTCCGGCAGCATGTTATCGCAAGGAACCACGCCGTAATGCATGAGGTCGCGGCCGGTGTCATAGACGAACATCTGCACGAATCCCCACAGCGTCTGCACCGTCATGTAGACGGCCACCCCGGCTTCCACCGCCCGTTTGATCGGCTCGTAAAGCGGCTTGTTCACATGCCCCAACCCGGTTCCGGCTATGACGATCCCCTTGTAGCCGTTCTGCACCAGGCTGTCGATTATATCGGGTTTCATGTTGGGGTAGTAATATACGATGGTTACACGGTCGTCGAAGGATGGATCGATCTTCACCTTCTTATCTTTCCGGCGCTTCCTGAAACCAGGACGGATGGGGGTCAGCTTGCCGGGCTCCACCATGGCCAGGGGAACATCGCCGATGGTGCGGAACGTGGATCGATACGACGAATGCATCTTCCTGACGCGGGTGCCCTGGTGGAGCAGGTTATACTTATCCGATGTCGGCCCGAACATGCAGACTGTCACCTCGGCCATATCGGCGTGGGCGGCGGTCCAGACCGCGCACCGCAGGTTGAAGGCGGCGTCCGACGAGGGCCTGTCCGACGATCTCTGCGAGCCGACCATGACTATCGGCACCGGCGAATCCTGCACCATGTAGGATAACGCCGCAGCGGTATGATGCATGGTGTCGGTGCCGTGACCGATCACTATGCCGTCAACACCTTTTTCTATCTCCTCGCCGATCGCTTTTGCCAGAACCTGGTATTGTTCCGGACCCATGTTTTCGGAGAAGACCCCGAACAGCTTCTTGGTTTCGAGGTTGCAGATATCGGCCAGCTCCGGCACCGCCCCGTAGAGCTCGCCCGGCGTAAATGCGGGGATTACGGCGCCGGTACGGTAGTCCAGCCTGGAGGCGATGGTGCCGCCGGTTCCCAGAAGGGTTACGTTCGGTTTTTCGGAGTCTTTGGGAAACTCCTGCTCCGGTATTTTGTAGTGGGCCTCCTTATAGCCGATCTCGTCAGCCTTAGTAATCGATTGCGCCAGAATTCCGATGTTATAGCCGTTATGCATCTTGAGCACGATATGTTTGTCATCGGCGGTCTCCGAGCGGGGAAGGATTACACCTTTGAAAATGCCCTTATCGGTGGTAATTTCAACGTCGGACCAGACCTTTATGCCCAGTTCTTTCAGTTTCGCCAGGGCGGTTCCCTTGTATCCTTTGTACGCTTCCGAATCGGCAGCGTTATTGGCCTTTGCCATATCAGTTCCTTTTATACATCCAGGTCAAAAGGTGATTGAATCCCAGCGACTCCCAGAATTTGATGGTGTTTTCGTTCTTTACCGCCACCAGAAGCTCGATCTGCTTTATTTTTCTTTTGGTGAAAAAATCGATCGCATCCTTAACCAGCGCTTTTCCGATGCCGCTCCGGCGATACTCCGGTAGGACGTAAAGGTCGCCTATGAAACCGAATTTGGCCAGTTTGAAATATTTAGGTTTCTGTGATATGTACGAATAGCAGAATCCGATCAGCTCGCCCTCCGACTCGGCCACGGTGAGCCGGCTGTCGTATTCTTTGAGCTTTTCAAGCATTTCGCGGGAGAATATCTCCTGGGCTTTTTTATTGATAGCGAAAGAGGCGTTAAACTCGCCGTTGTATTTCATGAACTCTTTCCATAAGACGGCGACCTTTAAAAGCTCGTCCTCGCGCGCTTTCCTGATTTTGAACATGATAAGCCGATATTAAGTTCAGAAAGCTCTATAGTCAAGTTCATTAATAGTAAAAGGGTCTACGGCTGCCGGAGGTTTAGCTCCATATATCCCAGCGCCATCTGGATCCGTCCCCGAAGCGGGACGTGGTCCTGGTCTTTTGAAATATATATCTCGATCCGGTCACCGAAGCCGGGATAAGGAGGATATGGCAGTTTCATTTTGATCAGGAAGGCGTCCACCATTTCGCCGTTACGGCCAAGTGTTTGAACCTCGCTTACCGAATCGATAAGTATCGAGTCCTGCCGGCCCTCCATAAAGATGGGGATATAGGCCGGCGCCTTAAGGGTATCGATCCCCTGTCTGACCCTGAATATCATGGATACGGTATCGAAATATTTTTTATTTATGTTTTCTATATACGAGGTGGTGGAGATGGTGTCGGCGCCCTTTATGCGGTTATCGATTATGGTTACGCCCTCTTTTTTATAATCGAAATGATATTCGATAATCCGTTTGTTCCCCGGCTGGCCCTCGTCGCTTCTGAAATAGACCACGGAGTAATCGTCGGCGACAATGCTCAGGTAGCGCCCGTTAAGATTGAACAATCCCGAGGATTCGATCCGGCAATCGATATCGCGAACCTTTTGTCCCTTATAGGAATAGGGTCGGCTTTCGGCGAAATCGACCTCCGCAATCTTGCCGCCCGCGTAGGTAACGTCATAGACCAGGTAGAGAGGCGGATTTTGAATCAGGCTTTTATTTTCGCCGAGCGCCGGATTGGGGATGAGGGTTAACGGCAATATTGCCAGAAAAAGAAGGTAAATCGGGGCCATTTTCTCGAGATCTTTTCGCATAATGACACTTATTAATGTTATATAGTCGATTTGTCAAAAAGATTCCGGCCCTTTGAAGAAATTTGCCTGATAACTTGACTATCGCAATTGTGAGGTTTAGATTTGGATCATGAGCGAATCGTTCACTCAATTTTTTAACGAACATCCTTTCCTGGCGATATTTATAGCGGTTTTCATGATACTTCCCATGATAGGCGCCGTGATTCATATCATTTTAAAGGCGCTGGGGAAGAAAGGGATTGACAACAGCCCGCCGTCGAAACTCGATTTTTCCGCTTTTGAAAAAGAGAGCGGTTCCGCCGATTCCGAAAATCAAAAATAGCGGCTATTCCGGCCGGATTTCTGCTAAGGCCTATTCAAAAATAGGGCAATTTGTATAAATATAGGATTTTTCCAATATTTTTTTAAACATCATTGAGGCTCCATATTTTTTATTCGCAATGCAAGCGTTTATTATTAAAGGGCTTACAGGATTGGGAGGTATTATTTTCGGGTATTAATTTCGGGAACGGGTTTTGCATATTCTCTTGCGGATAAAATGTAGCGCTAATCGAATTTGCGCTCCTGCCGATAAAGATAAATGGTTCTTTGATAAAAGGTATCGGCGGGACGTCTGAAGAGGGGGCGTCATGGCCAAGAAGAGGAAACCTCAATTTAAACTCCCGGAGAAGACCTGCTGGCATCTTTACAGTCTTCAGGAGTTGAATCCTGAAAAATTCGTGAAAGTTGTCGGCAAGATTCTGAAAAAAGAATATCTGTTGATAAAGTAGCGAGAAAAAACCTTGACAATAGAGAAAATAGTAAATAAATTGGCCGCGATTTTAGGAGGGGTACCGGAGAATCGTGGCTTGATTTCGAAAAAATACTCGATCATTGTCGTACCGGACAGAAACGATAGAGTAATAAATAAAAATGTTAGCGGGCGGCTGGTGCTTTTGACCGGCGCACTCGCTATTTTGTTTATAGCGACCAGCCTCTATTTCGCCTTTGGATTCATAAACACGACCATCGATCGCAGGCAGATGTCCAATTTGAGCCTGGAAAACGAATTTTTATCGGGGAAAATTAACGAACTTGAAAACACCGTGCATGACCTCAGGGCCGAGATGTCCACTTTGATGGAGAAGGACGATTATATCCGCATGGTTTTCGATCTACCGCCCCTGGATTCCGAGTTGAGGGAGGTAGGAATCGGCGGTCTGGCTTACGCTGAACCCCAGGTGGGTTCGGAACTGGCTCACAGGACCTGGATGGTGGATGAAGACGTCGAAAAAATACAACGGCAACTGGAACTGGAGAACGCTTCATTCGAAAACCTGATCGAAGAGATCGAGAAAAGAAAGAACGTTATAGACCATACTCCCACCATATTACCGACCGAAGGGCTGCTATCTCGCGGGTTCGGTATGCATAACGATCCCTTTACGGGGATATATCAACCTCATAACGGTATCGATATCGCGGGCCCCAAAGGCACTCCAATCTATGCCACGGGAGATGGCGTTGTCAGATTCGCCGGTTATCAGACCAAACTAGGCAACACTCTGGTTATCGATCACGGAAACGGAATAAAGACATATTACGGCCATTTGAGTAAATTCAGAGTCAAGAAAGGCCAGAGGGTGAACAGGCACGATATAATAGCGGAAATGGGCTCATCGGGTTATTCCACCGGGTCTCATCTGCATTATGAGGTCAGGGTCAACAGGAGAGCGGTGAATCCGTACAGGTATATATTGAGCACGTATATATCATAGGGAAACAGGACAATTCGACTTTTGCGGCCCCGGATTCGGGGCTTTTTTGTTGCCGGGGTTATAATTGGTTATTTGTGAGTTCGGGCGTCGGGTTTGGGGAGCGATCAAACCCGACCTGCGGCCATGTTTTCCTCGGTCATGTCGGATTTAATCCAGCATCCATAAATGCCGGCCCTCATGGATTCCCGATTAGAGATTTCGGGAATGACAGCTTCCTTGTCGTCATTCCCAACTTGATTGGGAATCCAGATTATAGCAAATCTTCGTAGAGATCCTTCCAATCCGGATTCTCTTCTTCTATCAATTCCAGCTTCCATTTCCTATTCCATTTTTTTAATTGTTTTTCCCTATAGATTGCTGACTCGATATCACTGAACTCTTCAAAATGCACCAGCATTTCCACATTATATTTAGACGTAAATCCCGGTATAAGCTTATTCTTGTGTTCATAGACGCGTCTTATCAAATCAGAAGTGACCCCAATATATAAGGTTCCGTTCCTTTTGCTGGCCAGAATGTAGACGAAATACTGTTTCATGGTATTGCCCTGGATTCCCGATTAGAGATTTCGGGAATGACATAACGAGCCTTATCTTAAATATACCGCCTTTCTCGATGTCTTGCCATTGGTTGTCCGTGCCTTGATAAAATATACCCCCGACGATACTTCAATTCCTCGATCATCGGTGGCGTCCCATACTATTCCTCCCTCCTTTCCAGATACGGTTAAAGTTTTGATTAAACGGCCGGTTATGTTGTATATACCTATATTACCTCCTTCGATCTCTTTATATGTTATGAGCGTCCTAGAATTGAAGGGATTGGGGTAAGCGTATAAATATATATTTGTTGGTTTTTGATTTTCGTGTTCAGTTATTGCGGTCGATGGATCGTTCACGCGATAGTACAGCCCAGGAGCTGTCGAACGTTGATCCCCCCAGAGAACGTGAATCTTCTCTCCTGTTTTACAGGATATTGGAGTATATGAATGATCATCGCCAAAAGATAATCTCTCTTCATCAGACCAGGTTATTCCATAATCATAACTGGTGCGAGCGTATACTTCATCATTCCCGCCGCCAAACCTGGCATCCATCCAAACGGCTGACAACAAGCTATCCTCGCAATATATAGCTCCTATTCTAACTTTGTGAAGATCCGTTAATACCTGTTCATCCCCCCAGGTCTCGCCATAATCAAAGCTCTGCTTTATAAATAAATCTCCCGTAAATGAATGGGGACTGTATTTGTACCCCATCCAGCAAACCACCACATGAGTATCCTGAACCGCAATAAAAGGCACCTGAGCTCCGAGCGAATCGTTGGATATATCGATCTCATCCGACCAGGTCTGGCCCATGTCGGTACTGCGGGAGTAGCGGCAGGAGATGGGTTGGTTCTCATTAACCCAGACCAAATGAACCGTATTCCCCCACGCTCTTACGGTCATTGGTTGGGGTGTACTGCTTAAATAAGCAATATTCACGCCCCGGCCGTTCCAGATATCACCCCAGTCGGTCGATTTAATTACATAAATGGAATCCCTGGCGCTATTTCTATAGGAGGCGTAGACTCTATTTCCAACATTATTAAATGACGCGAAATAGCTATAATCCCAGCTGGTAATTGGTAATACTTCGTTTATATCACCCCATGTTGATCCATAATTGGTACTTCTGTAAAAGCAAAGGTTATTTCCTTCACCCGGCTCCTGAATCCCGAGGCCTATCATTAGATTAGGACCATTATTCATGATTTCAGGCCACAATTGAAACAGGGGTCTATTAGAATCCTCAAGGGCAATATGTGGTTCCCAGCTTTCACCCGAATCGAGACTGCGAATGAAATGTGTTTTCATCCCCAAAATAAGCGAATAAGTCACAAACAGCGAATCCCCCGAGGTGACCACCCTGGCCCTGTACACGTTCTCCTGCTCGGTCAGTCGTCTCTCCGGCCCCCAGGCAAGCGTGGTGTAGGGAGCGAAGGAACTGCCCTCGTCATAGGCCATCGCCTCTTCCAGAGTGTAGCGGCGGTATTCCAGCAGGCCTTGGTCGCAGAGCTTTTTATTGGGGTAGACATATTCCTGGGCCAGCGCAGAGGAAAAGCCCGTAAGAAATGTCGTGATAATAATGAGGAATTTGAGTGTATTCATGGCAAATGCTCTCTACGATAGAATAACAAATAACGATGAAAAAGCAATCCGGAAATTGGAGCAAGCGGTCAGGAAGCCTCGCCGAAGGCGGGGCTGAACGGGCAGGAACGGTGCGTCGGGTTTGGGGAGCGATCAAACCCGACATGGGTTGTTTCGGGAATCATAGTTCCCGAAACACAAAAAAAGGCGAAACGGTTATTTTTGGCGTGGGATATTTCCGATAATAATATTATATATATTATTATGCGGTTCGCGGGAACATGTTTAAATCGAAGGCCATTATTGGGGATTAAAAAGGGAAACGGGCAATTTCTAACGAGGTTCGGGATCCGATCGGCGAAAAACGGGTGAATAATCATAATACAGGAAAAGGGCATATTATCCATTCCGTAGACCGGGTTATCGAAAAGCGGCTGACGATCGCCCTTTTGATAACGGGACTTATATTCGTGATGGAGCTGGCGGGCGGTTTTCTCTCCAATTCCCTGGCTCTCAAGTCGGACGCCGGCCATCTGTTCGGGGACGTGATGGCCCTGGGGCTCTCGCTTCTGGCGGTCAAGCTGAGCAAACTGCCGCCATCCAAAAAAAGGACTTTCGGGTATCACCGGAGCGAGGTCCTGGCGGCGATGATTAACGGGACAACGCTTCTTTTTCTATCGGTATACATATTTTATGAGGCCTATCATCGTCTGTTGGAGCCGGAGCCGATCAAATCAACGTTGATGCTGATCGTGGCAGTTACCGGATTTTCGGCCAATCTATACGTGCTTTTCAAGCTCAAGGGGCACGCCACGGAGAACCTCAACGTACGGGCGGCGTTCCTGCACGTAATGGGCGATATGCTGGCCTCGGTGGGGGTCGTGATCGGCGGGGTGATCATGCTTCTTACGGGCAACTATATAGCCGATCCGCTTATATCGTTTCTGGTCGGGATAATTATCCTGATGGGGGCTATCGGGGTATTGAAGGAAGGCGTCAATATCCTCCTCGAGGGGGTGCCCGGGAATATCGATTACGAGGTGTTGAAAAAGGATATCGAATCGCTGGACAACGTGAATTCGATACATGATCTTCATATCTGGGCGATCTCATCGTCCAGGATTTCCCTTTCGGCCCATATCACAGCGTCGAGCCAGTCGACCCATTCCTCCCGGGAGATTATGCAGGCCATAAGGGGCCTTTTATCGGATAAATACGGCATTTCTCACGTGACCCTGCAGGTGGAATGCGAGTGCTGCATGGACGAAAGCTGCGGGTGTCGAAGCGATCTATAATCGTTTTCAATCCGGGTAAATCGAAAATAGAAATTCAGTTTAGAAACTTTCGCTTACCTGCGATGTATATTATATTATAGAGTCGCGGGAGATCCGTAAGTATGGCGAAATTTAAATCGACATTATTGACGGTCCTGATCGGGGGAGTACTGGGGGCGGCCGCCATGTTCTGGTTTCTGGGCTATTTTGGAAAGGCCAAGGTATCTCCGGACGAAAAAGATGTCCAGGGAACCGAATCGAGCCAGATGCTGCCCGATACGGAAAACGGGCCGGAAAGGAAGGATCTCTCCGAACTGGAATCGGCCACCAGCGATATAGATATGGCCCGCCGGAACGCCATCGTAAAGGCCGCGGACAGGGTGGCGCCGGCGGTGGTTTCCCTTTCGGTTATCCAGATGGTCAAGGAGAGAAGCAGTTCTCCCTTCGGCAGGGATTTCTGGGATTTTCTGTTTCTGCCGCCGCCCACCAGGGAACGGCCGGTTCTTTCCCAGGGTTCGGGGGTGATTATCAATCCCGAAGGATATATCCTCACCAACGACCATGTCGTGGGAGGAGCAAAGGAGATAAGGGTCACTCTGATCGACGGCAGGGAATTTCCGGGGAGACTGGTCGGCTCCGACCCGGTAACCGATTTGGCGGTGGTCAAGATAATCTCCGATTCGGCGGTTCATTTTCCCAACGGGGTTCTGGGGGATTCGGACGATTTGATAATAGGGGAATGGGCCATAGCCATAGGGAATCCCTTCGGCTATCTTCTGGATGATCCCAAACCGACGGTTACAGTCGGGGTTATTTCGGCCGTCGACCGGGATATCAAGCTGGAGAGGGGGCAAACGGCGGTGTACCGGAATATGATCCAGACCGACGCGTCGATCAATCCCGGCAATTCCGGCGGCCCCTTGGTTAACGCCCTGGGCGAAGTGATCGGTATTAACGCGTTTATATTCACGTCCAGCCGGGGCTCGGAGGGGATAGGGTTCGCGGTGCCGATCAACAGGGCCAAGATGATCATAAACGATCTATTGAGGTATGGGGAGGTTGTCAAATCCTGGATAGGGATACAGGTCCGCGAGATCACCCCCCAGGTTGCCGCTGCCATAGGTTATGCCGGGGATCAAGGAATTTATATTTCCTATGTTAGCAATCTATCGCCAGCGTCACGGGCGGGGTTAAAGCCGGGGGATATTTTACACTCGGTGAGCAATACGGAAATAAGGAATAGTTCGGATTGGACCGAGGTGGCCAATTACGCCCGGCCGGATAGAGCACTGGGATTCGATATTATCAGGGGCAATGAGGAGATATCGCTGGTGGTTGTTCCGGAGGAAGTTCCTATTAATAACGCTCCCCGGAAAACGGACCGCTTCGGGCTGGAGGTGGTCGAGATTACGCCCAAGATTAAAAGCTATATGGGTATCAGGGGTGAGGGGGGCATAATGGTTTACGGCGCGGGCGATTCCACCACGGCGGCGACCTGGGGTCTTCAGAAGGGTGATATAATATATCAGATCGGGCGGCGCAGGCTTACCGGCCTGAACGATTATATCAACATCATGTCTCAGATCGGGAAGGGAAACAAGCTTATTTTCACCATGGAAAGGGACGGCAGGATATCGTTTCTGAGGGTGCTCACCTGAGTCTATCGTAAAATCTTGTACTTTTTCATAACAACCTTAATTGACATTGATATTTTTTTGGCCGATATTGATTCCCCGGTAAAATGAAATCGACAAAAAGCAGCGCCATAAGGAAAAAGTAAATGAGCAAACCCGGAAAGAACGATATCGTAAGAGTGAAAATAGATAACCTCGCTTACGGCGGAAAAGGGATCGGGAAGATCGAGGGGTATGTGCTGTTCGTTGAGGGGGGTCTGCCGGGGGATATGGCGGAGGTAAGAATCATCAGGACAAAATCGAATTTCGCCGAGGGCCGTATCGAGAAGCTTCTGGAACCGTCGGAGTATCGCATTAAGCCGCCCTGCGAGCATTTTGATTACTGCGGCGGATGCAAATGGCAGGACCTGGAATACTCTATTCAAAAGAAATATAAAGAGGATCAGCTAAGAGAAGCGCTTGTTTACATAGGCAAAATACTCGATCCGCCGATGGAGCCGATTATCGGGGCTCACAAGATATACTATTACCGCAACAAAATGGAATTCTCATTTCATGTCGGCGAGAACGGTGAGACCCTGCTGGGCCTTCACAGGGCGGGTCGTTTCCAGGATGTTTTCCAGCTGAGAAAATGCCATCTCCAGTCGGAAAGCTCCAATGAAATCGTGAATTTTGTCAGGAACCGCTCGGCGGAGCTCGGTTTGCCGGCGTATCATATTAAAAAGCATGAGGGTTACTTGCGGTTTCTGGTAATCCGCGAGGGGAAATTTACCGGCGAGTCGCTGGTAAATATAGTTACGGGAGAGGGAAATCACGATATCATCAAGAAGCTCGGCCAGGAAATAGGCCACAGGTTCGAGAATGTGGTCTCGGTATCCCATACGGTGAATCCGCAAAAAGCGAACGTAGCCAGAGGGGATAGGGAGACAGTCCTGTATGGAGCGGATCATATTCACGAGCGCCTGGGGGAAAAGGAGTTCCGCATTTCCGCGAATTCATTTTTCCAGACCAACAGTTATCAGATAAAAAGGCTGTATGATCTTGTTGTCGAATGCGCCGAACCGGATAAGCTGGACAGGATGATGGATCTTTACTGCGGAACCGGCACCATCGCGATTTATCTTTCCGGCCTGGTAAGAGACGTGGTGGGGATTGAATCGATGCCGGAATCGGTGGAGGATGCCAGAACCAACGCCAGATTGAATAATGCGTCCAATTGCAGTTTTATCGTGGCTGACGTGGAGGAATATTTGAAAGACACCGCGGGTGAGGGGGCGTCATACGACCTGATGATACTGGATCCTCCGAGGGCGGGATGCCACCCCAAAGCGATCAAATCGATCCTGCAAATCGGTCCCCGTAAGATAGTATATATTTCATGCAATCCGGCGACCCTGGCCAGGGATATAGCGGAGCTGGCGGAGGGCGGTTACCGTCTGGAAAAGGCGGTTCCGATCGATCTTTTTCCGCAGACATATCACATAGAGGCGGTATGCAGGCTTACGCCGGGGAAATAATTTATGAGATGTGATTCATTTTGAGACGTGTTCTTCTATAATCGACGGATCGATCCGGGACCCGGGGTCGCATTTTTTATCTAACCCATTAAAAGATTTTAAGATTGTCCGACCCATTTTCAGGGCATTATTATTTTAATATATCCTTTCTTCAAAAACGTTTTATTAATGCCGATATCATTATAGGCGTATGAAAATACTTCAAACATCAGGTTTTTTCCTGGGCCGGCATTTTGAGGATAATTGTGCCGCCGGCAACAAGTTAAGGGCGGGAATAAAAACCATATTCTCATCGGCTATAGACGTGGCCAAAGATGAGAAGGCGGATCTGGTAATTTTCGCCGGCGACATTTTTGACAATCTGGATCTTTCTCAAAATATGCTTGATTTTTTTGTATCGGAAGTTATCAGGCTTGAAAACACGCCGGCGGTTTTGTTTCCGGGGAGCAAAGATCGTTATCAACAGGGGAGTTTCTGGGATTACTGGAAAGTAGCGCCGCCGTCGGCAAATCTCCGCATTCTGGCGGGCAAAACGCCGGTCACTCAAGATATTCCGGATCTTTCAATGACTGTTTACGGGATACCGGTCGGCCCGGGTCAGACAGCGGAGGGTCAAATAGAATTTCTGAAGAAAAATAGATCATCGAAATACCATATTGCCGTTACGAATGTGCCGGTATCGGCGAGGGGCGGTAACCTTACCGGCGATTCGCTCGATCTTAAACCGTTCACCTCAGTTGGATTTGATTATGTGGCGGTTTGCGGTGGCGATAATTTTAAAGAATATAGCGAATCGGGCATCAAGGCAGTATCGTCGGGCTCGCCCCTGGGATTATCGGCGGGGGAGGCGAATTCGGGAGGCGTTCTTCTGGTGAACATGGAGGACGAGTCCCTTTCCGTGGAGTTAAAAAAGATCCCGGGTTTTGAATGGCGTACCGTGGATATACCGATGGATACGATCCATAATATAGAGGATTTGAAAGGCCGGATACTGGAATTTTCCGGGCAGAGTACCCTTTTAAAGGTGAGATTATCCGGGTTGACATTGTTGGAGACGGGATTGAACACCGAACAATTGCAGAGCGATCTGGAAGAGCATTTTCTGGACATCCAATTCGAGGATGCAACCCGGGTGCTTCCGCAGAACATTTCGGAGGTAAAGGTTCACGAGAAAACGGTTCTCGGTCAGTATCTCAAGGTGATGGTGGATAGACTGAACCAGGCATCCGGGGCGGAAAAGGAACAATACGAGAGATCCCTGAAAATCGGATACACATTGTTGTCGGGAAGAGAGGTCTGGTAGTATGCAGATCTCTCATTTGCTTTTAAAAGATTTCGGCAAGTTCGATACGTTCGAATGTGACTTCAGCCCCGGATTGAATATAATCAAGGGGCCGAATGAAGCGGGCAAATCCACGATTGTCGAAGCCCTGACGGCGGCCTTATTCCTGGATCCCAAGAAGAGCGACAGGCAGACGGGCGAAATTAAGCGATGGGGGGGAGAAAACGCCCCGGTTCTGGAGGCTATTTTGAATGTCGGGGGGAAGCATTATAAGCTGATAAAAGACTTCGGGCATCACAAATCAAATCTGGAAGGTGATGACCTGAAGTTGGCGGGGGACGATGCCGCGGCGGTTGATGAATGGCTTTCGGACCAGACGGGGATACCTTCCGAAGAGATATTCAAGGCCACAGCCTGCGTGGCGCAGGGAGGAATCACCCATATAGAAGACTCCATAGAGGCTATAAAGGATAAGCTGGAGTCCCTGGTTACGGGCGGCAGAGAGGACAGGGCCGGATCGGATGTTATTAAAAAAATAGACGATAGAATCGTTCAGGTAACTCTGGAAATATCCCGTACCGATTCGTTAACGGAAGAGCTGGACTACAATATCAATAAACTTAACAGAGATATCCAAGGTCTTAGATCGAAGATGACCGATCTGGTACAGGTAGAGACCGCTTATAAGAACGTATGTGATGATCATAAAAACAGGAAGGAAAAATTCGCCTGCGCCCAGGAGGCCAAAAAAGTAAAAGATCAGGAAAAGGAATTGCTTGAGGAGCGGGAGGAGTATATAAAGAAATTATCGGAAGCGGGAGGCCTTCATAAAGAAGTCGAGGGTCTCAAGAAACAGATTTCGGATATGAGAAAAGTGACTCCCGATGAGTTAAGGGAGGTTGAGGAAGCATCTACAGCCGTGGGATATTACCGTCACGAGAAAGACGGGCTGGAGAGGGAACATCTGGAAGCGATTGAGGAATTGGACGGCTTCAAGGTCGGAGTATTCGGGCCGGCAATTTCATTATTGGGCGTTCTGGTCTCCGGTTCTATTACAGCGGTTCATACGGCCAATCTTTTTCCGCAATATTACCCCGAAATCTGGTATGTACTGGCCGGTTCGGTTTCAATTCTCCTGTTAGGATCATCCATATGGAATTCGAGAAAGCAGAAACGTAAGATGCTTTCAAAAAACGCGGACAAAGCTTTGAAAAAATATAACGATATCGTGAAAAATCTGGAAGTGGCGGAAGCGGAGGCGGACGATCTGCTGAAAAAATACAAAGTCTCCTCGGTGGAGGAGATGAAAAGGCATCTCTGGCAATACGAGGAACTGGACAAAAAATTCAAGGATTCCGGCAAGGAATATTCCAAGTTAATGGCTGGCAAGTCGTTGGAAGAGCTTGAAAAACGGCTGACGGCATTGGGCTCGGAATTGGAGACTATGTCCAAAGAAAAAGGGAATCTTTCCGAGTCCTCGATGGAGCCGGAGGAGCTGGAGAGAGAGCGATTGATAATCAATGAAATAGAAGAACGCACCAAAGATCTCGAGCGGGAGAGGAAGGTATTATTCCAGCAGATAGAAAGCGCCGAAGGCGGATCGGAGCTTCTGGCCTGTTACCTGGAACGCAAGTCCCAGATAAAGGAACGCGTAGAAGCCTTGAAGGCCGAGGTCAAGATCCTGGGGATTACCAAAGATTGCATAGATGAGGCGAGACAGAACGCGTTGAAATCCAAGCTCGAGGTTTTAAACGGCACGACGTCGGATATATTAAATACCCTGACATCCGGTAAATACTCGAAAGTCAGGTTTGACAGATCCAACCTGAAATTCGAGGTGTGGGCGGAGGAAAAGAACGACTGGGTTGATCCGGAAACGGTATTGTCATCCGGAACGATTGACCAGATATATCTTTCCGCCAGGCTGGCGCTCGCTGATCTGGTTTCGGAGCATAAAAATACGCTGTTTGTTCTCGACGATCCCTTCTCCGGGTATGATAACCAGCGTCTGGAAAACGTCATGGGTTTTTTGAAGGGGATGTCGAGCGATCATCAGATTCTTCTTTTAACCAGCCGCGATCATTACGACAGATGGGCGGATTCGACAATCAGCCTGTAGGCCTTTTTAACAACAGATCTTCATAAAATACGGCATCATCAACAATTTCCTTGATTTGGGTTTTTTGATTTTTATCTTATTCACAATATTATGGAAAACTTATGGGCTGCGTGGCGTCGCGATTTTATTCTGGGGCCAAAAGAGAAAGGTTGTGTTTTCTGTAACCGAATCAGGAAGAGGTCTGATCGCACTAATCTAATTTTATACAGGGCGGAAAAGAGCGTGGTTTTTATGAACAAGTATCCCTATAACGTTGGTCACCTCCTGGTGCTTCCCAGGGCTCATAAGGGCGATATTCATAAGCTAACCTCGTTTGAATGGAACGAAATGAACGATCTGACGCGGGAAAGCCTGAAAATATTGCGGGAGGCCATGCCGACACGGGGATTCAATATCGGAATGAATCTGGGGGCGGTGGCGGGAGCAGGCATCAAGGAGCATATTCATATCCATATTGTCCCGCGCTTTTTGGGGGATGCGAATTTCATATGTACGGTAGGTAGTTCGCGGGTACAGTCTTTTTCCATGATGGAGATTTACGATAGACTGAAACCAGGATTTGAGCGGTTGAGAAAGACAAGTTGAGAATTCCGAACAAAAAAGAGCTGTTAGAGCTTCAAAGGAAATATAAAACCGATAAAAAGATAGGCGAGGTCTACGGCGTGCCGGCGCGATTGGTGGCGTACTGGCGCAGCAAAAAGAAAATAGGCTCGTATTCTCAACCCAAATATTCGAACGAGCAGGTGCTGGAATACTGGGAACGGTTCGGGGACGATGGGCAGGCCGGGGCGGAGCTCGGCATAACGGCGGCCGGTTTCAGGCAGTGGCGCAGGAAATACAAAATCACCAAAAAGCCGGCACAGCTAAGGTTGGAGCAGCTGGAGTTAAACCTGGGCTACAACGACCGGCGAAAATCGTCGAAAAAAGAGACAATAATACAGAAAGTACTGGCAAAAAAGGCGGGCCTGAAAAGAGTGGAAGTCGGGCAGTTCGTGGATGTGGAACCCGATCTGGTGATATCGAACAACAATTCCGATTCCATAATAGATTATTTTGAGGAGTTCGGGGCGAAAAAAATATGGGATTCCACCAGGGTTGTAATTGTACTGGATAGCAGGATGCCGACTGTTTCCCCGGAGATTTCAAGGGCTCATAGCAAAATCCGGGAGTTTGCCAGGAAAAGGAAAATAAAGAATTTTTATGATATCGGCGAGGGGATCTGCAATCAGGTAATTCTTGAAAACGGACATATACTTCCGGGAAGTCTGGCCTTCGGCACTCATCATCAGGCGACCTCTTATGGTTGCCTGGGTGCGGTTTCCACGAAAATAAATTCTCTGGAAATGGCCGCTCTCTGGGCGACAGGCAAGATATGGATGAAAGTACCATCCACTGTTAAAGTGGTTATAAACGGAAAACTGGGAAGGGGCGTTTACGCAAAAGATATTATGCTTAAACTTATGCGCGACCTCGTGAAGCAGAACGTGAATTATAGGTCGCTGGAATTTTACGGTACGGCGGTATCGTCCATGTCTGTTTCGGAGAGACTTACTCTGACCGGTTTCGCCGAATTGACAGGCGCTAAATCGGCGATAGTGCCCTTTGATGATGTTGCCATGAGGCATGTCAAGAAGATTACAAAGGCCAGATACTCGCCGATAAGATCGGATCATGACACCTTTTATGAAAACGTATTGGAAATAGATGTCAATTATTTGACGCCACAGGTATCCTGGGGCGGAGAAGCGGGGCGCGCGGTTCCGGTAGAAGAGGCGGCGGGAAAGAAAATCGATCTGGTGGTTCTCGGTTCGTGCTCAAACGGTCGCATAGACGATATGGAGGTGGCGGCGGGAATTCTACGCGGCAGGAGGATAAACCGGGATCTGAGGATGATGGTGATTCCCGGTTCCAGGAAGATAATGATAGAGGCCATAGATAAGGGTATCATAAAAACCTTTGTGGAATCGGGATGCGTCATAGTAAATCCCGGATGCGGTTCCTGTCCATCTTCTTATGAGGGTGCTTTTATGCCCGGTCAGAAAATCCTGACTACTACCTGTGGCGAGCATGATGGCGAACCGGGCTCTGTGGGTTCCGGGATTTTTCTGGCGTCCCCCGCCACAGCTGCGGCGACGGCGCTTAAAGGCAGTATAGCCGACCCACGTAAGTATTTGAGATGAAAAAGGAATCTAGCGAAAAAAATCATCTTTGATGGTTTCCGGGGAACACTAAATATATTTATCATAATAATTATTAAATATTGAAATATATCTGTTTACTATATGCTTTATTTATATTGAATTTACAAAATATAAAATTGTCTTGACAAACTGTGGGTATTATTATAAATTTTTATTGTAAATCTTAATACGGGGAGGCCAAAATGATAAAGTATATCGTAATTCCGGTTTTGTTAATTGCCGTGTTTTCGGCGGATGCTGAGGAGATTGAGTGGATAAAACACACTATTGACCCGGCGTTTGTAGGAGCCTGGCAGGCATTGCCTGTAGATATGGATAGAGACGGGGATTTCGATGTGGTCGGAGCGGCATACTTAGGGCATGAGATTGCTTGGTGGGAGAATAACGGTTACCAAGGATTTATGGATCATCCAGTGGCAACAGGTTTCTATGGAGTTTGCTCCATATTTGCTGTCGATCTGGATAAAGATAAAGATATGGATATACTGGGTGCGGCTTATTCGGGAGATGAAATAGCCTGGTGGGAGAATAATGGCCATCAATTATTTTACAAGCATTCTATCGAAAACTATTATGATGGTGCTCACCACGTTTACGCAATAGACATTGATTTTGATGACGACGTAGATGTAATCGGTTGCGGAGAGGATATTGGCTATTTATCGTGGTGGGAAAACGATGGGGAACAGAATTTTTCAAGGCACGATATCAGCAATAACTATTATGGTATCCGACAGCTACATCCTTTTGATCTGGACCTGGATGGAGATATAGATATAATCGCTCCCGCGGAGGATATTGATCAAATCGCATGGTGGGAAAATAATGGATATCAAGATTTCACCAAGCGTGTAGTTGAATATAATTATGATGCGGCCTTTTGGGCAAAGGCGGTCGATTTAGGTTTTGACGGTGACAATGATATCATTGGTTGCGCGTCTGCTGATTGTGATGTCTCATGGTGGGAAAATGATGGATATCAAAGTTTCGTAAAGCACACTATTGACAACGGCTTTGGGGGAGGCCAGGCCGTTGAAGCCTACGATCTCGATCTCGACGGGGATATTGACGTGATGGCGGCCGGTAGGTTTAACAATCAATTAGCCTGGTGGGATAATGACGGTAACTACAATTTCACAAAGTATGTTGTTCAGTATGGTTACAGTTACGCTACAGGTATTTTTCCTCATGATCTGGATCAGGACGGCGATATAGATCTGCTGGGAACCGCATGTTCAAATAATGATGTTTCCTGGTGGGAGAACTGCTCTAATCCTACTTCGATAAGTAATAATGAGCTGCCGGATGATTTCAGCCTGGAATCGATATATCCCAATCCCTTCAATTCAACGGTGACAATCAGTTGCGTTCTCGATCGCCCGGCCGATGTCTCGATTTCGGTTTACAACGTGACCGGGCAGGTGCTGGAATACATCGTTAATGGATTTTTCGAGGCCGGGGAATATAAGTTTTTATGGGATGCTTCCGGACAATCGTCGGGAGTCTATCTTTCAAAGATCGTTATCGGTAAAAATAGCTACGCCGGGAAAATGACCCTGTTGAAATAGGGGTCCGATTTATATCTATAAAACACTTTATATTATTTTTTATGATTATTTATAGGAATTCTGATTTTTTATTTCAGATATGTCATTTTATTGACGCGGAAATCGTCCCCATTTCTCACCCTGTAATAGTAAATACCGGATGAAACCCCGGAATCGTAATTATCCTTGCCGTCCCATTCTACGCTGTGGGAACCGCCGTCCAACTCGCCCTTATACAATGTCTTAACGAGAGAGCCGGTAATATCGAATATAGCTATGTCTACATATCCGGAAACTACGGCAAAATCAATCCTGGTACTGGAATTAAACGGGTTTGGATAATTCTGCCCAAGGTTGAATCTTTGTGGAATTTCAGTGAATTGCTCGATTTCGGTGGTATTATTTAGGTCGGGGATCTTGATTCTGGCGCCCTGCAATATCTGCCAGTCCTGGTCGGATTGCACGAATGCGACCAGCGCGCAATTGCCGGCCTCCAACGGCTGTGGCACATTAAACGGGAAAGTATAATGCCTGGTTTCGCCCTGATTGATTTCTATATAATGACCTTCGGTAGAAGGAATCATGTCGCGAAATATGTAATTATGAATCGTGGCACCATTAGGAGCCTGGTAGTATATTCCCGATTCGGTCAGGGCGATCCGGAGCCATAGGTTTGACGCTCCCGGATCATCTTCGGCGAATATCGTAACGGTAAACTGCCCGGAAAGCGAATCAGGAATATAATATCCGGTGAAAGACATTACCAGCGGTGCCGCAACCGGAATCCGGTTTTCCACGTGGGGCCGCCACAGCTCCGGCGCATTACCGCAATCTATTGTACCATCCACGATCAAGCGAGGCGCGGCCTGGATATCATAATATCCTATCCTGTCTCGTATTTCAGCCGGATTATATAAGTAGAAGGGATCATCGGGAATCGGAAACCAGGTATGATAGGCTATGGGGACAAATCCCTGTTCCAGTTCGGTTCCGAGCTGGTCTATGACCAGACCAGCATTGTAACAGGCGCCTCACGAAAAATTGGTGAACAGTTCGCCCACCACCAGCCTTTCCGCCGAATATGAAGATAACGAAAGGCAGAAGGCCATAAGCGCCGCAGGAAGCAAAATTCCTAATCGATTTCTCGTCTGGTTGTACCCTATCATTTGCCTGAATATACCATTTCATGGAATAAAATCAATATTTGATTTAGTTCTTTTTATCATTTAAACATTGCCCGATCGGTTCATTTTTCGATCGGATTCTCTGGTTTGGCCAAATCCGGTCAGAAAAACGACCCTCTTGCAAAGAGAGGGCTCTTTACTATCAAAAGATCTGAAAGATTACTTGAGCAAGGCCATTCTGCGGACGCTTTCTCCGGAGGAATCGCTGAGGCGATAGAAATATATACCGGAGGAAACATCGGATCCGCCGTTGTCTTTGCCGTCCCAGACGATAGAATGTATGCCGGCTTCAAGTGGGCCGTCGACCAGTGTTTTGACCAGAGAACCGGTGACATTATAGACAGCGAGGTTGACTTTACCGCCTTCGGCGAGGAAATCGATCCTGGTGGTAGCGTTGAACGGATTGGGGTAATTTTGTTTAAGGGCAAAGTTGTTCGGTGAAGAGGGATCATCGTAAACGTCAAGGGGGACCAGATCTGGAATGCCGATTTTGCCGCCCTGTAAAATCTCCTTGTTCTGATCCGATTGGACGAAAGCTATAATATCGCAATAATCCGGACGAAGAGGATTCGGGATAATAAACTGGTAAGTAAACTGTTGCGTATCGCCCTGGTTTATGGTGAAAGATTCACCGGCTGCGTTCGGGATCATATGGCGAAAAGTCTGTTCATGAACATTAGACCCGTTCGGCGCCTGCCACTGGATGCCACTTTCAGTAATCGCGACTCTCATTTTCAGGTTTGAAACAGAAGGTGTGGCTTCACAATATACCGTAATGGTCACTTCGCCGGTTCGATTGTTTTCGTCATAGCTGCCGTCAATGTCAATGGTCATAGGCGAACTGATATTGATTCTATATGCGATTAATGCGTTCCATGCTCCGGTATTATAAGTGCCGTCAACAACGCCGTCCAATCTAAAATGCGGGGTATAGTCAAAACCGTAATAGTTTATTCGAGCAATGTTTTGGGGAATGTTGTACTGGTAAAAAGGGTCGCCGGAACCGGGCGTCCAGGCATGATAGCGTATCAAGGCCAAATCATCATGATAGGTAATTGCCAACTGATCTAAGACCAGATCAGCGTTATAGCAAGGGCCTCACGAGGTGTTGGTGATCATTTCGCCGACCGTCATTCTGTCGGCGGCAATTACCTGTAGCGAGATGCATAATAAGCCCCCCAGGGTCAAAAGAATCAAGTTTTCGATTTTGTTCATTGACGCTCCTTTTTTAAGAATATATAAGTTAAATTATTAGCAGACCGTCCTCGTCCTGTACTGATTACAGATATTTCGCCCTAATAGTTGCGTAAATAGGAAGAAAATGAATTCCTAACCTGATATATAAAAAAGCCCTTTCCGGTAGGAAAGGGCTTATAAGTCTTTAAATGAAAGCGGATTACCTCAGCAGCGTCATTCTGCGGACATTTTCTCCGCTGGAATCGCTGAGGCGATAGAAATATACGCCGGAGGAAACATCGGATCCGCTGTTGTCTTTGCCGTCCCAGACGATAGAATGCGAACCGGTTTCGAGGGAACCGTCAACCAGGGTTTTAACCAGAGAACCGGTGACATCATAGACGGCCAGCTTAACTTTAACGCCCTCGGTATGGAAATCGATCCTGGTGGCAGCGTTGAACGGATTAGGATAATTTTGACTAAGGGCAAAATTATTCGGAATAGAGGGATTATCGTAAACGTCAAGTGGAATCAGGTCGGGGATACCGATTTTGCTGCCCTGTAAGATCTCCCGATTTTGATCTGATTGAACGAATGCCATAATTCCGCAATTCTCCGGAACGAGAGGATTTCTGATTTCGAACTGATAAGTAAACTGCCGAGTATCGCCCTGATTAATGCTAAAAGGTTCGCCGGTTGTATTGGGAATCATATCGCGAAAAGTCTGATTGTGGATGTTAGACCCGTTCGGCGCCTGCCACTGGATATCGCTTTCAGTGAGCGCGACTCTCAATTTCAAGTTGGAGACGGAGGGGGTTGTTTCACAAAATATCGTGATGGTTACCTCCCCGTTTTGATTATTTTCGTCATAGTTGCCGTCAATATCTATCGTCAGGGGAGAACTGACATTGACTCTATCGGCGATCAAGCCGTCCCAAGAGTAGATGTTATAAGCGCCATCGATAATGCCATCGATTATAAAATGAGGGGCGTAGTCAGAACCATAATAGTTTATTCGGTCAGTATTTTCGGCAATGTTATGCTGGAAAAAAGGATCGTAATAATCGGGCCACCAGTAATGATAGCGCACCAGGGCCAAATTGCCCTGATAGGCTACCGCCAACTGATCTAAGACCAGATCAGCAGTATAGCATTGGCCTCAAGATGTGTTTGTGATCATTTCGCCGACCGCCATCCTTTCGGCTGCGATCGGTTGAGGTGAAATGAATAATACACCTGCCATAGCCGAAAGGATGAAGTTTTCAATTTTGATCATGTTCGCTCCTATTTTAGGATTATATATTCCGCCTGCGAATCATATTCATCTATTATAGATTACAAATTTTTTTCCGGAAAGGTTGCGCGAATTGAGGATAATTCAGATCCAATCCCTATATATTCATAAAAAAGCCCTTTCCGGAGGGAAAGGGCTCATAAGTCTCTAAATAAAAGCGGATTACTTCAGCAGAGTCATTCTGCGGACATTTTCTCCGCTGGAATCGCTGAGGCGATAGAAATAAATACCGGAGGAAACTTCGGACCCGCTGTTGTCTTTGCCGTCCCAGATGATAGAATGCGAACCGGCTTCGAGAGAACCGTCAACCAGAGTCTTAACCAGGGACCCGGTGACATTATATACGGCCAGGTTGACTTTACCGCCTTCGCTAAGGAAATCGATTTTGGTGGTAGCGTTGAAAGGATTGGGGTAATTCTGGCTGAGATTGAACAGAGTCGGGAAAGCTATCTCATCGTCGACTGAGGTTTGCTGGAGTTCGGTCACCCATTCTTTTGCGGACTGGAGGATTTCACGGTTCTGATCTGATTGCACGAAAGCCACCACCTGGCAATTGCGGGGAACCAGAGGATTGCTTATGGTTAGATCGTAGGTGAATTCCAGGGTTTCGCCCTGCGTGATTGTTATCGGCTCTCCGTAAGTGGAGGGAATCATATCCCGGAAAACCTGGTTCCAGAGATTATTTTGGTAGACACAGTTGGATTCGGTTATAACGGAACGCAGTCTCAGGTTAGATAGTCCGGGCGTCGTTTCGGCATAGATAGAAACCGTAAATTCACCGGTGCCGGTATTCTCATCGAAATAGCCGGTAATATTCATCTGGAGATCCGAATTTACCAGGCTTCTGCCATCGACAATCCCGGGCCAGGCACCGTAGGAATATCCGCCGTCGATGGCACCATCGAAGTAGCAGTGAGGGGCGTAATTATTGCCATAGTATGAGTTTCTTGTCTGGATTTCAGGTTGGTTGTAAAGCCAGAAAGGATCTCCGGAACCGGGCCACCATACATGATAACGTATTACGGTGAACACCTCTTCCATGTTAATAGCCATCTGATCAAGGACCTGATCAGCAGGAGGACAGTACGGTCACGAGACGTTGGTGAACATCTCTCCGATGACTACCCTGTCCGCGGCCGGAACGGAACCCGAAATACAAAGGAGCGC
This sequence comes from Candidatus Zixiibacteriota bacterium, assembly GCA_020344055.1. GTDB lineage: Bacteria > Zixibacteria > MSB-5A5 > UBA10806 > UBA10806. Next base: position 794,174 of record CP070813.1, on the reverse strand, counting down.
CGCCGCCATAAACAATGTCGCTTTAGCTATTTTCATTAAACCTCCTTAAGGAATATAGATTTTCTGTATCGCCAGAATATAATATATATATTGAAAAAATCAATAGTTTTAAATCGCCGCTTCATTAACCCGTTGATCCTCATCAAATTAAAACAAAAAGGCACTGTATATTTTACAACAATCCGGCTTTTCTAATCGTTCCATTGTTGCCAATAAATTTAGAATCTGGAAAACAATACGATTCGCGTGCCCTGAAAGGTCGGCCGTGACTGGCAAATACCCGAAGAGCAGATCAATCCACCTCGTTCGCCCCCGTTGAATATAACCAGCTCATGATTTGGAAACCTTACGGTCAGCTCGATAAAGGCAAGTTTTTTGGGATCACCTTCGGGATTGGTATCCCAGTTAGAGGTTGATCCGCCGAGATTCAGTTGAAACTTATTGGCCAGTCCAAAACCCAGAGTCAAATAATTTTCGTGGTAATCCTCGCTGCCTTCGGGGATAAATCTGCGGGTAAAGGCGGCGAGAGACAAAGTTACATTATACCGCCAATAATAGTATGCGTCGAAGTAATTTTCGATCTCATCCTCTCCGCTGAAGCCGAAGGCATAGTCGATCCTGTCCCAGCTGTAATTCATGATCAGATCCGACGTCGCGCTCCAGCGAACCCCGGCGAATTTTTCCCCCAGATAATAATCGACCGGCGTGCTCCTGGAAAAAGCTTCGGAGTATGCGAACTCGAAATTCAGATCGAAAGTTGGGGAGATGAGGATTCCCACCTGATAGCCTCTTTCGCCGGGCGCCCCGGCGAGATCGGTAAGCGTGCGTCCGCTATGGCTGGCAGGCGGGGGCGCGTTGAAACGGTTCTGGGGGTTGGGGTAGATCAGGTTTATTATATTTTTGTATTCCGAGAAAAGGCTTATTTTCTCGAAAACCAGGGAGGCGGACAGATAGGTTCCGTCGCCATTACCCTCGGTGAAAGGATTCGGTTTTTTGCCTCTTCTCACGGCATATTCTCCGTAGAGATCGATAGGACCCATAACGAATCGGGAATTAAAGCCGGTGATATTGGAATTCAGGGATCTGTTGACGTTCATAAAATCGTTTCTCTTAAAACGAACGTATGAAAAGCCGATTTTGAAAGGATCAACCGGTCTGACCGCGCCCCGCGCTCCCCTGAAAATATAATCTCTTTCGCCTGTGGTGGATTCCAGGCCGCGTGCCGAGAGAAAGTCGAAATCGAAGCGATCGTAGAGTCCCGAGGCCTTTATCCCGTCGAGGTTATTGTCGTAGTAAACGTTGTCATCGATGAAGGTATTGAGCGTAAGCCCCCTATCGAAAACCTGGTAAAAATTACCGGCATGGATATTGAATCCATTCTGGCGCCAGCCGAAGTATCGCTGGGTAGTTTCCTCGGACGATTCGTCGGGCCGGTTGAGCTGAAGTATTCTCAGCCATACGCCGGCGTAGAAATCGCCCAGGTCGAAATCGACAATGAAACGGTTATCAAGGGAATCGCGACGGGCTTCGGCGAAATTGAATGAATCCTCAAAGTACCAGTACTGCATCCAGTTGGCGGCGGAAACCGACCAGTAATCCTCCTGGGCCGGGCAGCTATCGGCGAGAGACAGCAGGCAGAAAACGCCCCCGGCGAGAACGGCTATATATTTTTTCAATTAGTCCTCCGCTTCGGTTTCTTCAATTGCGCACGTGGTTTGCGGGATATGCTCGAGTATCAGTTCCTCAACGTGCTTTTCGTCACCAGGTTTGAAACCGATGGTGGTAAAGACGATATTGCCCTCGGGGTCGGTCATCACCGTATAGGGGAGGGCAAATCCTTTGTATTTGCGACGGAAAACCTCGCCGTCGTTATCGATAAGAATGTTAAAGGACCAGCCGTTTGATTTAACGAAGCTTTTAATTTTTCCCCCGGCCTTGGGACCGTCGGTGTTAATGGCAAGGACCTTAAATCCGCATTCCTCGTATTTTTCGTAAAGTCCTTGAATAATCTTCAATTCCTCGCGGCAGGGTTTGCACCATATGGCCCAAAAAGAGATATAAACCGGCCCTTCTCCATAATATTCCTTTAAGGTTACTTTTTTGCCGTTGATGTCTTTCAAAGAAAATTCCGGGGCGGTTTTGGATTTAATTGTCTGCCCCTGGGCGAAAGATGCCAACAAAAGGGCGCAGAAAGCGATGATGATAATAAGTCTCAAACTCATGATTCTCCCTACATTATATTATAGCATTTTGCCGGTTAAAGGTTTTTTTACCGTATGAGATAAAAACGGAATTATTAGTTCAAGATCTGTCTTGTTGCGGTGTTCAAAGGTGCTTATTTTCACTAAGGCGCCATCTTCCTCTTTTTTTGGCCCTAATTTAGTTATTTGGCTAAGATTGTCAAATCAAATCTACCCGCATGATTTAACTTGTTATCAATGAAGAAGGTAGCTAATAAGACCAGCCTGCATTATTAAAATTCTGCTCCAAAAGAGAAATAAGTTTCCGGTTTGTGAGCTATGGTGTTCAGATCGGTAGCCCAGGCGAGATCGACTCTCAGGACGAAAATTCCGAGATTTGCTCGCGCCCCGACTCCGAGGCCGCCATTTACGCTTCCGAGGACCGGAAAGCCCTTGGCCTTATCGAAGAATCGGACCTTATCCATTTCGTGCCAGGCGGCGCCCATATCCCAGAAAATAGCCCCGGAGACCTGCTGGAGAGAGATGGGGAGAGGGAATCTGAGCTGGAAGTATTCGATAAAAGGGTACCGGAATTCCAGGTTGGCGATACCGTAATGGGTGCCGGATTCCTCGAAGTAGCTGTAACCCCTGAGGGGAACGATTAATTCATTAACGTAGATATCATTGATGCCGTAAATATCGGCCTGTTCTCTTTTCGGTCCGATCCAGTTGGAAGAACCTCCCAGATAGAACAGCTTGGCATTCTTGCCCGAGGATCCGCCGCCGCCTATTCTCAGGGCGAGATTGTATCTGTCCCAGAAATGCCAGTATTTGCGGAAATCGAGCTGAGCGGACAGGTATGACAACCCGGAATCTACCGTCTTGATCGACTTTTCCAGCTCGATTTTATACCTTCGACCGGATACGGGTCCGACAATCCCCCAGATAACGGCGTCATTTACAAATTCGCCGGAAAGCGAAAGTATATTGGTGGTACGATCGGATTTGAATCCGAAATTGTCGCGGGAAACGGTCATCTGAGTCAGGGTCATATCGAATCGGGAAAACCTTGAAAAGGGATAACTGGCGTATCCCTGAGTCCCGAAGACCCGATCGGAAAAATAATATCTTTCGTAATCATTGAAGTAGGTATCTTTAAAATGGAAGATTCCGGCGGCATAATCAATCCGTTTGCCGGTATAGGAATAGCTCAAAAGCACATTGGATTGATCGATTGTGTTAACCAGGTCGGTTACGATATAGAAGTGATGGTCTCCGAAAATATCGGAGATCGACAGGAATGATTGTCCCTGCAGGCCGTAGAAGTTATCATAAGAGAAACCGCCGGTAATGAGTTCCGGGGAAAACTTGAGTCTATATTTATTACGCTTGTATTCCCCGCTGGGTAGAAGGTATTCCAGAGTATCCGGTTCGGGGGCCTCGGCTATTCTGGTTTCTTCCTCGCCCGGTATCTCTGAATCCCGTTCGGACCGGCCTTTTTTGATAAGGTCTTCACCTGCCCGAAAAACGTAGGTCTCGAAATCGCTGGACAGATCGGAAGTGGAATCTCTCGCCATTTCATCCAGCTGCTCATCCGTTAACCTTATTTCCGGCACGAATATATTTTTTTCGTTATTCCGCAATTTCTCCATGTACGGCGTGAGTGCGAGTTCCGCGCCGTCGGGGGTGATATTTTGTAAGTCTTTCAGGATCAAGATATCGAAGCCGTATTTATTGAAAGCCGAGACCGCGATTTTATCGCCGGAGGGGGACCAGGTGGGGGAAAACAGCCCGGAAACGACATCGGTTATCGGAAACGTCGCGCCGGTTTCGATCTCGCGGATATAAATATTATTGATGCCGTTTCTGTTTGATACGAAGGCTATTCTGTTACCGTCGGGGGAGAAAGCGGGTTGAATATTATTGTAAACGTTATCAGTTATATTCTGAAGCTCGCCGTTTTCCAGGTCGTAGACGAAAATATTGTAGTTACCATATAAAAATTCGTCTGTCTTATCCTCACCGACGGGTCTGTCGGACGAAAAAGCCAGATAATTACCATCGGAGGACCACGAGGGGCTGTTATCATCGTATTTATCGGCCGTCAACCTGGTGTTTTCTCTGGTTTCCAGGTTATAAATATAAAGATCCGTGAAACCGCTTCTGAAACCTTCATACGCTATCCGATTGCCGTCCGGGGACCAGGCGGGATTTCTCATTCCTGAGAGGCCAAGCTCTATTTTCTTTTTCTTTTTCCCTTTGGAGGCGTCGTAAATAAACAGGGCGTCTTTGCCGTGGCTTTTGCTTATGAAGGCTATTAGTTTCCCGTCCGGCGACCAGGTGAGCCCGGAGACATAGGAATGAAGGGATTCCATATCGCCCGATCTTTCGGCTTTAACCAATCTCGAAATGATTTCGCCGTCAATGGTCGATATTATGAATATTTCATTGTATCTATCCGAGTAGCCGTGTTTAGGATTCGACCTGTCGGAGAAAAACGCCAATCTGTCTCCGGACGGCGACCATTCGGGTTGCTGGTTGTATATGGAGCCATCCTTACGGTGATCGGTAAGCATCTCGCCTATTTCATTGGGATCATCTCTGGTGGCGATTTCCGGCCAGTATGTTTTTTTCAGGGTTTTCTGCCATTCTTCAGAGAGATCCTCGAGAGAGACGCCGAGAGTCGCCTTGACGGCTCTTTCCATGGTGATAACCGAGCGTCCTTTACTCAAGATCTCAAAGATTTTTTCTTCACCATACTTTTCCGTGATATATAGCAAAGCCGCTTGCCCCGCTTTGTAATCTAGGAAACCACCAAGTAAAAGCAACGGGGGTAGATACCCTTCAATTGTGGCGTCTCGTATATACATGTCCGCCTCAATATCCCAGCCGCGGCGGGAGGAGTATTCGGCGTAACCCTCCCTGAACCATCCGGGCGGCTGGAACAAAGCCTCGCGCGAAAAGATGGATCTAAGCGCATTCCCATATAGAAAATCGAATACCACGGCATGCGTAAGTTCATGGTGCAAAACATGCCGGAAATCTTCGTATGACCCCGTGAACGGGACGACAATTCTGTTTTTGAATACCTCCGTGAATCCACCTACTCCTTCAGGTATAAGTTCGCCTATGACATTTGTTTGTTGGAATTCATTATGCGAGGCGTAAATAATAACCGGGACTCTGTCGGAGAGAGTATAATTTAATTCTTCCTTTATCTCCTCATAGGCGTTATTTAAGACCTCCGCGGCGAATACGGCCAGGGTGTCTTCATCCTTGTAAAAATATATATCAAAATCCGCAGTCTGAATGAAGTACCAGTCGAAATCTCTGTACTGGACCTTGTTCTGACCGAAGAAGACATTCTGCGCGGCGGCGATCTGCGCTATAAGGATGACGAAAATAATTACGTATAATTTCCTGCCGTTCATTCGCTTACTCCTGGTCGAATTTTCCTGTCGATATTTAAAACATCATAAACGATGGGACAGTTCCACCGCCATCATATTTACACCGCAACCCTCTTAATATTCCCGCCGATCCGGGCGATTTTCTTTTCTATGCTCCAGTATCCTCGATCGATATGATAAACCCTCAAAATTTCCGATTGTCCCCTGGCGGCAAGGGCAGCAAGGACCAGACCCGCGCCAGCGCGTATATCGGAAGCCATAATGGAAGCCCCTTTCAGACTATCGACTCCGGTAACGATGGCTTCATCCCCAGTAATCTTAATATCGGCACCGAGACGAATGAGTTCCATAACATGAGTGAATCTTTCGGTAAAAACCGTTTCCCTTATTTGAGAAGTCCCTTTGCAGATCGCGGCGCAGGCCATGGCGGCGGCCTGCAGGTCCGTGGGAAATCCCGGGTAGGGATAAGTGGTGATTTTAAGGGGTTCGGGGCGCCCGTCGCGGGAGACGGTTATCCGGTCTTTGCCGATCTTGAATTTCACTCCGGACTCGGATAGTTTTGAAATCAGGATCTCGTTGTGTTCGGGCTTCACGTTTTTGAGTTCCACCGATCCCCCGCAGGCGCCGACGGCGAGCATCAACGTCCCGGTCTCGAGCCGGTCGGGGATCACGGTATGAGTGGTGGCATTCAGTTTTTTTACTCCGGCTATTTCAATTCTGGGAGTACCGGCGCCTGAGATTCTGGCTCCCATTTTGTTCATGAATTCCGCCAGGTCCACTATTTCCGGGTCGCATCCGGCGTTTATTATGGTGGTTTTGCCCTGTGCGAGCACCGCGGCCATCATAATGTTCTCCGTGCCGGTATGGGACGGCCGGTCGAAGAAGATCTCGGCTCCTTTCAGGGTTTTGGCGGTGGCATTGATGTAGCCTTTGCTTTCGGAGATTTTGGCCCCCATTCTTTGGAATCCCAGGATATGCTGATCCACGGGGCGCGGGCCCAGCACGCATCCGCCGGGAAGAGAAACCCGGGCCTTGCCAAGCCTGCCCAGAAGAGGCCCCATGACCAGAAAAGAGGCGCGCATTTTTCTTACCAGGTCGTACGGCGCGATATGACCGCCTACGGAAGTGGAATCTATTTCCATCGTTTCGTTTTCAGTATCATATTTTACTTTTGCCCCCAATCCTTCGATGACGCCGGTGATGGTCTTGATATCCATCAATTCGGGCACATTGGAGAGAACGGTTTTGCCTTCTTCGGCCAGAAGCGAAGCCACGATTATCGGCAAAGCAGCGTTTTTGGAGCCTGAGATTTCAACGGAACCTTTGAGCCTGTTGCCGCCCTCGACTATGAATTTATCCATAATTTATTTTCCTTTAGCGATCCATTCAATTTAAGCTGTTGATACGAAAACCGTTATCGTCTCGCACCGATTATTGGACACCCGCCGCGGTTTTCAGGTTTAAGCGCCGGAAAGCTCATTATTAATACGTGTCGAAAATCTTTTTGCTCCCGGCTTTATGATTATATTATAATGGAAATCATGGAGCAAGCCGTTAAAACGAAAGAGAAGGTTTATTTTGTATCCGACGCCCACCTCGACCTGGTTAAAGAACAGCAAGAGAGAGAAGATAAGCTTATGAGGTTTTTTAAGATAGTAAAATCCGACGGCGGCTATCTTTATATCGTGGGAGACCTATTCGATTTCTGGTTCGAGTATAAATACACGATCCCGGCCGGTTATTTCAGGGTACTATCGGCCCTGTATGATCTGGCTCAATCCGGGATCAAGATTTTCTATATCCCCGGCAATCATGATTTCTGGATGAAGGATTACCTGAAAAGGCAGATTGGAATTGAGTTAACCGGCGATAGGTTTGAGATAAATCATTTCGGCAAGAAGATATTAATAACCCATGGGGACGGCATAAGGGTGGATGATCGAGGATATAGATTTATCAAAAAAATATTCAGAAACAGGTTCTGTATCTGGCTTTTCTCGCAATTGCCCGTAAATATGGCTTATCGTCTGGCTATGTCGACGTCGAACGTATCCAGAAGTCACACATCCTCCCGCGAGATGAAAGATTCCACCGATTATATCGAGTTTGCCAAAAGGGAGAGCGAAAGCGGTTTTGACGCGGTAGTGATGGGGCATGTGCATATACCCGAAATCGAGGAGGCCGGCCCGGGATTGTACGTAAACTGCGGCGATTTTATCGAGCATTACAGTTATGTCGTTCTGGATGAAAACGGTTTTCGATTAAAAAATTTAAGATAAGGAATGATTTTCCGGGATAGATAGGAGATTCAATGGAGCCGATGGTCGATCTCAAACTTGCCGTTGAGCACGGTTTGAGCGAAGAGGAGTATAACAACATACTGAATATACTGGGCAGGACTCCCACCTTCACCGAACTGGGGATTTTCTCGGTGATGTGGTCGGAGCATTGCTCCTATAAAAACTCCATTGCGCAGTTGAAAACGTTGCCGCGCGAAGGCTCGGCGTTGCTGGCGAAGGCGGGGGAGGAGAACGCCGGGGCGATCGATATCGGTGACGGGCTGGCGGTGGTATTCAAGATAGAATCGCATAATCATCCCTCGGCGGTGGAGCCGTACCAGGGGGCGGCCACCGGTGTGGGGGGTATTTTGCGGGACATTTTCACAATGGGCGCCAGGCCGGTGGCGGTCTTGAACTCGCTGCATTTTGGATCGCTGGAAAATCCCCGGGTACGATATTTATTCGATGGCGTAATTCGCGGTATCGGTGATTACGGCAACTGTTTCGGGGTGCCCGATATCGGGGGGGAGATATATTTCGAGGATGCTTACACTGGCAATCCGCTGGTTAACGCCATGGCGGTCGGTATAGCAAAGCATTCTGAGTTGGTATCGGCAGTGAGCAAAGGGGAGGGTAATATTGCGTTAATGGTGGGAGCGTCGACGGGGCGCGACGGAATCCACGGGGCGACATTTGCCTCGGAGGAGCTCTCGGAGAAGTCGGAATCGAAGCGGCCGTCAGTGCAGATCGGCGATCCCTTCATGGAGAAGCTGCTTCTGGAGGCGACGCTGGAGATAATCAGGGAGAAGCTTATAGTCGGTATCCAGGATATGGGGGCGGCGGGGATTACCTGCTCGTCGTCGGAGATGTCCGCTCGAGGCAAATCGGGTATGAGGGTCGATATCGATAAGGTTCCCGTACGGGAAGAGGGGATGACGCCGTATGAGATCATGCTCTCGGAGTCGCAGGAACGGATGCTGGTGGTGTGCGAACCGGATAAGCTTCCCAGGGTGAAGGAGATTTTCAAGAAATGGGGCCTGCACGCCAAGGAGATAGGCGAGGTTATCTACGGGGGCAACCTGGTGGTGCGCAACAACGGGGACAGGGCGGCGGAGATACCGGCCAACGTGCTCGTCCTGGGGGGAGGCGCGCCGGTATATACCAGGCAGCAGAAGAAGCCGGATTATATTGATGAGCATATGAATTTCAATCTTATGTCGATACCGATACCCGCCGATTGGAACAAGACGCTTGAGGCTCTACTGGGCGCTCCCAATATCGCCTCCAAGAGATGGGTATACGAGCAGTACGATACCTCGGTGAGGACCTCCACGGCGGTGAGGCCGGGATCGTCGGCGGGTGTGATCAGGATAAGGAAAACCGATAAGGCCATAGCGGTCTCAACCGACTGCAACGGCCGCTATTGCTATCTCGATCCCCGCATGGGGGCGAGGATTGCGGTAGCGGAGGCGGCCATGAACGTGACGGTATCGGGGGCAAGACCGGCGGCCATCACCAACTGCCTCAATTTCGGCAATCCCTACGACCCGGAGATATTTTACCAGTTCGCCGAGTGCGTGGGAGGGATGGGCGAGGCCTGCAGGATGTTCGATACGCCGGTAACCGGGGGCAATGTCAGCTTCTACAACGAGGACCCGAAGGGCGCGGTATATCCGACTCCTGTTATCGGGATGGTGGGGATAATCGAGCATATCGATCATATAACCACTATCGATTTCAAAGCCGAGGGGCACGATATATTTTTAATCGGCGATACCAAGGACGAGATCGGCGGGACAGAGTATCTCAAGACGGTTCACGGCAAGATGACCGGCAGGATACCGGAGGTATACCTGGAACATCATAAAAACACTATCAATATGATGCTGGAGCTGATTAAAGCCGGGGTTGTTATATCGGCGCAGGACGTTTCCGACGGCGGGCTGGCGGTGGCGATGGCAGAATGCTGTTTTAAAAACGGTATCGGGGCAGATGTAACAATTGAGTCCGATATTCGGCCTGACGCTCTCCTGTTTGGCGAGACTCAATCGCGGGTGATATTCACCGCCGACCCGAATGATAAAGAGAAGGTCTGGGAAATCTACGGCCGGTTCGGGGTGCCGATTAGGCTGATCGGGCACACAGGCGGGAAACTGCTCAAGATCAACGGCCTGATCGATATGCCGGTGAAAGACCTGCGCGATATATATGAGAACGCTATACCTTCGTATATGGGGGTTGTGAGCGGGGGGTAGGCGGAACGAATGACCTGGAAAGATATATTAGGAATATTGGGTTTTATTTTTAGTATCTTAATTTTTGTCTTAACGCGATGGGAAAGAAGGAAGCAACTTGTAATTAATTTATATTGCGATCATTTAAGGAAATTCAGAGATGAATTTATAAAATCAACAGATTCAGACCCTGAAGAATCATTTATTGTCATACAAGTTGTTAATACAGGCACAAAACCAATAGTTATTGATAAAAATACAGTTAGACTTTTAGCTCAAAATAAAACTATCCAACACGGTTTGGATTGGTTTGGTAAGGATAAAATACCGGTTCCTTTAAATCCTGGAGATCAGTTTGAAGTTGGTATTTTTACGGAAGTATTATTGGGAGTTTTAGGACAGGATAAAAATACTAATGGTATTTTTAAAATATCTGCCGAGTTGGAAGACATACAGGGGAAGCTATATAAAACAAAAAACAAATACGATTTTATAGGTGACGTTTGGGAAATTGAGATACGAAAATAGCATTTTCTTAATTTTTTTGGGGGGAGGCGGTCACTGCAAGCAGTGACGCGCAGGCAAGATCTAGTTTTAATAACGAATGATGAAATTTGATTCCATATCCATCCGCCCTACCGTCGAAGCCGACCTTGATACGATTATCGCCATGGAGTGCTCCGATGAAAACACGCCGTATATCCGGCAGTGGTCGCGGGAGAAGCATCTGGAGGCGATAACCGATAAGAATATCGGTCATTTTGTGATACAGGCGCAGGATGATGGAAGAATAATCGGGTATATAATATTGATCGGCCTTGAAAATCCCGATAGGGCAGTTGAATTCAAGAGAATTGTCGTAAATGAGAAGGGGAACGGATACGGCCGGGCGGCGGTACGGTTTATAAAGAAATATGTGTTCGAGGAGCTTGGTTTTCACAGGCTGTGGCTGGAGGTACTGGAGAATAACGAACGGGCGTATCAGCTTTATAAGTCCGAGGGTTTTGTGGATGAGGGGGTACATCGGGAGAGCCTGAGGCAGGGGGAGAAGTATCTGTCGCTTATGGTGATGTCGATGCTGAGGCATGAATATAAGGGTCGATAATCTTGTGGTTGGTGTACCTCCCGGTGCACCAATACCGCCTTTGGCGGGACGGACGGGGACGTCCGCCAACCATAATGGAAGCCTGATCAAGTCCGGCATGACAGGAAATTGCGGCCGGATAAACCGACCGCCTACAAATAAATAAGGAGTATAATATGGCAGGTTTCACCGGATTTCCTAAAGAATGTATAGAGTTCTTCAAGGGTTTGGAAAAGCACAACGATAAAAGATGGTTCGAAAAGCATAAGGAGGAATACGAGGAATATGTTCAGACGCCGTCGAGGTTTTTCGTTGTGGATCTGGGCAGAAAGCTTGAAAAGATCGCGCCGAATGTAATAGCCGATCCCAGGGTGAACAGGTCGCTTTTCAAGATTCATCGCGATACACGGTTTTCCCCGGATAAGAGGCCGTTTAAGACCAACCTGGGGATCTGGCTCTGGGAAGGGGAGCGCAAGAGGATGGAATGTTCGGGCTTCTATTTTCATTACGAGGGAAGCGAGATGTTCCTGGGGACAGGATTGTATATGTTTCCCAGGGAGCACCTGGCGGAATACCGTGATTCGGTGGTTCACGATAAATACGGCGCGGCGCTGGTCAAGGCTATTAAGACGATCACCAGAGATAAAAGATACAAGATCGGGGGGAAATCATACAAGAAGGTTCCGCGCGGTTATGATACCGAGCATCCGAACGCCGAATGGCTTTTGTATGGCGGCATTCACGCTTCCATAACGATGAAGATACCGAAAGAGTTTTACTCGGCGAAGCTGATAGATTTTTGTTACGAACATTTCAAGGCGATGCAGCCTTTGCATAAATGGGTGGCGGCGATGGTGGAGAGGGTTTAGGCTTGGCGTCGGGTTTGGTGAGAGATCAAACCCGACCTACAATCTAAAAATTCGTTCTAAAGGCAAAAACGAAGAGATAAGAAATGAGCATATGTCGTAACCGTTTACAGAGGAATTAAAATGTACGGGTATTTTGTGGCGCAAATTAAAATTCACGATTGGCAGGAGTACAAACTATATTTGGAGGGGTATGACGATATTTTCGGGAAATACAATGGAGAGGTTATTGCCGTTGACGACAACCCTGTGGTTCTTGAAGGCGCCTGGCCATACACGCGAACAGTAATAATTCGGTTTCCAAGCCAGGCTGAAACAATGCGATGGTACGAATCGGATGAATATCAGCAGTTGGTCAAGCATAGACACAAGGCCTCAACGGCCGATGTCATTGTGGTGAAAGGGCGGAAATGATATCCGCTGCTGGATCTGCTTAAATTAAGGAGAATTAAAATGGGTATAAAAGATCTGGCATGGAATAAAATTAAGTGGAAGTTTATGAAAAGGCGATTAGGCTACTCCGATGATGAAATGAAAAAGTTCCGGGAAAATCCGAGAAATGAAGATATCCTGTCCAAGATTCCGAAGTTGTTTGATAAAACTATAGTGGCTGAGGTAATTGATTCACATGGTTGTAACAGCGAACACCATGTAGGCGATAAGTTTTATTTTGACGGGGCCGGAAATCTTTTAACCGAGGAATGTCCCAAGCGGATATGTATCTACGCTTTAAATGCCATAACGCCTCAAATATTCGCTATGATAGAGATGTTTTTCGCGGGTGTTGATCCCAATGAGATGAGATTCAAACATGCGGCATGCTTTGATGTGGGCTTGGAGTGCGGCGGATGGGGACGTATCGTAATGGAAATTAGAGTTGAAGCAAGTAAAAAGGTATAAATTTTGCCGGTTATAATATGGCTTTGAATCAAATCCTGTAAACTATAACGTCAATTCTTAAGTCAAATAACTAAGGGTGTTATTTTCTATTAAGATAATCTTCAATTAAGCCAACTGCGTAATTATCTCCTTCGGCCGGATAATCATAACCCAGCATATCGGCTGTTTCGACTGCAATACAGCGAAACAATCTTATAGTTTCCCTTAAGGCGCGTTGGAAATCCTCAACGGAATAGATAGCATATACTTTACGCAAGCCGTCAACGAACTCCGGCTCTGCCCATTTTTCCAGGAACCTGCCGTCATGCCAGACATCATAATTTAAACCATGCTTCGCGAGAGCATGCCAGATTATCATAGATATTAACAAACGTTTCATATAACAGTCACAAACAGATTTTGCGTAAAAAAGCTCTCCTCTTTTAAATTTCTTAACCGCCAGCACGGCATGGTAAAAGAAATCGTGAACATTGTTGTCGAATTCATCCGGAGTGGGATGGATCGGTTCTGGTGGTACGGGCAAATCGCGGACTATAGCCGCCAATTCCTTATCTTTATCTACTAATATTCGATATCCCTTGTTAAGCATTATTATATCTACGGGACTGAGAGTATGATTTTTAAGCAGATCATACGGTATAACCGGGAAATCTACATCCAGACCGCCTTCGAACAAAACTCTGCGTTCTATCTCATCACCGATACCAGTCTTTTCCAAAAATGTCAGATGGTACTTACCGAGGTCATCCAGCCATTCGGTATCGGAAATATATTTATCCGGGTCGGACGTGATTATCGGAAGATCGAGATCGGACCACTCATCCGCAGGTGTCTCTTTCCTGGCGCGTGAACCCAGTATGTATGCCCCCCTGATATCATCCTGTTTCTCCGCCCATCGGGTGAACCTATCTATAAATTGCTCGAATAATTTGTTAATTTCGCTCATTGTTTCCCTCCGAGTTTAATGGGTAGGGTCGGCATTTACGAATTTCTCGATAAATTCGGCCGCTTTTTCAGGTCCGCCGTAGGTTTTCAGCTTTTCACTATATATTTTCGCGTTTTCAAAATATGTTGGTGTCGATAATACCTTTTTTACTTTATCTCGAAATTCGGATAAATCGATTTCCTTTTTATTATTGGAGTTCGTTTTCGGAAGAACGTATTCTCCCGCACCAAGGGCGGCGATACGACGGGCGTTACTCTCCCTTTCTGAAAAAGTAGGAATAATGACTGAGGGTGTTCCGGTATAAAGGCCTGTCTGGCACGAACCGTAACCGCCATGATGAATCATTAAATCGCACGTCGCGGCAAGACGTAAACCAGGTAAATATTTCGAAAAATGAAAATTATCGGGAAGCGGAAGAAGTTCTTCGGGCAGTTCATGATGTCCTGTGGTCAAAATGACTGTGACATCTTCTTTGGCGAGAACTTTTATAGACGCATATAATATTATATCGGAGTCGAAAACTGTTTCTTTTTTTCGTCTGTACCGCGGATTCCCTGAATAAACCCAGATTACCGGTTTGTTTCTATCTATATTCTCAATCCATTCCGGAAGCTTGACATCGGGATTTTCCCAGAGTAACGCGCCGATATGATGACAATTCTCGGTATCGGGTATGGCGTCGGTTTCCGGCGTGCCAACCACAAGTGTTAAATCGCCTATATTGAGTTCCTCAAATTTAGTTAATGGTTTAAGGCCGTAGTAGGTAATGACTTTATTAATTGTTGGTAATGCAGTCGGTAAATTCTCAGGATGATCTTTCCACCAGATCAGCCCATTGTTGCCGGGATGGCCGTCGGCCTGAATTACCGTAATTAGAGGTTTTTTAAGTATTCTTGCCGCAATACAGGCAAAAGGATTCCAGAAATCGACGATGCAATCAGGGTTGTAATCGACGATTAATTTTTCGTAGGCTTCGCAATTCGCCCGAACAAAATTCTTATTCAACATTCCGGCGATAGCGGCGGCGTGATCTGTATTCCATATTTCTGCGGTGGACGGAGCAAATTTTATCGGTATGCCCCGAATTAATTTAAAAAGGAAGCTAAATATATTTCCGTATTCTTTTTTATGTTTATTAAATTTAAATGGAATAATCATGCTTCGAACGGGGAGGTTTTCAAGTTGATATAAAGGATGTCTGGGTGTTAGATTTTCAAATCCAGCGCTATTTATTAATTTATCAGGCGCTTTTGCAGGGCTTGAAAACGCAATTTTGTGCCCCAATTTGCGAAGTTCATTGGCGATAGGCAAAGATCTGGTTAATAATCCGAGATCATTTGATGGCAAAGTCGTGAATAGAAATTTTCTCATATATCGATCTCTTTGTTTTGCATGTCTTTTCTCACTATGCCCATCAATTGGCTCGAGCGTCGGGTTTTTCGTCCCGCTTTAGCGGGACTCAGAACCCGACCTACTTTTTGAGCTGGCTGATATATATATCGCGGACCTTTCTGAGAAAATCATATACCAATTCGGTCTGGTAGTCGGGATAGGACCAGGGATGGGTAACGAATTTTCCGGAGGCGTAGCTAAGCGTTAATTCCGCCCAAATGCCGTCCTTGAGATATATTCTGTGGGAAAAATTCTTGGTGGAGGCGAGTATCAATTTCGATTCTTCGAGATAACCCGGATCGAGGTTGACGGTTCTTTTTCCTTCTGCCGAATATTTTGCTTCGATTTTGTTGGTGGAGTTTTTTATATCGGCAAGTTGATCCGGCATTATCAGATTTTCAAACGATAAAAAAAACTTTTTAAGACCTTTACCCATTTCGTCATTATAATAATCTGTAAATGTAAAATCGTATATCGGGGATTTATGATCGATTTTACCGAACAGGTTTTCCAGATCCGCAACCGCTGAATCTAGATCTGCGGTTGGGAAAAACAGAGCCGCGCAGATCAGTTTTACCGGTTTAACTTTGGGTTTTACTCCGGGCATCGGCACAGGCTCTCACGCATAATCCGCAGATCATTACGCCGTAGTTGTTTTCCCTGGAGAACTGTCGCAGCATCTGGTAACATTTATCGAACTCGAAAGCGTCGTCGGTGATGGCCTCCGCCGGGCAGGCGGCGATACAGGCGGCGCAATCGCCGCAATCGTTTTCGATGGGGGAATCGTCGGTAAGGGGCATATCGGTAAAGAGGCTGGCAAGCCGTATCCCGGCGCCATATTCAGGATGAACCAGGATATTGTTCTTGCCCCAGAAACCCAGGCCGGCCTCCAATCCCACATGACGGTGTGAAACATGCGCGTTCTGCAGTTTCCAGTCGATTATATATGACGCGGCGATGGGGATCGCATTGTAACCTTTCCTCTGGATTTCACCCGCCATAAATGAAGTTATACCGTCGAGCTGGGCGTTGACATGGCGGTAATGGGTCTTGTAGATCTGGTTGGGGCGGTCGATGATGGTATTCAATACGGCTCGCTGCAGTCTTATTCCGATACTGACGGTGTAAGGCATTTTCGCGGTTTCGTTTTTCAATTCCTCGTAGATATATTTTTCGATGAGTTTGGTGTCGGCCACTCCGAATAGGTCGGCGCCCCGGGAGGCGGCGATACTTTTCAGGAATTGGTAATTTTTTTCTTTCATGGGCGGCAATAAGATGAATTAGAAATTGAATGTCAAGAGAGAGTAATGGGATCGCTTCGTCTCACGCCTGTGGCGTGATCCTCGCGATGACGAATTGTATGTATGTCTAAATCGTTGACACTACAATCGGCGTAATGTAATTTGATCGGGTTATGACATATATAAAGGAGGAATAATGGATCTGAAGAATATAAAAGCGCCGAGGGGAAACAAGATATCGTGCAAGAGCTGGCAGCAGGAGGCGGCGTTGCGGATGCTCTTGAACAATCTTGATGCCGAGGTTGCCGAGAAGCCGGAAGAGCTGGTGGTTTACGGCGGGATGGGCAAGGCGGCCCGGAACGTGGAATGCCTGGAGGCGATAATAAAATCGTTGAAAGAGTTGGAAAATGACGAAACGTTGCTGGTGCAGTCGGGAAAGCCGGTAGGGATTTTCAAGACGCATCCCTATTCGCCGCGGGTGTTGATCGCTAACTCCAACCTGGTGCCGCAATGGGCCACCTGGGAGCATTTCCGGGAGCTGGATAAAAAGGGCCTCATCATGTTCGGCCAGATGACCGCGGGATCGTGGATATATATAGGAACCCAGGGGATTCTGCAGGGGACCTATGAGACGTTTGCTGCGCTGGCCAAGAAGCATTACAATTCTGATCTTTCCGGGAAGTTCGTTCTTACAGGAGGTATGGGCGGTATGGGTGGCGCTCAGCCACTGGCGGCCACCATGGCGGGCGGAGCTATCCTGGTGGTGGAGGTTGACGAGAAGCGTATCGACCGCCGGATCGAGAAACGTTATTGCGATAAGAAGACCCGCAATCTGGATGAGGCGTTGAAATGGATAAAAGAAGCCAAAGAGGCTAAAAAACCGTTATCGGTCGGATTGGTCGGTAACTGTGCCGATATAGTACCTGAACTGGTGAAAAGAAAGATCGTGCCGGACGTGGTAACTGACCAGACGTCGGCGCATGACGAGCTCAACGGTTATGTGCCTAATGGAATCCCCTACGAGGAGGCGCTGGCGCTCCGGAAATCCGATCCGGATAAGTATATCAAGATGGCATATGACTCCATGGTCGTTCACACTCGGGCGATACTGGATCTGCAGAAGATGGGGGCGGTCTGTTTCGATTACGGCAACAACCTGCGGGGTCAGGCGCAGAAGGCGGGAGTGAAAAACGCCTTCGATTATCCTGGATTCGTGCCGGCCTATATCAGGCCGCTTTTCTGCGAGGGCAAGGGCCCGTTCCGCTGGGCGGCGCTTTCGGGCGATCCGAAAGATATTGCGGTGACGGACGAGGCGGTGATGAGGATGTTCCCCGACGACAAACCGCTCATAAACTGGATCAAGATGGCATCGGAGAAGGTGGAGTTCCAGGGGTTGCCGTGTAGGATCTGCTGGCTGGGCTATGGTGATCGGCACAGGATGGGGCTGGAGTTTAACCGCCTGGTGCGGGAGGGGAAAATCTCGGCGCCGATAGTGATGGGGCGCGATCACCTGGATACAGGCTCGGTGGCGTCGCCGAACAGGGAGACCGAGGCGATGAAGGATGGCTCTGACGCTATCGCCGACTGGCCGCTTCTGAACGCCATGCTGAACACGGCCTCGGGCGCTTCCTGGGTGTCGATCCATCACGGCGGCGGTGTGGGGATGGGGCTGGCCATCCACGCCGGACAGGTGACAGTGGCCGACGGTACCCCGGAGATGGATGTCCGTATCGAGCGGGTACTGACCAATGACCCCGGCTCCGGTGTCGCTCGGCACGCCGATGCGGGATACGAGAAAGCAATCGGGGTGGCGGAGAAAAAGGGCATAAAGATACCGATGAGAAGGAAATAATATGGGCCATTACCTGATCATGTACCGCCCGCCCAGGGAGGGGTTCGCGGAGAACGCGACCCCCGAAGAATCGCGAGTCATCGAGCGGCATTTCGAATACCTGCAAAAACAGGAGGCGGAGGGGAAGCTTATCCTGGCCGGGCGGATCGAGGACGGCCGTTTCGGTATCGCAGTAATTGAAGCAAACAGCGAGAATGAAGCTAATAGGATTATGGCCGAGGACCCGGCGGTGAAAGAGGGTGTTTTCAGCGGGGAGCTGATGCCATTTAGGCTGGCGCTGTTAAGAGGTGGGGAGTAAGAGGCAATAGGCGAGCCGGAAAAGGAATATGAAAAAATTTAATCTGATAATCGGTTTTTTATTACTGATTTCTCTTTTAATTTCCGGTTGTGGGGGAACGGGCAGAAAAGATGGAGACGATGATTACAGTATTCTAGGTTCGTTCGAAAATACAATTGGATTTTTTGGACTGACTCTATACGTCGTTATGTTTGAATGCCTATTCAATATGGATGAATTTCCCTTTACTGAAGAAGAATACAATTACGATAGCGGAGATTTATCGATATTCGATGATTTCTACGAAAGAAAAAGGCAATTTGAATTGTTAAATTTTCAAATAGATAGTGTTTTTATCGATTTCTGTGCAAAAGATGAGTTTGCGGCTAGAGGTAAAATCGACAACCTAAATATTGTAGAGGGGAAAATATCATTTGATAGTGAATATGTGGTGTTTAAGAGCAAATTAAACCTGCAATTTGAATATGGGTTTTTGAAGGGGACAGGTGTGATAACATTAAATTCCGATTCGATGGATTTTAATTCGCATTCCTTTTCCCCTACATCCGGGCGGGAAGATAATAAAGTGATTGAGCTTACGGCGAACGCTTCTTTCGAACAGCTTACTTCATCATCAATTTCGGCCGATAACGCTATAATGAGCGCTTTTTGTACAATTACTTATGTGATGGAAACGGGTAGCCCCAAAAGAAGAAAAGAAGATATACTTTTATTGAATTTTGTAAAAGATGATGATTTTTGGAGGTTCGATTCCGCCGATAAAAATCTGGTTGAATTATTGGAGAATTTGTCTAATTAAATGGTAGAAAAAGTATTTTGTAATAAAAAGGGATCCCGATGCAAACACTCACAGCATCATTAATAATTAAAAACGCGTCACAGCTGGTAACCCTGCACGATCCCAAAAAGATCGGGCCCAAGGGGGGGAAGGCGCAGGGGGAGCTGAATATCATTAAAAACGGCGCGGTGGCGATCTACGGCTCGCGCATTGTAGCGGTGAGCGGAACAAATAAACTGCTTAAATCTGTTGCACTTACCAAGAACGCCCGGGTTATCGACGCCGAGAAAAAGGTGGTTACGCCCGGCCTGATCGACCCGCATACCCACCCGGTTTTCGCCGGGGAGAGGTCGGGGGAGTTCGAGATGCGGATCGCGGGGAAGACCTACCTGGATATCGCCAAGGCGGGCGGCGGGATCAACTCGACCGTGGCGGCGGTGCGGAAAGCGTCAAAGAATGTTCTCAAGGAAAACGGCCGCAAGATACTGGACCGGATGCTGACCCTGGGCACCACCACCGTGGAGGCGAAATCGGGCTACGGATTGACAACCAAAGACGAAATCAAGCAGCTACAGGCGATCAAGGAGTTGAACGAGGAGCACGAGGTCGACCTTGTGCCGACGTTTCTGGGAGCACATGAGATACCTCCGGAGTATAAAAAGAGACCGGACGATTATGTCGCGTTGGTATGCAACGAGATGATTCCGAAGGTATCGTCGAAGGAACTGGCCGAATTCTGCGACGTTTTCTGCGAGAAGGGTGTATTCACTCCCAAACAGACGCGGGTGATTCTGCAGACCGCGCAGGCGTTCGGATTGAAACTCAAGCTTCACGCCGACGAGTTCTACAATACGGGCGGTGCGGAGCTGGCGGCGGAATTCGGGGCGGTAAGCGCCGATCACCTGATAAGCGTGGGGGATGAGGGTATTCACCTGATGCACAAGGCGGGAGTGATTCCGGTGCTTTTGCCGGGGACGACGTTTTATCTGGGGTTGAAAAAAGAGGCCCCGACCCGTAAGATGATAGAGAAGGGGTTGCCGGTAGCGCTGGCCACCGACTGCAACCCGGGATCGTCGATGACGGAGTCGATGCAGATGATAATGACGCTGGCATGTTTGAATTACAAAATGTCGCCGGCGGAGGTTCTGACGGCGTCAACCATAAACGCCGCTTTCGCCATCGACCGGGGGAACGAGATCGGGTCGCTGTCGCCGGGCAAATATGCCGATATGGTAATATGGGATGCTGGCGATTACCGGGAGATACCGTACCATTTCGGCGGCAACATGGTGGAGAGAGTGTTTAAAAAAGGGGAGATGGTCCGTTGAGGATTTTTGCGGGGATTACGATATCGGCGGTTTTTTTACTTGGAATTTCGTGCGGAGTTTATACCTTTTCGCCGTCGGCGCTGGGGGGGATCAAGTCTATCGCCATTCCGCTTTTTGAGAATCAAACCCTTGAAAGCGGGGTGGGAGAGAAACTTACCGACGAGCTGGCGGCAGCGTTTGTCGCCGACAATACATTAAGGGTGGTCCCGGAAGGAAGATCGGACTCGATTTTGAGAGGAACCGTGGTTTCTTACAGTCGTGACGCTTACACATACGATGAATCCGAGGCGGTGAGCGAATATATCGTACGGATAGAGGTGAATGTCAGCTTCGTTGAGAGTAAAAGCGATAAGGTGATCTGGGAGGAGCGTCTTTCAAACTGGGGCACCTATGGATCGCTGGAAGAAACGGAATATCAGGGCCAGGATAGGGCGGTTGCCAAGCTGGTGGAAGATATCTTAAACAGGACGGTAAAAGGCTGGTAGGAAAGGATATATTATGTTTATAAAAGGGAAACGTTACATCATCGCTTCGGTTATTTTATTTTTATTTGCAGATGCGGCGATCGTTTTCGGCACCAATTCCAAAGCCGGAACCGCGGCGTATACGTTTTTAAAGATCGGCACCGGGGCGAAATCGCAGGCGCTGGGCGGAGCGTTTGTGGGACTGGCCGATGATGAATCGGCTTTATTTTATAATCCCGCAGGTCTGACCGCCAGGGCGGAAAGTTACGAAATTTACGATGATCTTCTAGAGAAGCCGACCGAAGACCGGGTCAAAAACAACTTCATGGCGACCTATATTAACTACCTTCTCGATTTCCAGTATGGTTTTATCGGTTATGGCCGGGAGCTGGACGAAAGATCTATGGCCGGAATTTCCATTTCTTATCAGAATTACGGCACCTTTAATCGGCTGGATATAGACGGCGATAATATCGGGACTTTCGGAGCGTCCGATATCGCCATTGGCGTAACCTATTCGAAAAGATTAAAGCCGAAATTCTCGGCAGGGGCCACGGGGAAATTCATATATGAGGCCATCGATGATTACACCTCGAATGGCCTGGCGCTGGATATCGGGATTATGTATATGATAAACGAGGACGGTTCCAGCAGGTTGGGTATGGCGTTAACCAATCTCGGGGCTCAGCTTTCGGGTTTGACCGAAACCCATAAAGATCCGTTGCCGACGAAGATCGCACTGGGTCTATCACACAAATTAAGGGGATTGCCGTTTTTATTCAGCACCGAAGTCGGTAAGCCGTTCGATAATGATTTTTATTTCGCCCTGGGCGCGGAGCTCGTCTCGCTGAAGCCGTTTTTTATCAGGATCGGGTGGTCATCGACCGGAAGGGATTACCGTACCGGGAACGACAGCGACACCATGGCGGGATTCGCCGGCGGTTTCGGGTATACATATGAAAATTACACTGTAGATTATTCGTATTCGTCTTATGTGGACCTGGGTTCCGTGCACCGGATATCATTGGGCGCGGGTTTCTAGGGCTGAGATACTCCTTCGGGGGGGATTTTAATATATAAAAATATAAGATTAGTTTTTATTTTTCGGTTTTTTGCTGGTCGTCTTTAGCGGATGCGGCCTTTTCCACCCGTAATTTTCCGACCTTATGGCCAGATTTTTCCAGAACAGTAATTTTCAAACCGGCAGTTTCTATAGATTCATCCAAAGCCGGTATCCGCCCCAGCTTATCGATGACAAATCCGGCTATGGATTCGAATTCGCTTTCAGGAGGTTGTTCGATACCAAATTGTTCCCATACGAGATCGGCGTCAACCACCCCTTTGACCACGGCCGAGCCATCGGGTTTCATGACTATATCATCCTCTTCGTCATCGTACTCGTCCTGGATTTCGCCTACCAGTTCCTCCAGAATATCTTCAAGTGTTATCAGGCCGGCTGTTCCGCCATAATCATCCAGCACCATAGCCATATGCATTCTCTGTCTCTGCATATCCGTTAAAATGTCGGAGATTTTTCTGGAGTCGGGGACAAATACCGGCGGGCGCATAATGTCCCTGGTAATGATAAGGCCGTCGGTAAGGAAAATATTGAGCAGGTCTCTGACGTGAATTATGCCCTTGATCTGATCCAGGTTTTCCTCGAAGACCGGGAGGCGGGAGAATCCCGCGGTGGTGGCGATCTCCAGGATTTTTTTGGGCTCGTCGTTGATCTCAACCGCCACGATTTCGGTTCTGGGAGTCATGGCGTTTTTTGCCAGAGTATCGGAGAATTCAAAGACGGAGTGAATGAGTTTTTGTTCTTCGGGCTCGAATACGCCGGTTTTCAAACCCTCCGCGAGGATGATTTTGACCTCCTCCTCGGTTATTATGGAATCCCTTCTTTCTTTGGGCGAGATCCCGATTATTCTCAGGCATACGTTGGTCGACCAGGATAGAAAGGAGATAAAGATTCTTATGGCCTTTAACGACCACCATGTAGCCGGACCGACCCAGAGAGCCATTTTTTCGGAGTATCTTATGGCCAGGGCTTTGGGGACCAACTCTGCGAGCACCAGGAAGAGATAGGATATTACAACGACGACCATGATGATAGAGATCGATTCGGCACCTCGCTGAATGGCCGGGACAGGTATCGAAGAGATTAACGGCTTGATAACTATAATGGCTGTGGCGCCGCCGAGGGCGCTGGCCGCGGAGGCGGTAACGGTCATGCCTATCTGTACTATGGCGAAAAAATCGTCGGGATTGTTCTTGAGTTTTTCGACAAAGGCAGCTCTGGAATCCCCGGATTTGGCCAGCTTTTTGATTCGGCTTTTTCTGACGGCGATAACCGCAATTTCAGACGCGGAGAAGAACCCTGAAACGAACACCAGGATTATTATAATTACTATTTCCAGCCAGAACTTAAGGTCCATTTACGGCGGTTAAATACCTTCCCTGTAATATTTCTCCAGCCTTTCGATACGCTCCTCTATGGGCGGATGAGTAGAGAAAAGCGAGGCGAAATTTCTCTTGGTTAACGGATTTACGATAAACATATGCGCGGATGCGGGATTGGTTTTGAGCGGAATCTGACGGCTGGCCCGATGCAGCTTTTTAAGAGCGCCCGCCAATGCCAGAGGCTTATGTGATATTTCCGCGGCGGTGCGGTCGGCGAGATATTCCCTCTGCCGCGAGATGGCCATCTGGACCAGGGCGGCGGCGATGGGCGCGAGGATACCAACAATCAGCATTACTATCAGGTTACCCCCTCCTTCATCGTCATCGGAGCCGAAGAACGGCATCCAGCGGGCCATGAAGGCGAGGTATGTTATGGCCCCAGCGATGGTGGCGGCGATTGTCCCGACAAGTATATCGCGGTTTCTAACATGCCCCAGCTCATGCGAAATGACTCCCAACAGTTCATCATCATTGAGGATCTTGAGTATTCCCTCGGTAACAGCGACCGCGGCGTTTTGCGGGTTCCTGCCGGTGGCGAAAGCATTAGGGCTCTCAGTCGGAATCACATAAACCTTCGGCATGGGCAATCCAGACATCTGGACTGCGGACCTGACGGCGCTGAGCAGCCGGGGATTATCGTGCTCCTCGACCCTCCGCGCCCGATAGAGCTTCAGAACGATTTTATCGGAAAACCAGTAGCTGCCGAAGTTCATCACCAGGGCAAAGATAAAGGCATAGGTGACCCCGGTCCGTCCGCCGATCAGATAACCGATAAATATCAACATTAGAGTTAAAATCACGAACAGTATGGCAGTCTTAACATTATTCATCTAAGCCTCCTGAACATTAAAATAAGACCCCGGGCATTTTAACGTCAAGCTAAAGTGCTATATTATATAAGCCCGAAAGGAAGTTTACACATCGCAAAATATTATACTGAAAAATCGACACATCGGTTTCAGGTTATGCTTTTTTGTTTTGCAGGCGGGAGGCCCAGGCGATTTTGAGCGAGCTGAGAAGCGGGGATTTCCTATTAACGACCAGGATAATTCCCAGCTCCAGGATAATCCAGACCCAGTAAATGGCGATGTAAAATTCCAGGATTCTAATGTGGAAAATATCCCAGATAATCTTGTGGGAGGTCGGATCGGTTGTAAAGGGGAGAGACACCTGACTGGCCATATATTGGAAATAGATCTGTGTGAACCACAAAACGAACAGCCCGAGGGCCTCGAACCATCGGAATTTCATCTTTGAGAGAATGGCCACCCCCAGAATCCCCTGGGTGGCGGTCAGCAGGATCTCGGCGCGGTGCATCCAATCGAAGGGAATGCTTTCGACCCTGCCCAGTGCGATGCAGAATACAATAGGTATTACGGCGATCAGAAGTGTGAACTCGGCTATCGCCGAGGAGGTCATATTCATCAGAGCCATGGGAGCCTTTACCACGCTTTTAGCCCAGTAGAAGGCCGAAATTTTTTCCGGGAATTCAGACAGGAAAGGGGCCAGCCATTGAATCAGCATGAACGCGGGTACTCCGAGAACGAATGACAGTCCCAGGGCCGATTCCAGAAAAGGATCGGCCACCAGAACGATTCCGCCTCCTCCGCATAAAAAGCACATCCAGATCAACATATTTCTCAATCTTCTTTTCCGGGTGAGGATGAATCTGGGGACGGCTTCGAGTTCAGCAATCTGGGCTTCGTCGCGGGTCGGCAGTTTCAATAGCACGGCAACGTAGAAACCGTAAATGGTAAAGAGTATGAAGCTATCTATAATGCTCAGAGTGCCCTTGGCCACTATGATGAAGGAATAAGTCGCGCCGATGAAAAGCCCGGAAACCTCAACCGCGTGCTCGTCCTCGAGATCGATCCGGGCGATGCTTAATTTCTTATTTTTTCTGAGATTGAAAATTACGGTAGTGGCGAAAATCAAAGGCCAGCCCAATCCGACAAGAAGCCTTATGGCTCCGGTAAAGTTGGCGGTCATCAAGCCTATGTTGGTAATAGTGGGAAACTTGCCGGCATTCCAGGCGATTACTCCCTCCACCGCGAATTCCGGCAGGGTCTGGATAAGGGCGAGCATTGTAAGGGCAAAGGCCTGAGATACCAGGAACTGGGCCGATTCGGCGCCCCAGGCGATAACCAGGGCGGATATAATCATCGATGGAAAAGTCCATAAAGATTGCCAGGCTGAGGCTTTAGCTGATGCGGCGGTCAACTCCTCTATATTTTTTATCATACTAACCGCGGATTATCTTCGAGACTATATCGGTGCGCGAGACCATCCCGATAAGCCGATCGTCCTCGACAACCATGACCCTATCGATATCCTTGAACAGCATCAGGGCGGCGGCTTCGACTACCTGCGTCTCTTTTGAAACGGTCTCGACATTTTTGTTCATCACGTCTTTAACCAGAACCTTGTCGCTCTGCTTCAGGATATCCTCAAAGGGTTCCAGGTCCGGGGCGTTGGCAATATTCGCTATGAAACTCTCATAGTCCGGAAGGGCGAATTTCAGAAGCTCTTTTTCGGACACCTCGCCCACCAGCTTTTTTCCCGAGTCAACTACCGCCACTCCGTCAATTCGATGTTTGAACATGATATTAGCCACTTTTTTCAGGGAATCCTCGATCGAAACCGTGGGAGTTTTTTCCTGCATTATATCAGCGACGGTAAGAGCCTTTTTGATTCTTATATTGGCGCGTTCGATAAGCCTGATCAGGTTTTCCGAGCTATCTACTTTCAATATTATATTCAGGATATCGGGTCTTCGCGCCAGGCAGGCCAGCGCTGACAAGGTCTGAAGATATAATCCCGATATGTTGCGGGGCGTTAGAAGCAAACAGACGACTTTGAGAGGAACATGGTCCGTGGCGTCCGACTCTATACCGTCCCTGCAGACGCCGAACAATATATAGAGATCATTGACCGCATCCGTTCGGGCATGGGGGAACGCGAATCCCCTCCCGAAGGAGGTGGATCCATAATCCTCTCTTTCTATAACCGACTTTATGATCTCGTCTTTATTCTTATCAGGGTATTTTTTACAGAACAGTTCGGTTAATTTCTCGATGGCCTCGATTTTGGTTTTGGCTTTAAGGTCGATATCTATGAGATCGGGATCGAAAAAACGAGCCAAGTTCATGGCTTAACAAATCCTCCCCATATTAATTTACAATCCCGGCTGTTAGATTTTTGTTTTCGGTATCAAATCTTTCCACGGCTCGCCAGGATCTCCGGGCCGCCACGCTTCCGGAGACGAAATATTTTATGGCTTCATCAACCGACATATCGAGAACTGTCGCCTCCTCCTCCGGAACCAGGATTACAATGCCGGAAAACGGCGTGGGGGTGGAGGCTATAAAAACGCTCCAGAAAGTTCTTTCGCCGGCTGCCGAATGGATTTTCAGGCGGTTAGCTAAAAAGCCAAGAGCGTACAAACCTTTTCGAGGAAACTCGACCATCACCACCTTTTCAAAAGTCCGGTTGTCCGGCGAGGCGAAACCTTCCAGCAATTTTTTCGCCGCTGAATATATTACATTGAAAAAAGGAATTTTCAAGAGGATATTTTCCCATATTTTCAAAAGCCTCTGGCCGATGACGTTTGTGGTGAGTATCCCCGTCAGGATAATGAGTATTATGGTTAATCCCAGCCCGATGAAAGGGAAATCATATTCCTGGCCGGCAACTCTCAATAGATATGGTTTTATAAAGTTGTCTATTGTCAATATTACGAATTTCAATATTGCGAAGGCGATGAAAAGGGGGACTATCACCAAAAGGCCCGATATGAAGCGGGTTTTAATGGTTTTTTTGAGTTCGTTCTTAAAATTCATTTCTTTTATAAATCATTTGCTTTCGATAATGTCAAGCGAAAATGACAAAATGATTTAATTCTGAGCCCTCGAAAATATGTCATTCTGTCTGTATTTTCGACAGATATTAAGTATTTATAATATATAAGCGCCAAAAAGAGATAAAAGAGATGGAGGATAGAGTTTAAAATTCAGGGAAAAACACCCTGGCGGCCCGGGATGCCCATTCATAAAAAGTTGCCGGTAATACGCAGATAAAAATTACCATAATACCGGAAATCGTGATGCCCATTCCGAGCGCAGGGCCGTAATACAGCTTCGATTCGTCCTCCCGCTTGTGAAAGATCATAATCCGCACCACGTTTACATAATAGAAAAGGGATACGACCGACATCAGAACGGCGACGACGACCAGCCAGTATATATGTCCTTTTATGGCGGCGGCGAAAAGCCAGTATTTTCCGAGGAACCCGGCGGTGGGGGGTATGCCTACGAGGGAGAGCATGAATATAGTCATCATTACCGAGGCCAGGGGATTGCGTCTTATCATTCCGGCGTAGTCGCGGATCTCGTCGGAACCGGTCATGTTGAAAAATCCGATGGCGATCATGAAGGCCCCGATATTGGCGAAGGCATAGGCCATCAGGAATATCATCATGCCGACTATGGATACGCCGTTTCCGGCGCAGAGAGCCACCAGGACGTATCCAACCTGCGCGATGGAGGAATAGGCCAGCATTCTCTTGATATTGGATTGTAGTAGTGCGACGAAATTGCCTATGACCATGGCCAGGACCGCCACGATTTCGAGAACCAGTACCCAGTCGGTCCGGGCTATCAAGAGAGGGCTGAAGAAGATTCTCACGAAGGCCACCAGTCCGGCGGCTTTCGACGACACCGACAAGAAAGCGGTCACGGGAGTAGGCGCGCCCTCGTAAACGTCCGGGACCCACATATGGAACGGCGCGGCGGCCAGTTTGAATCCGAATCCGGCGATAAACAGGATTACGGCGAGAGCCAGGCCGAGGCTCAATCCGGGCGCCGCCAGATCCCAACTCTGGATTGCCGCCAGGAATGTCGTTCCGGACAGCCCATAAAGGAGGCTAATGCCGAAGAGCAAGATGGCCGACGATGCCCCTCCTATGATTACGTATTTCAGGCCGGCCTCGGATGATTTGGGGTCTTTCTTCAAAAACGCCGCCAGGACATATAATGGAATAGTCGCCAGTTCCAAGGAGACATAGAGCGTAATCAATTCCACCGCCCCGGAGAGAAACATCATTCCCACGGTGGCGAAAAGCAGAAGACCGTAATATTCGCCTTTATGTTTGAGCCTGATTTCGGCGAAATCGAGGGACGCCAGGATGGTCAGCATCGTAGAGACTATGAAAATCAGGTTAAACAGTTTCCCGTAGTCATCGGAAACGTAGGTAGCGTAAAAAGCCTCGCCGTTTCGGGTAGCTATTACAAGAACTGCGGTAACGGCCAGGCCCAGGAGCGAGAAATAGCCGAGCCCCTGACGACTCCGGCCCTTCTTAACAAAGTCGATCAAAAGAACCAGTATGGCCCAGCCGAACAGGAAAAGTTGTGGAATTATCAGGCTTAGATTTATCATCCCAGTATCAACTTTACAAGGTTATCGACGGTGTCTTTCAAAAACACATTCAACACTTTCGGGTAAACGCCTATCAAAACCGTCAGAAAAGCCAGAGGAGCAACGGTGAAGATCTCTCTACCGTTGATTTCCGTCAATCCCTCCCATCTGGTATTGAACTGCCCCAGAAACATTTTCTGTATCATTCTCAGGATATAGCCGGCGGTCAGAACGACTCCGAGAATGGCCACGATCACGATCCACTTCTCGAAGAAAACGGTCTGGTATGAACCGATGAAGACCATGAACTCAGAAACAAAACCGCTCATACCGGGAAGCCCAAGTGACGCCATTCCAAAAAGCACGAATATCCCGGTAAAGACGGGAAGTTTTACTCCCAGCCCGCCGAAGGCGGCGATTTCACGTGTGTGGGCTCTGTCGTAAATTACCCCGACCAGAATAAAGAGTGCCCCTGTTATTACTCCGTGGCTGAACATCTGGAACAGGCATCCGGAGACGCCGACCGTGGTGATAGCCGCCATCCCCAGCATACAGTATCCCATGTGGGATACCGAGGAGTACGCCACCAGCTTTTTGAGATCCTTCTGCGCCATAGAGACCAGCGCCCCGTAGATTATTCCGATCAATCCCAGAATGGCGATGGGTACGGCATAGGCCTTGGTGGCCTCGGGGAACATGGGAAAAGATACCCGAAGTAATCCGTAGGTTCCCATTTTAAGCAGTATGCCGGCCAGGATCACCGATACCGCCGTGGGCGCCTCGACGTGGGCGTCGGGCAACCACGTATGGAACGGCCAGACGGGGACTTTTATGGCGAAGGCTACAAAAAATCCGGCAAACACCCACATCTGGAATAAATGGGGATACATCGAATTCTGGCTGATCAATTCCAGCATGTTCAGGGTGCCGGTGGTAAAATAGAGGGCCAGTATGCCGATCAACATAAACACCGAGCCGAACAGGGTATACAGGAAGAACTTGATGGCGGCGTATTCGCGTCTCGGCCCGCCCCAGACGCCGATCAGGAAGTACATGGGGACCAGCATGATCTCCCAGAAAATGTAGAAGAGGAAGAAATCGAGGGCGCTGAATACGCCGAACATTCCGACTTCCAGAAGCAAGAACCAGGCGAAATATTCTTTTACCCTGTCTTTGATACCGAACGATACGAAGATCGAAACAAAAGAAAGCAGGCCGGTCAGGAAAATCATGGGGACCGACAGGCCGTCCGCCCCCATATAGTAGAAGATATTCACCTGGGGGAACCATGTCAGCGGATTGTCGAAATCGAACACGAAACCGGCGGTCTTATTGCTGAGGTCGAATAGAAGCCCGGTGCCCATGGATTGCAGGTAAAACCATACAAGGTATATTGACAGGACAAAGGGGACGAAGGAGAAGAAGGCCGCCGTCCATCTTATGGCGCCCACCGATTCTTTTTTC
>CP070813.1:708677-763486 GCA_020344055.1 Candidatus Zixiibacteriota bacterium | reverse complement strand
TTTTTGCCGAATTCCTGCTTTTTAATGTCGAGAGGAGTTATTTTCATAATTCCCCCTCCTTTAAGATTAATTTCTTGCTCCAAAAATCGCGGTTCCGATCCTTAGGACGTTCGACCCGTATTCGAGGGCGATCTCATAATCGCCGGACATCCCCATGGATAACCATTCGAACCGCTCACCGATTTTTTGTTTCAATTTATTAAAAACCTCTTCCGTTAACGAAAAGCTCCTTTTTATTAAGGATTTATCCTCGGTAAAGGGTCCTATTGTCATCAGGCCGGTTACCTTCAAGCCCGGCAATTTATTAATTTTATCGGCGTTATCAAGAATCTCTGTGGGTAGAAACCCGCTTTTTTGAGATTCGCCGGTTGAATTCAGTTGAAGATAAATCTCCATCTCTTTTCCCAGCTCCAGGACTCGTTTGGAAATTATCTCCGCCAGTTCCATGCTGTCGACCGTCTGGATGACATCGAAATATTCGGTAGCTTTTCTGGCCTTGTTTCGCTGCAGATGTCCGACGAAATGCCATATCGGTCGAGGCGAAACAGTCTTAATCTTTTCAATTCCTTCCTGTACCCTGTTCTCGCCGCATTCCTTCAAGCCCGCCAGAACGGCTTCCCGGACAAACCGCGCAGAGATTGTTTTACTTACGCCCACGATTCTAATCTGTTCGAAATTTCTCCCGGCTGCAACGCATTTTTTCTCGATCCCGGCCAGGAGTTTCTCCAGATTTCCGGCAATCAAGCCCCTTTCCATTAACCGGTAATTATATATAAACCATTGAGTTCAAGCAATCATTTTATATAAACGAGGGGTTCTTTATTTGGAATGACCGAGGAGGTTGGTAAGAATCTTTTCGATCTCATTAACCTTGAACGGCTTGTGCAGAAAACCGTCGGCCTTCTGGGAAAGCATGAGATCCTGGCCTTCCTCGACCGTGTAACCGGTAACGACCACTACCGGGATTTTGGGATGCTCGTTTTTTATGGCCTGCAGGAGGTCATAACCGTCCATGCGGGGCATCCTCAAATCTGTAAATACCAGGTCATATTTATCCTTGCGAAGTCTCTCCAGAGCATCGGTCCCGTCTTCGGCATGAAATCCCTTATATTCGAAGATTTCCAGAATATCGGAAAGCAGGGTTGACATATTGGGATTATCGTCAACAATAAGGATTTTTCGGGTGCTCATATCCGTCCTCCCATAAACTTATCGGCATCAATAATGGATATATTTAGTCTGATCGGCGCCAGGGGATTCTATTTAATAAAATCGCTACTCCATTTATGCCTGTAAAACTTCACCAGCATTAGAATCGCCCTGACCGCCCAGTCGACCGGCATCGCCAACCAAATAAAGAATATGCCGTAACCCAGATAACTACCGAAGAAATAGGCCACCGGAACTCTGACAAACCAAGTTCCTACAATAGTGACATACATTACCCATCTTGTCTGCCCCGCCCCCCGCAGAGATCCGGCGAGGATCATGGTGGCCGCCAGAGGAATCTGCAAAACCGCGGCGAATTTACAGAACAGTACCCCGTAAGCTATAACTTCAGGATCATTGGAGAAGATTTTCATCCAGATCTCGGGAAAAACCCAGTATGTTATCCCTAAAAATCCCATGATCGTCAGGCCGATAATTAGCGCCTGATTGCTGAATTTTTTGGCCATATGCGGCAGTCTCGCGCCCAGGTTCTGACCGACCAGGGTCGTCGCCGCCTGCGCGAAACCGATTCCAGGCAAGAACGCCACCGCCTCTATCATCAAACCGACCGAATGGGCGGCATACGCGCTTAAAGAGATTAGCAGCACAAACCGCGTATAGATTATCTGAGAGGTAAATGTCATGATGCGTTCGCCGAAAACGGGAAGACCGAGGCTCATGATGCTTTTCATCCTGGCAAATGAAAAGTGTTTAAATTTCAACAGATCTTTTCGGTAGGCGAGATACGCAAGAAACGCCGCGCCCAGGGTTTCCGAGGTCACGGTAGCCAGAGCCACCCCCAAAATTTCCAATCTCGGAAATCCCCAAACTCCGAACGTTAGCGGGTAGGCGATTAGAATATGAATAATATTAACTCCCACGTTGACCCGGAAAGGCGTCCTGGTATCGCCAAACCCCTGAAATATACCCCCGACAACCATGAGAGCCCCTTTGCTGGCGAAGAAAAGGGAGATTACGAACATATATGAGCTGACTGACCTCGATAAGGTCTCGTCGGCTCCCATAATATAGGAGAGCGGCCGCACGAAAATGAGGGCCATAATCGTTACCAGAACCGATGCCCCTAACCCCATCCAGAATACGGTATCCGCCGAGGAAATACGGTTCTTATCATCGCGCGCGCCGGTGAAATTCGCCACCGATATTGTCCCGCCCACTGCCGCGCCCCAGAGAAGAGCCATCATCAGTCCTATCATCCACTGTGACATCCCCACTGCTGCCTGAGTCTGGGCGGAGATATGCCCGACCATGGCGGTATCGACTATGCCCACACCTCTCAGAAGCAGATTTGTGCCCACTATCGGAAACGCCAGGGCGTAAATAACCCGCCTCATCTGTTTAGGCGTCAGGTTTTCATTGTTCACAAGATCCATTAAGCCCTCAAGAAATCGAATTGTCAGAATAAGTCAAGATGAACAATTCGGGAAAAGCGGAATACAATTAATATCAGGTTATGGTTGAATATGAAAAAACTATCAGTTATATATAAAAGTTTATGAAAAACTGGAAAATGGAGGATTAATATGAAAAAAATCCCGCTTTTGGTCTTTTTAGCCCTATTCCCTTTAGCGGTCAACGCCGGAAAAGACGATATCCAGCTTGACGTTGAGCAGCATACGTTCACAAACGGATTGGAGCTATTGGTCGTCGAAAGACACTTTTCACCCACTTTTTCGGCAAGAGTCAGATTCAAAGTCGGTTCGGCCGACGAAAAACCTGGCATCACCGGCACCGCCCACCTGCTGGAACATATGCTTTTTAAAGGGACCAGGAATATGGGTACAGTCGATTATGAAGCGGAACTCCCCATCATGGCAAAAATCGATGTACTTGCCCACCAGTTAAACGACGCCATCAACGAATCGCGGAATCCGTTATACCGGGGAGGGTCGGAAAAAATCGATTCTTTAAGGGCTCTTATTGCAGAGCTTCAAAAAAAGCAAAAACAATACGTCATAAAAGATGAACTCTGGGAAACATATCTCCGGCACGGGGGCTCGGGATTGAACGCGTCAACCGGTAACGACGGGACGCAGTACTACGTTTCGCTGCCCTCGAATAAACTCGAGTTATGGGCTTACCTGGAATCCGACCGTCTCGCGAATCCCATACTGCGTGAATTTTATTCGGAACGGGATGTAGTATACGAAGAACGCAGGCTAAGAATCGACAACTCGCCTTCCGGCAAACTCTGGGAACAGTTTAATGCCGCCGCTTTTGCCGCAAGCTCCTATAACTGGCCGGTACTCGGCTGGGCGTCGGACCTGGAAACGGTGCTGAGAGAGGAGGTCGAGGAGTTCTTTTATCAGTATTATTCCCCGAACAATATCGTGATCGCCATAGTCGGGGATGTGAAATTCGATGAAGTCGTGAAATTGATTGAAAAGTACTTCGGTCATATTCCCCCATCTGAGAAACCGGTGCCGGCTGTAACTACAATGGAGCCGGAACAGGAAGGCGAACGGAGGGTGGCGGTGGTTTATGACGCCGAACCGCGGGTGGCCGTAGGATGGCATATGCCGGCCGGCGGCGGTGTCGACCAGGAGGTCTTCGATATATTATCCAGTCTATTGACCCGCGGCCGTACCAGCAGGCTATACAAAAGCCTGGTGGAAGAAAAACAGATAGTTTCTTCCATAAGGGCCATAAGCGCGTTTACGAGATACCCGGATATTTTCACCATTGTGGCCATTCCAAAAGGCGGGCATACCATAGAAGAGGTCGAAAACGCAGTTTATTCAGAAATCGACCGGCTTAGAATAGAGGGGCCCTCTGATTGGGAGATGGAAAAGGTAGGGAATCAACTGGAGGCCGATTATATCCGGGGTCTGCGATCCAACCGGGGCCTTGCCCGCAGTCTCAGCGATATGCAGGCCAAGGTCGGCGATTGGAGTTACCTTCTGAATCTGAAAGAAAAAAGGCAGGCGGTAAACGCCGATGATATAAAAAGAGTCCTGGCGGAATACTTTACCGAAGACAATCGCACCGTTGCTTATCTCGTAAAACCCGACAAGGAGTCACCTGGAGAATCGGCTAAAACGCGGAAAACCATTAAACATCAGGCGGTGGCGAAATGAAAAGTTACAGGATTATCTTATCGGCGTTTCTGATTTTATTTATGGTTTCGTCTCTTATCGCCCAGGAGAAAAAGTCTCCGGGGTCCAGGATAATTGAGAATATGAATTTCCCCGAATTGAAATGGGACGTTCCGGTAATCGGAAAAGAGGTCACCAGGACTGTGCTGGATAACGGTATGATCCTGTTCTTGATGGAAGATCGGGAACTGCCGTTGATTTCCGCCCATGCCCTGGTCAGATCCGGTTCCATATATGATTCCAAAGAAGACCAGGCCCTCGCCGGGATTACCGGAACCGTTATGCGGACCGGGGGTACCAGATCTTATTCTCCGGACTCATTAAACGCGATTCTGGAATTTATCGCCGGGCATATTGAGTGCGGAATCGGGAATGAGTCCGGATCGGCGAGCCTGTCGGTGATGTCGAAAGATATCGATCTGGGACTGGAACTGTTCTATGAGGTGCTTCGATATCCGGCTTTTGACTCCTCGAAAATCGAACTTCAAAAATCGCAGATAAAAGAGTCGATAAGAAGGCGAAATGACAATCCGGGATCAATAATATCGCGGGAATTTTATCACCTTCTTTACGGAGATCATCCCTACGGGAGCATCATCGAATGGAGCGAAGTTAAGGATATTTCCGGGGACGATCTAATGGCCTATTATAATAAATACTTCCATCCCAATAATATTATGATCGCCTTTTCCGGTGATTTCAAGATCGAAGAAATGATCAAAAAAGTAAAAAAGGTATTCGGAAAATGGAAACGTCACAAAATCGACTTTCCGGAAATCCCGGAGGTGGAATACTCATTTAAGCCGGGCGTATACATAATCGACAAAGATATAACTCAGGCCAACGTCCGGGTCGGGCATCTGGGGATAAAACGGGACAACCCCGACAGGTGGGCGATTTCGCTGATGAATTATATACTGGGCGGCGGTAGCTTTACCTCCCGGCTAACATCGAGGGTAAGATCCGACGAGGGCCTCGCTTATTCGGTAAGATCTTCGTTCTCCACCGGAAGCCGGGATTACGGAACTTTCATGGCTTACACTCAGACCAAGACAGCCACCGCAAAAAGGGCCCTGGAGCTGTTTTTCGAGGAATTTGAAAATGTCGTAAATTCTCTACCCTCTGAAGAGGAATTGGAGTCGGCCAGAGAATCATATCTGAATAATTTTATCTTCCAGTTCGATTCCCCCGCGGAAATAGTTAACAGGCTGATGGCGCTGGAGTACGACGATTATCCCGAAGATTATTATCGGACCTACCTGGATAATATAAAATCCGTTACCCCCGAGGATATTCAACGAGTGGCGCTGAAATATCTGCATCCCGATTCGATGTCGGTTATGCTCGTTGTCGATACCACCGAGCTGGGGAGCGACCTTTCGGAATTCGGAAGCGCAACCTACATCGAATTGAAGGAACCGATTGTGGAATGAGCATACCGGACGAACATAAGTTAGTCGAGGCCAGGGATTTTAAATATTGCCCCTGGTGTGCGTCCCCCCTGGAAAACCGGCTTCTGGATGGTAAAATGAGGCCGGCCTGTACGGCCTGTGAATATATATGGTATAAAAATCCGATTCCGGCCGCTGGAGCCATTATTGTAAGTGATAACAGACTTCTACTGGTTAAAAGGAAATACCCGCCCGGGGTCGGCGACTGGTGTATCCCTGCAGGTTTTATGGAATACGATGAATCGGCGGTAAAATGCTGTATCAGGGAGGTAAAAGAGGAAACCGGCCTCGATATCAAAATCGAGAAGCTGTTCTGGAACTACAAGGGAGGAGATGATCCCAGATCCGTGGTGGTATTAATTCTTTATCTGGCTACGGTTGTTGACGGTAATCTCAAGCCTGGCGATGATGCCATGGAAACCGGGTATTTCGATCTGGAGAATTTACCTTCCAATATCGCTTTCAGCGCCCACAGAAAGGCCATCAAGGATTTAAAGATATATCTTCAAACAGGCAGCCTTCCTTATCGCGATGACTGATAAGCCTGTCAGAATTCTCGGAATCGATCCCGGGAAAAAAAGGATCGGTCTGGCCATAGGCGACAGCCGTCTTAAAGTCGCGACCGGATACAGGACCCTCGAATACAGGGGTAAAAAGAATTTTACCAGCGCCATTAGAGATATTATAACTGACGAGCAGATCGATCTTGTGGTAATCGGCCTTCCCAAAAATATGGATGGCACGGAAGGGGAATCCGCTAACTTTTCCAGAAGTCTGGCCGAATTGATAAAAAGGGATCTGAATTTGAAGGTCGAATTTGAGGATGAAAGACTGACGACGGAGCAGGCTATAAGGCAGATTCATCAGGCCGAAAAGAAGGTCGGGAAATCGAAAGAAAAGATAGATATGCTGTCGGCAGCAATAATTCTGCAGTCTTATCTCGATAGAATTTGACGGTTTTAGATGAGCAAATGGAAAAAATATCTGAGCGTTGCGCTAACTTTATTTGTGGCGGTGTGGATCTTCTATTTCGCGACATTCCATATTTCCCATCCGGCCGCTGATTTCAAGGAAGGCACCCGCTACCTGATCGTAAGGCGCGGTCAATCGCTGTCCGATATCGCAGCCAATCTCGAAAAAATGGGGGCGATATCGTCAAAATCGAAATTTATATTCTATTCGAAACTGCTGGGCAAAACCACCCGGATGAAAACCGGGCGCTACGCTATCCGACCCGACGACTCTATAGCCGATATAATCGACATTATCGTCCGGGGATACGCCACTCCCTTTAACGTGACCATTCCTGAAGGCTACACCATGGCCGAGATAGCTTCGCTTCTCCATTCCACGATCGATATGGATATCAACGGTTTTAAAAAGCTGCTGTCCGATCCCGATCTTCTGGATTCCCTGGGCATCGAGGCCGGCAATCTGGAGGGTTACCTGGCACCCTCCACCTACAACTTTTTCTACGAGGAACCTCCCCGGAGCGTGGTGGCCAAAATGACGGATAATTTTTTCAGTTCGCTTCCGGATTCCTTCGAAATAAAAGCCAACGGACTGGGATTGACTTTCCACGAGGCGGTGACGCTGGCTTCCATGGTGGAGGCGGAGGCCATGATCGATTCCGAGAGGTCCATCATAGCGGCGGTTTATTTAAACCGGCTTAAAAAGAGATGGCGGCTGGAATGCGATCCCACGGTTATTTATGCCCTGGGCGGCCTGGATCGACCGCTTTATAGAAAGGACCTCAAATATGACTCCCCTTACAATACCTACAGGTATTTCGGGCTTCCTCCGGGGCCCATTTCCAATCCCGGAATCAGATCGCTGGAGGCGGCGGTAAGCCCGGCAAAAACAGAATATATGTTTTTCGTGGCTCGAGGGGATGGAAGCCATGTTTTCACGCGCTCGCTGCGCGAGCATATAAACGCCAAAAACAAAATTAAAAGACAAAATAGAAGCGGTTAAAAAGAAAGGCGCGATCCCGCAAACACAAGATCGCGCCAATCGGCTCCGCGTGTTACCTAATTCAGCGAATTTTTTTGATTTCTTAAAAAAGTCGGCACTTCCAGATCTTCGACCTCATAATCGGACGAGGTGATCTTTTCGTAGATTTTTCTCGCCGGTTTTGCTCTTCGTGATCTCACGTTTTTCTTTTCCGGTTCGAATCCGAAAAGATCGATCTCCTCCCCGGGTTCGTCAAATTTCTCTTTCTTCCCGAACCCGGTTGCGATAACGGTGACGAATAATTTTCCGTTCATTCTTTCATCGATTACGGCGCCGAATATAATATTGCCCGTAGTGCCGGCCGCCTCGTATACGGTTTCATTTGCCAGACGTATGTCGTCAAGGCTTAAATCCGGGCCCCCTGTGATGTTGACTATTATTCCCCTGGCCCCCTCGATGGATAGATCGTCGAGCAGCGGCGATTGCAGCGCCATTCGAGCGGCTATTTCGCCCCGCTCATGACCCTCGGCCACACCTGTCCCCATAATCGCCTCGCCGGCGTTAACCATCACGGCCCTCACATCGGCAAAATCGAGATTGACTAGGCCCGGTTCCATGATCAGGTCAGAGATCCCCCTGGTGGCCGAAAGCAAAACCTCGTCAGCCTTCATAAAGGCGTCGTTTATCGGCGTCGATTTATCAACCAGCGCGAATAGTCTCTGGTTTGGAATTACTATCAACGTATCCACGTAATCCTTGATCTGATGGATGCCGGAATTTGCCCTTGAGATTCTCAGATTCCCCTCGAACAAGAACGGTTTGGTCACAATCCCCACGGTAAGCGCTCCCAGATCTTTCGCAGTTTTCGCGATCAGTGGAGACGCGCCGGTGCCGGTACCGCCCCCCATTCCGCAGGTTATAAAGACTATGTTGGCCCCTTCCAGGGCTTCCTTGGTGGTCTCGGGATCTTCCTCGAACGCTTTCCTGCCGATTTCGGGATCGGCTCCGGCCCCCAGGCCCCGGGTCAGTTTTTTCCCGATCTGGATTTTCAGGTCTGCCCGGGAATTTTCGAGGGCCTGGGCGTCGGTATTTATCGATATAAATTCGACGCTGGAAAATCCCGATGAGATCATCCTGTTGACGGCATTTCCACCGGCGCCGCCGATACCAACGACCTTTATTTTTGACCGCGGGCCGTCATCAAAATCATATTCGAAGAGCATGAACACCCTCCATTCTATCCCCTCCAGAGGATTTATTAGAAATATTCATCAAACCATTTTTTCATTTTATCAATAGTCTTCGCCAGTCCCCGAGGCCTCGACCTGATGGCGATCTTTTCCGACCGGGAAAGGGCGTAGTGTATGGCGCCGATGCCTGTGGAGAAGGCCGGCCCCGGCGTAATTTCCGTATTGTTATCGTATTGCAGAGGAGTCCCCAGTTTCGCCGGCAGATCGAAGATCTGTTCGGCCAACTCCAGGACTCCGTCGAGTTGCGCCGCGCCTCCTGTCAATACGACTCCCGCGGCCAGCATTTCCGTAAAATGACTCTTTTTGAGTTCCCGGGCCACCAGCGAAAATATCTCCTCCATGCGCGGTTCTATAATGGATGCCAGCACCGATCGGGATACTTCTTTGGATTCACGGCCGGCGACCCCCGGGACAATAACCATCTCCGACGCATCCACTGACGAGGACAGCGCCGAACCATAGTTGCATTTAAGCTGCTCCGCCTGCTCCAGCGGGGTTCTCAAACCTATGGCGAGGTCGCCGGTAACGTTTTTGCCGCCGATGCCGATAACCGCCGTGTGCTTGACCGAACCCTCGTGGAAAACCGCCAGATCGGTTGTGCCTCCCCCCATGTCAATCGCCATGCAGCCAAGCTCCATTTCATCTTTTGTCAGAACCGCGTAGCTCGATGCCAGAGATTGCAGTACAAGCTCCTCGACGCCGATACCGGATTTCTCGATACACCTCAGTACATTTTGCGCCGCCGAAACCGAACCGGTTACTATATGAACGTCGACCTCGAGACGCACTCCCGAAAAACCTATGGGATCTCTTATTCCGTCCTGATCATCAACCTTGTATTCCTGCGGAAGGACATGGATTATTTCACGATCCGAGGGAATGGCAACCGTCTTGGCCGCTTCAATCGCCCGCTCCACGTCGGATAACGCGATTTCGGACCCGGTTTTACCTATGGCGATCACGCCCCTGCTGTTGATGCTTTTTATATGGTCGCCGCTGATGCTGGCATATACGTTCTCGATTTTCTTCCCGGTTACCAGTTCGGCGTCGTCGATAGCGGATTTCACCGAATCGACCGCCTTTTCCAGATTAACCACCACTCCCTTTTTCAAGCCTTCGCTGGGAGCGGTCCCCACGCCCAGGATTCTAAAACTGCCCGATTCGGCAGGTTCTCCTATTATCACTCCCACCTTGGTGGTGCCGATATCAAGACCGGTTATTATCGTGCCATCGCTCAATTTAAAGCGTCCCTCTCTTCTTAGATGATTCTACAATAACGTCGCCGAATCGCAAGTCAAATATCCTGTTCCCCTTCAGTATTCCCGAATTCATCAGGGTGTCAAGTCTGTAAATATCGCTCTCGCTGTAGCATTTATTAAGCACGACGGCGGTACCGTCGGGCGAAAGGTATATTATAATCAGTTTCTTCTCTTTAAAGTTTATCTCGGAAAGCCGTTTGCATAATTCCGGCGACCGGGAATTCAGGGTATTGTACAAATCCAGGGCATAGGCGATATCCGGATCCTCGATCTGCTCATAACGTCGGGCTCCCTTGAACTTTCGCCCTGTAACCAAAGGCAGGTCGGGAGTCAGTTCGTTTACCGGCAAGACTATACCTTCTTTTGAAAGACCGAAAACACTGTTGGCATTTATCAATAAACTCGGTTCGGCGAATTCCACGTCCACATTTATATCCGATAAAATCCCCCTATCGACCGAGCAGGAAACGACACCTTTTTGCCGGGAGATCATATCGGCGGCGAATGTGATATCCTGCTTGAAAATCGATTTGCCTTTCTCAAGCCCGCTCAGAACAACAAGGGTATCGGGATCGAAATATCCGTTGGTGCTTATCACGACATCCTTCAAAGCGAACATCTGCAGATTCGCCGCTTTTTCGAAAGCGAAACGTCCCGCGGCAACAGCGGCGATCAATAGTACCAATCTCACGAAAAATCTCAACATTATTCCTTTATATCCGCGATAATTCTGGGCGTATATTTAACAATATCCCCGGCCCCGAATAAAATTACACGGTCTCCCTTTTTCAAAATCCGTTTCATATGCGAGGGTAGTTCCTCTTTGTCCTTGAGAAAAGTAATATCCCGGTGCCCGGACTCGCGGGCGGCTTTCACTATCATCTCTCCGGAAACTCCGTTTAATGGTTTTTCCCTGGCGGGATATACGTCGAGAACCACAACCTTATCCGCATCCGAGAACGATTCTCCGAACTCCTTATAAAACCTTTTGGTCCTGCTGTATAAATGTGGTTGAAAAACCGCCACGACCCTGCCGTCGAAAGCTGCCTTCAAGCCCTCAATAGTAGTTTTAATTTCGGTGGGATGATGCCCGTAATCATCATAAAACGCGACTCCCCCGGCCTCTCCCGCGAATTCCATTCTCCTGTTTACGCCTGTGAAATTTGCGATTTCAGGGATAATCGTTTCCAGAGGCACTTCCAGGTCGTATGCCACTGTTATGGCTGCCAGCAGATTTCTGACATTATGTTTTCCGTATAGCCGCGAAGATACCCTGGTAAGATAATTCCCCTCGTGAAACAATGAGAAGGTGGTGCCGCGTTCGTCAAATTCAATATCATCCGCGCCGAAGTTGCGGTCTCTCGATATCCCATAAGATAAAACCGGTCTTTTCACATATTGCTGGAGTCGGGCGACTCCCGGATCGTCGAGGCATAAAATTACGCTGCCGTAGAAGGGAA
Organism: Candidatus Zixiibacteriota bacterium; assembly: GCA_020344055.1. Lineage (GTDB taxonomy): Bacteria > Zixibacteria > MSB-5A5 > UBA10806 > UBA10806. The sequence continues at coordinate 751,788 of CP070813.1, read as the reverse complement.
CCCGGTTGGCGAAATCAACGAAACAATCCTCCAGATCGCTGTAATCAACGTAGCATTCCATATGCTCCGGCTCGAGGCTGGTTATGACCGCTATATTGGGCGAGAACCTGGCAATGGAACGGTCGAACTCATCCGCTTCGGCGACAAGATAATCGCTTTTACCCAGATAGGCGTTCGATCCCGGTTCCAGAACCCTTCCTCCTACAATTACCGTGGGATCTAGTCCCCCTTTGGTCAGCACATATCCTATCAGCGATGAGGTCGTGGTTTTCCCATGAGTACCGGCGACCGCAATGGAAAACTTCATCCTCATAAGCTCGGAAAGCATCTCCGCCCGTTTTATAACCGGTATTTTCCGGGAGTGCGCTTCTATAACCTCAGGGTTATCGTCGGTTACGGCCGAGGATGTTACCACGACGTCGCTACCCGCGATATTTTCCGGATTATGTGACAGATAAATCGTTATTCCCAGATCTTTCAAATGGGCGGTGGTATCGCTGGCTTTCAAATCGGAACCGGTTATCTCGTAGCCGGAGTTATGCAGGATTTCGGCGATACCGCTCATTCCTGCACCGCCAATTCCTACAAAGTGCAGTTTTCTTATCCTTTTAAATTTCATCGATCTTTTCCAGTATGGTTTTCGCAATGGCCTTCGCCGCCCCCGGCTTTCCCAGGTGGCGGGCGTTTTCGGACATTGACCGTCTTTTTGACGCGTTATTAAAAAGATCGCGGACGATATCTTCAAGTTTTTTATTCATTTCTTTTTCCGGGATTATGACAGCCGCCCCCGATTCCTCGAGAGCCTTCGCGTTCAGTGTCTGATGATCGCCGGTGGCATAAGGAAATGGTATAAGGACCGACGGCAAACCCACCGCCGTGATCTCCGATAAAGCCATGGCCCCCGCCCGTGAAATAACCAGGTCTGAAGCCGAATAGGCCGCGGGCATATCATCGATAAACGCCAGTATCTTTATCCTGTTTTCATCCGGTGATACTGATGATCTTATAAATTGGTAATCGTTTTCGCCTGTCTGCCAGAGGATTTGCCAGTCATCGGGAAGGCGGTCTCCCTTGATAAAATTTAAGACGGCCAGGTTTATCGCCCTGGCGCCGGAACTCCCGCCCAATACCAGGAGAGTATTCATCTGAGAATCAAGATCAAATATTTGTAATGATCTAATTCTATCCCCCGAGGTAATATCGGTTCTTACGGGATTCCCGATCATCACACATTTCGCCCGATTGAGATATTTCGCCGCCGATTCATAGGCTGTAAATATAACCAGGGCGTATCTGCTGAGAGTCCTCGAGGCCAGGCCGGGCAGGCTGTTTTGTTCTTGAAGAAATATCGGTATTCCTTTTCTGTAGGCCGCCTTTACCACCGGGGCCGATATATACCCTCCCGTACCCACGACAGCCACCGGAGATGTATCATTTATTATATTTTTAGCCTGCCTGTAACCGCTGAACCATTTAACGGCGAATTTAATTATTCCCGAAATTGTCCGCCTCATGCCGATTACATCGATTTCATCAATTTCAAAACCGTTATTTTTAACTATCCTGCTTTCCATACCGTTTTTCTTCCCGACAAAATGCGGCACGATCTCGTTATTCAAGATCACCATTTCGCGCGCAATATTGATAGCCGGCATCAAATGCCCTGCCGTCCCTCCTCCCGCGAATAAGACTCGCTTTCGATTTTTTTCACTTTTCATACTCTCGATCTTTTGAAATATTTTCTCGGCGACCTGCTTCTTCTGGCGACCGACGCTATCATTCCGGCGCCGATAGAGCAGGATATCAACGACGAGCCGCCGTAGCTGACGAAAGGCAGGGTCATGCCTGTAACCGGCAAAAGCCCCAGCGCCACCCCGATATTGATGGACGCCTGCAGCAATATAAATGTCGAAATGCCCCAGACCAGTATCACTCCCTCGATGTTTACGGCGTTGAAGGCGATTTTATAGGCGGCGAATCCGAATATTCCAAACAATATAAATATAGACGCGACCAGCAAAAATCCACCCTCCTCCGCAGCCGCCGACAGAATGAAATCCGTATGCCGCTCGGGGAGAAAGAGATGTTTCTGTCCCCCGTTCGCCAAACCTTTACCGACCACTCCACCCGATCCCAGACTTACCAGCGACTGCCTCGTTTGATAGTTTGCCTCCTCGTGAAACGGATCTTTGAGCGTTGTTACATAAGAATCGATACGGTCTCTTTCATAACCGATACCGAAAACCATGATTGTAACAGCCGCCGCCCCGATTACCGGAATTACCAGCAGATGCCTTTTTTTGAATCCCGATAAATACAGGATTACCCCCGTTACAGTCAATAGCAGCGCCGTCGTGCCGAGGTCCGGTTCCAGCAACACCAATAATGTCCCCAGTAACGCCAGGATGAGAGCCGGCATAAATCTCTTATAACCATCCCGCCATTCGCTTTTCCCCGCGATCCGCGCCAGAAATACCACCAGGGCTATCTTAAAAAACTCGCTGGGCTGAAAGGATATGCCACCCAGCGATATCCAGCGTTTTATATGCGCACCGGACAACGGGAAAATTATCGCCAGCGTTATAATTGATACAATAATAAGCCCGGGAGATATTTTTACCATAAATTCATAATCCAGTCGATACATGAAAAACATCAATGAAATCGCTATCAGCGACCAGAACAACTGCTTAATCAAAAAATACCATGTTGGCCTGGGAGGGTTCATGAACTTGCAGAAAGGACCTGAAGACGAATATATAAACAATATCCCGATCAATATAAGGGCGACGGACACCGAGATTATCACCATATCTCCACGACTTTTAACCATATTTCCCAAAATATGCCTCAATTCAAGGCCAAAACGGCCTTTTTGAAATCTTTTCCCCTCTCCTCGAAATTTTTGTACATATCGAACGACGCGCAGCCCGGCGAGAGCAGCACCGTATCGCCATCCCCGGCATCCTTGAATGCCATACTCACCGCTTCCTTCATATCATTCGCGCGCTTGCATTCGGTTATATGCTTCCAGGCTGTCTCGATTTTATCCGCCGCTTCCCCGATAAGCAGGACTTCTTTCACTTTTTCTTTGACCTGGCCGTTAAGCTGGTTGAAATCTCCGGCTTTATCGCGGCCGCCCGCTATCAGGATCACCGGCGTGGAAATCGCCTTCAAAGCCCAGAACACGGAATCGACATTGGTGCCTTTGGAATCATTGATGAAGCTTACCCCTCCGATAAGCCGCACAAATTCCAGGCGATGCTCCACGCCGGCGAATGTTTTTAACGTATCAATTATTATATCATTACTGATGTCTATTGATTTGGCCACCGCTGCAGCAGCGCAAACGTTCGAAAGATTGTGGACTCCCTTAAGTCGGATATCGTTGGAATTCATCAGTTCTATATTATCCATATATAATTTGCCGCCGGGTTCCGCGTGAATCGCGGTCTCCTTCGATTCAACCGAAAACCAGATAGTCTTTGATATGAGGTTACCGCATCTATTTCTCAGGTAATTATCGTCATAGTTTACGATAGAGAAATCATCTTTCCCCTGGTTCTCGAATATGCGGAGCTTCGCGGAAGCGTACCTTTCGAAATCGCCGTGCCGGTCCAGATGGTCCGGGGTAATATTCAATATAACAGCCGCATCGGCCTTAAACTCATCTATGGTCTCCAGCTGGAAACTGGATAGTTCCACCACCGCGTATCCATTTGCCGGGATTTCATCGGCGACCTTTATAAAGGGGCTTCCGATGTTGCCGCAGACGAATGAGGGCATCCCGGAGTTTTTCAATATTTCACCGATCAGGGCGGTGGTCGTGGTTTTACCATTCGATCCGGTAACGCCGATTATTTTGCCGTTGCATATTCTGCAAGCCAGTTCAACTTCCGGCCAGATCGTCAGGCCGGACGATTTTGCTTTCGTTACCACAGGGGAATTCGGAAGCACGCCGGGACTCAATATCATCAGATTGCACTCTAAAACGGCGTCGCTATGACCGCCGGTCTCAAATTTAATCTTATGCTCCTTAAGCCAATCAAGAGCGTTTTCTTCGATATCCCCGGAATCGCTTACAAAAGGGATTCCGTAAAGGGCTCTTACCTTTTCCGCGGCCGCGATTCCTGTCTTTCCGGCGCCCAGAATTGAAATCCGTTTATTTTTTAGATTGAACATCATCTTATCTTCAATGTGCTTAACGCTATCAGCGCGAAAATTATCCCGATTATCCAGAACCGGACCACCACCTGCTGTTCCTTCCAGCCCACCAGCTCGAAATGATGATGCAAAGGCGCCATCTTAAATACCCGAACACCGGTAGCCTTAAAGTACATGACTTGAACTATGACCGAGGCTGCCTCCAGCACGAAAACGCCTCCCATTATAACGAGCAAAAATTCCTTCTTTATCAAAAGCGCGAGGGCGCCCAGCGCTCCCCCCAACGCAAGAGCGCCGGTATCGCCCATAAATACCTTGGCCGGATTCGAATTAAACCATAAGAACCCCAGGCATGCCCCGAGCAGCGCACCGCAATATACGGTGAGTTCCCCGGCACTGCTCAGGTATCGTATGTCAAGATATCTCGAAAAATCGACTCGGCCCGTCACATAACATAATCCCGCGAAAGTAATGGCGCAGATTCCCACCAGTCCGATTGCAAGTCCATCCAGGCCGTCCGTCAGGTTTACGGCGTTTGACGATCCCGTAAGAACGATTATAACAAAAGGAATATAGAACAGGCCGAATTCAAGATAAATATCCTTGATAAACGGCAGGTCGGTGCTGGTTCCGAAATTGGGATCCGGTGGATACCAGTAAAGATACAAACCGAGAATTACTCCCAGGGCAACCTGCCCCACGAATTTCTTGCGGGCCACCATACCCTTTCTTTGTTTCAGTTTGGCCTTTAGATAATCGTCCATGAAACCGAGGCCGCCCATCCAGACCGTGACAAACAGAATTATTAGAATATAGCGGTTTGATATATCGGCCCATAAAAATGTCGGCAATAGTATAGACAATAAAACCAGGAGTCCTCCCATAGTGGGGGTTCCTTCTTTTACCAGATGCGTTTGCGGGCCATCGCCCCTGATGCTCTCCTTCATCTGGTATTTCTGCAGAAGTTTTATAAAAACCGCTCCGAAAATAAAACTGATAAGCATGGCCGTGACCGTCGCGTACGCGGTCCTGAAGGTTATGTACTTGAAGAGGTTGAAACCTGAAATATATTCGCTGAGAGGGTACAATAAATGATAGAGCATTTTAAACCGCTTCCATAATCCTGTCGGATACCTCTTCCAAGGCCATGCCCCTGGATCCCTTGAAGAGTACCAGGTCGCCCTTTTTCAACAGCTTTTTTAAGCTCGAAAGTAATATCATCTTATCGTCGAAGTGTTCCCCGCCCTTCCCGAATTCATCTATCAGGAGTCGCGAGAATTTTCCAAACGCCATCACATAATCGATTCCGGCCTTTTTTGCGTATTTACCGATTTCCCTGTGATATCGCTCGGAACTTTCTCCCAGTTCAAGCATATCTCCGAGTACCGCAATTCTCCTGCCGCTACATTTCATCAGCGCCAGAGAATCAATAGCATATTTCATCGATACCGGGTTGGCGTTGTAACAATCTATGAAAAACGATATGCCGGACCTGTGGAATATCTGTGATCGCATACCGTCCGGCTGAAAATCGCAGATCGCGTCCGCCGCGGCAATCGGATCGACGCCCTCGACAACGGCGACGCTATATGCCGCAACGGCATTATAAACATTGTGGATACCAGGAGCTTTTAGCCTGAAATCGACGCCTTCTATTTTGAATCCGGCCAGCTGGTTTTCGTCGAACTCCAGATCGGCAGGATAGATATCATTTTTATGCGATAGTCCAAATTTAAATATTTTGATATCGCGGTCCGTTTTAACTCCTTGCAATAGTTCATCGTCTCCATTAACGATCAAAGTACCGCCGGATTTCACCTTATCGACAATCTCCAGTTTCGCCGAGGCTATCTCCTCCAGACTGTTAAAGAATTCAAGATGCACCGGCCCCACGTTGGTTATAACAGCCAATTCCGGCGAGGCTATCTCCCCCAGCCGCGAGATCTCTCCCCTGCGGCTCATGCCGAGCTCAAAAACGGCGTAATCGGTTTTATCTTTAAGATTAAATATGGAAAGAGGCAGACCGAAGAAATTGTTATAATTACGCTGAGACTTTATTGATAACGCCTTGCGGGATATAATTTCATAAACCAGATTTTTCACCGTGGTTTTGCCATTGGAGCCGGTAACGGCTATTACCTTCGCCGGCATTTTATTTCTATAATATCTGGCGATCTCGCCCAGGGCGTAAACGGTATCTTCGACCATAAAAATGTTATGGCCCTTTATATCCTTACTTGTGGCTATTTCGCTGGAGACCACCGCGGCAACCGCTCCATTGGCAAAGGCGGAATTAACGTAGTCGTGGCCGTCGTGATTCTCCCCCCTGATAGCCATAAACAGATCCCCCTTTCCAACCAACCTGCTGTCGATCTTTACCCCTGTTATCGGAATCCGGCGAAATTCGGGGGCCCCCTCCGTATTCGCCCCCAGAATCTCGCCGATTTCTCCGGCCGTAAATATAATATCTTTATTTTCGATCATTGTTTTCATAGCCCAGCTTTCTCAGCTCGGATTTCGCCGCTTCAACATCTGAAAAATATTTCTTTACGCCGCCGATGATCTGATATTCCTCGTGACCTTTGCCCGCGATAACCACAACATCGCCCTTTTGGGCCGATGTTATGGCGGCCTTGATGGCCAATGCTCTATCCTCGATTACCTTACATCTTTTTTTATCCGATATCCCCGGCAGCGCGTCTTTAATAATCTTTTCGGGATCTTCGGTCCTGGGATTGTCCGAGGTGAGATAAACGTAGTCCGCGTACCTGGATACCGCCTCGGCCATTAACGGGCGTTTTGTGACGTCCCTATCCCCGCCGCAACCGAATACGACATGCATATGATCCGGTTTGAAGTATTTTATACTATTAAGAAGATTTTCCAGGGCGCCGGGAGTGTGCGCATAGTCTACATATACACCGAAAGGCTGTCCCAGAGTTATGGCCTCCATCCTTCCCGGCACCATTGTGGCCTTGGAGAGACCTTCGCATGCGCTATCAAGCGAAAGACCATACGCCAGCGCCGTGGCCGCAGCAGCAGCGGCGTTGAGATGATTGAACATACCCGGCAAAGGAAATCTGAATTGTGATACGCGATCTTTATATTTGAATTCCAACAGAGAGGAATCGATAGCGGTATTTAAGGCCTTGCATTCCAGATCAGCGCCCTGTTTAAATCCGTAAGTAACAATATCGCCCTTTATTAGATTTAGAAGTTTCTTTCCATAATCATCATCAATATTAACAACCGAACAAGCGGCATTTTCGAATAATCCGGCCTTTGCCAAAAAGTACTTTTCCATATTCTCGTGATAATCAAGATGGTCCTGAGTTAAATTCGTGAAGGTTGCGGAATGGAACCTGATTCCATCGGCCCGGCCCTGATCAAGGGCATGCGATGATACCTCCATGGCGCAGCCGTCCAGCCCGTTGTCCGCCATCTCGGCCAGCAATTTTTGAATCTCCACCGGTCCCGGAGTGGTGTTCTGCGCCGGTACGATTCTCGAACCTGTATCATAACCGACGGTACCTATTTTCCCCCACTTTTCCCCGACCGAATCAAAGATGCCCGCGATCAAGTAGGTTGTGGTGGTTTTTCCGTTTGTCCCGGTTACGCCGGAAACCTTAATTTTTTCCGATGGAAGGTCATAATAACGATTCGCGATTGCGGATATAATATTTTTTAAATCATCGGTTAGAATTATCGGAACGCCCGCTATTATTTCTTTTTTAGAGGCGGTGAGCACTGCGGAGGCTCCCAAGGACACGGCTTCGGATATGTACTGTCTTCCATCCTGCGAATGGCCGGGAATAGCTATAAATAAATTCCCGGGTTGAACCGTACGGGAATCGACCGTGATACCATTAATTTCCAGTTTCCCGCTTTCCCCGGGTAAACGGACACTCAATCCTTCGAACAGGCCCGATAAATTCATCGACCTGTAGATTCTTTCATTATCGCTCATTATCGCAAAGTTCATAGCCTCAGTTTCCGTATAAAAACAGCTCGTCCACGCCGTCAATAATGATACCGGGGGCCGGTTTCTGATACTCAACCACGCCGCTTCCGAAAATCTCGCATTTCAACCCCAGCGACCTCGCCGCTTGATAAGCGTCCCGGATAGTCTTGCCCCGGAAATCGGGCAGCATTTTTTCAGGATTATTACCTGCGAAAATCTCTTTAACGCTGGCATGCAAGATTCCGGCTTTTGGAGAAGCTTCTGAATCCCCGGCTGAAACGCGTGCAAGCTCCCGTTCATCCCGTTCCTTTTCATCTCCGCTTTTGACAAGCGCATTGTTTCGCGGAAGACTGACAAACCTCCTGGCGATATTCCTGAATACCGGGGCGGAAACCTCCCCCCCGTAAATGCTGATTTCGGGCTCGTCAAACATTACGATACCGGCATAGCGAGGATTATCGGCGGGGAAATAACCGACGAACGATGCCAGCGATTTTCGAGGATCGTAGCCCCGCCCTTCCTTTTTTATCCTCAGGGCGGTACCGGTCTTGCCGGCTATAGCGCAGAGACGATCGTTAGCCTTCCTGGCAGTCCCTTCGTTTACAACGCCGCAGAAAATATCATTTAGAATATCGCGGGTCTTTTTATCCAGAATCCTTCTTTCCACCGTTTTTGCATTTAATGTTTTTTTATTCCCTTCAGGCGAGATCATCTTTTGGGCAAAAAATGGTTTTAATAATTCGCCGCCATTGGCTACGGCCGCATAAGCCCGAGCGATTTGAATACCCGAAACCGAAATCCCGTAACCGAAGCAGATGTTGGCGAGGAAATGCTCGGTCCATTTCTCCGGCTTATAAACAAGACCAGAAACCTCTCCGGGAAAATCCACTCCGGTTTTTTCACCGAAGCCGAACCGCAACAGCGTCTTGTATATCAGTTCGGAACCGGCCGCCAGTCCCATTTTGCTGACCCCGATATTTGACGAGTAGATGCCTATCTCATCACAGCGAAGCGTATCGTAAGGATGATCGTCTCTTATTACATGCCGCCCGAGACTAAACCTGCCTCCTTCTACGTTTATGATATCATTTGGTTCGAATATCCCCTCCTGGAAGACGGCCGCCAGGGGAATTATTTTGGCGGTGGAACCGGGTTCGTTTCTATCGACAATACTGCGGCACCTCTGAAAAGAAACGGCGCCCCTCTCTACGGCGGCGCAGGCGGTTACACCCCCGGTTCCCAGGTCCATAAAAACCGCCGAGCCGTAAAGGGCCCCGCAGGAATCCAGCATCCGGCGGAGTTCCTCCTCCACTATCTGTTGAAAATCCAGATCCAGGGTCAGCCAGATATCCGAACCGTCAACGGGTTCCACTATGGTATGCTCCCAGTTGGTTATCTCGTTCCCATAAGCGTCCCGGAGATAAATCGAGCGGCCGTCTTTCCCGGCCAGGATATCCTCATAATAGGTTTCAAGTCCCGATACTCCGAAATTATCGATATCGGTTCGCCCTATCACCTCCGATGCCAGATCCTTGTAGGGATATACCCGTACCGTTTCCACGCGGGATTTCAATGTCTGTATTTCGGCTTTTTCATACTTTGATTGATTTTTCTGCGTGACCCTGCGGGCGACATATAAAAAACCGGGATAATCCCTAAATTGCCTTTTCCAGTATGATTTTGATTTGCCTGTAATCCTTGAAAGTTTCAATGCTTCTTTATCGGGATTCCTCATATATCTGGGATTGACTGAATAGGATCTCACTTCCATATCGTAAGCCAGAAGCCTGCCCCGGCAATCGAGTATGGAGCCGCGCTTCGATTTCAAAAGCATCGATGATTTCTGCTGCGAATCGGCGTATTCTCTGAATGCGCCGTGTTTGAGAATCTGCAGTTCGACGGTCCTCGCTAAGAAAATTATTCCGAGTATTATAAATATGAAGCTGATCAGCCTGCCCCGTCTTCTTACATTCTTAAGTTCAGTCATCTCTATTTTTCCGATTCCGATAAATTCTCGTCGCGATCCTGTGCGTTAATTTTCCCCGACCTGAATACCGCGTCTTCGAGCCATTCCGCAAAAGCATCCGCGTTCACGAATAGCCTCCTGTTATCCTCATCCTTCTCAAAGGCCGGAATTTCTATCTTCAATCTCTCCGATACATTCTGGGTCAAACCGTACCTTTTCGCCGCCTCGCCTACCCGGGTTATGGATTTCAGATCCATCAGTTCCGCCCTGTACCCTGAAATTTCCGAAATCAATTCGCCCTTCAATTTTTCAAGATCCCTGGTTTCCGAGTAGTAATCCTTGACCTTATTCGATTTCCAGATCATCAAAAGCCCCAGTGAAAAAACCAGAATAATAAGAATGCCCGGCTTCAATACCGGCATTTTCCCGGATTTCGATCTGTTCCTATATTTTTTCGGCATACCTTAATCTCGCGGAGCGTGCCCTCGGATTATTCATGACTTCCGCTTCGCCCGGCCGAACAGGTTTTTTGGTTTTTATGTCAATAATCTTCCTGGCTCCGCATTCACAAATACCTTTTCCCGGGCCGCACTGGCACTTCCCCGAATACAATCTAAAGATCCTCTTGACAATACCGTCCTCGAGCGAATGATAGGAGATTACCGCTATTCTCCCTCCCTTCGAGATCAGCGGAACAATCCCCTTCAGGGCTTTCTCAAATTCATCGAGCTCGTCGTTTAAATAAATTCTTAACGCCTGAAATACTCTGGAGGCCGACTTATTGAAATTTCGGGAACCGGCAATTTTCCGCACGATCTCTGCCAGCTCGTCGGTTGTCTTCGGGCGTTTATCGATAATAGCCCTCGCTATGGCACGGGAATTCTTTTCCTGTCCATAGGTTTTTAGAATATCGACCAACTCCGACAGGTTGAACTTATCGACCATCTTATGCAGCGGTTTTCCCGATGTTCTATCAAACCTGAGATCCAGGAGCGATCTCTCCCGGTAGGAAAACCCCCTGCCTCCGTTTTCCAGCTGCAATGAATTCAATCCCAGATCGAACAGCGCCCCGGTTACAGGACCGATACTCTCACTTTCAAGCGCCGAGGGTATTTTAGAGTATGTCATTTTGCGCAGGCGAAAATCACGGGGTAGATTCTCTCTCGCCAGTTCAATCATCTCTCCGTCGCGATCGAAGCCGAAAAAGGAAAATTTGCCCGGCAAATTCCTGTTTACCGCCAGCGCATGCCCTCCGAGCCCGATTGTAGCGTCAATAAAAATCCCCTCAGGTACGTCAGTGAAAACCGATACGATCTCCTTTACCATTACCGGTAAATGACCCATATCAAATTAATAACTGACCCGCTACATCTTCATAGGAATCCGGCTGACCCGATTCATAAGCCTTCAGCCTGCCCGGATCCCATAATTCAATCTTATCAAATACCCCCCTGATAGTGACTTCCTTAGAAATCCCCGACAGGTCGAGGAGATTCTGCGGGATGGCGATCCTGCCCTGTTTGTCGATTTTGGCGTCGGCGGCGTTCGACAACATCATCCTCACGAAATACCTGGCCCTGGGATCGGAAAGCGTTTTCAATCCGGAAAGTTTCTCTTCGATTATAAGCCACGAACTGTGCGGGTAAACATAAAGACAGCCTTCAAATCCGCGCACGATAACATAATGCTCGCTTTCGGGAGACTCGGGATTGCCTCTGAATTTGGCCGGTATATTAAGCCTGTTCTTATGATCAATAGAATGAAAATATGTACCTTTAAATGCTACCATTTACCCATTTCTCCCACTTTCTCCCACAATTTTGGCATTATAACCCACGGGAGTCAAGTAAAAAATTGTCAATAGCCCTATTCCTTTTATACACAAAACGATAGGGAGACGATTTTTAATCGATGCTAAATTTCCAGCCTATTTGGAGTGAAAAAATTATAGATTACACCTCTATTGAGGCTGTAACTCCTTATAAATTAACGTATTCGTACAAAGCATTTTTTTATTCTGCGTTCATAGAGGATTCGCACGTACGGATATACCGATTTGCCTGAAACTTGCTCCCAGGCAAAGAGTATGGGAATGTTCCCATAGCCCCAATAGAGAAATCGTCTTCCGGTTGGAATTATCTCAGACAGTTATAAGACATATTCTATTATCAAACAATAGGTTATAGGCCTGTTTCAAATGTTCCATCATCCTGTCTTAATGGCACCGTCATTGCATCTTAACAATCGGAATTTTAAATAAACTTTTGAGGGAGGTTAATATGTTCGGAAAAAATATCACCCTGTTTACGGCCATTCTATTGACTATATCCATTGTTGGCAATGGTTGGGCTGATGATGAATATATCTATATAGACAGGACCGACCCGAATTCAATCGAAATAGACGGCGCCGCGGTCAATATCGATGAGGGATTTGAGATTATGATTCCGGGTGCGCCCAGAATCGATTACAAGATAGTAAAGCTTGTATTACCGCCGGGAAAGGAAATTTCCGATTTTTCGATTGAAACGGAAAATCCGATTGTCATCGGAACCGCCCATCTCGATTACATAAAAGGCGATATAAAAACCGGCTTTTACCCGGATGAAATTGCCGATGCTCCTGACCCCGAAATCTTCGCGTCCGATAAAATCTACCCTGAAAAAAGGATCGAGATACTGGATAAAGGGAATTGGGGAGAGATTAATCTGATCACCCTTGCCGTCTATCCCGTCGGGTATAAGCCTCTATCCAAAGAGGTATTGCTGTTCCCGGAAATCACGATTAAATTCCATTTGGAGCCTTTTTTGCCCAATCCTTATCTGCGTTCGAGGAATGACAGAATCGCCTTCAAAACTCTCGGCAGGATGGTTCATAACAAAATGGATTTGCTGGCGGTTGCCGGTTCGCCCCCGGTAGTCGGACTGCCAAAGGTTACATCCGGAATACCCTCGCCCGAATATTTAATCATTACCTCAGGCGCCATCGCCCCCGGATTCTATCCATTTCTGGAATGGAAAAATCAGAAAGGTATGCCGACTGACCTGATGTTGATAGAAGACATTTTGGCGATCTTCGCGGGATCGGACCCCGCGGAGCAGCTCAGGAATTACCTTATACAGGCATATAATGATGGAGTTCGGTGGGTTCTTCTGGGCGGCGATGAGGATGTCGTTCCGATCAGGTATCTGTATCCCGGAAACGTTACCGGTTATATTCCGGAACTGGGACTTCAGCAACTTTCCGATATGTATTTTTCCGATTTGACCGGGGAGTGGGATGTTGACGGCGACGGCGTATGGGGCGAATCCTACCACGATTCTCCCGATATTTATCCGGAATTATATGTAGGCCGGGTTCCTGTCAGAAACCGGGAGCAGGCGCAGATCTGGGGCGCCAAGGCCATAAAATATGAGAAAAATCCCGGCAACGGCGATGCCTCTTACCTGACAAAGGCTTTGTTCATCGCCGCCGACCAGATGAGAGACTACGAACAGCATTACGTGCTGGCAGGTTTATTGCCCGGCAATTTCACTTACGATGTCAACAGGTTGGAGGAGATGCCCAGTGGCGGGGCCCCTTCCCCCACCGGTCCCTTTGGCGATGAGGTCATCAATATAATGAACGAAGGATGGGGCTTCATATCGAATCTGAACCACGGAAGTCCTGAATGGTATGCTTCAAAGTCCAATAATTATAATCGTTACGGTTGGTCGGGCGTATGGGGAACCATTGTCCCGGACTGGAACCGCTGCGGCGGTCTGATACAGCTCACAGCCTATGATCAACCCGCTGTACATTACTCTATCAGCTGCGATCTCGGGGCATACGATTTCGACAAAGGAATACTTTCTCCGAATCCGTATGCCACCACATTTACATACGCCGAGGCATATCTTTTCGAACCGGGCGGCGGAGTCGCGTTTCTCGGAAATTCCCGCTGGGGTTGGGTGTCATCGTCCTATATCATGGAAAGAAAATTCATCGAGCATATATTTAACGACTCGACCAGCAGAATGTCCGAGGCCGAGGCTCTTTCGAAAATCGATTATCCGAATTACCGGGATATCGGCTATGGCCATACTCTCTTCGGAGATCCCGAAATGAGACTCTGGACCGCCGTCCAGGGCGATCTCGCCATCGAGGGACCCAGAAGGCTCCAACTTGGCCAGCCGATAGAGGTTACTTACTCCGTTTACATCGGCACCGATCCGGTTCCGGGGGCGAAGGTTTGTCTCTATCTTCCCGGGCATGCCTTTGACATCGATATCGCCGACGAAAATGGCGAGGTTAGTTTCCAGATCGTACCGGAGTTCGACGGCGTCGCGACCGTCACCGCCACAAAGCAGAATTTCATCCCGGCGCAGCTCGAACTGGTAATAGGATCCCCTGCCGGTGCGGAGGACGAGATAATTATTCCGAAATCGGCCAGGATTTATCAGAATTATCCCAACCCCTTCAACAGCTCCACCGTCATAGAATTCGAGCTTCCGCGGGACGCTTTTGTCGATCTCGATATTTACGATATCGGCGGAAGGCTTGTTAAGAGATTGGCCTCGCAGCATTACCCGGCGGGAGAGTACAGTATCGTCTGGGACGGCAGCAACGGAGATCATGAAAAGGTCGCCAGCGGAATTTATCTTTTCAGATTCTCGTCCGGAAATAAGGTTGAAATAAAACAGATGACGTTATTGAAGTAATTATATCCCTCAAAAGATCCCGCCCCCTATCTAAATTCCGCAGGGGGCGGGATTTATTATTTTTCCCTGCTCAAGATATCTTTGAAAAATCTATCGAATTTATCGCCGATTATTTCCCAATTGTAGTGATCCTCGATCCGTTTTCGGGCGCGTTCACCCATATCGTCCACCAGCGTGTCATCCGAGTATAGTCTTTTAAGTCCTTCGGATAGGCTTCCGACGTTTGGGCTTACGATCATACCGGTCTCGTTATCAACCACAAGCTCCGCGGTGCCGCCCAGGCCGAAGGTGATGGTCGGGATTCCGCAGGCCGCGGCCTCCGCGACCGTCATACCGAATCCCTCACCGATCAACGACGGAAACGCCAGTATCCTGGCGGCCCGATATTTTTCCGTTAACTTATCGTACTCGACAGCATCGGAAAATGTTACGTTTTGCCATAAACCCAGAGATTTAACAATTCCGAGAAGCCGCGTTTTCTCGGTGCCGTAGCCGATTATCTCCAGCTCGGCATCCGGATACGATTTTTTCACCAGGCTATAAGCCTCAATCAACATATCGACCCCTTTTTGCTTTATGAGCCTTCCGATAAAGAGAATCTTTTTTGATTTTGACGGCTTTGTTTCCGCCGGCCTGAATTTGTCGGTATCGGTACCCATCGGAATTATCTCGATCTTTTCCGGAACCGCTCTCCCCCTCAGAATCCGCTGCATATAACGGCTGTTCAACGTAAGTCCGGAAGCCGCGCCCAGGGCGTTGTCGGCGAACTTATTAAAAGGGAACTTTCTTGTTAACTGCACGTCGGTACCGTGCCCGGTAAAAACAATCGCCGGACTCCTTTTCCGGTAAAGCCTGTTGGCCCAGAACGCCGCCGGAAACAGCCAGTGCACATTTACGATATCGAAATTTCCTTCATCTATAGTCTTTATGACTTTTCGATACATAGCGTTTATGAATAATAAAACGCCGAAAATTCTGAAAGGATTCCTCTTCAATCCCGGTAAGAGGCCCCCGGAATAGGCGAAGTTTTCCATTGATTCGGGCAAATACCTGAATCTTTTGATCGCTATCCCCTCCCAGTCGTCTTCCTCCTTTACACCCTTATGATGAGGAACAATAACTGTTACATCCCAGCCTCGTTCTTTTAGACGCCTGCAGAATTCCCATAGAAACGGCGAAAGGCTGTCGCCGCATTTTAGCGGGAAACTGGTAGTAACGACAAGGATTTTCATCGCATATCCCCGATACTACTCTATCGGTTTATTTTATACAAACTCCAGCCCAGGGGGTTTCCTTCAACGATTGACGTCGTTCTCATAAAATCGAGCAGCTCGTCATTTTTAAGTCGCCCCAGATAATCGGGACTGTTTTCAAAATAGATATAATCCGCATCCTGTATCTCCAGCAGCGTTTTCAAATCCCCGTAGATGACCGGAATCCATATGGACGATCTGTTGCAATACCACCATACGGCGTCGGAAGCGTCAGATATGATCACCGCCCCGGGCTCCGTCTTTTCCATTATTACCTTATAGGCCTCCTTATTATTGTCAATTCTGTCGGCATAACGCTTTAGCTCCATTTCAGGAAAGGGGAAACGAAACGGCAACAGCAAAAAGAGAATCGCCAGGATCCATAAATATCTCTTCCTCAAGACCGGCATATTTTCTCTGAACCGGATTAATCCCAGAACCACCAGAACAACCAAAACGCCCTGGACATTCAGCAGATGCCGCAGATGAATCCCGTTGAATGATGAGAGCGCTATTAAAAGAATTAAAGATGTCACGCCGAACCCGATAAATCTCTTTTGAAGACTGCCAAGATATTTTCTCCATATAACCGCAAAAACAAACGGTACCGCGCTGAAAAAATTAAGCACGATTATTGTCCACCAGGAGAAAAACAATATACCGGCCACAAATTTTTTAAACACGAAAAACGGGAAATGAGTTACGGCATAGGCGAAGGACATGGGAGTAAAGGATCTGTATGTATAATAATAATAACCGAGATGCCCCATGCTTTTTGTAAATTCACCGTAGGCCTGCAGAGTGAATATCGGATTTCCAAAAACAACGTAATTCCTTATCAGCCATGGCGACAGGACCAACAACATCACAGCAGCCCATGAGATCATCATTTTTGACCTTCTGTCGACAAGAAAAATCAAGACCGGAATGGCAAGTGCGATCATCTGGTACCTGGTCAATACAGCCAGGCCAAAGAGAAATGCCGATAACATCGTTTTCGATATCGTCGCCCCGGATACGAGGGGATATAAAGAAAACAGAAACAGCGCCGCCGTAAGCGGCTCCGGCGATCCCTCCAGCGCCGTTGAGAGCATACTCTGATTCAAGCCGATCAATGCCGCTCCCAATATGGCCCAATCCGCCCCGGCGATTTTCCTGATTACGAAATACACCGCCATAATAAAAAGCCAGACGGAAAAAACGATCGCGCCCAGAATCGTCGTATCGCTCATTCCGAATAGCAAAAACCAAATCGCCAGGTAAACCGGGTAAGCGGGAGGCCAGAGATTATTGGGCCGGGGGATGTCGGAGCCGAACGAAAAAGCCAGCGGATACAGATGCCCGAGACTGAAACCCTCTCCCCTGATTATGCTTCTGGCGAGACCGGCGTAATCGTTGCCGTCCGATAAACCGAGATAACCGTTGAAAAAATAGAAGCAGTAAAAACCCGAGGTGATCAATATAACAATTAATAAAATATATTTTTTATAGTCTGCCATTATTCTGAATTCTTAAAGCTCTGAACCATACAACTGTATAACAACCAACCGTAAAAGAATTTTAATTGGAATTTCCCGCCCTGCATTTTCGCCAGTAATTTTAAAAGGGCTATGGCCGCCCTCGATCTGAGCGGTGATAACATCCCCCCAATCATTTTTTTAAAAATGCCGGCATCGGGGTCGGGCAATCCCAGCAGCCACCCTCTTTTGAAAACAGTCGAGGCCTTATGCTTTTTCAACAGCACCCTGTAACTGGTCCGGCCGAAACGTTCATACTCGGATATCATTTCCTTGAGAGTTTTCGAATGATAATGATATGAAATCGCTTCCGGATTATATAGTATCGGGATGGACTCCTTTTCCAGACGAAGCCCGAAATCGGTATCCTCGCCCTTCCAGCCTTCGAAATCGAGGTCGAAGCCGGACAACCGGTCAAATACCTCTTTTCTTATCGAGAAATTCCCGCCGTTAAACCAGCTTCCTGGAATCTCTCCTTCGCTTTTCCTGCAAAAACGGCCCCTGGACATGATAAATTTCATGACCCTGTCATAAATAAAATCGGGCGGCTTTTTCCATGAACCGACTATGACCGCGTCGGGATGCTTTTCCCACAATGATAGATAAGCGTCCATCATCCCGGGCGCCGGTTCCATGTCGCCGTCCAGGAAAAGGACCTGATGACCGGACGTTTTTTCGAACCCCATATTTCGAATAATCGAACGCCCCACATTCTTTTCTGATCTAATGTATTTCAGGAATATCGGCAGCCTCTGCCTCTTAACGAAATCGTCGGTCCCGTCCGATGAGCAGTCGTCGGCGATAACTATCTCGAAAATCTTCGGGTTTTTTATCTGCGCCGCCAGCCTGCGCAAGGCCCTGGAGAGGATTTCTTTCTGATTGTATGTAATAATCAATATAGAATACTTAATCATTGCGCGTCCCCAATTCCCGATAAATCTCGATTAGCTTCCTGGATTCGTTTTCCCAATTATTTTTCTTCGCGGACTTCCGGCAGTTTTCCCTGACTTCGTTATATCGAGAACTATCATTAAGGAATTTCGCTATACCTTCGGCCGCCTCTCGCGGCTGGCCCAGGGGAATCACTATTCCGGTATCTTCATTTTTCACAAACCGCGATATCTCCGGCAGGGGCGAGACGATCTGCGGGATACCCGCCGCCAGGTACTGGAATAGCTTCTGCGGCAATGCCAGCCTGTTGTTCATAGCCGTGTCCTCCATCAAAAGCAGGCCCGCGTCGGCGGAAGCGGTATAATTTAAAAGCTCATCAGGCGAGACCCGCCCGGCGAGAATAACCCTATCTTCCATACCATATTCCACTGACTTTTTCCGGATATGGTCCTCGATGGGCCCCGCGCCCAGAAATAACATCGCGACTTTATCAAGATACTTCATTATTTCCAACTGGTAAAGCAAACCCTGTCCACTTCTTAATACACCCTGATACAAAATAATTCTAAAATTATCCGGTACATTGAATTTCTTGCGTAAATCGACAGGCTTTACATCGGCGACCGGCATGGCCATATTTCTTATTATCGCCGGTTTATCAATTCCATATCTTTTGCGGAGTTCCCCGGCTATCGACTCGTTTATGGTAATAACCCGATCCGCCTTTCCGATAAGTCTCCTCTCCAGGCCTCGCCAGATCGCTTTGAGCGTATTACGTCCCTGCAGAGGCTCAAGCTCCGTGTATAGCTCCCGCGCTTCGTAGATCAGCTTGCCGCCGGTCTTCCTGGCCGCCCGGTAAGCTCCTAATAAAACATCGAGATCCACGGCATGATATATGTCGCCTTTAAGCCTGGCGCCGATTTTACCGGCATATAGATTGAATTGCGCGAACCTGATCTTTCTGGTGGGCCAGGTATACTGCTTGATTCTGTGTATGGGATGTCCGTTGTAATTATCCGGCTCCGCTCCCACCGTACAGATTATCTCGACGTCATGCCCCATGCTGCCTATAACATCGATCTCCAGCCTGGCCCGAGAATCGAATTCGAGACTGTTCAGAATCAAATAGACTACTTTCAATCTCCGCCCGCCATTTTATTCTTCAAAAGCCGCGCCGTCTCACCAAGGGTGGTAAAATAAGCTCCCTCATTCCGGGCATGATCGATCAGATCAGAAAAAATCTTGGCCCAACCCGAATAGTCGGCATTATACATGGTTCTCTGGTGCCAGTCCAACACCAAAATCCCCCGTACGTTTTTGATCCTGCTTATCAGTTCTTTCGCATTCTCCAACAATTCCGGGTAACTCGCGCCATGGTGTTCAATAAGGCCGCAATCCATGATCGCCAGCGGTATCTCCACGATATTCAACGAAGTATCGTTGTTTGTATCGAAAGGGATAAAGGGAACATCAATGCCCCGGTAAAAACCTATCCGGTCATCGAAACCGAGGCACGACGTATACTCCAAACCGCTTTCGGCCGCCGCCCGCCAGTACTCCGGCAACGAAACCGACAGATAATGGGGTCTTATTCCTAAAATGGACAGCCCCGTTGACTGACTTAAGATTTTTCTGGATTCCTTAATGTTATCTCCTCTAAAACATTCGATGCCGGAATGGAGCGCCAGCTCATGACCGTTTTCCTCAATATATTCAATCGATTTTTTTAATTGATTAAGTTGATACTTGGGATCGTTTTTATCTTCCCTGTTTCCCGGAAAAATAAAAAACGTCGATTTAAACCCGTTTCTTTTCTCGAAATCAATCCAATCAACGATTCTGTCATATGGATTGCCCGCCAAACCCAGAAAGGATTTGACAGAATCAAGCAGCCCCTTAAAGCCTCCGGGTACGTCCCTTTTGAATAATAACCTGATACTTCCTCGAATCGAACGCCGTATTATATCGACATCGTGTGTAACGGCCAGGGCAAAACCGTGTCGCCCCGGCCAGAGCGATATATCTTCCGCTTTTAATTTAATAATATCGTTCTCTATTAATTGACCGAAGAAGCCTTTTATAATCCGCCCCAAGGATTCATCCGGATCGTTAACCGGAACATGTTCCGTACCGGAATATGGGCCAAAAGTCGTTTTTACCGATATCTTTTCGAAAATTCTCTCAATGGGGTCCGGCGAAATAAACAGGCAATCCTTATTCCCGTCTTCGCGCGCTCCCGATGATTCCGTATTATCCACAGGGCTTGAAAGAATTACCTTTACCGATGCCGGTATTTCTTGATTGGTATCTCTCCAGATAACCGGCGTATCGTTATCCTCGACAAATTTATGTCCGCAGAAAGCGGACAGGTAGCGGAACACATGAGCGGACGCCGCCCTGCCTAATTTCTCGTTATTATAGCGGTATCTTATTATATAATTATCAGGCATTCTTTATTCTTCGCAGCGCCGCGAATATTTTTCCCTTAATCCCCGGAGCCTTACAGGCATGCCAGTGATGATACTCCACGGCGCCGAACGATTTTTTGAAATCGGCTATTCCCTTTATACTGCCGTCCACAAGGTCCCATACGGTTATCCCTTTATTCTTCAACTCCGAGCCAATCTCGGCCATCAATAATTGATTGGTCCCGTGATGATGATAATCGGGATCCGATCCCGCTATCCAGTCATAGGCGAATTGTCCGGAAACCAGCTGCCCCCTGAACGCCACTTCCACATTATCCATAAAGGCCGAATAAATCTTAAGGATCGAAATATCCAGAAGGTCCGAACACCATTTATTCAGATCCTGCGGTTTTATAGGCGGTCTTTTCCCTTTGCGGATAAACGATAGCTCCCAGAGCCGTCCATTAAAAGAGTCGGATTGCACAATCCGGACCTTTTCGCGATTAGCTTTGTTTATTTTATTTTTGACATCATCGCGGAAATAATTTCCCCATCCGCCAAATTCCTTCTCCGTTACTGCCAGAGTCGTCGATTTGCTGATGGTCCAATCGTTGCTGAACTGGGCGATCGAATTGAATTCGGGGGTAAGAGAAAGGTAAATAAAATCGCAAGTTTCTTCATAATAATCCACCACCCGCTTGAAGAAATTTTCCTCGAAGGCAGGATCATAAAAAACCGGTCCGAAATACTGGAAAAGGAGCGGTATGGTCGCCGCCCTTATCCCGACTCTTTTCCGGGACAGCACATTCGAAATACCGACTATATTACCGTCATACTCAATTGTCCTGGCGCTTCCTTCCAGTCCCAGGTATTTCGCTCCGTTTTTGACAAATGATGGATGAAAAAAAACGCCGCCCCATATAGATGAAAGTTGACTGTCCTCGGGAACGGCTTCGGTAAATGCTATTTTACTTGATAATCGCAAATTTCCCCGTGCCGGATTTTCCCTGGTAATCGACTATGAAAAAATAGATTCCCCCCGCCACCGGTTCGCCATCCGAATTCCTGAGATCCCATTCCATCGTTTGGCTCAGCGAGAAGGATCTTACCAGATCCCCGAATACCGTATATATCGATATAACGGCGTCCGAGGGCACTCTTTTGAATGAAACGGTACTGTGTCCCTGCGGTACCAGGACGGGATTGGGAAATGCCTCCACATCCGATAGGTCTTCCGATGGCTGCTCCACCCCGGAATCGAAAATTGAAAGCCCCCCGGACGTGCCCAGGTATATCATGCCGGTCGCGAGATCGATTTCAATATCGGAAATCTCGTTATTCAAAAGCGGGCTGTTATCGGTTGTATATGTCGTTTTCCAGGTAACTTTATCCGGACGTAACACCCCCGTCCCGGAAACGGTACCGACCCAGATATTCCCGACCCCGTCCGATGCCACCGCCTGCACGCTGCCGGAGATCTCCAGTGGCAACTCGACCTGCCGAACGGCATTTGTCGGGCTCTCAACGCAGTAAAGACCGGTCGGCGTCCCCACCCACAAATTATCGAATGGATCCAGTCCCGCATCCACAATAAAATCACGGATAATATTATTCAACCAGGAGTCGTCACCCTCGTCAAAAGGCGTACCGTTGTGATTGAGTTTGTGCAGCCCCTGGGTGGTTCCGATCCACAGCGAATTTCCCTGCGCGAGTATGACCCCCACCGTATTCTCCTGAATGGTAATCGGACTTTCGTAATATACATGCCAGATGGAATCGACTGGATCGAAAGCGCCCATAACCAAACCAGAATCGGCGTCAATGGACGAAACCCAGACAACTCCGGACTGATCTATCTCAACCGCCGCCGCCGCCCAATAATTAGGATTGGCGGGAACCCCGAACATAGGGCAGTTTCCGGCCGTCCAGTGATACCATTGACCCTCGTAATATCTATATAACCCGCCCCCCCAGGAACCCGTCCATATCGAACTGTCTCCCGCGACGTCAATGCTATGCAACCCGTTATCCTCGAGGCCGGAATTCAGGCTGTTATAAATATTCCATTCGTCGCCGTCAAACTCGCTCAAACCTCTTGCGTCATGCGTCATCCAAAGAGCCCCGGTGGAATCGATGGCCATTCTGTTTATGAAATTCGACGCCGGACCCGGAATAGAATGCAAAACCCAAAGAGTGTCCTCGAACTCCGCGAGGCCCGATCCCAGTGTGCCGGCCCAGAGGTTATCGGCATCGTCGAAAGTTATATCGCCTATCCCCGACGTCAATCCGTTATTGGTAATACTCGTCCATGTCAGTCCATCGTAAACCCTGACTCCGGCGTTCGTTGAAACATACAGGTTGCCCTCGTAAAATAAAACCTCCCTTACACGGAGGTTGGAAAAATTACCCATTTCCACCCAGCTTGTATCGGGAACGGTCTGAAGTTTAAACAGGCCGCTATCGACCCCCACCACAACCGTATCATAATAGGCCGCAATACTTTTTACGCTGGCCCTGCCCATGGAAAAGTCGCTCTGGTCAAATGAACGCCACGAGTTTGGATCCTGGATGTTCAGATTGGTTTTTTCAGTAAACGCCAGTCCGCGATCGCAACCGGCCCATAAGTAATCGCCTATCACGGTTACTACTTTAATATCTTCCTCATCCTCAAGGTCACCCAATCTCTTGGCCGTATCTTTAATCTCCCCACCATGAATATAAATTGTAAATTTGCTGACTCCCTTATCGGTGGCTATCCACAATATATCATCATCAGCATGTAGATCGTATATGGTAAATCTCCTGACGAAATATCCACCCTCATTTTCCTCTATCGGATAATTAACGATGTATCCATCCGACAGAATTTTGCTCAACCATCCATCCATGGATCCGAACCACAAGACTCCGGCAGAATCAACCTCGGCGCAGTAATAATCGATCCCGCCCAATCCGTCGGTATTCGTTAGCTTGTTTATCTCCGACGTGGATATAGAATAATTGATTACTCCTCCCGAGGTCGCCCCCCAAACCACGCCGGATTTATGTAAAATCTGGCGAATGTTGTTTGAATTCGTATAACTGGACCAGTCCTGAGAGCCGGCGCCGGAGAACAACATCACTATAAAAAACTGAATCAGAAAAAACGCTCTAATCAACATGATCCCATATTATACTGTTTTCGCTTTACAAAGGCAATTATTAACGAGACTAACACCAACACCAGCAATGCCCTGGGTATTATATCTCCTGAATTGCGGTAAATGCTGTCCGATTTCTCGGGATAAATCCTCGCGATCAGGTATTCGACCGTGAATATGCCCGACTTTTCCATTATTCTTCCCCACTTATCTATCGCCATAGATATCCCGGTGTTGGCCGACCTGACCACGGGAATACGGTTCTCTACCGCTCTGAACACGGACATCATGGCATGTTGTTCCAGAAGCGATGTCCTACCGAACCACATGTCGTTCGTGATCACCACCAGAAATTCTGCTCCCTCTTGCGCAAATTCGCGACAGTATCCGGGATAAACCGATTCGATACAGATCACCGTCGCAAATTTATACCCATCCAGATCGAAAATTGTTCGCTCGGTTCCCGAGGACCAGTCCGCCTGGCCGAGCCTGATCTCTTTTAAAACCTTAAAACGCCCGGAAAGCGGTATTTTCTCGCTCATGGGGACAAGATGAATCTTTTTATAGATTTCATACCCTTCCCTACCCGGCTCAACCAGGATGGCGGAATTAAAATAAATGTACTCGCCCGGACCTACGGATTCATAATAGGGCGTCCCGGTCAGGATCGGAATGCCAAGGGAATCCACGAAATCTCTGAATCGATTGAATTGATTTCGATATTGCACAAGATATGTCGGGGTCGCCGTTTCCGGCCAGATAACCAGTTCGGCGCCGGCGGCGGCGACCATTCTTGAAAGATGGAAATATCTCTCAAAATTCTCCTGCAAATATTCCGGCTTCCACTTGACGTCACGGGTCATATTTCCTTGAAGCAAACCGACCAAAAGCCCGTCATTCTCGTGTTGCCGGGATGCGCTATCCAGACGCCAGGAACCATACAGATATAATAAGCCAATTAAAACTACCGAAAATACGCGAAGCGACGACCTATTGCCCGGGCCGAGCTTAAATTTCCCGGAAATCGAGACGTAAAGACAGGTATTAACGACCAGAATTACCAGGGAGATCAAATATACTCCTCCGATCTCGGCGGCCTGAATAAAAGGCACGTAATACCCGAGCGCGTAGCCGATATCCATCCAGGGATAGTTGAAGTCCGACATGGTAAAAAGCCAGTTCCAGGCGATAAAATACGAAGGCAAAAATACCAGGGCCATGCCGGGGCTACTGGACAGAAGACGAACATAAATCCAGAACGCGGTCGCCGGCACCAGAGATAGAATCAGCACAGCCGCGAGCATCCCCGGAACGGTCACCCAGGCGATATAGTAAATGTACCCCAGGTAAAATAAAAATCCCCAGATGAAACCGTATTTAAACGCTTTCGACGGCGAAAGATCTTCTATGGCGAAAAATAAAGGCACCAGAGTTATAAAAATCATAGGACCGAACTTAAACGGGGGAAAACAAAAAACTGAAATCACAGCGGAGAAGAATACCAGATAAGGCCGGGCTTTTTCCATTATATGTTTATAACATTAATATTGCAGGTTAACTGAAACATCAAGAGCCTTTCGCAATAAGGCTTTCTCCGGTCATATCGTCCGGTTTGGGCAGATTTAAATAATCGAGAATAGTTGGGGCGACGTCAGCCAATATCCCGCCCTGACGCAATTCGCCCTCGAAATTATCGTCCACCACCACAAATGGTACCGGAAACGTCGTATGAGCGGTAAAAGGGCTGCCGTCGGTATCGACCATCTTCTCGGCATTTCCGTGGTCCGCGGTTACCAGCGACACCCCACCGGCATCATGTACCGCTTCGACTACTCTCCCGACGCACTCATCCACAACCTCAACCGCCTTTTTGGCTGCTTCAAATATGCCGGTATGCCCCACCATATCGCAATTGGCGTAATTAAGGATAATCAGATCGTACGAATTCTGCTTGATTTTGCTGACCGCTGAATCGGTTACTTCAAAGGCGGACATTTCCGGCTTCAAATCATAAGTCGCCACCTTGGGCGAATGGATAAGGAGCCAGTCTTCTCCGTCATGGCGCTTTTCAACGCCTCCATTGAAAAAGAAGGTGACGTGAGGGTATTTTTCAGTTTCTGCGGTTCGAAGCTGTTTCAATCCGTGTTCGGCGATGATCTCTCCCAGAATTTTGTTTAGAGCCACCTGGGGAAAGGCCACTTTCGAATTGAGATCTTTATCATGTAACGTCATACTCACAAGAGGAATAACAGGACAACCGTTTCTATCGAAATGCGCGAATTCTTTATCGGCGACGGCATGGCTTAACTCCCGGGCCCTGTCGGCCCTGAAATTGAAAAATATGGCGCCGTCATCATCCGAGAAAGCATGATCAAAGCCCTCCACCGAAATCGGCTCCATAAACTCATCGGTGATACCTTTTTTATAATTGCCCTTGATACTGCCTACGGGATCTCCGGATCGGGGCCCGATTCCCTTCACCACCAGATCATACGCCTTTTTCACGCGCTCCCATCTTTTGTCCCGGTCCATGGCGTAATATCTGCCTATTATGGTGCCGATTTTTCCAAGGCCGATCTCCTCACATTTATTCATTATTTGATCGATATATTTCGCCCCAGCGGTCGGCGAGGTATCTCTGCCGTCAAGAAAGGCATGTATGATTACGTCTTTGAGCCCCCGCCGTTTGCATAGCTCCAGTAAAGCGTAGAGATGTTCTAAAGACGAGTGAACCAGGCCGTCGGAGGCAAGCCCCAGAAGGTGAAGCTTGCTGGATCTATTCTTTACGCTGTCAATATGATCGTTAAGTACGTTATTTTTAAAAAATTCTCCCTCTTTGATAGATTTGTCTATCCTTGTAACCTCCTGGTAGACCACCCGTCCGGCGCCAAAATTCAGATGTCCCACTTCGGAATTACCCATCTGACCCTCCGGCAAACCCACGTCCAGGCCCGATGCTCCCATAGTGGTATGCGGGTATCTGGAGATAAGGCGGTTATAGTTCGGCTTATTCGCGGCATAAACGGCATTGCCCCGTTTATCGGAATTCAGCCCGAAACCATCCATGATTATAAGCGTCAGCGGTCGAGGGATTTTTTTATTCATACTGGAGAATAACTTTCCCGGTGCCTTTTCTCAACATGCCGATAGGAACAACTTCGCAATTCGCGGCGTCCAGGTATTTTCTGAGTTTCGGGATCTCACTTTCGCCAACCACGGTAACAAAACCGATGCCCATATTGAATACCCTGTACATCTCCTCGACCCCGACATTTGCCAGCCTCATTATGGCCTTGAAAATGCCGGGCGGGAACCAGTGATAGGTATTTATGACCGCGTCCACCTTTGACGATAATATCCTCGAGATATTGCCCTCGAAACCGCCCCCGGTAATGTGCGCGGCGGCCTTGATCAGTCTCTTTTTCATTAAAGGATAAATGGTATTAAAATACGAAAAATGGATTTTCAAAAGCTCCTCGCCGAGCCTGGTACCGGTTTCGGGGATAAGGTCATCGAGTTTCATTTTTCCGATATCGAAAAACGCTTTTCTCGCGAGGGTATATCCGTTGGTATGAAGCCCATTGGAGGAAAATCCGATTATTAAATCCCCCGCTTTCAGGGCGCTCTTTCCCGGTATAGCGTCTTTATCAGCCATACCGGCGATAAATCCGGCGATATCATACTCGCCATCGGCGTAGAAACCGGGCATCTCCGCGGTTTCACCCCCCAGTAGCGCGCAGCCATTTTCCTTACAGCCCTCGGTCATTCCTTTAACTATATCGAAAACAATATCCTCGTTCATCTTGCCCAGGCCGATATAATCCATGAAAAAAAGCGGCCTGGCGCCCAGGCAGAGTATATCGTTAACCAGATGATTGACAAGATCACGCCCTACCGTATCATGGCGTCCCGACATAAAGGCAATTTTCAGTTTGGTGCCGGCTCCATCAACGGAGGAAACCAGGTATTTCTCTTTTCCACCGTAACCCTTTAGAGAAAACGCCGAGCCGAAATCACCGAAATCCCCGGCTATTTCCTTCGTAAATGTCCGACGCACCAGTTCGCCGAGGCGCGATTTGGCTCTATCAGCGGATTCCAGATCGACACCGGCCTCCCTGTAACGTTCCGCTTCTTTCATTTCGGTATTATAAAAGCTTATTGTCGTTTATTACAAGCTCAAATTTCAAACCGAGATACTCGGCAGCTCTTTTGCATACCAGCATACGGGATAAAAATATTTCAAAATACTCCATTACCTGGGAGATCGAAGTATCGATTTTCAACTCCAGCCTGGCGATCTTGTCCTTTTCCTCGATCTTGAGAAAAGAAGATTCGGCCGCGTAATTGACCCTGTCGTGAATATCGACTTTTATCTGGTCGGTATTGCGGACTCGAGAACGATGAACATCGGATTTATCCGCCAGCACCACCGCGGCGGAGATATCGGATACCGGAAAACCGTCCCTTTCATCGTGATTCCCGATGGCAGCTATCACCTCGGATATGTCCGCCATATCCATTCCCATATCCTTGAGAATGGAAAAAGCCATAACCGACGCGGTCTGGGCATGATAATCCCTGTTGATGAGGTTGCCGATATCGTGCATATAGCCCGCTATGGCCGCCAGCTGGGCCTTCCTTTCACCCTTGCCCAGCCGAATCATTATGTTATAAGCGATCCTGGCGGCCAGGGAGCTATGCCTTTTCCCATGCTCGGTATACCCTATCTCGCCCAGGACGCTATCAGCTTTCTCCACCAGCGCCGTTACGGAGGGATTCTTCTTCACGTCATCTATCGTAATCATCTTTTGTCTCGCGATTCCCATTTTAAAAACCCAATCTATTTGTTTGTGATTTCGCAGTCAAGAATCAAAGAAAGTTCATGGGATCGACATCGATAGTCACCGTTATCCCCTTTGTTTCCTTCGCGAATCTATTAATACTTTTTAATACGATGCCGGGTTCCATAAGGATATCCGTTTTGAGCAGTAATTGATAACGGTACATATTTCCCCTTCTAAATATGGGGGCCTCCGCCGGTCCCAGGGCTCTTATTTCTTTTTCGGCAATAATCTCCGCCATTTGATTTTTCAATCCCGAAGCACCGTTTTTCGCCTTCATCTTATCTTTTGAGGAAACAATAACCAGTACGATTCTATTGAAGGGGGGGTATGCCAGTTCTTCCCTGATTTTTAATTCGCTTTCCAGAAACCCGGTATAATCCTCGTCCTTTAGATATTCAAAAATCGGGTTGTCAGGTGAAAACGTTTGCGCCATAACAAGCCCTGGATCTTTTTTGATTGCTGATCTTCCAGCCCTCCCGGCGGCCTGGATAAGAAGCTGCAGGACCTTCTCGGAAGCCCTGAAATCCGGAAGAGAAATTCCGATATCCGCCCCTATTACTGCCGACAATCCGACCCCGGGGAAATGGTGGCCCTTAGCCACCATCTGAGTACCGAGCAACACCTGGAAATCTCCCCTGCCGAAACTTTCCAGGACATTCTGTGACTGGCGCCGTTTTGAGGCAACATCCGAATCGAGCCTTTCCATCCTTATCTTTGGAAATAAATTATTTAAAGTCTCTTCGAGGCGTTGAGTTCCCGCCCCCCTGTAGCTCAATCTTGTTGATTCACAATGACCGCAGACGGTCAACCCTCTCTTCTCTTTTCCGCAAAAGTGACAGACCAGCTTGTTGCCGGTTTTATGGTATGTCCACCCTATATCGCAATCGGGACATTTCCCAACCCACCCGCACTCGAAACAGATCACCGCAGATGAGTATCCGCGTCGGTTTAAAAGCAAAATAACCTGCTCGCGATGCTTCAGCCTGATTGAAAGCTCTTCATACAAAGGGACTGAGATCGGCCAGAATCCCTTCGGGAATACCGAAGTTTGCCCCTTCTCAGAATCGATCCTCGTGGATATGACTCGCACCTCGGGTTTCGGACCGCCGGTTATCCGCTGGGGTAAAGTCAACAATTCAAGGACCCCTTCACGAGCGGCAAAATAGGACTCACAGGATGGAGTGGCGGAACCCAGAATCACCACGGCGTTATTGATTTTGCCCCGTTCAAGAGCCAGATCGCGAGCATTGTACCTCGGCGCCGGATCGTCCTGCTTGTAAGAATTATCCTGCTCCTCATCAACCACGATCAGCCCCAGATCTCGAAGAGGACTAAAAACAGCCGATCTCGCCCCGATTAAAAGCCGGGATTTGCCCGTCCGGGCGGTCCTGTAAATCAAATACTTCTCCGACGGCGTAAGGCCGGAATGCCAGACCAGCGGTTTCAGCTTCAGGAACCTTTCGAACCGTTCGACTATCTGCGGGGTCAGCGAGATCTCCGGCACCAGCACCAGAACCGACCTGCCCCGGCTCAATGCGCTTTGAGCCGCTTCGAGATATACCTGGGTTTTCCCTGATGACGTTACGCCGTAAAGCAGAAAGCCGGAATATATATTCGCCCGCAAAGCGGTTTCGATCTTTTCCAGCGCCGATCTCTGCCACAAGGTCAATTCCACTACCTTCTCTTCTACAAGGGAGTCCAGACCGCCCGCCGCCGGCAGATCCCTGTCTTTAAATTCGAAATCAATTAACTTCTTGCGGTAAAGAGTGTTCGCTGACGACGGCGAAAAACCCGAGCTCTTTAACTCCGAGAATTTTATTCCACCCTCGCGGCCGGCAAGGAATTCCAGCAGCTTTTTCGATTTGCCGCTCAGGCCCGTAAAATCCGTAGTCTTTACCTCGGCCGCCTTTACCCATTTTTCTTTTCCTTTCATCAGGCTCCGTTTAGAAAACGTGAAACGCGAAAGCGACAAAACGCCTTTTCTGACCATCCCGTCAACCGCCGGGCGATTTATTCCATCAAAACTTCTTAAATCTCCATAAGATACTTTGCCCTGATTCGATTTCACAAAATCTAAAAATTCTCTCTCTTTTGCTGATAATTCCTTCTCCGATTCTACGGGGCCGGGATAGAAATACGCTTTTCGCATCTGAAGAGAACCCGGGGGCAGGGCGGTTTTCAAGACTATACCAGGGGTGGTACCGTATCGCTTGGCCGCAAGCCGCACCAGAGCCGTTACATCGGAGGCTATCGTCAGGTTGGGATCGCCAAACCCGCTTATTTCCCTGAATTCTTTGTCCGGTAAATCCGATTTTTCGCTGATCTCCAGAATCACGCCGACCGCGGATTGATTCCGGAAGGGAGCGAGGATCAGCATCCCCGGATTAGCGGATTCGGCCATTCCGGGATCGACCTTATAGGTGAAATGTTCCACGTAGGGTAGGGGGAACGCGACTTTAGCGTACATAAATCTCAAAACTAACTCAGAAATCAAAGGCAGCCCATACGGTTGAAAAGCACGGGCTGCCGTTATTCATTATTTGTTAAGAACCAGGTTACTTCCCCGTGCACTCTTTATATTTTTTATCTGCTTCCAGCGCCTCTTCTTTCATACCCTTGCGAAGGAGAGCCTGGCTATAGAGATCCCATCCCGTGCAATCGTCCGGATTATCCACCACGTATCCCGAAAGTTTTTCCACCGCTTCGTCAAAACGCCCGCCCATTATCAACGCTATGGAAAGGTTTATAAAAGCATCCTTATCTTCGGGGCAGAGCTCCACGGCCCGGCCAAAAGCGTTTATGGCGCTATCGTTGTCTTTTATCTCTTGAAAATAGAGAACTCCCAATCTGAACCAGAGATTGCAGTTATCCTGCTCTATATCGAGGGCCTGGTTGTAATAACCGATCGCCGTTTGGAATTCCTTTTTCTCTCCGTAGATATCGCCGAGCCTGGCCATGGCTCCCGCGTGGCCGGGATCTTTTTCAAGTATCTCCTTGTACAAGTCATGCGCGCGATCGTATCTGCCGGCATTGTAACAAAGATTGGCGAAATTTTCCAGGACCAGCATTTCATCCGGCGCAATCTCATAGGCTCTGGAATAATAAAAAAACGCGGAATCGTTATTATCCAGATGCTGCCAGACAAAACCTAAATTGCTGAATGCTTCGTATCTTGACGGCAATATTCTTGAACCCAGCAAAAAATCTTCGCGGGACTCTTCCCACTTTTCTTCCTCGGCCTTTCCTCTGCCGGACTCAAAGAGCTTTGTCCATCCCTCCTGTCGCAAATCCTTCATATCGCCGGCTTTTTTGGGATACAGCGTTTCCGCCAATTCCAGATGCCTCAGCATCTCTTCGTAATCTTCCCTCTCCTCGTAACAGACGGCAAGATAATAGTGGGCTTCGCCGTTATCCGGGTTCTCTTCCAGCGCTTTCTTGAAATCGGAAATAGCTTTATCATAGTTCTTCCCGTTCATTGCAATCTTTCCCGACGTTACCCATTTGTTGGCGCAGCCGGAAAGAGCGAACGCAATAAACATCAAAATCACGGCTGCGTTAAGCCATCCTCTCCTCATTGTTCCTCCATCTTAATACTCTATAGTGTAAGTTAAAACCTCTTCGCTATCGGATTTGACCGGCACCTGAAATTCGACCCTGTAAGCGCTCACTTTCTTAAACTCATAGTTCGACCTGGTGATATGCCACTCGAACCATCCCGGCGTCGATTCTATTACGGTAACGACAATATCCTCGTCTTTATGATTTTTAATCTTGATTTCGTAAGTTTCGCGTCTATGCCACTCACCGAGATCAACCACGTCAGTCTTTTTCCTTTCGCCGGTAATATCGAACGCCTCGCCGAGAAACACCCTCACCTTCTCGTCTTTGGGGGTATGATCGATAAGATCCTCGCCGATAAACTGCAGCTGGCCTTTGCTGTCGGCCTTGTAGACCCTTAACTTGCCTTTCGGCAAAGGCATTCCCAGCCCTCGCTCTTCGGAGTTTACAAATTCCAGGTTCACCTTAATCTTTGATTTTCCCTGCCGGGATCTCCAGTAGGAGACTTGCCCTTCGAACGTATATACTTTTTCCGCGGTCGTTTTCGTCTCCGGGAAAAGCGATATCTGTTTTGTTTCATTATCCGCCACCGTCGCCGCCCGGGTTAGCGAGTACAGATGATATTCGAAAAAAGCTTCCTCCTCGAATTGCGGCACTGCTTTCGCCTCAAGCATATAAGGGGCTTCCGCCCGTCCCCTGGCCACTGGTCGTTCGGTAACTCTATGAACGTCACCCGCAACCAGTTTCAGGGTAGCGTCCTTATAGGTGGCGCCGCTTCTATTGTCGATAGAAACCCATCCCGAGAGATCGAGATTCTTATCATCCTTGTCCACCACCGCCACATACTCCGCATGCCAGTTCAATCCGTCGGTCAGGTAACTGACCTCGCAACCGGTCTTCTGTTTTTTATCCGACTCCGCAAGCCAGACGAGGGTCGGCTTTAAGATCAATCCCTCGGGCAATGAACCGAACCGGTAATCCACCACCTGCTCGGCGTTGGTAACCGTAATCTCGCCGGACGATCCTCTCAGCATGATATATTTTCCGTCAAATGATAATAGACTCCCTCGATGCAGATCTCCGTTTTCGGTTAGAAGACTGATCTCCTTGCCGAGATATCTCTGCATCAATTTCTGGGTGTTAACAAGATCATACTGATAATTCTGCTCGAGAATCTCAATGCCCGACGCTGCAGGGCTGATATGCACGGATGTGGGATCGATCAAGGCCGCCACCTCATCGAACCTGACAAAACCGATCCCCTTATCGAATTCCAGGGATCTGGTTTGTTTCACCAGACCCAGATTGTTGTTGTAGATTGTCAGCGAAACATCGTCGGCATAGACATGCCAGGAAAATATTGAAATTGCCGTTAACGTCAGAGCAAATTTCTTCATCTTTACCTCCCGGTTAGAGCGTTTACTATATATATACGCTCCAACCAACTTCATATTCCAACATATCGCATATTTTTTTATGGGGCAAGTTATTTTTGGGGACTATGCCTAAATACCTGCAGGCAAATATAATATTGTTACCACCCGGCAAGAGATTCCAGGTTTTTATTCAGGCGGTTGATGCTTTCCTCGGCAATAGTCTTTTTCTCTTTCTCCGCTTCTATTACTTCCGAGGGAGCGCGGTTCAGAAAATCCGCATTGGCAAGCTTCTTCTTGATTCTCTCGAGATACTGCCTTTGTTTTTGAAGTTCCTTTTCAAGCCTGCCTCGTTCGCTCTCCAGGTCTATCAAGCCCTCCAGGGGAATATATATTTCACCCGCCGAAATGACCGCCGAAGCCGACAGGGGCGGTTTCCTGACGTCTTTACCGATAGTGAGATTCTCTATTTTGCCCAGCGTGATCAGCTGGGTTTTTTGATTTTCCAGAATGGCGATCATATTATTATCGGCGATTTTTATTAAAACATCCGCCTTTTTGCCGGGCGGCACATCCATCTCCGCCCTGATATTGCGAATCGCCCCGATCACATTCTGCACCAGTTCGAAATCCTTCTCGAGATCATCGTTCATATACTTCAAGGGCGGTACCGGCCAGCCCAGACTATTGAGGAATTCGTCCTCGCCTACATCCGGCAAAATATGATAGATTTCTTCGGTGACAAACGGCATAAACGGATGCAGCAACCGTAAAATCTGCACCAGCACGTACCCGGAAATCATTCGGGCCCTATTTTTTACCTCTTCGGGCCGGTCTTTAGCGAGACGGGGTTTTATCATCTCCAGGTACCAATCGCAATAGTCCTTCCAGATAAAATCATAGGCGGTCCTGGCCGCGGTATTGAACCTGTACCCCGAAAGATAGTTGTTCACCTGACCGATTGTCTTGGCCAGTCTTGATAATATCCAGATATCGGGGAGTTCGAGCTCTTTGGGATCGGTATCCAATGCCGCTCTGTGATCGAATCCGTTTAAATTCGTAATAACGAATCTTGCCGCATTCCAGATTTTGTTGGCGTAATTTCTGCCGATCTCAAAGCTTTTCTCATTGATAAGCGGGTCCTGCCCTTCGGGAGTGGCCAGAATCATCGATACCCGCAGGGCATCGGCGCCGAATTTATCTATTATTTCCAGCGGGTCAATCCCGTTGCCCTTGGATTTCGACATTTTCTCTCCCAATTCATCCCGCACGGTGCCGTGTATATAAACGTCATTGAAAGGAATTTTCCCGGTAAATTCGTAAGATGCCATTATCATCCGGGCTACCCACAGATAGATTATCTCCGATGCCGTAAAAAGAGCCTTGGTGGGGAAAAACTTCCTGATTTCAGGCGTATCTTCAGGCCAGCCGAAGGTCGAAAAAGGCCAGAGCCAGGATGAAAACCAGGTATCCAGAACATCGGGATCCTGCTCGATTTTTGATGATTTGCATTTCGGGCACTCCTTGGGAGTATCTCCGGAAACAATTATCTCCCCACAACCTTTACAATAATAAGCCGGTATCCTGTGACCCCACCAGAGCTGCCGCGATATGCACCAGTCCCGGATATTTTCCAGCCAGTAAAGGTAGGTCTTGGACCAGTGGGCAGGATGGAACTTGAGTTCCCCGGATTTCAGAGCGTCGACGGCCGGCTTCGCCAACGGCTGCATCTTAACAAACCATTGGATCGAGAGATACGGCTCCACCACCGTTTCACAGCGATAACAGGTCGCCACCGCCAGTTTGTGATCTTCAATTTTCTCCAGGTAGCCGTGTTCTTTTAACTCTTCGACCAGTTTTTTCCGGGCGGCGAATCGATCCATACCCGAAAACTTACCGGCGTTGTCATTCAATGAGCCGTCGTCGTTCAGGATGTTCAATTTCTCGAGATTATGACGATCACCTATTTCGAAATCGTTGGGATCGTGCGCGGGAGTGACCTTGACGGCGCCGGTGCCGAACTCCGTGTCTACGTAGTCGTCGGTTATTATCGGAAGCTCGCGGTCCAGAATTGGAAGTATAGCAGATTTCCCTACCAGATCCCTAAATCGTTTATCTTTGGGATTGACCGCCACGCCGGTATCGCCGAGCATGGTTTCGGGGCGCGTGGTTGCAACGGTAATATACCGGTCCGATCCTTTAATCTTATATTTTATATACCACAGGTGCGTATCGATATCCTCGCGTTCGAGCTCATCGTCGGATAATGTGGTCAAACAACGCGGACACCAGTTTATAAGGCGATTCCCCCGATAAATCAGGCCTTTTTCATATAACCTTATGAACACCTCTTTAACGGCGCGGGACAGACCCTCGTCCATGGTGAAACGCTTTCTCTCCCAGTCGCAGCTGCATCCGATTCTTTTCAACTGGTTGAGGATCATATCGAATTTTTCTTCCTTCCAATCCCACACCTTTTTCAGGAACTTCTCGCGACCCAGCTCCTGGCGAGATTTCCCCTCTTTGGTGAGGTTTTTTTCCACCACAACCTGTGTCGCTATGCCGGCGTGATCCACGCCGGGCATCCATTCTACCTCAAAATCCATCGAACGTTTCCACCGAATCAGTATATCCTGAAGGGTGTTGTTGAGGGCGTGGCCGAGATGTAAAATGTCAGTAACGTTCGGGGGAGGAATAACTATGGAAAAAGGCTTCCTTTCGGAATCCGGGTCCCCGTGAAACATGCCCGATTGTTCCCAGCGCGGATACCACACTTCTTCCGCCTTTTTGGGTTCATAAGCCTTTGGGATTTTTTTCGTCATAACTTCCACTGATTTGTCGACCTGTTCTAAAATAAAAACGGGATAATCCCGCTCGCCACCTAATTAATCAAAAATTGTTGATCCTTATTAAATACTATCGATCAATGAACCGGCTTATTTACACCTCCCTGCGATATCCGGCTTCCTCAAAAAAATAAATTTACTCAATCCACATCCAAAAACAAGCGATTTCTGAAAAAAAATGGATTAATTACGTCATAAATATTAGATCCTTTTTCAATAATTCACCATTCCCTTGCAAATTATGAAAACTGATGCAATATTAATACGCATCGGAGGACCAGCATGAATGACGACAAATTAAAGCGCCGGGAATTTATAAAGTTAGCCGGGAAAGCCTCATTGCTGACCGTTGTGTTTGGCGGCGGAGGATATTTAACTTCGAGGAACGTCTACAAGCCGCCCGAAAAGGCTACAGTAATAGTCGATTGCGACAAGTCCGTTTCCTTGGACCCCCAATATCCCGATCTCGTGAGCATAAAATCTGAAGATTATGGCGAGGCTGTTGCCATGGGCGTTGAACTAATTGGAGGAATCAGCAGGTTCGTTTCCCGCGGAGACATCGTAACCATAAAGCCGAACATAGGTTGGGATCGAACTGCCGAGCAGGGAGCCAATACCAATCCCGTTTTAATCGAGGCCGTGGCGAGGCTCTGCCTCGATGCGGGAGCGTCGAAAGTGGTTCTGAGCGATGTTCCCTGCAACGACTTTCGCCGTACCTTCATTCGATCGGGCATAGGCGCCCTGTCAAAAAAAATCGACTTGGATATAATCTATCCGGAACAACGTCGCTTTGTAAACGTCGATCTGGGGGGCGAAGTTCTTGGAAAATGGCCTGTTTTAAGACCGTTTTTCGAAACCGACAAGCTTATCAACATGCCTGTGGTCAAACATCATAATTTAACAAAAATAACGGCGGGGATGAAAAACTGGTATGGAGTTCTTGGCGGGCCCAGGAACCGGCTTCATCAGGAGATCGACGCCTCTATCGCCGATCTCGCTAACTTTTTCAGACCCACCCTGATTATCGTGGATGCCACCCGGGTGCTTTTCCGGAATGGCCCGGTCGGCGGGTCGTTATCGGACGTTGAAACTCATCATACCGTTATGCTCGCCACCGACCAGGTGGCCGCAGATTCATATTCCTGTAGATTCTTGAATCTCGAACCTGCTTCCCTCGGATTCCTGAAAATGGCGGAATCGCGCAGATTGGGCAAAATCAAAGATTATAAGCTGATCGAGAAAATATAAGATAAATGGCCGAAAAGCACGATCCCACGCTCAAGATCAAAAGGATTAGAAATATCCGCAGGCTATCTCAACTCTTCTTTTTGCTGCTTTTCATCTTTTTGTTATACCTTACGGAGTTTTCGTTCACCTCCTTCGGCAAACCCGGAGAAATCAATCCGCCATCGCAATGGCTGAATCTTTTCTTCAATATCGATCCGCTTACCGGCGTCGTTACCGGCATATCCGCCTGGGTTCTGTTATCGACTCTGCTTCTGGGATTAATTGTCATAGCCGGCACCGCCTTCTTCGGCCGCTTCTTCTGCGGGTGGGTATGCCCGCTGGGAACCCTCAATCAGGCCATGTCGAGCTTTAAATCCGAAAGGAAAAGCAGGAAAGGCAAAAGGCTGATTGAATCAAACAAGTATCACAGATACCAGGCCTGGAAGTATTATATCCTTTTCGGCATTATCGCGCTGGCCATAGTCGGCTCGGTTCAGATCGGGCTGTTCGATCCTATCATGATCGCGGGAAGGTCTATAGGAATGGTTATTATACCGGCGCTGAATACCGCCGTAAATGACCTGGCCATGACTCTTTCTGATTCTTCATATTCGATTTTCAGATTCCTCGGAGCGGCTATCTTCAAGATCTCCTCCGGAATTGTTACTTATCTTAAACAGCCACATTTCCACGGGATCTTCTGGCTGGCGCTGATATTTCTTTCAATCCTCGTCGCCAATCGAATCTTTACCCGGTTCTGGTGCAGGGGTTTGTGTCCCCTGGGAGCTTTCCTGGGAATTCTGAGTCGTTATTCGATATTCGGATTGCAGAAAGAACCGGAAAAATGTAACGATTGCAACCTCTGCCTTATGCACTGTCAGGGCGGCGATGATCCGCATAGCGACCTGCCGCACAGACGAGCGGAATGCCACCTATGCTTGAACTGTAAAGCGGCGTGCGCCGAAAATGCTCTGTTCTTCAGATTTCAGCCTTACTTTAAACAGTATAATCCCAAACCGGACCTGACAACCCGACGAACAATTCTGGCCGGTATCGCCGGCCTTGCCGCGTTTCCGGTGATCCGAAGCGGAGATAAATTTGTTAACGAAGTTACTTTCATCCGGCCGCCCGGAGCCCTGATTGAAGAGGATTTTCTTAAACAATGTATACGTTGCGGCCAGTGTATGAAAATCTGCCCGACCAATGCCTTACAACCGGCGTTACTCGAAACCGGATGGGAGGGAATTTTCAGTCCCCTCCTTATGGCCAGGATAGGATACTGCGAGCATTATTGCACGCTATGCGGTGAGATCTGCCCGACGGGGGCAATACTAAAACTGAAATCAGACGAGAAATTCGGTCAGACGGGGCCGCCGCCCGTTAAAATCGGCACGGCGTTTTTCGATAAAGGAAGATGCCTGCCATGGGCATTCGGAACAACATGCATCGTTTGCGAGGAGTGGTGCCCCACATCGCCCAAGGCCATCTGGTTGGAGGATACCGAGACGGTCGGCAGGGAGGGAAATATAATAAACATACGGCTGCCCCATGTTGATATCGATAAATGTACGGGGTGTGCCGCCTGCGAATACGCCTGCCCGGTTTCCGGAAAGGCCGCCATATATGTTACATCCGCCGGGGAAACCCGCGATCCCGATAGGTCTCTTATTTTGAGAAAAAGAAAATAATAGAATTTTTGATAAACAAAAGCGTATAAAATAGAGAGCGCCCAAAACCGGTTAAAAAACTAACCCCCCCCGCTTACGCGGGAGGGGTCGACCAGTACATCAGAAACCCAATCACCACCTACCACACCATGTCTGGTTTTGTTATGGATTGTGATAATTTTCACAATCTTCTAACGTAAACCATCCTTATTTAAAATAATTTTCTCCTAATATCCTGTCAAGGAAAAAATTATAAAATACCAATAAAAAATGCCCCGTATCCCAACGAGGCATTTTACAGCCATATTAAGACAAGGAGGAAGCCACTACATTTCCTGAATAAAGCAGAATACCCCTTCTTTATCAAATTTCGATTTCATTTTTTCAGCCTTGGATAACTTGTCGGTCTCGCCCAGGACAACCCTGTATTCCTTTGATCCGTCGTAGAATAGCCAGGAGTTCACTCCGAATTTCTTCAATGTACTGATATGCTTTCTGGCAGACTCCTCATTCTGATACCTGGCCGCGCAGATTTGATACTTCTTCGCATTGTTACCGGATTCATTCTCCGATGATTCGGTGTAGGTTTCCTGTACCGATATATCATTCCCATCTGTGGAATCTAATCCCTGTTTTGATATATCATTGCTTAATCCGGTATAGGTTTCCTGTACCGGCATACTATTCAGCTTTATCGGCATCGGATCCACTTTATCCCCCGATTTGCGAGAATTCCCGAA
This sequence comes from Candidatus Zixiibacteriota bacterium, assembly GCA_020344055.1. GTDB lineage: Bacteria > Zixibacteria > MSB-5A5 > UBA10806 > UBA10806. The sequence continues at coordinate 711,533 of CP070813.1, read as the reverse complement.
TTTAAAAACAAACGATATCTGATGCGTTCCGCCCATTATATCGTTTATGTTATAAGCATAATCGAGATTGTGATTGGATACGTTGATTCCGGCCCCCAGAGCGATTCCGCTTTTGCCGTCATAATCTTTTCTTGTATCGTAACCGCCTCTCAGCATGAATATATCGTTATATGAATATTCGATTCCCGTTTTGAACGAAAAATCCCCGTGAAATGGCATAGAACCGCCCATCATTAATGAAAACTCCGGCCCGAATGGTTTGTATGACGCGCCGGCGTTAATGGTCGTCGGCAGGGGCGACGAAACCGTTTCATACTTTAAATTGGGCCCGAAGTTCATGACCGAAAACCCGAGCATGTATTTGTAGGCTTTATATTGCATGCCGAAATCGGCGGCGAATCCTTTTACGCTTATATCCGCCAGCTTTTCGGCGACGCCCTTAATTCCAAATCCCATAAGTAGCCTGTCCTTGATTCTGTGACCGTACGACAGATTCAGCGCCATGTCGTAGGCTTGTATATCGCCTGTAGGAACTCCGGTCTCAGAATAGCTTTTTATGGAACCGTAACTGAGATATGAGAAGGACACTCCGAATCCCCCGGACCTGCCGACAGGGATTCCGCATCCGAGATATTCATATTTTAAATCCTGATACCATTCGGTATGCATCCCGGCTACCTGGTAATTTTCAATAGACGCGAGCCCCGCCGGATTATAGAACGATGATACCGGCCCGTCGGCTATGGCTGAAAATGCCCCTCCCGTGGCCGAGGACTTCGCGCTTACCCCGATGTTTAGAAATTCCATCGCCGCCGATCCAGTCCCCTGGGCCAGACCGTCAGCCGTTGCGTAAAATAGAGTGAAAATACCGAGTATTGCCGTTAAGACTCTCATTATTCCTCCAGGACGTTTTTTTGTTTTTCAATAAGGCAAACGGCGTGCCTCTTGCCCGAATCTTGTTTCAATCTTTCAACTAACTGTATTACAATTAATTAGAGCCGACCGATAGACCCCCGAATTTCGTCGAAAATCAACGGATCTGATAAAAAATATGGCATCAAAGCCGCCCTATTCTCCAAATCGCCGCCGTAATTCATCTGAATTTCCCGATCGGTCCTCTAACCTCTTCAAAATTTTTAAGTTATAAAGAAGGAACCTGGTTGACGAAGTCATGCTCAAAATTAAATCAACCTAAAGACAATGAGCATTTCAAAATGAAACATCTTTTTTCTATCAGCCATTCTATTTTTTTAGTTTTCTCGCCAGTAGATTTAAAAATAAACCGACGTCGGTAACAATCCCCACCGCTTGCGCCGAACCGCGATCCGCCAATTTGGTTACTACCGATGGATTAATATCCACGCAGATAGTCCGCACCCTGGAGGGAAGCATATTGCCGGTGGCGATGGAATGAAGCATGGTGGAAAGCATGATAACCAGATCGGCTTTCTTCAGCATCTTCGCATACGCGGCCTGCGCTTCTACCATATCATTGATAGTTTCAGGTAAAGGCCCGTCGTCGCGCAAAGACCCGGCCAGGACAAAGGGCGTTTTAGTCCGGTAAAGAGTATACATTATTCCGCTTGTAAGAGCCTTTCTCTCGATCATCCTTTTAATATTGCCGTGCTTAAAAACCTCGTTAATGGCCCGCATATGATTTTTATGTCCTTCTTCCACCGGCTTTCCGGTTTTCGTATCCACTCCGAGCGATGTACCGAACAGCGCCTGCTCGATGTCATGGACGGCCAGGGCGTTACCTGAAAGAAGCCCCTGCACGTATCCTCCCTCTATCAATGAACACAACGACTCTGACCCGCCGGTATGGACCACCACCGGCCCGGCTACCACAATGGTTCGATATTTTTCCGATTGCAGCATCGAGGCAACCTCGCCCACTGCCAATTCGACCTTCTTCTCAGACGATACATCGCCTGTCATGAATTCAAAAACCGACCTCTTCCGCTCCTTGAACTCCGGTATTACCCTTATACCCGATAGGCCTGTCACCACCGGCATCCCCTTTTTCAGACTTCTTATCTTGGCACATTGCGGTTTTCCGTTATCCAAGATTATCACCGCATCCATACGTTGATCCCCTACCCGGCACCATTTGCCGTTCAGCCTGATTTCGGTTGTATGGTTGGTGGTGGAATAAAAGTCGTCCGGAGCCACCGAGTCTTTCGGTGCCGGTTTCAATGAAACCGCGACGTCCTCTTTTATCACGCATCCGTGAAGATGGAGCTGGGAAATAATATGATCGAGCAGCATCGGGGTAGACGTTGAAACCTCAATGGTGGTCCGGGTTTTATCGATGTTGGTATGGCCCATCTCGAACGATTTGATATTGAACTGCCCGCCGGACCGGATTATCAGGTCCAGGATGGTCGACATCACGCCCGAATCGACCAGGTGCCCCTCGGCGTATACATCCCGCGTAAAAAGCTTTTTTTGAGCCATATTACAGTTATCGTCAGAATTGCATGGAATTAAATCGATGCATCCGGCGAAGTCCCATAATGGTGTTGTCTATCGTAGATAGAAAGCGACATTAATGGCAAAATTGCTCCGGAACCTTTATGAGAATTCAATCGTTTATATTATTGATTATGATATTCAATAGCGAAAACGTTCGGGAGTAGCGATGATTACGAGAATAATAGGAATCTTGATAATAATATCAGTTGTATTCGGGGCGTTGATCATTGCCGATACCCGCCAGGTCAAAGCCGAAGATAAACACGCCTCCTTTGAAGGCAAACTCGTCTGTCTGGCGTGCACCCTTAAAAACGAGGAGGGGGCCCGGGCGGAATGCCGGAATTTCGGCCATACCCATGCCCTGCAAACCGAAGACGGCAA
>CP070813.1:653498-708577 GCA_020344055.1 Candidatus Zixiibacteriota bacterium | reverse complement strand
ATCCTGTAAATCCAGGTGTAAAGCCCGGATTCTCCCCTGAAGGAACCGAGGGAATTATACGCTTTTACGAACGTTTCCTGGGTCAGGTCTTTGGCGTCATCGCGGTTTCTTACGTATTTCAGGAGCATCAGGTAAATCCTTTCGCGGTAATCAATTACGGCTCTCTCGAAGGCTTTTTCAATATTCTTGCCCCCGGGATCTTCGTTTTTCATTTCATTCATAGAGTTTGACCCCGAAAGGCGAATAACGGTTTAATGAAAAATCAGGGGTGTCAGAATCAGCCACGGGTGGGCTTTTGAAGCACTTTTGCGAAACTCTGGAAATTTTCCAGGCATTTCCCGGCTCCCCGGGCCACGCATGTTAAGGGATCGTCGGAGACGATAACCGGAAGATTGGTTTCCTGACGTAACCTCTTATCCAATCCCCGAATCAGGGCGCCGCCGCCGGTCATAATTATTCCTCTATCGAGAATGTCGGATGCGAGTTCAGGAGGCGTCTGCTCGAGAGCCTGTCTTACGGCCTCGATTATCCCGGAAATCGGCTCATTGAGCGCCTCTCTTATCTGGGCTGAAGATACCTTCATGGTTCTGGGAACCCCGGCGACAAGGTCGCGACCTTTGACCTCTATCGTCTCCTCTTTTTCGAGGGGGTAGGCGGTACCTATTTTCCATTTTATCTCCTCAGAGGTCCTCTCACCTATGAGCAGATTGTAATTTTTCTTCAGGTAATTTATTATGGCTTCATCGAGCTCATCACCGGCTATTCTTATGGAGGTATCGTTCACTATCCCGCCCAGAGCGATCACCGCGATCTCGGATGTTCCGCCACCAATATCGATGATCATCGATCCGGATGGTTGATCCACGGGCAATCCGACCCCGATGGCCGCCGCCATCGGTTCGGGAATCAAATAGACCTCTCGAGCTCCCGCATTCTCTGCAGAATCGCGTACGGCTCTTTTTTCTACTTCGGTAATTCCTGATGGAACAGAAATGATTATCCGGGGCTTCATCAAAAAACGGTGCTTTACCGCTCGCTTGATGAAGTCGGATAACATTCTTTCAGTTATTTCAAAATCGGCGATGACGCCGTCTTTCAATGGCCTTATGGCGTTAATCTCATAGGGAGTTCGACCGATCATCTCCTTGGCGGCAATTCCAATGGCCAATACTTTGCCGGATCTTTTCTCCATCGCGACAACCGACGGCTCGTTGAGAATAATTCCCTGCCCTTTTACATAAACAAGCGTATTGGCGGTGCCGAGGTCTATACCGATGTCATTTGATAGGAAACCAAATACCGACATTTCCTTTGATTTACCGCTCCCTTTGGTCTCTGTCGCGATTCCCATAACTTACCATCCGTGCATTATAAGTTATCAACCCTCAAATAACAACCTGTTTTTTCTTCGGCATAATTGCCTCTAATTTTAATATTTTTCAACATCTTAACCTAAAAATCAGTTATCGGACCTTTGGCTTTTCCCGTGACAAACTGTTGAACCGCCTCCGAATCCGAGTTTTTTATCTCCTCAGGTGTGCCGATGGCAATGATCCTGCCGTCGAAAAGCATCGCGATCCTGTCCGAGATCTTATAAGCCGAAGCCATATCATGAGTAACCGCAATAGAGGTAATGTTAAGGTCGGTCTTAAGCTGGATAATTAAATCGTTGATGGAATCAGCGGTTATAGGATCGAGACCGGTAGTCGGTTCATCATATAAAATGTATTCAGGCGACATGGCGATGGCCCGCGCCAGGCCGACCCTCTTTTTCATGCCGCCCGAAAGTTCGGCCGGTTTCTTATTTTCCGCCCCTTTCAAGTCCACGCGGGCGAGTTTTTCAGCGACGATCCGCCTTATCTCGTATTCAGGGAATGTCTTATGTTCTCTCAACGCCAGACCGACATTTTCGCCGACCGTTAATGAGTCAAATAGAGCGGAACCCTGGAAAAGTACGCCGAAGCGGCGCCGTAGGCGGTATAGGTCGGAGGTTTTATGGCGCGTAATATTCTCTCCATCAACGCGGATATTGCCGGAATCGGGACGAAACAGGCCGATTATGTGTTTCAGCAAAACCGACTTACCTTCCCCCGAACGTCCGATAATCGTAAGGGTCTCACCCCGATTTATGACCAGATCGATCCCTTTTAAGACCGTTTGCCCCGATAATTTCTTATGTAAATCAATTATCTCTATCATACCGATCAGCCATATTTTATTACCCGAACACCAGCGACGCTATCCCGTAGTCGGCGAGGAGTATCAATATCGATGATACAACCACGGCCCTGGTGGTCGACTTTCCCACTCCCTCGGCGCCACCAACGGTAGCAAAACCGTTATAACATCCTATTATCGAAATAATGGCCCCGAAAGCGATCGACTTTAGAAGGCCGCCGAACAGATCCTGCAGTTCGAAAAACATCTTCAGGCTGTTCAGGAAGCTATAGGTGGTTAAATCCAGGAACCATACCGAAACGGCCAGACCTCCAACGATGGCGATGAAATTGGAAAAAACGGTTAATACCGGGAGCATTACGATACCGGAAATGAATCTCGGCATGACCAGGTAGCGGACGGGGTCTATGGCCATGGTCTCCAGCGCGTCGATCTGTTCCGTCACTTTCATGGTCCCCAGTTCGGCGGCTATGGAAGCCCCAACGCGACCGGCAATCACCAGCGCGGTTAAAACCGGGCCGAGCTCTATAACGACGGCTTTGCCCACGGCCCCACCGAGGTAGGTCATGGGCACTATCCCCCGGAATTGATATGCCGCCTGGACGGCGGTTACGCCGCCGGTAAAAAGCGATGTGAATAATACAAGGGGAAGTGAATTTACTCCCATATAAAGCATCTGCTGAGAAATAAGGCGGAGATTCTTCGGAAAAAGATGCAAAGATAACACAAGCTGACCAATGAGAATCGATAATCGTCCGACGTGTTCTATGAACCTTATGACCAGATATCCCAGATACGATATAAGATTCAAAACCAGCCTCTCGAAGTAACTTCAATAAAATCTGGAATTCTTATATCCGGCATATAAAAAAGTATTAATATTGCTCTTCGGAATAGGGCGAACCGTGATGGATATCCAGAAGCTCGAATCGTACAATATCCTTCACGAAAGCCAATTTTATTAAGCCGGTGGGACCGTTTCTCTGCTTGCCTATGATAATTTCTGCTGTAGTACCGAGATGGCCCTCTTCATCGCGGGGTCTGTGTATAAACAGCACAACGTCTGCATCTTGCTCGATCGCCCCGGATTCGCGAAGATCGGAGAGCTGAGGTCTGGCATCTTTTCCACGAATCTCCACCTGGCGCGAAAGCTGTGAAAGAGCTACTACCGGAATTTTCAGTTCTCTGGCAAGAGCTTTGAGAGATTGCGAGACATATGTCATTTCCTGCTGCCTGCTTTCGGCATCCGATCGGCCCCTGACCAGCTGCAGGTAATCGACGATTACCATTCCGATATCATACCGGAGCTTAAGACGTCTCGCCTTGGCCCTTATTTCCATGACCGTCAAAGAGGCAGAATCATCGAGATATATGGGGGCTTCCGAAAGCGGACCTACGGCGATGGATAGATTCGTCCATTGATGATCGGCGATACGTCCGGTCTTCAGTTGATGAGCCGAGATTCTCGCCCTGCTGCATAATAACCTTTGGGCGATCTGCTCTTTGGCCATTTCCAGGGAGAAGACGCATACCGGGACTCCTTTCTCCACCGCTACATATTCCGCGACATTCAATGCAAAAGCGGTTTTGCCCATAGAGGGCCTTCCGGCTATGATAATCAGGTCCGATTTCTGGAAACCGGACGTTATGGTGTCCAGTTCGGGAAATCCCGTGGGGATACCGGTTACATGACCTTCCCTTTTAGAGTATTCCTCGATCTGCTCGAAGGTCTGGGGGAGTATCTCTCTCAGCTCGATAAAGTCCCCTCTCAAGGAGCTTTCCTTAATGGCGAAGATTTTTCTTTCCGAATAGTCGAGGATATCATCGGCTGAGATCGTCTGATCGTAACATCGATTGACGATATCGCTGCAATCGCCTATCAACTGATTCTTAACGGCGGCCTCGATTACAATCCTGATATGATCTTCGATGTTGGCGAAGGTAACCACGGAATCCACGAGATCGAGCAGGTACCGTCGTCCCCCCACCTCCTCCAGCAGGTCTTTTTTCGAAAGCTCATCCGGCACGGTTATAAGGTCCACCGCGTTGGAGGATTCGAAGAGACTTCTTATGGCCGCGAAAATCTTTCGGTGCTTGGGAACGTAGAAATAATCTTCTTTCAGACCTTCGATTCCGGCATGGAGAGCGTCGGGATGCTGCAGCATAGCTCCGAGAATCGCCTGTTCCGCCTCGATGGCCTGCGGCGGTAGTTTTTCCTTGATCTCAGCCAATTATTTCGACCCGTTCTCCATAGAATTTACCGTTTTGGCCAGACGTCTTAAATCCTGGAGGGCGCCGGCCATATAGGAATTCGTTCTTAAGATAGCCGCCGGATGATAGGTGACCATAAATTTTATTCCATGATAATCGAACCAGCGGCCGCGCATGGCGCCCAGAGACATGGTGGTCTGCAATATTCTTTGCGCGGCGACGCGACCCAGTGAGCAAATCACTTTCGGCTTGATAAGCTTTATCTGCTTAATCAAGTATGGCAAACACTCATCTACCTCCTCCGATTCCGGATCGCGGTTTTCGGGCGGGCGGCATTTGAGGATATTCGCGATATAAACGTCATTTCGATTCAGGCCTATCTCGGCGAGCATCTTATCGAGGAGCTTACCGGCACGTCCCACAAACGGTATGCCCTGCAGATCTTCATCCCGGCCGGGCGCCTCACCGATGAATACAATATCGGCATCGGGATTGCCGACACCGAAGACGAATTTGGTCCTGGTTTTACCCAGCGGGCAACGCTTGCATCTTTTGATAGTTGTCTCCAGCTGGAAAAGCGATTCGGCTTCGGAGAACCGATCTATGCCAAGCCGTTTCACAGTGATTTTTCCCGCCGGACGAGACGACTCGGGGAGATAGAACTCCTCGAATCCCAGGTCCCTCTGCAGTAGAAGATATTTTTTAAGTTTATTTTTTTCTTTTCGATCCACGTTTCTTCAGAAACTTGACGGATTCTTCGATGACGGCCACGGCAATATCGAATTTTTCAGCCCTCTCCAGAGGAACAGCCAATCCCTTTCTGCCGTAGATGGTGACCTTGTTGAAATCGGAGCCGAACTCCACTCCTTTTTCAGTGGGATTGTTAGCGACAATTAGATCGAGCCCTTTATCTTTTAGTTTCTCTATCGCCCGAGCTTCAACGTCCCTGGTTTCCAGGGCAAAACCGACTACCACCTTCGGCCTGTTTCTTTTCAGGGATTTGAGAATATCGGGATTGGCCCTGAGGTTTAATCTCATCGAATCGCTATGGCGTTTTATTTTCTGCTTATGGAAGGCGGAGGGACGGTAATCGGCGACGGCGGCAGCCATAATAAGCAGAGCGGTTCGAGGACATTCTTTAACGACAGCCCTGTGCATCTCCTCGGCTGATTTCACGTCGATGATCCTCACACCGGGAGGAGGCTCAAGATGGACCGGTCCCGATATTAATGTAACGTTGGCGCCGAATCCGGCGGCGGCATCCGCCAGAGCATAACCCATCTTCCCCGACGAAAAATTGGATAAATATCTTACCGGATCGAGAGGCTCTACGGTGGGCCCGGCGGTAACAATTACTTTTCTACCCTTTAAAGAAGATCTTTTTAAAAGCAACTGCCTCGCTCTTTTAAATATTATCTCCGGTTCGGACATTCTCCCCGGCGCGGTTATCATGGAAGCCAGATATCCGGTTTCCGGTCCTACTAAATTCACGCCGACGGATTCGAGATACTTTATATTTTTTTGTACGGTTTTATTGTTGTACATTTTTACATTCATCGCCGGGGCCAACAGCGTAATACCGTCGAAAGCGATGGCCTGAGTAGAGAGAATCTCATCGGCAATGCCGGCCGCCATTTTCCCTATTATATTGCCCGTGGCTGGTGCTATTACAAGTATATCTCCCCAGTCCGACCAGGCGACGTGCTCCAGAGATTCGCGTTTCTCGGCAAACATATCAACTGATACCTGCTCAGCACCCAGCGATTGAAAAGAAAGAGGGGTCACGAATTTAGTGGCGGCCTCAGTCATAATTACTCTTACGTTCGATCCCGCTTTTACAAACAGCCTCAGAAGCTCGCAAGCCTTGAAAGCTCCCACGCCACCGCTGACACCGAGGAGAATATTTTTATCGTTCATCAAAGACATTTTATTAAAAGTACCAAGTTAGAATTCGCTCGCCACTCAAAAAAAATAAAAAAGCGATCGGAACTCAAGAGTTTTTTATCAACAAAGTTATCAACATCGGGTGTGAATAACTTTTAATGCTTGAAATGACGTATGCCGGTCAGGACCATGGCGATCCCCATCCGGTTGGCGGCCTCAATTACCTCCGGATCTTTTTTTGATCCACCCGGTTGGATAACCGCTGTAACACCCGCATTGGCCAGCGTTTCGAGACCATCGGGCATGGGAAAGAAAGCATCCGAGGCCGCAACCGCGCCCTTCGCCCGGTCACCGGCTTTCCTGACAGCGATTATAGACGAATCGACCCTGGATGTCTGCCCCGCCCCCACGCCGACCGTGGCCATGTTTTTACAGATCACGATGGCGTTAGATTTTATGTGCTTCACTATTTTAAAGGCGAAAAATAGCTCCTCAAGTTCTTCATCCGACGGGCGTTTTTCGGTAATATGCTGCAATTCATCTTTGTCGATTTCGTGTCTATCCGGAGATTGAGCCAGTACACCTCCGGTAAGCGGCCTGAACTCAAGAGCGTTCCCCGGCGTTCTTTTCATCTCACCGACGTCAAGCAACCTTCGGTTTTTCTTTGTAGACAGGAGTTCCAGCGAATCACCATCGAAACCCGGAGCCAGGATACATTCGATAAAGGGGGTCTCGTGAAGCAGGTTCGCGGTTTCGATATCGACCCACCGGTTCAACGCTATCACCGATCCGAAGGCCGAAAGGGGATCGGAGTCCAGCGCCTTGCGGTAGGCCTCTGCAAGCGAAATGCCGATAGCCGCGCCGCAGGGATTGGTATGTTTGATGACGGCGGCAAACGGTTGGTCAAAATCGAGAGCCATCAGTAGCCCGGCTTCCAGATCCCAGATATTGTTAAACGACAGTTCCTTCCCGGAAAGAAGCTTCCCTTTCGCCAGGGAGGTAAAAGAATAATCGGGCATCTCGTAAAGCGACGCTTTTTGATGCGGATTCTCCCCGTATCGCAGGGATGATTTCAGATTATAACTTAGATTCAAAGTGGAAGGGAATTCATCTTTCCCGGATTGGAACCAGGACGATATGGCGGCATCGTAGGCCGCGGTTCTTTCGAAAGCTGTTTTCGCCATCCTCTTCCGGAATTCCAGCGTTGTTGCACCGTTGTTTTCCGCCAGCTCTTCAATCAGCGTCTGATAATGGTCGGGCGAGGTTATCACCGTTACGTGGGGGTAATTTTTGGCCGCGGACCTGATCATCGCCGGACCCCCGATATCGATATTCTCGAGAATGATATCTTCATCCGTTTGCCCCGAAGAAACGACCTTCTCGAACGGGTAGAGATTGACCACCACGAGGTCGTAGGGCGAGATATTGTAGAGGCTTAATTGAGATACATGTTCCCCCTTGTCACGACGGGCAAGAATCCCGCCGTGAATCTTGGGATGGAGTGTCTTTACCCTGCCTTCGAGTATTTCGGGAAATCCGGTAATATCGGAGACGGATTTCACCTCCAGGCCGCCCTTGCGTAATTCCTTCATGGTGCCGCCGGTGGAGATTATCTCGATATCGAATTCTCTTAATTTCCGGGCCAGCTCGACTATGTTTGTCTTATCATAAACCGTTAAAAGCGCTCTTCTTATCGCCATGGCTATTCCTCAAAGGCATCGGAACCCGTTAAAATTTTATAAGCCTGCTTATATTTTTCAAGAGTCTTCTGTACGATATCCGTGGGCAGCTCCGGCGGAGGCGAGTTTTTATCCCAGCCGGTGGTCTCCAGAAAATCCCTTATGAACTGTTTATCGAATGAGGGCGGATTCGATCCCACCCGGTAGGAATCGACCGGCCAGAATCTCGATGAATCCGGAGACAGTATTTCATCTATTAAAGTCAATCGTTTTTTTATAAAACCGAACTCGAACTTGGTGTCGGCTATGATTATACCCCTGGGGAAAGCGTATTCATAGGCGTTAGAATATATCGCCAGGGAGATTTCCCTTAATTCCGACGCCAGGTTTATATCCACCCGGTCGGTCATATCGTCAAAGGAGATATTGATATCGTGGCCGTCGTCCTCCTTGGTCGCGGGAGTGAAGATGGGGTAAGGCAGTTTTTCGGCAAGCTTTATATCGGCGGGAAGCTCATAGCCGTAGAGATCTACAGCGGGGATGCCGGGAGATGATTCCACCGCTTTTTTATAATCTTTATAACCCGATCCCACCAGGTATCCCCTGGCGACGCACTCTATATCTATACGTTTCGCTTTTTTGACCATCATGGAACGGCCGTCCAGATACTCATATTTTTTGAGATCCTTGGGGAAAGACTTAAAATCGCCAATCAAGAGGTGGTTGGGAATAATATCTTTCATCATGGAAAACCAGAATAGAGACATCTTGTTAAGAATAATGCCCTTGCCGGGGATACCATTGGGCAGCACCCTATCGAAGGCGGATATCCGGTCGGTGGTGACGAATAAGAGACAATCGCCGAGGTCGTAGATATCGCGCACCTTGCCTTCCCGAACCAACGGGTACTCTTTAATGTCAGATTTTAAAATTGAGTCTATCATTCGCTTCCCTCACAATCCACGATAGTTATAGCATCGAAATATATAGAATTCCGTTATCTCTTTTCCACCTTTTTCTATATGGATGCCCGAATCGAATTCCACTTTCTCGAATCGGTCGGCAAGTTCCGACGGGCTTTTGAGTTTATTTCGTTTATCGTATACAAAAACCGCGTTGTATCCAACCAGGGTATCCGGGTCGCACCAGTAGTCATACTGCAGACCGGGGCGGCCTATTATGGTGTTGCTTACGGTTTCCGGATGGTCATCCAGGTAAAAGGCCAGCAGCGAGGCGGTCTTGTATTCGTACCCGCATATGAAATAGGGTTCCGGGACGTCCTTTCTCACCGTTTCAATTCTGCGGGCAAGCCTGTCCCAGCCGGTAAAATAGTCTCCTCTTCCGAAATATATACCGGGAATCAGAGCCAGCGTATGTATGGCGATAAAAGATAGGATCAAAAAACCGATAGAAATCTTTCCCCAGGTTTGTACGAGCCTGCTTTTCTTTGTAAAGTAATATGCCGTGGCCGCTATGAATATCCCGATAAAGGCCGGGGTCGTCCAGTTCATTTTCACCCAGGATTTTGCGGAAACCGGGATTAGAAAAAGCAGCAGCGGGACCGAAAAACAGACTATCAGCGCGTGGTTTGAAAAGTTTCCCCATAGGAATCCCTTAATGGAATGCCAGATGCCGGCAAAAAGAAGCGGAATCGGTACAATACCGTAAATTCCTATTACGGCGCCGATAAAACCGAAGAAAAAGTCGGGTCTGAAACGGCCCATCTCGTCAACCCTTCTACCGGTTTGAAAAGCGAAACTCGCCCAGTCGTTCTGATAATTCCAGATCAAAACGGGAAGAGTCGTAATCACAGCCACTATCAAGGCAACATAAGGCCAGATTGTCGTAAACCACTTGACTCTTTTACGGGAAAGAACAAAATACAGGAAAGCTCCCAGCCCGGCGAACACCATCGAGTATTTGGACATGAAACCGGCCCCGATAAAGAATCCCAGGAGAATCCACCATATCTTTCCCCTATCCCGATCAATGCTGTAGCAGGCCAGCATCGAAAGGCACCAGAACAGAAGCATGGGGGTATCGGGGGTGATTATCATGCTTCCCAGCGCGTAAATGAAGGTGAGGTTTATGGCAACCGCGCTCCAGAAGGCGGTCGTATCATCAAAGAGTAACGACGCCAGACGATAAATAACAATGCTTGAGAGGGTGGAGAGGATAATGGCGGCCAGGTGCACGCTGAAACCGCTCACGCCAAAAATGGTCGTAAGCTTTATAAAGTAGGCGGCCAGAGGCGGGTGGTCGAAATAGGACAGGGCAGCATGGCGGCTATAGTTCCAGTAGTAGGCTTCCTGGGGCGCCGCCGGTAAGAAGAAGGCAAAACCCAATCTGAAAACGGCTATGCCGAAAAGAAAGCTGTAGAATTTCCTATTCATCTTTGAAAATCGAGCCCAGGTTGAAAAGCATACCCGTTCCGAACGAGACGTAGTATTCATTCTCGGTCAGCGCCTTTGCGAAATCGAGACGCAGGACCCGCGACGTTGACGACTTAGTCAATCCGAAACGCAGACCCACTCCGACGTCATACTTCATATCGCCGAATCTCACTTTTTCCCCTTTTCTCCACACATCGCCGACATCGAAAAACAGCGCCCCGCCGAACCGCACGGTAAATATCTCCAGAGGGGTATAAAAGCGGTATTCCATATTGCCGAGGGCCAGCTTATCTCCCTCCAGTTCGTGGCTGGAATAGCCCCTGAGGCCGTTGGCTCCGCCCAGAAGCTGCTGGTAGCCGGGTTTTTCTCTCCAGACGAAGTTGGCAAGGGCCCGCGCGGCGAAAACCTGCGTTTCCGTCGTTTTGTAATAAAACATCAATTCCGACCGGTGCCTGATTCTTTCATTTCGTCCTTTACGATGCCACCATTGTACCCGATCGGTTCCCCTGATAAAAACCGGACTGAACGGGCGAATAAAAAAACCGGTCGAAACGGCAGTCCTGGTACCGACAAAATCGGCGCCGAATTCCGGTACCGATCTGCCGGACATTAACCTGACGGTTGCGCCCAGAGTCAGATCCTCGGGCGTGCCGGGCTCATCCAGAAACCTTTCGAAATCGTATTTCATAATCTCGCCGCCGATTCCCAGAGACGGAAATGAAATCCTTTCATCGTCAGGAATCAAGATTTCGTTGAGCGCGCTTCCAGGGTAGTATTCCGAATAATCGAAATCCTCGTAATCATAATAAGCGTAGAAATTCAATCTTCTCACCCTGCCGAGGGTATATTTGGAATTGAATTCGAAACTGTTGATCAGACGATTATATCTGAAAAATTCTATTCCCCCGCTATACAGTCTCGCCGTGCCGTCCAGCCTCAGGTATTCGGCGCTCACGGCGTAGGGAACGTCAAGCGAATACTGAGGTCTATACACTTGAAGGCTGATCAAACTATTTAACGTATAATCGGAATAAAAGAAACTTCCTGACCACCTGGTCCTGCCCATCCTGTCGTCATTGAAAAACAGAGTGTAACCATCATTATCTTCCGAGGTGGAGGCGGAAATCTCGGCAATCCGACCGTAACCGAGCAGATTGTCCTCGGATACCGAAGCGCCGTAATGATAGCTGCCGCCTCCCGATTCGAGAAAAATCGCCACTTTGGTGGTCCAGTTATCGTACGTAATTACCGTTATATCAACCCCATCTTCACCTCGGGGAGCAGCTATAATCTTCACCTCCCCTATGATTCTCCTGAGCCTTATATTGCGGGCGCTTTCAATCACTTTCTCGATATCGAGCGGTTCCCCGACCTTAAACAGAAGCTCGCCCTCTATCACGCTCTTGCGTGTCTTTATATGCAAGCTGTTCGCCCAGCGGTAATAGAAGGGAAGATTTTCTTCTCCGTTCTCAAAAACGTTCTTCCTTAATATCTCGATGTTTCTTATTATTTTTCCCTCATACGGTTTAAGGTTTTCCCCGCTGGGAAATTCACCCCCCCGGGCGAGGGAAAAGATCAGTATGGCCGAAAGAAGAATTCTGCGAATCATGCGAACATACTCACGGCTTTCGGGAGAATCTTATGCTCGACTTTCAGGACCCGCGCCGCCAGCGTCTCCGGATCATCGCCGGGCAGTACCGGGACGGTTCTCTGTATCAGTATAACGCCGTGATCGAATATCTCATCGACAAAATGCACGGTAGCGCCGGAGATCCTGTCCCCGGATTCGATTACCGCTTTGTGAACATTTATGCCGTACATACCCTTTCCGCCGTATTTGGGGAGTAGCGCCGGGTGAATATTCAATATTCTGTTTCTATATGTTTTAACAACTTCAAGCGGCAGGAGTTTCATATACCCCGCGAGTACGATTAGATTGACGTTATGCTTTTCCAGCGTTTTAAGGATCTCCTCCACAAACCGGTCTCTTTCGGGGAACTTTTTGCCGCTAATATGATAGGTCGCGATACCGGCGTTCCTGGCCCTTTCCAGGGCGTAAGCGCCGGAATTGTTGGATATTACAGCGGTTATCTCCCCGTCAAACGCGCCTTTCTTCGATGAGTCGAGGAGCGATTGCAGGTTGGTGCCCCCCCCGGAGGCGAAGACGGCTATTGAGAGTTTCGGCATGTCGTCTCTTATCCCCTATCTTTCCATTTTTAAATAAGTTAACGCGGAACAATGTCACCATTCAATTTTGCTGCAAAGCAGTATCTTCATAGTCGCTCATATTATATAAACTATGGCTGATAGTCAACGTCAAAGGGGCGGAGCGACTCAATTTCGGTCAACCCCGAAAAAATAAAAATATGTTGACATAAAGTAAATAACAGGTTATCATTTAGCCACAAGTAAGCAGCCTAAGATTAAGATGTTTTGACAATTATATAGCTAATTTTGATGGAGGGTTATTATGTGTAGATGGAAGAGGTTTTTGATCGGGATGGCCACGGTTCTCGTGTGCCTGATGGTAATAGCTCCCCAGATGGCCCCTGCTCAGAATATTGATTATGTAGGTTCGACATTATGGACCTGCATGTATGACGCTTTTATTGTGGGAGATTACGCCTATTGCGCGCTACATAATGGTCTGGTTATTATAAATGTCTCAAATCCCGCAAATCCAATATTCGTCAGCAAGTTTTTCTTTATGGGCGAGGTCTACGATGTTTATGTTTCAGGTTCATATGCCTATATAATTGACCTGGCCAATAACCTGTACATAATGGATATTTCTGATCCTGCGAATCCGACATTGGCTTCAAGTTTTGAAATTCTCCATGTTCCCCAGGCTGTATTTGTTTCAGGCGATTACGCGTATGTGACTACGCGCTATGACGGGCTCCGCATATTAAACGTCCTGGATCCTTCAAGCCCATACATCGTGGGTAGTTGTAATGCGGGGGGTAATCCTGATGTATTTGTCTCGGGAAATTATGCTTATGTATGCAATAATGGGGCTGGCCTTCAAATCGTAAACGTATCCAATCCAACAAATCCATGGATTGCAGCATCATACCCATTGGATCACGCTTTCCGTCTATTCATAAGCGGAAATTATGCTTACGTGGCGGATTTTACTAACGGACTTCAAATTATTAACATATCTAATCCTTTGAATCCGACGCTTGCAGGTAATTTTCCGACGACTTCATCTGCCAATTGCGTGTATGTTTCCGGAGATTACGCCTATCTAAATGAAAGTTCTTATCAATTTCATATATTGAATATAGCAGATCCCGCGAATCCCCTGCAGGTGGGTTTTTATCAGTTTAATAATACTACACGTAATTTTGTGGCCGGGAATTATGCCTTTATCCCGGGCAGATATGAAGGGCTTCAGATATTGGATATTTCTAATCCGGCAAATCCGACAATCGCCGGAATATACGACATTCCAGGACCCTTATATGGAGTGGCAATTACAGATACTCTGGCATATATTGCGGCAAGGCAATCCGGTCTTTTTGTTGTCGACGTCTCTGATCCTTCAGAACCAACCGTCATAGGCAATTGCGATACGCCTGACAAAGCCGTAAGCGTATTTTACGCAGGCAATTATGTATATATGGCGGATTCAGATTCGGGCCTTCAAATAATAGACGTATCTATCCCTGAGAGTCCCATGATAATCGGAAAATATGAGCCCTTTGGCGTTACATATGACATATTCGTAGTTAGCCAATACGCGTATCTTGCGGGTTACGATTTTGGCCTGGAGGTAATCGACATATCCGTACCTTCAAATCCCGCGTTTATTGGATCTAATAACATGCTCGATCAGGCAACCGGTATATTCGTATCGGGCAATTATGCTTTTATGACTGATGCTGATTCAGGCCTCTTCATTTTCGATGTGACGGATCCTTCCAATCCTGCATTTTCGGGATCTCATTTGGGCGATATCGTTTATCCAAAAGATGTATTTGTTGCCGGCGATTACGCGTATGTGGCCGATTACATCCATGGGCCTAAAATAATAGACATATCGGATCCTATTAATCCTTTAAAGGTATCTGAATTTGATATGCATACTTGCTACTGTGTTTATGTATCTGGAGACTATGCTTATGCGGGCGGCGACTGGATTGATGGTATAAATATTCTCAACGTAAGCGATCCAGCTCATCCGGCGCATGTCGGGAAGCTCGTAACTGACGGTGAAGGCTATGGCATCGCTGTTCAAGGTGATTATACATTTGTTGCCAATTGTTACTCCTTGATGATATTGCGATATACGCCAAGCGGTTTATTGCCGTGTACTTCATATATTGTTGGAGACGTCAACGGTGACGAAACCTATAACGGCCTTGATGTAGTATATGGAGTCAACTTCTTTAAAGGGGGCCCCGCGCCCCCGTACGAATGCGAATGTATATTGGGAAGTATCTGGTACGTCGCCGGCGATGTCAACGGCAGCTGCAATTTTAACGGCCTGGACATAACCTATGGCGTGGCTTATTTCAAGGGCGGTCCCGATCCCATCCCCTGCCCCGACTGCCCGCCGAATTAGGGAACGATAAATTTGAATAAGGGAGGAAAAAGATGCGTAGATGGTTCAGGTTTTCAATTAAAATGGCGATAATCATCGCATTCCTTGCGGCCTTTATGTCGCAAAATATACTTGCACTTGAGATTAATTATGAGGGTTCTGCTTTATGGAACAATATCTATGACCTCGACGTGGAAGAACAATATGCTTATTGTCTATTTCTGAATGGACTGGGAATCATAGATGTTTCAGACCCAACATCTCCGGTATGGATAGGTCAATATTACATCTCCAACGATTACTATTATTGGAGACAAAAAGTAACCGGCAGGATTTCGGTCTCGGGAGGTTATGCTTTTATAGCGAGTGACACCGTTGGCTTGGTAATTCTAAATGTGCAGGATCCCCACAATCCAACCCTCGCCAGTACTATTCTTGACCAGGCCTGGCATGTGCATGTTGACGGTAATTACGCATACGTCGCCGCCGGTTCTTTTGGCCTGAAGATTATCAACATTACCGATCCTTCGTCTCCTGCAATAGTCGGAAGCTATGGCTCTACAGCTTACGGCTATATTTTTGCGGACAGCAACTATGTATATTTTTCATCGGAGTCTCAGGACCTCCAAATTATAGATGTAAGTGATCCAACATCACCAGTGCTAGTAGGTCTATTTGATACGGAAGGATCCAGTGTGGTATTTGTTGCCGGGAACAGGTTATACACTATTTACAATGGGATATCTATATTGGATATAACTGACAGGAGCAATCCCACGCTTCTCTCCACTTACGCGCAGGCCGGGACCGTTACCGATTTATATGAAAAAGACAATTATTTATATGCAGCGGACACCTATGGATTGATGGTTTTCGACGTCTCAAATCCCAGCAATCCGGTATACTGCGGATTGGAAAACGCGATATTGCATTGCAACGGTCTCGATATAGAAGGAGAATTGGCTTTTACAGGACCGCAATGGTATAACGCGTCGCATGGGCTGGCGGTTATCGATATTTCGAATCCATTAGAACCCACTAAAACCGGAGAATACGAATCATATCCGGAAGTGGAATTCTTATATGTCTCAGATACTCATGCCTATGTAGTCCATAGAGATATCGGGCTTTCGATCGTTGATATAACTGATCCGTCTTCCCCGATCGTAGAATCTTTTTTGGCGATGAACGGCGAAGCTCAGGGCGTATATGGATATGGAGATTATGTCTATGTAGCTGACGGTTACGCGGGGCTCGAAATCGTGGACGTTCAAGAACCGGAGAATCCAATCATCGTAGGGAATTATCATCCCGGAACACGTTCCTATTTCAGTGAAGTATTTATTGCAGATAGTCTTGCGTATGTTGCGAATACTATTTCACCTCGTAGAATGACCATCCTCGATTTATCCGATCCGATTAATCCTGCGGTATTGGGTGAGTACTATGTTCCGGGCCGCCCGTTTTTAATTTGCGTTGAGGGAAACTACGCATATTTATCCATGGAGAGCGTGGGATTGCATATAATCGATGTTACTGACCCCACAACGCCGGTTTTCGCCGGGGAATTTAATGAAAATGCCCCCTCGAGTATTTGGGGTATGGATGTACGTGGAGATTACTTATATATTGCTCAAATGTACAGCCTGAAAATAATAGACGTATCTGATCCGACAAATCCAATCAAAGTGGCGAGTTCCCACGCTGGAAATTCCGTTAACGGCGTGGTATTAAGCGGGAATTATGCCTTTGTAGGGAAAGGCCATTGGGGTATTAGGGCTTATGACGTTAGCGACCCATTAAATCCGATTGGAATATTGGATATTATTACGCCGGGAAGAGTAGAAGAATTATTCATAAATGATGGTAATTTATTCGCCTGCAATATTTATTCGCTGCAAATTTATTCTTTTGGAGCAACTCCCTGTTCATTTTATGTCACAGGTGATGTAAATAATTCGGGTGCCTATGACGGCCTGGATATCATCTATGGCGTCAACTATTTCAAAGGCGGCCCTCCTCCGCCGTACGAATGCGAATGCACGCCGGGAAATATCTGGCATGTCGCCGGCGATGTCAACGGCAGTTGCAATTACAACGGGCTGGATATTACATATGGCGTGGCCTATTTCAAGGGTGGCCCTGACCCCATCCCCTGCCCCGACTGCCCGCCGAATTAGGGAACGATAAATCCGTCAGGTCACGGCCTACGGCCTACGAGCTGACGGAACCTTAGTTTTATCTTTATTAAAAGAAATGAGATCGCTTCGTCGTCCCGCCAAAGGCGGGTCTCCTCGCGATGACATATTTTATCAAAACAAAGGGCGGACCTAAATCCGCCCTTTTTATTCGAATCAAATTATAGTTTTTAGACAGCGACTTTCTTATCCATCAGGTACTTGTGAATGGCCCGGGCGGCCTTTTTACCCGCTCCAGCTGCGAGGATAACCGTCGCCCCGCCGGTTACTATATCGCCGCCTGCGTAAACCCCTTCTCGCGAGGTCTGCATGGTTTCCTCGTTCACGATTATATTTCCCCAGCGGTTGGTTTCGAGACCCGGGGTTGTTCTGGGGATAAGCGGGTTCGAGGAATTTCCTATGGCCACCACCACCAAGTCAACGTCGAGAACGAAATTCGATCCCTCTATCGGCACGGGACGTCGGCGACCGGAATCGTCGGGTTCGCCGAGTTCCATACGGAGGCATTCCATTGAGGTAACTTTGCCCGATTCATCACCATTAAACTTGATAGGAGTAGTCAGCAGATGAAATTGAACCCCCTCCTGTTGGGCGTGATGGATCTCCTCGATCCTGGCCGGCATTTCAACTTCCGAACGTCTATAGACTATATAGGCGTTATCAGCGCCGAGCCGTAGAGCGGTACGTACCGAATCCATGGCGGTGTTTCCGCCTCCAAGTACGGCCACATTTTTGCCGTGTATAATAGGAGTGTCATAGGTGGGGAAATCGAAAGCTCGCATCAGGTTGGATCTAGTCAGGTATTCATTGGCCGAATAAATACCGATAAGGTTTTCGCCGGGAATACCCATGAAGTTGGGCAAACCAGCGCCGGTGCCGATGAAGACCGCGTCGTAACCCATCTCGAAAAGCTCATCGACAGTATCGGTTTTGCCTATCACGGTAGAATTCCTGAACTCAGCACCCATATCGGCGAGAAAATCGCACTCCGCTTGCACGATGGTTTTAGGCAATCTGAATTCCGGGATACCGTAGACGAGCACCCCGCCCGGTTTATGCAAGGCCTCGAAAATGGTAACTGCATGACCTAACCTTAAAAGATCGCCCGTAACCGTCAATCCGGCTGGGCCGGCCCCCACTACGGCAACCTTGAAACCGGTAGGAGGAGCCACCTCCGGTATCTCCACAAGATTGTTATCACGCTCATAATCGGCGACGAATCTTTCGAGGTGTCCGATCGCCACCGGCTTTCCTTTCTTGCCCAGGATACATACTATTTCGCATTGTTCTTCCTGGGGGCACACGCGACCACAGATAGCGGGTAAAGAGTTGGTTTCCTTTATCTTTCTAGCGGCGGCGGCAAACTCCCCTTTAACAACCAGATCGATAAAACCGGTGATATCGACTTCAACAGGGCAACCGTCGACACAGGGCCTTTTATTACACTCGATGCACCTGGTGGCCTCTTTAATCGCCATCTCGGGAGTGAGGCCGTAGGGAACCTCATTAAAATTCTTTATACGTTCCGCGGGATTTTGCTCCGGCATGACAACCCGCGGTATTTGCATCCGCTCCTTTTTTGATAATTTCTCGACAGCCAATTTATTCTCCTGAAACAAAAAAACTTGCGACTTATAATATCAATCTAAACTTCAAGCGATTTTACAGATTCCGATAACCTGCAACCGGGCGCTTCCAGAAACTTGTGAAAGGCTATTTTCTCCTGCTCTTTATATGCGCTCAGCCTTTTGGTCAAAAGATCGAAATCTACCAGATGACCGTCGAAATCAGGACCGTCCACGCAGGCGAACTTGGTGGTATCTCCGATAGCGACACGGCATCCGCCGCACATCCCGGTGCCGTCCACCATAAGGGGATTCAACGAAACCCAGGTGGGAACTCCATAGGGCTTTGTAAGATTCGCCACCACCCTCATCATGGGAACCGGCCCTATGGCCATTATCATCCCGATTTTCTCTCCGGAATCGAGGATATTTTTCAAAACGTCCGAGACGAAACCGTGATGGCCGTATGAACCATCGTCGGTGCAGACATGAAGCTCGTCCGCGACCGCTTTGTGCTCTTCCTCGTAGAAAAGGATATTTTTCGAACGCGCGCCGATTATGGTGATCAATTTATTTCCGGCTTCTTTCCATTCCTGAGCTATGGGATATATGGGGGCGATGCCGATGCCTCCGCCTACGAGAACCGCGGTTCCCCAGTTATCCACATGGGTCGGCAATCCCAGAGGGCCGACGCAATCGAGCACCACTCCTCCGGGAGGGACGGTGGTCATCAAGGCCGATGTTTTACCGACGACCTGATAAATAATGGTTAGCAGTCCGTTTTCACGGTCGAGGCCCGCAATCGACATGGGAACACGCTCGCCCTGTTCATTGACTCTGATTATGACAAATTGACCCGGTTTTGCTTTCTTTACCAGCTTGGGGACTTCAACCCGCATCTTCCAGTTCTGGGGTCCTATCTGAATATTATCTAAAACCTTCGGCATTACCATCCTCCGAAAAAAATTCCAAAACTGCGGCCTAAAATAATATCAATACGACTAAAATCAACCTATTTTATTGAGAATTTTGTCTAATAAGAGCGATGATTCGAAGCCGGTCCCGCGCAGATTCGTGGGTACGTAAATTATGCTTACATCCAGCTCGCCAGCTTCACCATGATGGCTTTTTGTATATGCAGCCTGTTCTCGGCCTGATCGAAAACGGCAGAATGGTCTCCATCCATAACGTCGTCGGTTATTTCGCGGCCCCGTTCGGCGGGCAGGCAATGCATTACAATACATTCCTTATCCGCGGCAGCCAGCAACCTGGAATTGACCTGAAAATCTTTCAGAAGATCGGCCTGAGCGCCGGTTTTGTCCTTTTGACCCATGGAGGCCCAAACATCGGTATATATAACATCGGCACCGCGAACGGCCTCCCTGGGGTCTTCGGTAATGGTGATTTTCGAGCGATCGGCAGTTTTAGCCTCCTCCACAATTCCGGCATCGGGCATGGTTTCTTTGCGGGTACCTATTCTCAAATCCAGCGGTATCCGGACAGCCGCTTTCAACCATGAATTGGCGACGTTATTGCCGTCGCCGAGATATGCTATCTTCATATTATCTATTTTCCCCTTGTGCTCGATTATGGTAAACATATCCCCCATAATCTGGCAGGGGTGCAGAAGGCGGGTCAATCCGTTTATAACCGGGACCGTGGAATGACGGGCAAGCTCTAATACATTGTCATGGGAAAGGGTCCTGATTTGAATCATGGCGACATAACGGGACAGGACTTTGGCGGCATCGTGAATCGATTCCCGCACGCCCAATTTTATTTCACTGTCGGTTACATAAAGAGAATAACCGCCCAGTTCATGGATACCAACTTCGAAAGATATCCTGGTTCTTAAAGACGGCTCATGGAAGATACAGGCTACGGTTTTCCCCCTTAGAACGTCGAGTATCTGTCCTTTTTTCTTTTTAAGGTCTCCCGCGAGTTTCAGGGTTTCCCTGATCTCGGATTCGCTGAAATCGGTGATAGCCAGAAAATCTCTTTTCATTTATTGTTCCTTTGAATCATTAAGTGGTCGGCGTTATCTCCAAAGATTTTTTGAAGGGGCGTCTGTCATTTATGCAAAATTAATTTATTCCCGGTGCCCTCGTATTTTTTATACAGCTTCAATATGACGATCATAGTAGTCCAATACAATATAGGCGGGAAAAGGCCGCCCGCCGATTGTATCGCATTTGCGTGGAAAATTGAATTTCCGAGATTGGCGAATATAATACCCATGGAGCCGCAAACGGCGGCGCGGTCGAAATCGGAAAGCGGTTTCTTTAACAGAAGAAATCCTTTCTTCAAGGGGATATAAAAGAGCGCCGTTATAAAGAACAAACCCATTATGCCAAACTCGACAACCGCATGCAAAAATTCATTATGGGCATGGGCCACGCTACCGATAAATCCCTTATCAAAGGCGGTCTTTAAATTTGGCTTATAAACTTCCGGAAAATTACCGGAGCCGATCCCGAATACGGCATTTCGCTTAATTATATCCAGAGAATTATTCCAGACGTCAACTCTACGGCTTGTTCCCTGTTCATATCTGAAGCCCACTGTGGTTATGATTCTAATAACGGGCGATGATGCGAAAATTACCACCAGGAGCACCGCGGTAATCAATAAATATCTCACCTTTTTTGAGATTATAAAATAGAACAGGGCGGTAAACAATATGCCGACAATGGCAGAGCGCGAATTTGACAGCAATAACGAAATTGTTAGAATTAAGGCGATCGCCGCGGATCCGATTCGCAGATATTTTTTTTTGCCCCATATTGCCAGCGCAATCCAGAAGGGCGCGGCGAATATCATCATTACGCCGAATACATTCGCATTGCTGAACAGGCCCGCGGGTTTCATTCTATAAAGGTTGAGAAATTCAATAAAGTTCCCGGCGCTCATATATACCAAGAATATGTAATACGACGATACAATTAAAGGCAACGAGATTGAAAGAAATATTGGCAGCGTAAGCCTCGGCTTGTACATGTCATATACGACCAGTACGAGCGGGAAAAATATGGTATATCTAACCAGGCTATTGATTTCCAGAACGGTCAGGCCGTTATTCAAGGCCGTGCAAATCAAAACAAAATAAAAAAGGACAATATAGCCCAGCAGCATCCTCGAATATTCGAAGGCGCGATATCCCATCAGCATCTTCCTGCAAAACCAGAGTGCGATTATCAACAATACCAGGGAATAGCTGTAGATTCTATGAGCTCCGGGGATCAAATACGGAGTTACCGTAACGGTCGCGAAGAATAAATATAGTGGAAACATGGGGTATTTAAGCGCGGCATAACCGATGACCATTGCCGGTATTATCATCAGAGAATCTTTCCCGAATAAAGAAACCAGAGTGACGCTGACGGCTGTAATAAAAATTACATAAAACGGAACGGCTTTTTGCCTGTATTTTTCGGGAATTATCCCGTTATAAAAATAGCTCAGTTGTGAGGTTAAATAACGCATAAAGAGCCTGCAATCTACAGTATATACCGCGACAGATCCTTATCCTTGACAATTCCGTCAAGGACTTCATGCACGAACCTTCTATTAATTCTTATTTTCTTTTTCGGAAAGTCCGGAGCCTCATAAAGGATATTCTCAAGAAGTTTGGTCATCACCGTCTGCAAGCGCCTGGCGCCGATATTCTCCGTTTTCGAGTTGACTTCAAAGGCGATTTTTGCCATCTCCTCCACCCCGGATTTCTCGAAAACCAGGTCGATTCCCTCGGTTTTCATAAGAGCGGTATACTGTTTTATTAACGCGTTTTCCGGTTCGGTAAGGATTCTGATAAAATCGGAATCCTTGAGAGCGTTCAATTCCACCCTGATCGGAAATCTTCCCTGCAGTTCCGGTATCAGGTCGGAAGGTTTGGAAATATGAAACGCCCCGGCCGCGATAAAGAGAATATGATCGGTTTTAACCAACCCGTACTTGGTCATTACATTGGTTCCCTCGACTATGGGCAATATATCTCTCTGCACCCCTTCGCGGGAGACATCCGGTCCGGTTTTGGATTTTTCCCCGGCGATTTTGTCTATCTCATCAACAAATATCATCCCGGAGTTTTCCACCCTTCTTACGGCCTCTCCGATAACCTCTTCCATGTCTATCAACTTGTTGGCCTCTTCGGCCTCCAGAATATCGAGAGCTTCGGATACTGTGACCCTTCTTTTCTTGGTTTTTGACGGTATCATACCCGAAAACATATCCTGCATATTGACTCCCAGCTCCTCCATGCCCATGGGAGAAAATATCTCCACCACGGGGAACCTGTGGCTGGTAACGTCTATTTCGACGGAACGTTTATCAAGTTTTCCATCAAGGAGCTGTCGATAGAGCTTTTTCCTGGCAAGCAGGCTTTTATCCAGTGATTCATCGTCCTCCGACAATTGCGCCAGCTTCTTTTTTGCCGAAGACGGCAGCAAGAGATCGAGCAGCCGTTCTTCGGCTACCTTTCGGGCCTTTTCAGCGATCTTTTCCTGCCTATCCTTTTTAACCATGCTTACCGAAAGATCCGTCAGATCGCGCACCATCGACTCCACATCCCGCCCGACATATCCTATTTCCGTGAACTTCGAAGCCTCGACCTTTATAAAAGGAGCGTTCGCCAGGTTCGATAATCGCCTGGCGATTTCGGTTTTCCCTACTCCCGTGGGTCCGATCATTATGATATTATTGGGCATTATCTCTTCCCGTAGCCCGCCCTCTACCATCTGCCGTCTCCAGCGGTTTCTCATGGCTATGGCGACCATTTTCTTGGCTTCGTCCTGTCCTATTATATATTTATCAAGCTCTGCGACAATCTGTTTGGGAGTGAGGGATTCGAGCTCCTTCAATATTTCTTCATTCATAATGTCTCCACATTAATATTACTATTTGTATATACGCATATAGACGCTGCAATAAGCAGAGATTTATTAACGATTTCATCGGCCGGCAAATTCGATTCGGATTTCAGCGCCCGGGCCGCGGCCAGCGCATAAGGTCCTCCCGATCCAATGGCGATTATGCCGTCATCAGGCTCGATCACGTCGCCGTTTCCCGAAATCATCAGCGCTTTCTTCCGGTCAATAACCGCCATGACCGCTTCCAGGCGGCGCAGGTATTTATCGGTCCGCCACTCTTTAGCCAGCTCCACCGCCGCGCGCGAGAGGTTTCCCGAGAATTCCTCTATTTTCGCCTCGAATTTTTCGAATAAAGTCAGAGCATCCGCCGTTGCGCCGGCGAATCCCGCCAGGATATTCCCGTCATAAAGCTTCCTTATCTTGGAGGCTTTTGATTTCATTATGGTATCGCCGAGGCTTACCTGGCCGTCTCCCCCCATGGCGGCGCCTTTTTTGTCGACCACGGCAATAACCGTGGTACCTCTGTAATTGCTGTGAATCATTTCTTCTCCCATCTGGGATGCGCTCTTTTATAAATTGAAATGAGTCTTCCCGTAGTAGTATGCGCGTATTTTTGGGTTGTTTTTAAGCTGGAATGACCGAGCATCTGCTGCACCGCGCGAAGGTTGGCGCCGGCTTCGAGAAGATGAGTGGCGAAGGAGTGTCGCAGGCTGTGCGTTGACAACCTTTGCTGTTCCGACGATTTCAGAAGATAGCTTTTGACAATTCGGGCAACACTTCTGGGGGTGATCCGTCTTCCCCTCACGTTAAGAAACACCGCGGCCCCGGCCTCCGCGGCGATATTTTCAGATATAATCTTAACTTTTCTTTTTTCAAGATAGATTCCCAGGATTTCCGCCGCTTTTTTCCCCAGGGGCACAACTCTGTATTTTCCCCCTTTGCCGAAAATCCTGATAATCCGTTCGGAAAACCTAATATCTTTCAGGTCTATCTCCACAAGTTCCGAAAGCCGGATGCCGCTGCCGTAAAAAAGCTCCAGCATGGCCCGATCTCTGGCGCCGGAAAAATCGTCTTTGAACTCGAACGAAAGCAGGCCCAGGGCCTCTTCGGGAGACAGGTATTCGGCGCGGTAATGCTCTTTCCTGGGATACGGCAACTCCCTGAAAGGATTGCTTTTCCATCGTCCGGTTTCAATAAGATAATCGCCGAATCTTTTTAGAGAATCGAGTTTTCTCCCGATTGAAACCTGCTTCAATCCATGTCTTTTAAGAAATATTAGAAACGCTCTGGCCTCCCTGGTAGAAACTTGTATGCTATCGTGGGATTCGGGGTACTTGTCGAGCATGAATTTCACAAATGCCCTGCAATCTCCGAGATAGGCTATCAGGGTGTTCTTCGACAACCCTTCCGCGCATTCCAGGTGTCCCTCAAATTCGGGCAAAATTCTATCCCAGTCGGCCATATTACCTTAAATTATAATCGGTTATTTTTATTAAATCAAGATGGAATCGAGTGGTTATTCGCTGTTGACAGGTTCTTCAACTTTATTATCCCGGTAGGCCTTGCACTTCAGGCAGGCAAGATGATCGCCCTTAGCTTTTGTCGACTTCTCCACCATATATGGAAATCCGCAGGAAGCGCACTTAATATTTACCGGACGATACCAGGTAGAATGCTCGCAGGCCGGGTACTCCGAACAGGAGAAAAATCTCTTCCCGCGCCGCGTGGATCTTTCCACCAGCTCCCCGGGACACCCCTCTTCGGGACATTTGACACCGGTGGGAAAGCTCTTGGTGGTCTTGCATTCCGGATAGTTAGCGCAGGCGATAAACCTGCCGAAGCGACTCCGCCTTATCTCCATGGGGCCGCCGCAGGTCGGGCATTTATCCTCGACCTCTATTTTTTCATCTTCCTGGAGTGACCTGGTATTCTTGCATTTGGGATATCCGGAGCATGCTATGAACTTTCCATTTCTTCCATATTTAATGATCATGGGTCTGCCGCATTTTTCGCACATTTCTCCGGTTTCCTCGATAGCCGACTTTTTTATGCTTTCCTTTGACGCCTCGGCCTTATCGAGATCGGCTTTGAAGGGTTTATAGAAATCCATAAGGACATCGGTCCATTCGTAAGACCCGTCCTCGATTTTATCCAGCTCCTCTTCCATCCTGGCGGTGAATTCCTCGGAAAAGATATCGGTAAAGTATTCGATCAGGATCTTGTTTACCGTTTTCCCCAGATCGGTTGGCTGAAAACGTCTTTTTTCAGACGAAATATATTTTCTGTCCAAGAGCACGGATATTATCTGGGCATAGGTCGACGGTCTTCCTATCCCCTTTTGCTCCAGCTCTTTGACAAGGCTTCCCGCATTGTACCTGGGGGGAGGTTCGGTGAAATGCTGTTCGGAACGGATCTGTTCTATTTTTAAAGCATCGCCCTTTTTCAGGGGCGGAAATCCGTTTTTTCCGTTGTCGTTGTTGCCGTCATAAACTCGTATAAACCCGTCAAACTTCATTTTCTGCTTGGATCCCTTAAACAAAAACCTGCCTCCCTCGACCTCTACCGTATCGACGTCGAACTCCGCGTGCGCCATCTGCGAGGCCATGAACCTTCTCCAGATAAGATCGTAGAGACGATACTGATCCCGGGAAAGATATTTTTTGATTTTATCGGGCAAAAGATCCGGCGATGTCGGACGGATTGCCTCGTGAGCGTCCTGGATCTTCTTCGATATGGCCTGGCTCCTGCCCCCGGAGGAAAGATAGCTGTCTCCAAAGAGCTTTTTTATGGTTTTACCGGCGGCCGTCGCGGCCTCGTTGGAAATCCGGGTGGAATCGGTTCTCATATAGGTTATTAGACCAACCTGACCTTCCGAACCGATCTCCACCCCCTCATAGAGCTGCTGCGCCAGCACCATGGTGGCCTTGTTGGAGAGCCTGAGCTTGTTAAAACTATCCTGCTGCAGGCTGCTGGTAATAAACGGAGGCGGTGGCGATTTTTTTAACCTGGATTTTTCATGGCTTTTAACGATATAGGATTCTTTCTTTATCCCTTTTTCAATAGCCCTGGCTTCTTTTTCGGTTCCGATCTCGACTTTTTCATCGTCTATTTTCGAAAGCTTCAGCGTCAGGCTTCGCCCTTTATTGTCGTTGAAATCTACTTCAAAGGTCCAGTATTCCTGAGGGACAAATTTCACAATCTCGTCCTCGCGGGAACAGATCATCTTAAGCGCCACGGACTGAACCCTCCCGGCGGATAAGCCTCGCAATACAGTTTTCCAAAGAATGGGGCTGATCTGGTATCCCACCAGCCGATCCAGAATCCTTCTCGCCTGCTGGGCGTTGACCTTGTTTATATCTATTTCGCCGGCGTTTTCAATCGCCTTAAGCACGGCGTTTTTGGTAATTTCATTGAAGGAGGCGCGGAGGATTTTTTTCTTGGCATTTCCAAGTTCCTCGGCGATATGAAAAGCGATGGCCTCGCCTTCGCGATCCGGGTCGGGAGCCAGATAAACCTTTTTGGTGGAGGTGGCCGCCGATTTCAACTCTTTTAAAACCCGGGCCTTGCCCCGTATGGTGACATATTCAGGCTCGAAACTTTTTTCAATATCGACACCGAGCCTTTTCACCGGCAGGTCCTTTACATGCCCCCCGGAGGCCATGATCTTATAATCTTTGCCCAGAAATTTCTGAAGGGTCCTGGATTTGGTGGGCGATTCTACAATTACGAGATTTTCAGGCAAGGTGCGACTCCGTTATTAAAAATCAAGCCAATCAATATATTTTTCGTCAATAAGAATAAACAGTTTAAGTCAAATCATAAGTTTCTTCAAAAGGTTCTTCTCTTTTACGGGATATTTGAACATTACCGCTATCCAGGTGTTCCACTGCCACGGTCGTAACTTTCCGTCGATCCAGTTTGCCTAATTCTTCGGGAGCGAGTTGTTCCCTGGCCGCGATCCTGGAGTTGTTGATTTTTCTCGCCAGTTTGGCCGCCAGTATAACTTTTTCATATTCGTTCAGCTTTAGCACGCTATCGGTTTTTCCCCCGGACTCAGTTTGTTCTTTATCCATTTCTTCCATTAATTGATCCTCCTGTTTAAAGAAACGAAACGACCGACATTCATATTATGTTCCCCGCAGGCCTAAAAGTCTCATCTGGGCTCGCGACCAATACCTGCCGCTTTCAAGCCGGTTCGATTTTTTCCTGCCGGCCGCGATTATCATATCGACCTCATTTACCGCCGCTTTAAGATTATCGTTTAATACGACGTAATCGTAGCGCCTCCAATACTGCAGTTCTTTCAACGCCGTTTCCAGCCTGAGTTTTTTTTGCCGGGGGGACTCCGTTCGCCTTGTAAACAATCTTTTTTTTAGTTCGGTTAACGAAGGAGGAATTATAAAAATCGAGATGGCGTCTCTAAAACGCTTCTTGATCGACATGCCGCCCTGAATGTCGACATCGCATAGTAATACCATATCGTTCTTTAAGGCTGCCGTTATTTCGCTTTTGAGGGTTCCGTAACGATAGCCGAAAACGTCGGCCCATTCCGCAAAATGGTTTTTCCGCAGCAGACCGTCAAACCGGGCGTCGGACAAAAAATGGTAATCGACCCCATCTCTTTCTTTTTTTCTAGGGGGACGGGTGGTAGCGGAAACGGAGAAAGCGAAATCCTTGTGTTTCTTTATAAGTTTATGACAAATGGTCGTTTTCCCCGCGCCGGAGGGCGAGGAGATTACGACTATCAATCCCGGGTATTTTTTTTGAGAACCCATCATTTAAGAAGATAACGCAGATATTGAATAAAGGTTTCAGTTATTCGATATTCTGAACCTGCTCCCTGAGGCGTTCTACCTCTTCCTTTATGGATATTATCCTGCGGGAGATCGGGTAGCTGGCAGATTTCGATCCTGCGGTGTTGGCCTCCCGGTTCAACTCCTGCAAAATGAAATTGAGCCTTTTGCCCACCGGGCCGCTTTCCTCCAGGCTGCTTTCGAACTGTTCGGCGTGAGACCGCAACCGGATGCACTCCTCGGTAATATCCGATTTTTCGGCGAAAAGGGCTATCTCCATGGCGAGCCGGTTTTCATCAACCGGGGTATCGCCTATAATTTCGGCTATTTTCCCCTTAAGTTTCTCACGATATTCATTCACATTCTCGCCCGATAACTTCCCGATCTCATCGGTATACTTTTCGATATTTTTCAGACGATCTACCATGTCCCTGGTAAGATTTTCCCCTTCTACTATCCTCATCCTGTCGACCGCCTCCGCCGCTTTGAGGATCACCGGGCGCAGGTTGTTCCATATCTCCATGAGGTCTTCTTCCTCTTTTTCTATTTTCACGAGATCGGGCAGGGCCGCGAAGTCCTGTAAGGACAGATCCGGTTTTAATGAGTATTTTTCCTTAAGTAAATTGAATATTTTAAAATAAGCGTCGGCTTTTTTCTCGTCCAGAATAATGGAATTCTCGGGCTGATCCTGGTCCTGGGTAATGGTAATAATTATCTTCCCGCGTTTGAAGGTGGAGTTAAGCAGATTCTTGATATCGTTCTCCAGGGGAGCCAGGGCTTTGGGTATTCGTATCTGGTATTCAAGATACCTGCTGTTTAAGGTGTTTATCTCGACTGTAAACTTGGTGTCGCGGTACTCGGCTTCGGCGCGCCCGAATCCGGTCATACTTCGAGGCATTTCGAGCTCCGTATTAAATATTCCAAATCAAGCCCCAAAAATAGACTAAAAAGATGTTTTGTCAACCCAAATATGCTTGTAAATTAACAAAATGCAAATTCAGAAAACAACGGTGCTGGATACCGCCCGACTTTGCGGGGAGCTCAAAAGATTCAAAAATCATGTACTCGAAGGCGCATACTCGAGCTTTTCGGGCAGGAGCCTTATTATCAAGTTTCGCGAGTCAAGCCAGCTGTTAATATATGCGGTCGGTGCGGAGTCATCTTATATCGGAATCACCGAACAGCCGCCGGAAAAACTGGAAAAAGCTATGCCCGGTATCGAGGGTTATGAATTTCACGACGTAAAACAGATCAATAACGATAGAATCCTGGCCGTAGAGATGGAGAGAAAAGACAGGCTGGGCAAGAAAAAGACCGCCATTTTGATACTGGAGCTGATGCCCAATATCGGCGATATTTATTTTGTCGGTCCGGAGCTCAAAATTAAATCGGCGCTACGGAAAAAAAGAAAAAAAACATACCAATATCCCGCTCCGCTAAAAAAGCCAACCGTTTTGAGCATCACCGAAGAAAATTTGAAAGCGGTTGCGGAAAAAGGGAAAAATCCTCTAATTGAAATTTACGGTTTGAGCGATAGAGATCGTCTCAACCTATCCCCCGCGGATGATCCCGATATCGATGGGCTTTATCACGATTTAAAAGAATATGCCTGCGAAGCGGTAAAACCGGGTCCCGCCTGGATAATCGTGCGGGGTGACGAATATATCGGGTATTCACTCGTCGAACCGGTTCTCATGAGGGGTGAGACCGTTTTGGAAATTGAATCGGCGCTGGCGATGTATGAGAATTATTACAGGAAAGTCGCGGGGGGTATCGACGAAAAAAAGCGGATCGAAAACCTTCAAAAGACGATCAAATCGGAGATTTCGAAAAGAGGCCGAAAAATATCCCGGATAAAAAAGGAGCTGGAGGAATCGCAAAAGGCGGGACTATATAAAATGTACGGTGAGATGATACTGACCAATATCGGCAAGATAAAAAAAGGGGCCGCTTCCGTAATTCTGGATTCACTCGATAGTCTAATCGGCGATAAAATTACCATAAAGCTCGATTCCTCAAGATCGCCGGCCGCTAATGCCGAAGCCTATTTCAAGAAATCGAGAAAGGCGGCAGGATCGAGAGAAACGCTCGAAAACCGTTTGCGGGAGACCGAGCGCGAACTTGGCGAGCTGGAGAATATGGCATCATCATTACCTGGAAAACCGGATTCAATTGAGGGAAAATTGACCGAGATGCGAATCTTAATCCCGGGCAGATCGCGGGCAGCGACCGCAAAGACGGTTAAAAGACGAAAGCCCTACCGAAGATACCGCGCCTCCTGCGGTTGGGAGATCCTGATCGGCAAATCGAACAAAGACAACGACGAGCTGACTTTTCATATAGCCTCGAAAGAGGATTACTGGTTTCACGCCTGGCAGGCGGCAGGGTCGCATACGGTCTTGCGTCTTCCCGACAGATCATCGAAACCTGATAAGCAAGCCTTACTGGAGGCGGCAGCGCTGGCGGCATACCATTCCAGGGCGAAACATTCGTCGAAGGTGCCGGTAATCTATACGCAGGTTAAACATGTGCGCAAGCCGAGGAAATTCCCTCCTGGCAAGGTGCTGGTCGAACGGGAAAAACAGCTGATGGTTAAGCCCGCCGACCCAAGCCTGTTTCTGCTTGAAGAGTAATATAAAAAAGATATAGCCGGTCGGCCAATATAGACCCTCAGGATTTATCCGGCCGCATTATCCTTCTACACCGGGCCGCGGGTGACGGCGGTAATATCGGGCATAACGTCAAACTGCCTCACCGAGAAATCGGCGAGAGCGGGATGGCTGGTCACACCCGCCGCCAGAGGTCCTTTCAGAAAAGCATCCAGAGAAGGTTGATCGTTGAAAAGATATATGCCCCCGGCCTCCTTTCGCGATTCATTCATTATCCATACCTTCCAGCGAAGACCGTCAACCGCCGCGAAATCCTCCGCCATCTCCGAAACGGCCGAGGTATATTCGTCCGGAGTGACGCTGAATCTGAAATTGATTTGCAGAATCTTTTCAGCCATGTTTGCTCCTCCTTGGAAGGGAATGAATTTTTAGGGAACCGAAAGCTTGATCCCGGGCTGTTCATGGTTATGGTAACTCTATTTAATCCAGGTAGTCAAGCGAATTGTTGTTACGCTTGAGGGGTTTCTATCCTCGCAATCACCTGCTGACATTATTATAACAGCCCATAAAAA
Source organism: Candidatus Zixiibacteriota bacterium (assembly GCA_020344055.1). Taxonomy (GTDB): domain Bacteria; phylum Zixibacteria; class MSB-5A5; order UBA10806; family UBA10806. The sequence continues at coordinate 677,081 of CP070813.1, read as the reverse complement.
TGGGACAGAACCGTGTTCCGTCCCTACAGTAGACAGTAATAATTTTTTATTAAAGCCGTGTCGCGACCGCTTCGGCGACCTCCAAGGTGGTATTGGTTCCGCCCACATCGTAGGTGCGGATCTTGCCCTCTTTAATAACCCCGGCGATGGCGGTTTCCAATGATGATGATTTATCAAATTCGCCCAGATAATCGAGCATCATTTTAGTAGTGAGAAGCATAGCCATGGGATTGACCTTGTACTGACCGGCGTACTTGGGAGCGGAACCGTGCGTGGGTTCGAAAACCGCGTAATCATCGCCGATATTGCCGGAGCAGGCGAATCCCAATCCCCCTACGAGCTGAGCTGCGAGATCGGATACTATATCGCCGAACATGTTCGATGTCACCAGAACGGAATAATCCTGCGGATTTTTCACCAGCCACATACACATGGCATCGATATTGGTTTCCCAGAGGGGAATACCGGGATATCCCTTCGCGACTCTGCGCGCGGTACGCACCATCAGGCCGGATGTTTCTCTTATAACGTTCGGCTTTTCAACCACGGTTACGGTTTTCTTGCCATGCTTTCTGGCGTACTCAAAAGCGTCGCGGACTATGTTTTCGCAGGCCCTTGCGGTAACAATTCGGCAAGAAAGGGCGGTTTTATCGGCGGGCGACCAATCGAAGCGGGACATTTTCTTATTATGTTTCTTCAGCGTTTCGCGGACATCGTCCGGCAACGGGAAGAACTCCACGCCGGAATAAAGATCCTCGGTGTTTTCCCTGAAGACGGTTATGTCTATATCATCCCTGTAGTTAAGGGGATTTCCGGGATAGGCCTTACAAGGGCGCAGGTTGGTTCTGAGATTAAGCAGTTGCCGCAATCTTACTATCGGCGATAGGTAGGTCAAACCTTTACCCCGCAGTTCTGCAACGAGCTCGTTTTCGGCTTCCTCTTTGGGTTTGGAGGTTATGGCGCCGAACAGGGCGCAATCGGTCTCGTCGAGTATTTTTATGGTGCGATCCGGAAGGGGATCGCCCTCTTTGCGCCAGAACTCCCATCCGATATCGGCATGAATATATTCAGCGTCGAGTTCGATTTTATCAAGGACGATCCGGGCGGCTTCCATCACATCGTTGCCGACACCATCGCCGGGCATCCAGGCTATCTTAAATTTCGGCACTCAATTCTCCTTTTCCTCCAAGCGGCTCCATTTATCGATTTCAAAAAACATAAATGAAATCATAAATATATAAACTATGAAAATCGGTATAAGTTTCGGTATGGCGACTACAACCTGATCCGCATGGTGATTCTATGCGTATTGCTCAGGTTGTGCCTGAAAATCACGTATGCGTAATCGATATAATATATCCGATAAGCCAACCCTCCGCCGATAGCGAACGATCGGGAATCGTAACCGAGATTATAACCGCTCCGGAAAAAGACGAAATTGTCGTAGTTATATTCGCCGCCGAAATTGAGCTTGGAATCGCCGTTGCCCCATTTGGGCAGGATATAGTCGGCGGCGAACAGGATACCGTCCAGGGGGGACTCCGGGGCGCCCCGATAGGAAAATCCCAGCCTCAATTCCCTGGGCAGATCGTATGATCTGGAGATGAATTTCGGTCTGGAGCCCAGATTCCTGACGGAAGCTCCGAAGGCTATCTGGGGATCGAAGGTGTAGAAAATCCCGAGGTCGGTGCCGACCGCGGTAGCGCTTCCGTAATCAAGTTTTTCATATGCGAATTTCAGGGCGTTCCCGACCGACCAGTCAGGCGATATCGGATAGGCCCAGAATATGGACAGGGCAAAATTGTGTTCGTCGAAAGTCCCCAGAGGTTCAGTGGTGGGACGGTCATCGCGACGCTCGAAATCGGCCACCTGTCCGATACTCATATTCAGGCCGAGGCGCATCTTTCCGGAACGGGTTAACGCCGACAACTGCTCTATGGAGGCATCCTCAAGGTATACCAGATGCGCGAAGGAGACTTCACTGCCGTTCATAACGCCTGCGGAAGCGGGATTGAAATACGGCGCGCCCGCGTCGCCGCTGACGGCGGAGAAGGCCTCCCCCATGGCCGAAGCCCGGGAGGATGAACCGACCAGCAGAAATTCGAAAGAACTTCCGCCTACCTCCGCAAACGACGCGGAATACAGAAGAAAAAGAAGCGCAAAAGTTTTCTTTATCATCTTCAACCTAAAAAACAAATCCCAGGGTAAAAAGGTGCCCTGCCGATGTTCCCTCGCGTCCTACAAGATAGGCGTAATCGAGACTCAATGATGTATTTCTCATCACCCGAATCACCGACGCCCCGAAGGTGGGATTTTTCCTATCCACGCCAATTCGCAAACCGGCGACACGGACATCTTCCTCGACTTCGACATATAAATCTTCCTCGTATTCGTCCTCGACCCGGCGGGTAACTTTTTTGGTGTACCATAATTCCGTCCCGGCCCTGAACTTGAGCTCGCCCTTATCGCTTGTCTCCAAATCGACAGCGGGTACTATCTTACCCTTTACCAGATTGCCGGCGGCCCCGAATTTCATCACTATGGGAAATTGTTCTTCATAAGTCGTGCCCCGGGTCCAGTAATCACCGCCGTTCCATTGATGTTTGGAGCCTATGTTTTGAAATACGGCCGCGATCGAGACAAATTCGCGCGGTCTGGCGATCGCGCCCATGTCCATACCTACGGTGAAACTTTGGAGGTCATCGAATTTTTCCTGAAGGTATCGAATTTTACCGCCAAAAGAAAATTTCTCCCCCAGGGCTTTGGCAAAGGAGAGTTCGAAGGCATTACTGTTATTTTTAACCTCACCCAGAATCTGCCGGGACTGCCCTCTCATAGGCACATCGGAAACGCCGAAATTCAGCCAGCTGGCGGCCATGGCGGCCTCATTTCTTATAGGAAACGCGACGGCGATATGTCCGAAATGCCTGTCCAGCGAAAGAGATTTGTAGCTGAATCCGACCATGGTTCTGGGAATAAAACCCAATCCCGCGGGATTGTAGTAGACGGCATCGATCCCCTCGGCAACTGCGGTGAAGGCGCCGCCCATACCGAGGGCTCTGGCTCCCACACCGTTTCTCAGAAAGGCTCCGGCATATCCGGCATATTCGCCCGAAACGGCGATGGATGATGCCGATAAAATCGCTATAATCGTAAACAACATCCTTCTCATTTTATCAACACCACCTTTCCCCAGAGGTCTTCGCCCGAATCGAGTTGAATTCTATAGAAATAGATTCCGTTGGCGGCCAAATCACCATCGCCATTGGTGCCATCCCAGAGGATATCATCCGATTCGACGCCGCCCCGTCGATACACGCCGTCAACGACGGTCTTTACCAGTTCGAGATTTATATCATAGATCTTGATCGTGGCATATGTATCCACCGACGGCCTGAAATGGATTGTCGCGCCCTGCCTGGTGACATGCGTAGGCGAAAAAGGAGAGGGATATGCGAAATGGTCGGCGGCATCTATTGATGACCGGAAAACATCCCAGTTACCGGCTCGCCCTTTTATCACGCCGTCCGAGCCTCCGGCCCATATATCCGCTCCGACGACATCAACCGAAAAGAACGGGGCTTCGTCGTGAACGAATGTCTGATCCAGGGTATCGACAAAACCGGAGAAATAGTTCCATTCCGAATAGTCGCCCTCGGACCAGAAAAGTCCGTTGCTGGAGGCGACATAAACGGTATCTTCCGCAAATGAGAAATTCCAGGCTTCGATGTCATCGTCACCGAAACGGTCGGCAATATCCGCAGTGTTCCAGGTTCTGCCGTCGTTATAGGAATATGACACCCTGAGAAGGCCCGAGAAAGCGGGCCTGCAGGCGGCCCAGATAATTCTGGTATTCTGGAATTCCTGAACGCCGAGGGCGACCACGAAATTACCTGCGAGCTGCTTATCGTAATCGCCATCAAGGATTATCCAGCCGGATGGAGGGAGGTTGCCATAAGGTCCCCAATCTCCCTCAAAATCCTCAACCAGCAAAGTATCGCCGTCCGCGAGATAAGTAATATCGTTCAGCATCCAGCTTCCGGCCTCTTCGGTCAGCTCATAGATATTCCTGAGGTAAAGGAACGCGGTTATAATAGAGCTCTTGCCCGCCGCGAAAGATGAAATGTCTATCCATTGACTGTCCGAGGCGGTGCTGTCGCCGTAAACGCTATCGGGGTAGGCGGTGAAAACGGCGACCGTCTCGGGCCAGGAGTTGCCACCGTCGTCGGATAACAGCACCAGACCGGAATCGATATTTACGGAGTCGCCAAAGAAGTAATACTGTTCGAAAAAGAGAGTGCAGGCCGAGGCGTTACTGAAATTTACTACGGGAGAATAAAGCCAGTCCTCGTTATCTTCCGATTGCGATTCTCCGGACACACCTATAAAGAAATCGGCCATAACCGTATCTTTATGCCAGTCGTATTGATCCCAGACAAACTCGGCGTCCATTCTGAAGGCCCTGACGATATTTGCAGGATAGGTATCGTAGACGCCCCCCGTTCCCGGAAAAGAAAAGCGGTTAATGCCGACGGCGCTTCCCGCCCATACGTTGAGCGTATCGGGAGAACCGCCGGTATCCACGGTTACCGAAAACATTCTATTATTGAGACTTAAATAATTCCGATCGACAAAATCGATGGAATCGGTATTGGTTTCATTGAGCTGGGTGGGGAAAAGATTCTCCCAGGACTCTCCGTAATCGGTGCTGCGTATCAACCCCCCGTAAAATGATGCCGAGTAGACTATGGAATCGTACACCGCCAGATCGTAAGAGAGCATTCCGGGCGATCCGGTATAGCCGGGAAAAAGATAGGCGAAGGGCCGAAAGGAGGCCCAGGTCTGACCGTCATCGGTGGTAAAAGATATACCGTTCCCGAAAGGAATTTCTTCACCACCAAAAGTTTCAGAATGAGAATTGCCCACCCAAACGGCGACATTGTTTGCGGCCAGGGCCGAGACCTCTGCGCCGGGAAGCCCGGATCCGGTGCTAAACGTGGTCCAGGTGGCGCCGCTGTCGAAACTGACCGACGCTCCGCTGCCCGTTCCAAGCCAGATGGCGTTGGAGGTATGATCTATATCGATCACGGCGTTGGAGGTCAGCCCGGTAATGCCGCCGTCCAGGGTTATGGTCACGCGGCCGAGGGCCAGTGAAACGGGAAGTAATAATGCCGACGCGAATATTATTTTTTTCATGTATCTCCTCAGTATACTGTTACCATTGTTTCCGGATTGTTGGAACCGTTACCATCGCTGTCATAAGCGAAGAACTTAAAAATATAATCACCCGGAATACTTGATTCATCCACTTGAATAATCAGTGAGTAAGTACCGTCCCCCGCCACAAGATCTCCATGTGCACTAACATCTCCGTCATCATACAGGTGAAAATGATCGGGATCCGGGGGCTCTCCTACTCTCGTTGATGTAAAAAAGACCGAATCAATATCAGAAAGCCCGTCCGGATCATAAGCATCGACGGTAATTGTGACTCTGACCGTATCGCCAGGAATTTGTTCTATCGAATCAGGAGCCACAACATTAAAAAGAGTCGGATTCCCAACGGTGGTGAAGGTGGTATCGAACTGATCCGACTGGTGGCCATCGAGATCGGCCGCGAATATGCTCAGGTAATGCAAACCGATATCGAACACCCCGGTATCGGCCATGAAAGTTATCGTGAAAATGCCATCGCCGGAGGATTGATCTCCGTGACTGCCATCGTCATAGAAAAGAATATGATTAACAGGAAAAGGATTATCCACGGAGAACCATTCACCCCAGACGGAATCGATATTATCGTATCCCTGAGGATCACTGACATAAATGGAGACTGTCTGGGAGTCGGTGTAATTGTGAATAATATCAAGTTCCAGGTCGAAAAATGCGGGCGAAACCAATCCGGCCGAGTCGGCAGAAACGAAAAGGGTGTCGTATCGCGCCGACTGCTGACCGTCCAGATCGACCGCCCAGATATTGACCTTATAGAAGCCCTGAATAAAAGCGCCGCTATCGGGCAGGAACATGGCGGTATAACGGCTGTCACCGGGTATTAGATCACCGTTTATGCCAATATCGTTGAGGAGAACGTGGGCGTAAATCGGAATAGCCTCATCGAAATAATACCGCCCCCACACAGAATCGATATCCTCGGGGCCGTTGGGATCGGAGACCAGGACCGAAACGGTCTGCGAATCGCGGTAGAAATGATAAAGCTCCAGCTGAACATCGGATAAAACCGGGTATAAGGGAGTAGTGGTATCTATGACGGAAAATGCGGACTCGATCCAGTCGGCGCTATTACCGGCCAGATCGACAGCTCCAATGTTTAGCGCGTAATCGGCGAGTATAAACCCGGTCGCCGGCCGGAATCGGGAGGTAAACCTGCTGTCCCCCGGAGCCGCGTCGCCATTAGTTCCGTCATCGTGGAACCGGATGTATCGCACGGAACCGGGATTGCCCGGGACCAGGTAGTTTCCCCAGACAGAATCTATATCGCCGGGGCCCTGGGGATCGGAAACCAGCACCGAAACCGTCTGGGAATCGGCGTAATGGACAGGATCGACAAGCTGGATATTCGACAGGACAGGTACATTTGATGGAGCAGGGCCGTTATCGCCGTCGCAGGATATAAACAGAACGCAGAGGAAAATCAAATTTGTCGAAAAAGTGAATTTCTTTAACATTGGACCGCCTACATTACTCTTCGTAAGTCGCTCAAAAACCTTTAGCTGTGTAAAATAGGCGTCCTTTCCAGATCGGTAAAGTAAAAAATCTTACATTTTCAACAACTTACAACTAACTCCGGTCTCAAGGCGGCGCCGTATCGCAATCCGCCGTTTGAGATCACTATTTCATCTTTCTTGAATATACCGAGAAGCGTCAGAAATATTCCCAGGCCCGGCAACATTAAATCCGCTCTATGAGGGTCAAACGGTATCAATGATTTACGTTTCCCGGGACCCAGATTCTCGAATTTTTCGCCGATTTCGGTCAGGATTTTTGCGGTAAGTTTCATTCCATGAATTTCAGAGCCTTTAAATTCGGTCATTTTTTTGTAGATAGCCCCTGCTGAAGTGATTGTACCTCCGGTGGCCACCAAAGTTCCCGGCGAATTTTGGCTGAATCTCTCAAGCTCTTTAGCGAAAACGATTTCCGCGAAACTGCTGTATTCTTTGAGCGAATCGGTCGAAGTGGCGTCCTTCAGTATCATTGCTCCTATGGGCACGCTCAGGCTATCGGTAATATTATCGCCGGATCCGAAAATCAACTCCGTGGAACCGCCCCCCATATCCACAAGCAAAATATCGCTTTTATCGATATGGAGATTATAGAAAGCCCCGTAATATGATAGCCGGGCTTCGGATTCCCCGGAAATTACAACCGGTTCCAATCCGCATTCTTTCTTTATTAACTCTAAAAAATCCGATTTATTAGTCGCCTTTCTAACAGCCTCCGTACCGATAACGGTGGCGGAATCGAAGTTCTTTTTAGCGAATATCTCAGCAATAGCCTTGATTGTCCTTTTCATGGCCTCTTTGGATAGCAAACCGGATTTTTGCAGACCTTCGCCAAGACGGGTGGTGACCTTCACATCGGAGATTACCGATATTTCCCCATCGCTGATTTTTGCATTCAGCGCCAGGATGGAATTTGTTCCCACGTCGATTATTAGCCTGTTTTTATCTGGCATACAATTTGGCCTGGTTAAGATAACGGGGCCTGTTATCGTAATGCGGTCTGGAAAGACTGAGCCAGACGATCTCCCCCGGGCCGGTTTTACAGGACTCGAACTCGTATTCCGGCCGATCGAGATGGCGATATTTTGCTCTTATGACGTTCCAGTAATGCCTGGCAAGCTCCAGGGCTTCGCTTTCGGGGAGAATCATCTCCGCCTCGAAAGGCACCTGTTTGTTTTCAAAATTCAATTCCGGTTGCACGCAGCAGATTCTCGTTCCCACATTGGTAAGGGAATTCAGGTTCATGGATTTGAATCCCGGCACGTATAGATAAAACCTGTTTTCAGCCTTCTTCTTCGCCACCAGCGGTATCTCCCCGGTGAGAACCTTAGAAAATTTCGACACGGTATCGATATCTTCACCTGCGACAAAAGGAAATCTCCAGAAAGGATGATAATGATTGCCCTCTTCGTATTTCGCGGTCCGTAACTCCGTTGTATTGTACTTATCATCGCCTATCATATAAGAGCGGAAGCAGTTCCCGCAATAATAAAAAAGCGAGTATTCAGAAACACGGAGATCGAAACCGCAATTGGGGCACCTATGTAGAACCGGGTTCATCTCCGAGGCGCGGCTTAAATCGACACCGGTCGAATGTGTCTCCAATTCGCCTGGTATTTCATGGTACACTCTCTTATTCAAACCGTCGATAAACATGGTCGTTACAAAATCGCCCTGGCTGAGACAGAAGGCCCAGACGGGATAGTAAATCACCGAAAGCCCCTCCCCGATCATCTCAGATGATAGAACTTCTTTATTTAACGACGCGAAACCGACATTCATAAAGAACATCGCCATAGCCTTTTGTTTGGCGTCTTCGGGAGAGATTTTTATATCGATTTTAACTGAATCCTCCGGGAAGTTATCCTTGTGAAGAGCCGTCAACGGCATGACCTCCGGCCTTATTCCCAGCGATTCCAGGCTGAACGATTCATTGGTGTAGCCGGGGACGGTAAGATCGAAATGGCTGCATTTCCTCTGCAGTTCGCGCTTAACCATGGGTATGGCGTTCTCGGGATCTTCGTCGTCGCATTCGACCGTCTTTTCACAGAAAAGAACGTAAGACATCCCCCTGAACCTGTAAAAGGGAATATAATAAAGCTGACGCGAGATCTCGGAATAGGTCAACGATAATCCCTTTTCCTTGAGGTGTTTTTCGACTGAGAACTTTACCGCGAAACCGTCGAGTTTGGGTTGATAGAAATATTTCAATATCCTGCCGGGCGAACCGATACGCATGATCAGCCCGCAGAATTTGCACTGCAGGCTGATGGTGCCTTCGAGGGTCTCGAGGGGTGAGCCGCAGCCGGGGCAATTAAATTGCGCTGAATATTCAGCCATAAACGAATTCCCCTATCAATCGACCTTTTCGCCGCACTCGGTGCAGAATTTCGATCCCGAGGGAAGCCTGGCGCCGCATTTCGAGCAGGTCAGCTTATCACCCAATTTCTTGCCGCACGAATGGCAAAATTTGGCATCGGGGCTGAGATCGATACCGCAATCCGGGCAACGATCGGAGGCGACCATGGGATGTCCGCATTTATAGCAGAACCTGGAGTTTTGCGGCGTATCATTACCGCAATCGGGGCAGGTTACCGTGGGAACCGATCCCGTTTTCAAACCTTTCTCCTCCGGCGCGAAGGCGTTGGAAAGCATTGCCGGCACCATCAAGCCGACTCCGGCGGCCATTCCCAGCCCCGCTCCGGCCTGGGCAGTGGTTCCCTCTCCCGATGACATGGCCTTGGCCATGGAGTATTTCAGGAATTTATCAAGATCTCCCACAGCCTTCATGGAGGATTTCTCGTCGATCATCTTCTGGACCTCGTCCGGCGGCGTGATGGAGGTAATGTAGAAATCGATAAGCTCCATACCGTATTTGGAGAATTCTCCACCGATTTTCTGCTTTATCTCCAATCCCAACTCATCATACTGTTTTGGCAAGTCGAAGATAGTCTCAAGCTTCTCTCCGAACAGATCGTTAATGCGCGCCACGATGACATCCCGGAGGTAGCTGGAGATGTCGTCGGTGGTGTAGGCGGCCTCGCGACCCACGATGCTATTGATGAAAACCAGGGGCTCCACTATTCTGCACGTATAAACGCCATAACCCCGCAACCTGACCAGGCCCAGCTCTTTATCGCGGAAGGCGACCGGATCGCGGGTCCCCCATTTGAGATTGGTAAATACCTTATGATTTATAAAATAGACCTCGCACCTGATGGGCGATTTGAATCCCCAGGGAAGCGATAATGCCCGGGTAAGAATGGGGATATTAAGCGATGACAATGTATGCCGTCCGGGACCCAGTACATCATACCCCTTTCCCGATTTGAAAAATACCGCCGATTGCGATTCTCTTACGATGAGCTGAGCGCCCGCCTTGATATCGAGCGAACCCTGTTCCGGCAGGCGATGAATCATATCGCTACCGGACATGTCTACCCACTCAAGGACCTCCATCATTACCGCCATGATTCCTCCCTTTTATTTAGAATTGTCTTTTGATTTCATAAATTAAGATAATTGGGATAACTATCCCAATTACCATAACTTATATTAATTATCGGATAAAATCGCGCTACTTTAACAGTATCAACCTGATCGTCTCGGAACCGCCTTTTACGCTCAATCTGCAAAAGTAGATGCCGGAAGGATAATTATCTGCCCGCCAGATCAACCGATGCTGGCCCGGTCGGGTAACACCCGCCTCCAGAACCTCGATTTCCTGCCCCAGGAGATTATATATCGATATATTTATCGAGGTATTGGCAGAAGCCTCGTAAGCAATTGTGACGCTTGAATTAAAAGGATTCGGGTAGGCGTTGAGAATGACGTTTGCGGTAGGGGTATCCAATTGATCATCATCATAAACACCTACGTATGCTTCGCCCAGATCCAACAGGGCCTGTCTTGCGCCCGATATGGCCGGCTGCTGGTTTAGGAAAAACAGGGGAACGTCAAATACGATTATGCCAAAATCCTGGCCCAGATATCTGAAGCCGACCGGTTCGCCATGCAACCTGAAACTCCCACCGAAGGACGAATTGTAGGTGTAAAGCCTTTCGGTGACAGGTTCATCGACCAGCGGGCTTAATAAGGCGTCCATTTTAAATAGATGATGGTCGAATATCGGCACTTTCACGCTATCGACGGTCAGATCGGGATAGAATGACGGGAGCAGCGACGGCGCGCTGATGAAATCCTGATTGGCGGGCCGAGACACACCCAGGGAATCGGTTTTAATATACTCCCTGAAAAAGCTGCCGTGAGGAAAAGTATGGAAAGTATCGACCACCCCGGCGAAGCTGCCCGCCAGATTCCAGCCGCTTAATAAGAGCTTGCCCCCGTTATCGAGGTATTTCTTTAATGCCGTTGTATCTTGAATATGGGAAGCGTTTACCCTATCGCTGTGATAGAACGCGACCGAAAACGGGGCAAGATGAGCGTCCTGAATTAAAACATCGACGAGGGTACTGTCGGCGACATCCCAGTTTCCGCCGACATTGAAAACCTCGACTATGGTCGCGTAATAATCGTCAACCTCTTCATCCGTTGGTTGAAGTGGCCCACCTGAACCGTCTATTGTGCCGTCAATTAGCAATATCCCGAGATCATGGGTAGCGAGCTGCCCGTAACCGGGTTCCGAAAACACGCTTTCGTTTTCAAGGTAGTCAATGGCGGTTATTTTGTAGGTGTAAAGATTATGCGGCAGAACGGTATTATCAAAATAAGACGAGGTGGGATGCGGGACAATCTGTATTAATTGCGGATTGGTCTGGCCGGGGGCATAACGATAGACATTGTAGGCATCGATGTCCAGTTCAGTATTTGGAATCCAGGTAAGCTGTATGCCGGTTTGTTGAGATTCGGTTTCAAATCCGGCCGGGGCCGAGGGGATACTGGAGGGTGTAAAGGAGATCTCCTCCGAGAACACCGATTCGTTATCGTCCAAATCGTATGCGGATATACTCAGGTAAACGAGCTGGCCTTCGGTAAGGCTATCCAGAATAAATTGGTTTACGTTTCCGGCGTCCACAACATCGGTGTAAAAGAGCTCACCCTGGGGACGGACAGCGATTCTATAGCCAGCGAAGTCGGGTTCTGTCTGGGTATTGGGCCAGGTAAGGACAACGCTGGTACCGTTACCGGCATTCTCGGCCTGAAGGTAGCCCGGCGGCGCGGGTGCCAGGGCGAGGCTGGCTATTCCGGCGATATTTAACCGGGCGATATTGGCCATATAGCCGGGATTGGTATTGTAATAGGACACGGTATCGTGGGCGTTATGCTGTCTGCCGTTGTTTCCGCTTCCGTCACCGTTTTCGTGAGCTTCCGTGAACCGGGCGGCGGCATAGCCGCGGTTGTAAAATGGCACATGATCGCCGGAACGGCCCGGTCGATCCAGCGCCGGAATAAGATTAACGGTAAATCCCTGTAAATATTCCATAGCTTTCAATTTCATATATCTTGTCAGCTGGCGTGAAATCCCGGTTTCCGGCGTCCCCGAAAAATGCCTTACTGAAGTGCTGTCTACGATAACCGGTTCGCCGGGCGGGCAGGCCGGGTTTTCGCAACCCTCGATATTGCCCACCACGTCGTTGGTGATGACCGCGCCGATATACATGGCTTGAGACTGGGCCCATTGCGCGTAGGCAGTGCTGCCGTAAAGTCCCTGATCCTCGCCGGTGACAACCATGACTATGACAGTCGATTCAAAAGGATATCGGCTCATAATTCGCGCTATTTCCATAGCGATTGCGGTACCGCTTCCGTCGTCATTTGCGGACGGGGAAAACGACGTCGCGTCGCAGACGTTGTTGGTGCGGCTATCGATATGCCCCATGGTTAAAAAGTGTCGATCGGGAGTAAGAGTCCCGGGCAAAGTGGCGAGCATATTGCGGTGTTCCCCGTAAATTCCGCATACGTTAGCATTGAATGTAAAGTAACCGGGCTGGAGATCATAAGTAGCGGAATCGTTGGCATAGGCATCAAACTTATCATAGACCCAGCGCCGGGCGGCCCCTACGCCGATAATTGAGGATATGGTATCGGAGTTGGTATGGCGGGTATAGAAGCCCGCCAGGGTATCGACATTGGCCAATATGATATCTGCCGAAACCGAATCGATCATCTCCTCTATGGTTTCGTTGGTCAGGATTCTGCTGGAGAAGTTCCAGGAATCGACGATATTGTATTCCCGGGTTTTCCCGTTAATGGAAATAATAAGCAGGAACAGGGATAATGTAACGGTGATGCGCCGAAGGCGTTTCATCGCCCTATTTCCCATCCATGAGCCGAGCGGGGATAGAATTTAACGCGAACACATTTAAAAAATAATAATAATTCACGAAAAATCAAGCAAAATGGGCTTTCCCCGATTCGGTTGATATAATACGAATTATATAAAAAAATGGATTGATTAATGGATCAGATTTGTTTTGCTTTATATATAGGTACCCTGATTAAAAGGGAGGGAACATGAAAATGAGCTTATTGTCAACTTTGTTGATCGCTATAATTATTCTGATAAACTGCTCCGGCGACCGGGCTGTAGTTGATCGAATAATCACTGACAATGACATCGCGAATTCAAATAGCCTATCTGAGGTTCCGGATCCTCAATACCCGCCGGAATATGGCGATATCGGTCTCAGGCCTCCTTACTATATAATGGTTGTGTATGGCATTATGGATACGATCGGATTTTCATGCGAACTATTGGTATGTGCAGTACCTATGGATTTTTACGGTTACCCCTACCCGGGTGCGCGGTTGGAGGTGCGTTTCCAGGTAGCCCCGGAAAGTCTGGCTTCTATCAATCATACCGCCTATACTAATGAAAACGGAGCTGCATTGGCGAAGCTAGTATATCCGGCGGAAAATGCTTTGCAGGAGGTTCAATTGGTCGTCTCGTGTGTTTCGGTCGCCGATACACTTACAATATTACTGCCCATTTATCGGCCCGACCTGGGATTAAACGCTTTTCCGGAAAAACTCTGGGCGGAGCAGCCGGGTGCTTACGATACCTCGATTGTCGCCTGCCGATTAACAAACGTTTTTGATAATCCCATTGGCGGCGGGCGGATTGTATTTAGGGCATTGGTGGCGGGAGAGATCTGCGGGCCCACTTCGGTTTACACGGATGATCACGGCTGGGCCTATACGCAATATAGAATTCGTTACGAGGATATTCCGGATGGCCATAACGATCCGAATTTTATTGAAACAGCCGTTAGGTCAACCTTATTCGGATACCCCGACGTGGAGGAGGAAATCAGCCTGTTTTGCTATAGACCGTAATTGACTATCATTAAAATACGAACTGAGTAAAAAAGGGACTGCGCGTCGCAGTCCCTTTAAAAAGAAACATACCTGAAATCCGCATTTACAATCTATTATCGGTGTTTCTCGTGGCTATTTGCATTTCCGGTTATCGAGGTTTTTGTCTCACGTTTAAAATCGAAGCCGGTTTCGCGATCCTGCCGGGCGTAGAGGCGACGGTCCAGCCGGCAGGCGGGCAGTCGTCGCAGGGCATGAGAGCCGGGCCGCCTTTGAGGTAACTTACTCCATAGGTAATATCAAGTCCATTGTAGGAGCAGCTGGCGTTAACATCGCCGCAATAATACCAATCGGGGCATAAGGCGCATGGTTCGCATAAAGGAGGATTGCCGCCTTTCAGATACGCCACTCCATAGGTGATATCGAGGCCGTTGAAACTGCCGCTCCAGTTAACGTCGCCGACTGCATACTCACATGCGATACCGCCGGCTCCCACCCAGAAACCGGATTCAATGGTGTAGCCTGCCGACGAGGATTCGCCGATTATCGGTTGACCGATAGTGCCATTGATAGAGAAACCAGTTGATGACATCTCTCCCCCGCCGGAGGCCATAACATACCAGTCGATCTCGAAATTCTGGGCGTAAGCTATCGACGATAGTAGAATAAACGCAATCAATATCCTTAAGATAGTCATATCAGCCCCCATCATTGCGTTTCCTTTTTATCGAATTCTGCGGCTTTTTCGGGGTAAAGATAGGGATCATTTTCCCCGGCGGCGGTGTAATCAAGGCGTCTATCCTCAAATCCCTGACGTTTGGCGACGACACGATAGGAAAATGGAGCATTACTTGTACCTTTATTCAGCTCGATTACGTCAAATCCTGTTGATCCCTTGGACACATAAACGCCATTGCAGTCGCCCTCCAATTGTACGAACACCTTCATGGGATGAGTGTCGTTTATGGTCACCGTTTCAAGAAAGAGTGCGTCAAGATCGATATGTGCCCGGCCGTTCTGCAGTTGACCTTCGCCGAAATCCTCAAACCAGTTTTCGGGGGATTCCTGGCAATAGAGAAGCGTGGGGCCTTGAGAGGTTTTCACAATACAGCTTTTGGTACCGGTACCGGCAAGACCGCCTGAATAATACACGCCGTAGCTGGTTCCGGCAGAGCTGTATCCATAACCATAAACACCGTAATTGGTTCCTGCTCCTGTGCCAGTAGAAGAACCGCGCACGCCATAATAAAAATTGCTACCAGTTGCGGATACTATCCCGCGTACTCCCATATAGCCGCCTTCGAAATATCCACCAAATCCGTAGTAGTCCGCAGGTGTGGACTTACCGTAAACAGCTCTGGCGTCATAATTTCCTGTCGCTGTAACTTCCGCGTGAACGGTATGGTTTGAAGTACTCGGGTAACTGGATGTGAAATTACCGGCCCGACTTGCAGAAGTGCTAACATGAAGCGGGTATGAGGGGGAGGTTGTGCCGATACCGACCTCGCCGTTGGTATCGACCGTAAGCGATGTCGAACCACCGTCTTCCTTGAGATGAAGACTGCCGTCATCGTATAATGATATCCTGGTCGTACCTCCGGCGTCTTTTATATCGGCCCCTCTGACTCTTATGTCACCATTTACATCGAGCATATCCGAAGGCGTTGTCCCCACGCCGAGATTGCCATCAACGATCAGATTATCGGTACCGGGGTCCGCAGTACCGCCGACATGAAATCCGCCGAGAGCATAGCCGTAATCCGAAATGTATGCCCTGTTTAAACTGAGATTATTAAAACTGGGGTTATCCGAGGTTTGAACGTGCTGGTTCATGGCATAAAGTTCATTATTTCCCTGCCCGGTATTAACCGTCGCAAACGTGGGGCTGCTGCTGGTGGTAACATTCTGGTTCATGTCGTAAAGTTGATTATCTCCCTGTCCGGTATTAACCGTATTCGCCCTGAAGTTGCCAATAACATGAAGCTTGTATACTGGACTGTCTATTCCTATACCAACATTGCCGGAAACGCCGGAGTACATGTCACTGCCGGAAATCATCCAGTCGGAATCGGTGCCGGCATTAAGAGCATAATCGCTGGTATCGGTTCTGGCAGCGTACCCTGAGAGAGTCACCTTCTGCCGCGGCGTCATGGGGCCAGGTTCAGTATCAATCTGTATTTCCAGCCAGTAATCCTCATCAAAAGGAATGTTGAGGTTATCTAAAGTCACGTCAAAAACGCCCGCATCGTCGGTCGTTATCGCCATCCCCTGGCTCCATTCCATGGTACCCGCAAATTCGTCATCGTAGATCCTGAAAGTAGCGTTAACTGTTGTGTCCGTCACCGGGTCGCCGGCCGAGTCTTTGAGGATGCCCTGGTATGTCATATCGCGAGGGACGGAAGTAATAATATTGCCATCACCGCTATTTCCCAGACTTCCGGCCATCAGGTACGTTGATAGCATGACTGATGCACCCAGAATTATAAATATCCAAGTTACAGATGTGCTGAATATACTTCTCATTATCGCTCCTCAGTTAGGTTTGGTAGTTTGCTCAAGTTGTCAAATTGAACAGCAAAAATCTCGGGATGTATCTGACAACCAACAAATCAATAAGATAGATATTCGACATCCTCCTTTCGTTTACGCATGAATTGTTTCCGAATATTCGTAACCGGAATACGAAGCCAGTTTAGTTATCGGGTCAATTTAATGCCTGAGGTGCAAATATCAAAGAAGCAGAATCTAATACCCAATTAAAAATACCAGCAGAAATTGTCAATAAAAAAGATATTAAAATGTCTATATTAACAAATAAAGGGACTGCCTGTCGCAATCCCTTTCAAAAAGACAATCTGAATTCTGCGATTTATTATCTTTTCAGTTCTTCTTTTTCTTTGACCTTCACTTTCGGCTTCACATTTAAGACAGCCGGGGATTTGATGACTTCACCCGGTACCGATGTAACTATCAACCCGCTGGGGGGACAATCGCCGCAGGGCAGCGGTCCGGGGCCGCCTTTGAAATAGTTTACGCCGTAGGTTATATCCAGACCGTTGTAGCTGCAGCTGGCGTTAACATCACCGCAGTAGTAGAAAACGTCGCAGGGGGGAATAGGACAGGAACCGTACGGGCACATGGGATCGGGACCGCCCTTGAAGTAGTTGACGCCATAGGTGATATCGAGGCCGTTATAGCTGTCGCTGCCGTTGACATCGCCGACCGTATAATCGCATCCCGCTGGTGCACCGGCACCTACCCAGTATCCCGATTCAACGATGTAACTGGGCGATGATGAGCTCCCTGTAATCGGCTGCCCGGCGGTGCCGTTGACGCTGTAGTTGGTCGATGACATCTCTCCCCCGCCCGAGGCTATGACGTACCAATCGATCTGGTAATTCTGGGCTATGGCAAACGATGTCATCAAAAATATCAAGAGTACGATATTGATGATCTTCATCTATTCTCCTCTCTCTTTTTTAAAAATACACATTTCGATCTATTTTGCAAACATTTTTTCAAAGTTTTTTTCATCTAATTCTGTCTCGCAGTTCGTCTACTTCTGCCTTCAGTTCCTCTATCTCTTTCTGTTGCTCTTTTGTAGCTTCTATCAAAAGCGCCACCAGGCGGGCGTAATCGACCGATTGAGCGTCCTCGCCGTTTTCCTCGTAAGCGACAACTTGAGGTACAACTTCCGCCACTTCCTCGGCTATCAGGCCGATATCCTCCTTGCCGCTGTCCTTCCATTCGAAGGAGACACCGCGCAGGTTCATAACCTTATCCAGCGATCCCTCGATCGGCTCGATTTTTCTTTTCCATCTTCTCGAGCTATACAATGTCCAGGCGTCGGCGATGGGAAAAGTGGAGGCACCACGGGCAATTGTGAGGATATTCCCCATCACTCCCGTACCTATTGATACCATGCCCAGCGACGATACAATGATGGACGTCGCTTGAGTGGAATCATACATTTTCATATCGCCGGCGTTGTAAAAGGGACTGGGTTCGACGCCCATATATTCAGAACCGTCATCGAAAAATTTTATACCTCCGCCGTCCTCGTTGGCGAACAATTTCACCCAGGTATTGGCGCCCTGCAATAGCTCCATAGAAATTTCGCTGGAATCGGCGGTCATATGCATTCCGCTGCTGTCCATTCCACCCATGGGATCCTGGGTATATTTGAAAACATCAAAAAATGTATTGTTTGTCTGCGCGGCCATCTGTATCGCGGCCGGAATTCCGGGGGGTTCCGGCTGTGGCTGGAACATCTTGACGCTTGCGCCGAGAGCTCTGCTGCCGTTATAACTGGTCTCCATCATGATGGCCTCGTGTAGATTTCCGGGCGGTTCGGGTTGAGGCTGGAACATTACGAAACTGGCGTTGTTGCCAGGTGCGGTCCTCATCTCAATCATTGGATCGCGGCCGGGGGGTTCCAACAGAGGATTGAAAATCCTGGCGCTCACGCCGGTATCCGGCGATCCGCTGACGGAAAACATGGGAGTACCTATCTCTTCTCCTTCCGCCAGTTCCTGATAAACATTTATATTCCCGCCCGTGCTGTCGGAGAAAATCTGGACGCCGTGTCTGCCCTCATCGAGGGGTTCGGCGAAATAAACGTTAACATCCGCCAGACCGGAATTGGCGGCCAATCCCACTCCATGGGCCTGATTATCTAGAGGTTGGGTGAAATTAATGGTCAAATCGGCACCGTTATTTGCGGTCATCTCGACTATGGCGCTGTCGCCCGTGGGCTTTGAATCAATGACAATTATCCCGGCATTATCAGTACTGGTTCCTATATTGACCGATTTTTCCTCGCCGGTAGGCTGTGAATCGATAACTATTATCCCGGCAGTACTGATATCGGTTTCCAGGTTAATCGATTTCTCTTCGCCGGTTGGTTTGGAATCGATGATAATAATCCCGGCATTATCGGTACTGGTTTCCAGATTGACCGTTTTGACCTCGCCAGTCGGTTTGGAATCGATGACTATTATCCCGGCCTCATCGGTACTGGTTCCTATATTGATCGATTTTTCCTCGCCGGTAGGCTGTGAATCGATGACTATTATCCCGGCCTCGCCAGTATTGGCCTGCAAATTTATCGATTTGTTGCCATCTGTTGGCGTTCCCCCAATAATTATTATCCCGGCGGAGTCGGGATCGGCTCCGGCTTTCAGGGTCGGTCCGCCTTCCGCGCCGATAAAGGCCATGCCGGCATCATAGGCTTCTGTTGTGAGTGTAACTTGCATGTTTACCGCAGGGCCATCCATAAGGCTCAGGCCTCTCATATTCAGCTGCGTCATGGCATCGTTCGCGGAAGCCTCAAAGAGCGTAAACGGCGGTTCGGCATCAGGGAGTTCGCGCTTGATAGAAACGCTGGCATCAGAGGAGTCGGCTAAAATCTCAACACCTCTCATATCCACTGCAAGCGGTATGGTATACATAACATCAAAAAAGCTGTCTCCGGGCCCGGCACCCATTCCTACGTTTGTACTGCCATTCTCTCCCCGCAATGTCAGTTCCGCGCCCATGCCTTCCAGTGTCTCCGTCAACACCATATTAATCCCGGGACCATCGGGATAACCCGGCGATAACATAACGTTGGCCTGCGCAGAATCGACGTTCATGTTTATGTATGGCAGTTGTTCGGATTCCGGCAACTGGATAGTCAACGAGCCCTCGTCGGTTACCACATCGCCCAATACTCTCTGGGAAACTGCTCCATAGGGTACCCAGTTCAATTGTATACGGGGATCCATGGGGGGTTCTGTTTCCACCTGCATCTGCAGGTATAATGCCGCGGAACCGAGATCATCCAGGTTGATGGGATCGATGCTTCCCAACTCCACGCTGAAATGGCCGTTTGTTGTCTGTACGGCGGGATGCGGCTCTGTCCAGAGTTGATTTCCGAGGGTTGGAGCATCCCAGATGCTGAATATTATCTGGTAGGTATCATCCGGCACGGGATTGCTGGAGGCGTCGGTCAAAAGACCCTGATAGTTGATTACGGTCGATGCTGTCGCGAATCCTGCGAAAAGCAAGATCAAAGAAGCAAGCATCGCAATTACGCAGTTTCGCTTTCCCATTCTCACTCTCCTTTAGTTGAAGTTTAAATTCTCTAAATTTAGCTGAGCGTCGGGTTTCTCCCCCGCTAAAGCGGGGTCGGAACCCGACCTACATTTTCTACCGTGTTCCCTCCAGTTCGGCGATCCTCCTTTCGAGTTCGGCGTTTTTGTCTTTAAGTTCGTTTATAATATTTATCATTTCTTTCATTCCCGCTAAGGCGATACCGGATTGATCCTGAGCGGAGATATGTTCGTCATCAACGCCGATTCCAAACTGATTGTGAAAATCGTAGGCCATGGGGCCGACATGCTCGACGGACTCATCCTCAGATTTGTAGCTGTAGCGGTTGATAGGAAGCTGTTCGATTTTATTTAATATCTCCCCTCCGTCAACAGGCCGGAGGTTGCGCACGCCGTCGAGAGTCGTTATGGAAGACCAGGAGGTGGCGCCAGGGGTCAGTTGAACGCCGGATGTGAGATTGGCGTTGGTATAGAATTTTACCGCACCGGTGGCCCTGACCAGGAACTGGTTGTTGCCTGATGACTGCACCGGTATTACTGACGGCCCGACCGGGTAATCGGACCATATGAAGTTATTGTTGTAATCGCACTGAGAACCGTATCCGCTCACAACATTATACCAGCCGTTAACTGTATTGCCTGTACCGGCGACCAGATTACGTTCTCCGTTATTCGTGTTGGGGCCCAAAGTGATACCTTTATCGACCTGGATATAACCATGCGTATCTAAAGATATGGTCGTATCTCCGGAAGAGGGATCGATCAGGTAAACAAAACCGCCGGGAACGAAGGGGCTGGGCTCAAAGCCCATGTATTTTCCTATATCGTCATATAGACCGACGCCACCCCCATCCGCGCTAGTATAGACTTCAAATTTCACGGCATCCGATAGGGGACTATACATTCTAAATATGCCGCCGGGAGTAAACGGCATGGGCTCAAGGCCCATGTATCTACCGATATTATCGTATAAATTAATGGCACCGCCTGTGGAATCGGCCGTAACCTCGAAAAGGGGATCGGTGATCTGATCACCGGGGCCGGCAGCCTGCGGGGCGGTCATGGCGAAAGTGGCGCCGTATTGATCTGTATTCATTTCCAGAAGCGGTTCAGGCGGTTCGGGCTGGGGATTGAACATTCTAAAGTTAGCTTCCCCGCCGATTCCGCCATTCATCTCTACCAAAGGCACTATTTCATCAGTAGGATCCATAAGTTTCATGGAGTTACCTTCTCCTCCGACGAATACGTCAAAGCCCACCTTCTCATCGCCGGGATCCATCATTTTGAATGATGACTTGGCCGCGTCGGCGGACATTTCAATTGCGGATACGCTATCATTATCGGGGTCTATAAGTTTCAGAGAATTTCCTGCCGCCCCTATAAATACGTCGAAGCCCACCTTTTCATCGGTGGGATCCATTAACTTCATAGAACTTTCGGTGTTAAGGGCCGATAGCTCTACCAGAGGCACTATTTCATCAGAGGGATCCATAAGTTTCATGGAGTTTCCCTCGCCCCCGACGAATACGTCAAAGCCTACTTTTTCATCGGTGGGGTCCATCATTTTAAAAGATGACTGTGCGGCATCGGCAGACATTTCAATTGAAGGCATTTCCGGGGGATGGATCAATCTGAAATTAATAGAATTGGCTATACCATCAGCCATAACATTAATCCCCGGTCCTTCCGGGGGATGAGCCATTTTCATACTTATTTGGTCATCGACACCGTTAGAAATCAATTCGAAAGCGGGTTGTTCGGGCGGGTGCGCCATCTTGACGCTGATAATATCAGTTCCAGCGTCCGATAGAATGCTGAAAGATGAATCGCCGTCAGCGTTTGTTAACACCATATACCCTTCATTGGTAATGATATCCCCCTGCACTCTTTGCGAGATGGCGCTGAAGGGCACTGATGCCAACGGGGCTCGCGGTGACATGATTTCGTCGCCTACCATTATCTCCAAGAAGAGCGGCCCATCCAGATTATCGAGATCCATCTCGAGAAAAACATCAAAAAAGCCGTTATCGGTGAAGACATCGAAAAACGACTCGGTCCAGACCGGAACGCCGCCGGTGGAATCCGAGTAGAATCGGAATTCCATATCGTAGCTGCTGTCGGGCACCGGGTTGCCGGCGTTGTCGGCCAGGCGGGCCTGGTAGCTCATGTTCAGCGGGATTTGCGCTGAAGCTGTTAAGGTCACGGTTGCGAAAATCAAAGCTGTCAGGATCACGGTTGTAGCTTTGCTTCGCATTACTTCCTCCCTTTAAATAGGTTGAGATTTTGGATTTTTAGTTTGTATTTATTTTCCTTTCATTTAATTTTCCTATTAATCCTGATGTCGGGTTTCTCCCCCGCTAAAGCGGGGTCGGAACCCGACCTACATTCTCTTGCTGCCATTAATTGGTTTTGGTTTTCAGTTTTTCAATTTCATCTCTTAATTCCTTAACAATATTTTTAAGCTGTTTATTTTCCTTAATTAATTCTTTAATCCCGGCTAATGCGATACCGGAAGGATCGAGCATATCGATATGCTGGTTATCCACTCCCACGCCGAAAAGATTGTGGAAATCATCGGCCATAGGGCCGATATGTTCGACGTTTTCGTCTTCCGATTTGAAGCTGTAACGATTTATGGGAAGTTGTTCGATTTTGTTCAGTATATCAGCTCCGTCGACCGGGCGCAGATTGCGGATGCCGTCGAGAATTGTTATTGAAGACCATGAAGAGGAGCCGGGAGTTAGCTCCACGCCGGATGTAAGATTGGCGTTGGTATAAAATTTGATTCCACCCGCGGACCTGACCAGAAATTGATTATCGGAAGAGGTCTGCAGGGGTACTACTGACGGTCCGATGGGTAGATCGGACCAGACAAAACTGTTATTATGATCGGCCTGCGCATGTCTGCCGCCCGCGAAGGAGTTATTGCCGGATGCGCTGGTTCCTTCGCCCATAACCAGGGTATGTTCTCCGGTATTGGTATTGGGTCCGATGGTAACGCCATTTTCTACCTGAATGTAACCGTCCGATCCCATCGTTATATTGGTATCAATGACAAAACCGGTGGATTCGATCATATATAAATATCCGCCCGGTGTAAAAGGTGTTGGATCGAAGCCCATATACTTGCCTATTTCGTCATAAATATCGATACCGGCCCCATCCTCTGTAGAACTTACTTCAAACTTTACGGCATCGGCCACCGGATCATACATTCTGAGAAGGCCGCCGGGCGTGAATGGTGAAGGATCTAATCCCATATACTTGCCGATTTCATCATAAATATCAACTCCTGCCCCGTCTTCGGTAGAGACGACTTCAAATTTAACTACATCGGCTATGGGATCGTACATTTGAAGCAATCCACCAGGAGCAAACGGACAAGGCTCAAGACCCATATATTTACTTATCTCATTGTAGAGATTAATCGCACCGCCGGTGGAATCGGCTATGGCTTCGACTAAGGGATCGGCGAT